>NZ_JBWKJU010000028.1:0-29151 GCF_056432025.1 Streptomyces sp. NPDC045695
CTACGAGCGCAAGGCTGAACACTTCCTCGCCTTCGTCGGCATAGCCGCAGCCCTCATCTGCCATCGCCGACTCGCCAAATGAAACGGCGTCTAAGCCACACCCAGGCCCCTGGGTCTCCCGATCGTACGAAGGACCGGAATCAACCCGCCAACAAGGTAAGGAGCGCGATAGTTGGCGCTTGAGCACGCTAGTTGGCGACTGAGCTCGACAGTTGGCGGAGTGCCGGAGCTCCTCATGGGCAGGTGGGACGGTGGGGTAGCGCGGACCGGGCCCCGGAGCGAAAGGGTCGTTTCGTGTTCGAGGAATTCGCCACCAGGATGGTGCGCACCAGTGAGGCGTCCGTCTTCGTTCGGTACGGGGGCGAGGGCCCGCCTCTCCTGTTATTGCATGGCCACCCGCGCACGTCGGCGACTTGGCACCGGGTCGCGCCCGTCCTGGTGCGGCGCGGTTTCAGCGTCGTCTGCCCCGACCTGCGCGGGTACGGGCGCTCCCGCGGCCCGGCGCCCGCTTCAGATCATGTCCCGCACTCCAAGCGCGCCGTGGCCAAGGACATGGTCGAGGTCATGCAGACGCTCGGGCACCAGCGCTTCGGTCTCATCGGCCACGACCGGGGGGTTGCCGTGGCGCTCCGCCTGGTGCTGGACCACCCCTCCGCGGTGACCCGGGTGGCGTTCCTGGACGGCCTGCCCCTGAGCGAGCACCTGACCCGTGCGGATGCCCGGTTCGCCACCGCGTGGTGGCACTGGTTCTTCTTCGCCCAGCCGGAGATCCCCGAACGCGTCATCAACGCCGATCCCGACGCCTGGTACCGCGGCGACCCC
The DNA here is from genome assembly GCF_056432025.1 of Streptomyces sp. NPDC045695. Classification (NCBI taxonomy): domain Bacteria; kingdom Bacillati; phylum Actinomycetota; class Actinomycetes; order Kitasatosporales; family Streptomycetaceae; genus Streptomyces; species Streptomyces sp. NPDC045695. The sequence goes on from NZ_JBWKJU010000028.1 coordinate 823, forward strand.
GAAGCCATGGGGCAGGAAAATTACGACGAGTGGAGGACCGCCACCCGCAATCCAGACGTCGTCCGCGCCATGCTGGAGGACTACCGCGCCGGGCTCACCGTGGACCGCCAACACGAGGAGGCGGACCGCGCCCGAGGCGCGCGGATCGACTGCCCCGTCCTGGTCCTGTGGTCGCTACGAGACGACCTGGAGGACCTGTACGGCGACCCGCGCACCATCTGGCGCGACTGGGCCGACGACGTCCGGGGCCACGGCATCGACGCCGGCCACCATGTGGCCGAGGAAGCCCCCGGCCCGCTCTCCGCCACCCTGGGCGACTTCTTCAACGGCTGACGCTGCCTCGCTCCGCCGGCGCGGCCAGGGCCTCGCGGTCACCGGCACGCCGTCGGCCCCCACCCTGCGGGCGTATCACCTCCGTCGGCGGCACCACTCGCCGGAACAACACCCACAGCTCATCCGGGACCAGCCGCTCAACCAAGTCCTTCATGCACGGTCCAACGAACGATCACGCCATAAGAAACGACGTCTTAAGCGGGTCCTGCTCTACTCCTGATCTTGCTCTTTAACCCTCGGCGTCCGGCGAAGGTGAGTCGTTCTGGGCGGCGAGGGTGACTTGGGCGGTCCATGACCAAGGCTCCTGGGGCGGCCTCCAGCTCACCTCGACGTCAGTGTCGTGAAAGTCGCGCGCGAGTTCCGTCACCATCACCGCCGCAGCGGCCCGCGCGTCTTGGGGGTCGGTGTTGACCGGCACGTCCAGGCGCCCACAGAGCATTCCGCCTTCCGTGGTGAGCACGCTGGTGCGCCAGCCCTCCGGCGTCGCCAACAGGACGATTCCTTTCGGAATGCCCCAGACGGGCCGCTTCCTCTCCTTCTTGGGTCTCACCATGCCGCCATCCAACATTGCCGGGTTCATCGTGATGAGTCTGGGTGGAGGAACCACGGCCGCGATGAGGTCGGTGCCTGCCCTGCACGGAAAGCTGAAGCGTTCAAGACGCATCGTCGATGAGCCCGCAGCCCTCCGGGAACTCTTCCAGGAAGTTGCGGCGAGCGGGGTCGGTCTCGGCGGGTGGACGGTGTGCGGCGGCAGATGCGGAATGGTGTCCCATTCTGTCGTGTGAGTACGGGCCCCCGCAAACAGTGTGCGGGCGTTCAGGCGGTTGCAGCGGCAGGGGGTGTGGGCCCGGCTGCTGACATTGGTGCACGCGAGGGCCGATGCTGCCGGGCCGAACATCTGGCAGACCAACGTCGACTCCGCGGTCTGGCCGGGCCCACCAGATGCAGCCGCTGCCCTCCGGGACGGCGCCGGGCCGACGACGACAACCTTGGCGTTCCGCACCGTCAGGACGCCGACGAGCTCTCATACCGCCAGGACTGGTCCAGCCAGCCGCCGCAGGGCCACTGGATGACCTTTTCGCCCGCGGTCCCGCTGCCGCCGGGGACGGAAAGGCACTGGCCGCTGTTCCAGTTCTTCAGCCGTACGCCCTGATTGGTGAACTCCGCTCCCCAGTAATGGTCCTTCCAGTCGCCACAGGGCCACTGGATGACTTGCGTACCGGCCTCCGTACTGCCACCCGGCAGGGCCATGCACTGCCCGCTGTTGCCGTTCATGATCTGGAAGTACTGGAGGCCGCCGGCGGTGAAGGCGGCTTTGAGGTGCCATTTGTGGTCCATCCAGCCCCCGCACGGCCACTGGATGAGCCCCCTGCCCGGGTCCATACTGCCGCCGGGGACGGCAAGGCACTGGCCGCTGTTGACGTTGCGAAGCCAGTCGAACTGCACGTCTGCTCTGTCGGCGGCGGAAGGGCGACCGGGGGAGGCGTTGGCGCTGGTCGCTCCGGTCAGGCCGAGCAGAAGTGCCGTCGCGGCGCTGAGCATTCCGGCCGTGCGAAAGCGCGAACTCATATGCCCTCTTCTCATCGACTGCGTGAGGCCGTGGCCCCGGGCCGTGCTGACGGCTGCGCTGAGGCAGGCTAGTACACCAGGGCTGGGGCAGACAGAGCGTCCGTGGAGGGCCGACGGCGTGTCAGCCACGCGGTGATGGCCGCTCTGCCGGTACGGGTGGGAGCGGGGGCCAGCCGGCGGCCATGCGGTGGCGCATGGCGGCGCTGAGGCCTTCGAGGGGGGTGTGGGTCGCCCGCCCACCGGCCCGGGCCCGCGGGAGGCGGGTCCGGGCCGTGCGTATGTGCGCGTCGGAGCTGGGGGCCGGCTCGCGTTCAGGCGGCGTTCTGGAGGGCGGGCAGGTAGGCGCCCTCAGGCTCCGGCAGGCAAGGGACTGCGACCGGGCGGCCGTTGGCAGATCCCCCCCGGTCGGTGTGCCGGGTCGCGCAACACGCGGGGACCCCTCCCAGCCGACACATCGGAGCCTCGCTGTGGCTCATGGACGGCGCCTTGATCCCGACACGGGACCGGAACCCAACGGCCGTCGGGGACACCGCGGTTCGCTCGCTGCGCTTCCTCAGAGGCACGGCGGGCTACTGGATGCTCCAGCGGTGCGGATGCTCGGGCTCGTTGGGACAGGCGAATACGTTGAGCTCACCCCAGCGGCCCACAGTGACCGCCGTGGGAGTGGCACAGCGATGAGTGGGCTGGTCCTGGTCCCCCTCCTGGTCCTCCAGCGGTTTCCAGCTGCCGCTGCCGCCGTCCCATTCCGAGCTGTCGATGGTCAGCAGCAGGTGCATCGGTGTCGTGCAGGTCAGACAGTCCATGGGACAGGGGTCGGTCGCGTGCCAGGAGGCGAAGCCGCCCACGCGCCAGCCCGGCGGGATGGACAAGTCATACTGGTAGCCGAGCGGCTCGGTCGTGCTTTCGTCCGCCGACTGCTCAGCTTCCTCTTCGAGGGCTTCCTCCCAGGCGTCGATCCGGGCGCACAGTTCCTCCGGCAGGAGGCCGGCGAACGGGTAGGTGAACACCTGCTCCGGGTGCAGCACACAGGGCTCGGGCACGAAGCCGTCGGACCCGACGACCAGCGGCTGCGGCGGCACGGTCAGTACCTCGCCGACCTCCCACGACCGCCGCCAGCGCAGGTGCAGCTCCAGGTCACACCGGCCCGGACCGTGCGCGTTGAAGGGACACCAGAACACCTGAAGTAGATCGCAGTCGGCCGTCCCCGCCGGCAGGTCTGGCACATCCCGCCGGTACAGCTGCGCGAGGCCGATCATCGGCAGCGGGTCGGTCTCGGACGCCGCGGGGATGCGGTGCTCCCGGTGCAGCTCCTCCAGGAGCTCCCGTTCCTCATCCGTCGGGCCGGGGGCCTGCTCGCGGGCCCATGCGCAAGCCAGGACCTGCCGATAGCGGTGGATGTCAGCCGGGCGTCGACCACGCCCACGGCCGTGTGCCTCGCCGCACACCGGCCAAGGCTCGTCCGCCGGCCACAGCAGAGGACCGCCCACGGAACTGGCCGAAACCTCGGGTCTGCCCGGCCGTGGATGGAGCCGAGTCGTCGTTCCCCGAAAGGCGGCCAGGTCCGGGAAGAGCGCCTCGATATCGAGCGGTCGTGCGGGCGTGGTCCTCGTCATGGACGCGACCTTAGACGCCTCATGGCCCCGGCCCCCCACCTTGAGTGGGGGGTGGGTCAGTGGGACGAGACGAAGCCTGCTGACTGGTCGAGGCGGAACGGTGAGCCGGGGCCCTTCGGCGTCCAGCCGGCGGTGAGTGCGGTGCGGATGCCGTCAGCCACCTGGCCGGGCAGGACCGGGTTGCCGTGGGTTCCGCACCAGTTGCTCGGGTGCGGCTGGTTGGTGGTGATCACCAGGGTGGTACCGGGAGTCTCGGCATGCTCGACCGCGTAGGCAAGGGGCGAGCGGACCAGCCCCTGGTCATAGGTCGGCCGTCCGCGCAGTCGCCACCGGTAGGTCGTGCCGTCCACGGTGATGAGCCGCGATCCTTTTTTGACCAGTGCCATGTCCACATCCTCTCCGAGGTGACAGTAGTGAACGGCGGCTGATCGTGTCGTGCCGATTCCCCCTCGGGCGGTGTTGGTTCCTGCGCATCGGGATCACGCCCGACCCGGCAGGCGGTCGAGTCGCGTGACGGGCGCTCAGCGCCTCGTCTCGTATCTGGTCAGGATCACGCCGCAGGGAAGCGTCCGCGTCTCCACCAGGTTCAGGTTCACCCAGCTGTCCAGCGCGGTGAAGAACGGCGTGCCGCCGCCCACCAGGACCGGCGCGGTGGCCAGCACGTACTCGTCGACCAGCCCGGCCCGCATGGCCGCCCCGGCGAGCGTCGCGCCGCCGATGTCCATCGGGCCGCCGTCCTCGGCCTTGAGCCGGGTGATCTCGGCGACCGCGTCGCCGGCGACCAGGCGGGTGTTCCAGTCGACGGTGTCGATCGTCGAGGAGAACACCACCTTCGACATGTCCCGCCAGCGGCGCGCGAACTCGATCTCCGCCGGGGTGGCGTTGGGCTGCTGGTCGCCGGTCGGCCAGTAGGAGCTCATCGTCCGCCACAGCTTGCGCCCGTACAGCGACAGGTCGGTCGCCTGCAGCTGGTCGGACCAAAACTGGAACAGCTCGTCGCTCGGCACGCTCCAGCCGATGTCGTCGCCGGGCGCGGCGATGTAGCCGTCCAGGGTCACGTTCATGCCGTAGATCAGTTTCCGCATGGCCCCAGCCTTCCGTGAGTCGGTCTCACGCGTACAGACCGGCGCGCGGGAAACTCACGGAGCGCCGCCCCGAAGCCTTCGCGCGCGGCGCATGGACGTCAGGTCGTGCAGTGCAGGCCAGTGTCTTTGCGCCACGCAGTCGGTTCTCCGTCGCGTCGAAGTCCGCCATCGGCTCGTGTCGTCCGCAGCTGGTTCGACCTGCTGTGGACGGTGGAAAAAGGCGCCTGACTTCCTGTCGGTGGCGGCCTATTCTGATCATCACCGACGGTCGCAGCCGACGTGCTGTGCGTCCATCAGACGTAAGGCACCCCGTGGACAGTGAGCGCATACAGACCTGCCTGGACCTGCTGCACCAGGCGCGGCAGCTACCCGTGGACGATGCTCGGCGCCGCCTGCTGGAACGGGCTGCCGGCGAGTTCGTCCGCGACGGCCGGCACCGACGCCGTGCCGAGGCACGCGCGCAGCGGGCCGCCGCCGACGCGAAGCTGCTCGCCACCACGGCGATGGGCGCCCGGGACCGCGTGATGGACGCGCCTCTGTCCGCCGGAACCTCCGCCGGAACCTCCGCAGGAGCCTCCGCCGGAGAGGGCCTTACGGTCCGCGCCTGCGTTCAGCTTCCGGCCGGACCGTCCGCGGTGCGACCACCACGGGACGGCTCCGCCCCGGGCGGTGACCGACCGTCACGCCTACTCAACCGCCCCCAGCGCTGCTACGTCTGCAAGGCCCACTACCGGCAGGTCCACGAGTTCTACCACCTGCTGTGCCCCCGGTGCGCCGACGAGAACCTCGCCCACCGCACGGCCCGCACCGACCTCACCGGCCGGCGTGCGCTGCTGACCGGCGGGCGCGTCAAGATCGGCTACCAGGTCGCGCTGATGCTCCTTCGGGACGGCGCCGAGCTCACGGTGACCAGCCGCTTCCCCCAGGACACGGTGCGCCGGTTCGCGGCCGCCCCCGGCGCCGCGGGCTGGTGGCACCGGCTGCGGATCGCCGCCCTGGACCTGCGCGATCCCCGGCAGGTGCTGGCCTTCACCGACCACATGATCTCCCAGGGGCTGCCCCTGGACATTCTGATCAACAACGCGGCGCAGACCCTGCGCCGCTCTCCGCACGCCTACACCGCCCTGTCCGCCGCCGAATCCGAATCCAGCCCGGCCCCCGGGGCGCTCGCCCCACCACGGACCTGGACCGCTCCAGGGTTTTCGGTACCCGGCCCCCGCACCGCACCGCTGCCGTGGACGGCGGAACTCGCCCCGCGGCCACGGGAGTCCCACGCCCTGGCCGGCGCCGCCCACACCGATGACGCCCCGGCGGCCGCACTGCCGCGGGAGGCCGTCGACGAGGCGGGCCTGCTGCCCGAGACCGCCGCGGTCAACTCCTGGACCCTGCGGCTGGGACAGATCGACCCGACCGAGCTGCTGGAAGTCCAACTGGTCAACGCCGTCGCACCGTTCCTGCTCGCCGACCGCCTGCTCCCGCTCCTCGACGCCTCCCCGCACCGCCACCGCTACCTCGTCAACGTCTCCGCGGTCGAAGGCCAGTTCACCGTCCGCAACAAGACCGGCGGCCACCCGCACACCAACATGGCCAAGGCCGCGCTGAACATGCTCACCCGCACCAGCGCCGCCGAGCTGGCCACCCGCGGCATCCACACCTGCAGCGTCGACACCGGCTGGGTCACCGACGAGAAGCCCCTCCCCGCCCGGCAGCGGCACGCCGCCACCGGCTGGCGCCCGCCGCTGGACATCGTCGACGGCGCCGCCCGCGTCTACCACCCCATCGTGCGGGGCCAGGCCGGCGCACCCCTCCACGGGATCCTCCTCAAGGACTACCGGCAGGTCCCGTGGTGACCCCTCCGGCGTCCGCCGCGGCCGCCACCGCCACCGCCAGGGGGAACTCCGTCCAGACCGTCTTGCCGTCCCGGGTGTAGCGGGTGCCCCACCGTTCGGTGAGCTGGGCGACGAGGAAGAGGCCGCGCCCGCCCTCATCGGTGGTGCGCGCCCGCCGAAGGTGCGGAGCGGTGCTGCTGTGGTCGGAGACCTCGCAGATCAGGCTGCGGTCGCGGATGAACCGCAGGGTGAGCGGCGCGCCACCGCCGTAACGGTAGGCGTTGGTGACCAGTTCGCTGACGACCAGTTCGGCGGTGAAGGTCATCTCCTCCAGGCCCCACCCGGTCAAGGTGGTCTCCGTCAGAGCCCGTGCCCGGGCGGCGGCGGTCGGCTCCGCGGGCAGTTCCCAGGAGGCGACCTGCTCCGGCGCCAGCACGCGTGTGCGGGCGAGGAGCAGTGCGACGTCATCGTGTGGATGCTCGGGCAGCAGGGCCTCCTGTACCGCCGTACAGGTCTCCTCCAGCGAGCCGCCGGCCCCGGACAGGGCTTGGCGCAGCCGCTTGAGTCCCTCGTCGAGGTCGTGGCCGCGGGCCCGGACCAGGCCGTCCGTGTAGAGCGCCAGCAGGCTGCCCTCGGCGAGTTCCAGTTCGACGGACTCGAACGGCAGTCCGCCCAGGCCCAGCGGCGGGCCCTCGGGAAGGTCGGGCAGGCTCACCGTGCCGTCGCGGGCCACCACGGCCGGGGGCAGGTGGCCCGCCCGGGCGAGGGTGCAGCGCCGGGAGGTGGGGTCGTAGACCGCGTAGAGGCAGGTCGCGCCGACGATCTGCTGGCCCTGCGAGCGTCCGTCGGCAGGCTCCTGCTCCTCTGCCAGCCGGCTGACCAGGTCGTCCAGGTGGGAGAGGACCTCGTCCGGGGCGTAGTCGAGGCCGGCCAGGGTGTGCACCGCCGTGCGCAGGCGCCCCATGGTGGCCGCGGCGTGCAGACCGTGGCCGACGACATCGCCGACGACGAGGGCGACGCGGGCCCCGGAGAGCGGGATGACGTCGAACCAGTCGCCGCCGACGCCGGTGGCGGGATCGGCCGGCAGATAGCGGTGTGCCACCTCCACGGCACTGTGTTCGGGCAACTCCCTTGGCAGCAGGCTGCGTTGCAGTGTCAGCGCGGCCTGATGCTGCTGCGTGTAGCGGCGGGCGTTGTCGATGCACAGGGCGGCGCGCGCGGCGAATTCCTCCGCGAGCCTGACGTCGTCCTCCTCGAACGGTTCGGGCCGCTCGGCACGCCACAGGCTGAGCAGGCCGAGGAGCACACCGCGGGCCGTCAGGGGGACGACGATCAGGGAGTGGGCGCCCAGGCCGATGGCGCGCCGGGTGCGCTCGGGATCCTGGAAGTACCAGCCGGGACTGCTGTGGAGCACGGGTTCGAGGATGGGCTGCTGTTCGGCGAGGCACCTGGCCTGCGGGGTACGGGGGTCGAACTGGAAGACCTCTCCCGCGGAGTACATCACCCGCAGCGCCTCGGCCACGACCGAATGAACGGCCATCCTGCGGACCAGCCCGCTCCCCTCCACGCCGTCCCCGGCGCTCTCCCCCAGGGCGTCCCCGCCACTCTCCCCGATGGTCTCCTCGCCGCGGGCCACCGGCTCCAGCAGGTCCACCGATACGGCGTCGGCGAGATCGGGTACCGCGACGTCGGCCAGCTCCCGGGTGGTCTGGTCGAGGTCCAGCGTGGTCCCGATGCGGGCGCTGGCCCGGTTGAGCAGGGCGAGCCGTCGCCGGGCCCGGTAGCGGTCGGTGACGTCCTCCACCAGTTGGGTGACTCCGAGGACGGCGCCGGAGGGGTCCTCCATCCGGAACGCCGACACCGACACCACCCGCTCGTTGCTGGGGTCACTCCTCAGCCGACAGGGCTGCTCGGTGAAGATCAGGGGTTCGCCCGTCTCCAGCACCCGTCGCAGCCGGGTCTCGATGGTCTCCAGGTCCGGGCCGATGAGGAAGTCACCCGTACGCCGGCCCCGGACCTCCGCCGCGGGGAGCTGCGCGAACCGGGCCAGGGCCCGGTTGACCCGCAGGATGCTCAGGTCGGGGGCGTGGACGGACAGGCCGATCGGGGAGCGGCGGAACAGACCGTCGAGCACCGAGCGGTCCGTCTCCCACTGCAGCACCTCCTGCGCCGGGGCGACGACGAGGAACCACTCGCGGGCCGAGTCGGCGCGGATGACGGCGCGGGCGCGGAAGCCGAGCTCCACCCGCCGCCCACTGCGGTGCAGGACGGACAGCACGGGCAGTACGGGCAGGTCACCGGACCAGTCCCGGCCGCGCTCGCAGGCGGCCATCGCGTCCCTGACCGCCTCACGGTCACGGGCATCGAACAGGAGATCGATCGCCGCCCTGCCCAGCACCTCCTCGGGCGGGTAGCCGAGGTGCTCCTGCGCGCGCTCGCTCCAGCCCACGATCGTGCCCTGGTCGTCGAGTACCGCCGAGGCCGAGTTGTGCAGCGCGAACGGGTCCTCGGGCCCCTCGCCCAGACCCGGCGCCGGTGCGTCCATCGATACCGCCCTTCGACCAGCCGAACGGAGCGCTCAGCGGGTATTCCCCTCGCGACTACCCAGGGTGATCCCAGCCCCGGGGTTGAGCGGTCGGCCTACGTTCAGTATCGCCGCGCCGCGGCACGTCGGCAGAGGGCCGCGCCCCGCGTGCGGGCCGAAGGGGAGGCGGCCGTCACACGTCCGCGCCAGGGGGCGGTGCGGCGGCGCCCAGGGCGCGCCGGGCCTCCAGCCACATCCTCTCGAACTCACCGGCCGAGATCGCGCCGGAGCGCGGCGCCTCCTCCCACCCCGTGAGCCTGCCCTCGGCGACGAGGCCGTACCGCTGCTCGTACCGGCTCAAGGTGGCGACGTCGGCGCGTTCCTGGAGCCGGAGGACCTCCTCCAGGGAGGCGGCGGTCACCGGGCATCCGTCAGCGCCTCGCACGTCCACTTGCCGCAGCACCCACCCCGCCTCATCACCCTCGAAGTACTGCCACAGGCCTCGGGCTTCGTCATACGTGCGGATCCACATCACCATGGCACCACGTTCCCGCAGGAGGCAGGACTCCTCCGTAGGGCACGCGTACGACTGCTCACCGCTCACCCCGTCGCCGGGCATCGGGCACCGGGCCTGTCCCACATCAGGGCAGTCGATTCCACGCCCCAAACTGGTGATCGATTTCCGGCCGCCGGGTGGGTATGATCGCCCGCAGCAAGGCCGTAGCGCAGAGGTCGTCGCGCCCACGCATCGAGCTGGAGGACGTCGGTTCGAATCCGACCGGTCTTGCGTCTACTTCTGCAGTTCACGTCTTCGAGTCGTGATGGACGCCGGGCACCGGCGAAGGAACCGGTGGAGTGGTGATGACACAGCCGACACCCGTACGGTGCCCCGCGATCGAGCACCCCGATCTGCCGCCGGCCGACCCGGCCGGCCTCGGCCCGCTGCTCGCCCGGCTCGCCGCGCAACGGCCCGTCGAGACCGACGAGACCTTCCCGCTCGGCACCCTGCGCAGCGACGGCCGCGTCGACCTCTGCAAGCAGGGACTCGGCCCGGCCGGCGCTGCCCGGCTGGTGCCGGCCGCGGCCGCCTCCGCGCACGCCGCCCACCTGCTCCTGGGTACCAACGCCATCGGCGACGCCGGCGTCCGCACCCTGGCCGGGGCCCTCGCCGGCGGCCACGGGCTGCACACCCTCTACCTCGGCTGCAACCGGATCGGCCCCGACGGGGTGAGCTCCCTCGCCGGCGCCCTCGCCGACGACACCACCGTCCGCGCCCTCTGGCTCAAGCGCAATCCCCTCTTCGGGGACGGCGCCCGGACCCTGGCCGCGCTGCTGCGCCGCAACACCGCCCTGCGCACGCTCGACCTGGTCAACACCGGGATCGGCGCCGCCGGCGTACGCCTCCTGCTCGACGCCCTGCTGGACCGCGACCAGCCCCTGGAACGCCTGTTCCTCGGCGGCAACGGCCTCGGCTCCGACGCCGCTCCGCTGCTCGCCGCCCTGATCCGGGAGGCCGGGGTGCGCGAACTGTACGTCCCGGCCAACCACCTCGGCGACGAGGGCGCGGCGGCCCTTGCCACCGCCGCGGCCGACTCCGCCCGGCCGGTCCGCCTCGGGCTCGGCGGCAACGGCATAGGCGCCGCCGGAGCACGCTCCCTGGCCGCCTCCCTCGGTGGCATCGAAGCCCTCGACCTCGGCCGGACCATGTCCGAGCGCAGCCTCGGCGCGCCGGGCAACGACCCCGGTGACGAAGGGGCGTACGCCCTGGCCGCCGCGCTCCCCGGCAGCCCCCTGCGCCGCCTGGAGCTGCGCCACACCGGCCTCACCGGACGGGGCGCGAAGAGCCTGCTCGCCGCGGTACCCGCCGACAGCCCCTTGGAGTACGTCGGTCTGGGGCCCGGCCTGCCCCGCCGCGTCAAGCGCTCCTTCACCGAACGGCTCCGCCCCGCCCGGGCCGCCCACCCGGACCTGCGAGCGATCGGCAGTGTCTACCGGTGAGCGCCACGAACGCCGAACTGCCCGGCGGCTTCCGGCCCGAGGACGGCCCGGCGTGGCAGCGGATCCGCCGCTACGCGGTGCCCGGCTGGATGATCGAGCAGGCCACCGCGCACCGGCTGGCCGGTGACTGGCGGGCGGCCTGCGCAGCCGCCGCCGTGGACGTCGGCTTCGAGCCGGCGGAGCTCGAAGCCCGCTACGGTCCCGAGGTCGCCGAGGCCGTGGCGCAGGACCTGCGCCACCTCGCCCCGGACCTGCTGCGCTGGCACCTGCCCCGGCTCCTGGGCGGCCGCACGACCATCGCCCCCGCACTGCGGATCCTGCTCGCCTCCTACGGCGGCCCCGGCGGCCCGACCCTGTCGGTGACCACCCCCCTCATGACCGAAGGCCCGCAGCGGCTGCGCCTGCACTGCGCGCCGGTCGCCGCCAAGAAGTGGAACGTGTACACGGGGCACGGCTTCGTCTCGGAGGACTGGACCGCGGTCCGGCCGTTCTGGGACGCCCGGTGCGCAGCCGAGCTGGGCGCGCGCTTCGCGGACCCCGGCGGCCTCGCCGAGCGGATCGCCCGGCTGTGGGCCCGCGACGACGTGGTCGGGGCCTACGCGGCCGCGGGTGTCGAGTGCGACCTGACCGTCCCCGCCCCGCAGCAGTACCAGCGCCCGGCGGACCCGAAGGGCCTCCTCGCGCGGATGCCCCTCGACCTCACCCGGCTCGCACCGGAGGTGGCGCGGCTCGTGGCAGCCGGAGCGGGCGACCGGTACCGGATCGCGGCCACCTGGCGCTCCTACCTCCTGCTGGAGCACGCCGGCCTTGACGGGCTCCGGGCCCGCGTCGTCGAACAGGCCGAGGCGCTCGCCGTCCCGCCCCTGCCCCGGTACGCCTGGCAACGCCTCCCCGACCTCGAACTGGTACGGACCGGCCGGATCACACCGCGCGAGCTGCACCCACTGGTGGCCGCCGCACTGTTCCCGGACGCCGGGCCGGCCGTGGGCCCGCCCGGCCCCGACACGGGCAGACCGGTCCGCGTGCGCTGCCGCGGCGGATGGCACGAGGTCCGCTCGCGGGGCGGCGTACTGGACGTTCCGCACACCCCCGAGGAGCAGCAACGCGAGCGCGCCATGCGGGCGTTCGGCGGCGCGGTCTCGGGGTGTTTCGCCGTGCAGCAGGCGTGGACCACGGGTGAGGGGCGGCTGCCGCGCGCCCTCCAGGCCCAGCGGCACGAGCTCTTCCTGCGCGTCCAGCACGGCGACACCCCGGGTGTGGTGGCGCTGCTGGACGCGGGGGTGGACCCCCGGATCCGGGACGCCCGCGGACGCGGGCTGCTGCACGCGCTCCACCTGCTCGACCACGAGGTGCTGCTGCCCCGGTTGCTGGCGGCCGGACTCGACCTGGAGGCGCGGGACAAGGCCGAGCGGACCCCGCTGCTGTCCGCCGTGCACTGGGGTGGTTCGGCGGACCTGGTCAGGGCCCTGCTGGTGGCCGGCTCCCGGATCGACGTCATCGACGAAATGGAACTGTCGCTGTCCCAGGAGATCCGCCGCTACAAGCGCACCGACCTCGCCTTCCTGCGCGACCGCGTCGACGAGGAGTTCCCCGACATCGGCGCCGACTGGTTCGACGAGCACATGGAGTACCGCGAGGACGAAGACGACGAGGACGACGAGGACGAGGACGAGGACGGGGAGGACGCATGAGGGCGACCCAGCCGCAGCCCGCCCGGGCCCTGGCCGCCGCCGACGCCTTGGGTGTCCGGCTGAGCACCACCCGCACCGAGCCCGCTACGAATCCCCAACTAGAGGCGCTGGCACTGGCGGTGACGGCCAATCAGCCGGTCCTCCTGTGGGGCGAGCCCGGCATCGGCAAGTCCGCCGGCATGGAGCAGCTCGCCACCGCGCTCGGCGTACGGCTGGAGACCGTCATCGCCAGCGTCCACGAGCCCTCCGACTTCGCCGGGCTGCCCATCGTCGGTGAGGACCCGGCCTCCACGGGTGTGCCGATGGCCCCGCCGGACTGGGCGGTACGCCTCGCCCGCACCGGCCAGGGGCTGCTGTTCTTCGACGAGCTGTCCTCCGCCCCGCCCGCCGTGCAGGCGGCCCTGCTGCGCGTGGTCCTGGAACGCCGGGTCGGCAGCCTCGAACTCCCGCCGGCGGTACGGATCGTCGCCGCGGCCAACCCTCCCGCCAGCGCCGCCGACGGCTGGCACCTCAGCCCGCCGCTCGCCAACCGCTTCGTCCACCTCGACTGGACGCACGACCCGCGCACCGTGGCCCGCGGCATGGCCGGCACCTGGCCCGAGGTGGCGATCCCGGTCGTCGATCCCGCCAAGGCCTCCGGGTCGGTCGCCCGGGCCCGCGGCGCCGTCTCCGGCTTCCTCACCGCCCGGCCGGGCCTGGTCCACCACATGCCGTCCGAAGCGGCCGGACGGGGCCGCGGCTGGCCCTCCCCGCGCACCTGGGAGATGGCCCTGCGGCTGCTGGCGACCGGGTACGCGGCCTCGACGGGCCGGGAGGCGCTGGCCGCCGCGCTCACCGGCGCCGTGGGTGAAGCCGCCGGGATCGAACTGCTCTCGTACCTCGAACACCTCGACCTGCCCGACCCGGACCGGGTGCTGGCCGACCCGGACGCCTTCGCCCTGCCCGAGCGCGGGGACCGTCAGCTGGCCTTCCTCATCGCCGTGGTCGCCGCCGTGCAGAGCGAGCTCACCCGTCCCCGCTGGGAGGCGGGCTGGGCGGTCCTGGCGAAGGCCGTGGACGCGGGCGTGCCCGACGTCGCCGCCCGGGCCGCCGCCGACCTCGCCGCGATGCGCGACCTCGACTGGCCGGTACCGGCGGGCATCGACGCCTTCGTGGAACTGCTCCGGCTGTCCGGCTCCCTGCCGGGCGGCGACTGAGCCCGGGTCCGCCGTGCGCCCGCCCCTGCCTCCGTCCCCGTCCCCGTCCCGGTCCCTGGACCGCGCGAAGCTGCTGGCGGCCCGTTACAAGGCTGCCGAGGCGCGTCCGTACCTCGCCTCCGCGCTGTACGCCCTGACCGTGGTCCCCTCGGACGGGGTGCGCACCATGGGCGTCGACCGGCACTGGCGCTGCTACGTTTCGCCGGACTTCGTCGAGGCGACCCCGGTCGTCGAGCTGGCGGGGGTGTGGATCCACGAGGTCGCGCACCTGCTGCGCGACCACCACGGCCGCGCCGAGCGCCTGCCCGCCGCCGACCAGCGCGATCCGGTCCGGGTCAACATCGCCCAGGACTGCGAGATCAACGACGACCTGCTCGCCGACGGGCTGGCGCTGCCCGAGGGGCGGATGGAGCCCAGGCTCTACGGGCTGCCCACCGGCGGCCTGTTCGAGACCTACCTGCCGGCGATCCCCGCGACGCCCCACGGGCCGGACTGCGGTTCCGGCGCGCACGGCGCCCCCGCGCCCTGGGAGCTCGGCGAGGGCGGTGGCCCCGCCCGGGTCGGTCCGGTGGAGGCGGAGGCGCTGCGCCGGCAGACCGCCCAGGCCGTACGGGCCCACCAGCGCGCCCGGGGCCGGATCCCCGAAGGCTGGGCCCGCTGGGCCGAGGAGCTGCTGGAGCCGTCCGTGGACTGGCGCCGAGCCCTGTCCGGAGCGGTCCGCGAGGCCGCCGCCTGGGCGGCCGGCGCGGTGGACTACACCTACCGCCGCCCCTCGCGCCGTACGCCCGCGCTCGGCGGCCGGGTGGTGCTGCCGAGTCTGCGCAGGCCGCTGCCGCGGGTGGCCGTCGTCGTCGACACCTCCGGCTCGATGGGCCCGGAGGACCTCGCGGCCGCTCTGGCCGAAGTCACCGGCGTCCTGCGGGAGGTGGGCGTCGGCGGCAACCGGGTCGCCGTCCTCGCCTGCGACGCCGACGTGCATGCCGTGACCAGGGTCCGCAGTGCCGGCGAGGTGGCCCTGGCCGGCGGCGGAGGCACGGACATGCGGGTCGGCATCAGCGCGGCGCTGGCCCTGCCCGACCGGCCGGACATCGTGGTCGTGCTGACCGACGGGTACACGCCGTGGCCGGACGAGACACCGTCCTGCAGGCTGATCGCCGCGCTGGTCGGGGACGACCCGCCCGCGCCCCCGGCGTGGGTGGAGACCGTACGCGTCGGCCTCGCCACGTGAGCCCACGCCGGGGACGTACCGTCCGATGCGGCTCCGGTGCGGTCGCCGGCATGGCCTAGCCGGGCGGGCGCTCCTTCGGGCAGGGCCCCTCACAGTCGTGGAGGGCACCGAGCCCGGCACTGCCTTGGTGTAGACGGATCCGGCCGCGCCGAGGGGCCGTTGGCCCTCACCCTGGCCAGCGCTGGTCACGCAGGGCCGAACCGACAGTCACTCGGCCGCGGCGAATCTGCGCGGCGGAGCCGGTCGAGCGAAGGAGCGACGAGGACTGCCCGGGCCGCAGGTAGTCGAGGCCTTCCGAATGAGCGCCCATCGCCGCCCCGTTGGCGAAAGGCCGGGGCTGTGGGACGTGCTGCCAGTGGAGGATGCGGAGGGCGCCGGCTGAGGCGGGGGCGAGCGCCGGTTGCCGCAACGTGGGTTGAGCGCAAGGAAGGAGACGAGCTCGACGGCCGCGCTCAAGCGGTTGGAGTCGATCCGGCCTGCGGCGCCCTCAATGGCCACCGGTCCGAACAAAAGTGCCGCAGGGGCGGCGTCGTACGGCTCCTCGGCGCCGTCGGCGGCGGGAGCCGGGCAGGGAACGGGAGCGGAACCGGAAGCGGGCTGCCGGCCGCAGGACCTGGCTCAGCCGATGAGGACGGCAAGCGTCAATGCTGCGATTCCCTTGGCCGGGAGCCCAGCTCTGTCGCCTTCGCCCGCAGCGGCAACGTGTGTACGAACCTGTGGGGCCCCAATTGAGACACGGAAACGCCACGCCGGGTAGGCCCGGCGTGGCGTTTCCAAGCGCACCGAACTTAGCGCACGCAATGTGTGAAAGTTAAATCAGCGAACGTCGCCGCGGAACATCCACTGCCCACGAATGCCCTCGTCCGAAACGTGGCAGCTCGCGATGCAGATGAAGATCCTGCCGCCATTGACGCACTCGTTATAGCTGCGTACCTCATTGTTGGGGTAGCGGACGTCGATCTGCGCGGCATTGAGGGACGGGCCCCTACGGACCGGCGCGATCCTCGTCACCGTGTACTTGTGATTGTCCGGCCGGCACTGGATGGTGCCCAGCGCCCCGACGCCACTGGTGGCGATGGTGGTGGACGTGGGGATGGCGGCCTGGGCGGTGGCGCCGAACCCCCACAGGGTCAGAGCCGTTCCGGCGGTCAGTACTGCCGCACGCATTACGAACTTCACAATCTCTCCGCTTCCCGTACCATTTCTCCACCGGTGTGTCCGTCAGCCCTAAGGCGGGCCTGGTCAGGGCACCGCAGGTGACCCCTTTCGGGGGTGGAGGGGTGTTTTAAGCATCGGCCTCGCGGCGAGCCGTCGGCAACGACGATTCCCGCATCGTGATCAGATCTTGACCAAGGTAACTTTGCCTCCGTTAAGCTGAGTTGAGCTGCCGATGCCGGGCTGCTGCCGCTGGTCGCGCTGTGCCGGGGCCGACCCTATCGACGACGCCGACCGGCTGCGGCACGGCGCGATGGGCCGGGCCTTCGCCGGCCTACGCGCTCCGTCCGCGCTGGGTACGTTCCTGCGGTCCTTCACCCACGGCAACAACCGGCAACTGCACCGGGCACACCGCGATTTCCTGGCCCGTCTCGCGGCGCCGGGGAGCGTCTTCCGGGGCGGGGTCCTCCAGCTGACGCGCTGGGTGGACAACCGGAACCCACCCGGTCAGGGGGTTCTCCTCCTGCGCTGCACGCCGTGCCTGGTGTTGGTGACCTGCCATGCCATTGGGGCAACCGGTCAGGGAAGTCAGTTGCCCGCCAGAAGCGCGGTGGGTATCGCTCTTCGGTGTGTCCGCCCCACCAGCTCGGCATCTTTCGCTCCGCCCGGATCATCAGCTCCTCTGCCGCGCTGATGTGCGTCGTCTTCATCGGTTTCGCCACGGGCCAGTTGATGGTGATGAAGCAGTTGGCGACGGCACTGGCCATCGCCGTCGCGGTCGATGCCACCCTGGTGCGCTGCCTGCTGGTGCCCGCCACGATGACCCTGCTGCGCACCGCCAACTGGTGGGCTCCGCGCGCCCTGCGCCGCACGGGCGGCAAGCCGGCACCGCCCGCACGGTGACAGGGCCGCCGCACCCCCCTCAGGTGCGACGGCCCCGGCGTGTTCACCTACGGCTTACCTACTGCGCGGACACCTTCAGCAGCTTGTTCGGCGTTCCGCTGCTCGGGTTGGTGATCTTCCCCTGGGTCGCCCCTGTGGTCAGGGCCTGTGCGACCTGCGCGGGCGTGGCGTCCTTGTGTCCGGCCAGGTAGAGGGCGGCCGCTCCCACGACGTGCGGGGTCGCCATCGAGGTGCCGGAGATGGTCTTCGTGCCGGTGTCGCTGTCGTTCCAGGCGGAGGTGATCTCCGAGCCCGGCGCGTAGATGTCGACGATCGGACCGAAGTTGGAGAACGACGACTGGGAGTCGTCGGCTGCGCTGGAAGCCACCGTGACGGCCTCGGGGACCCGCGAGGGGGACCCCTGCCCGGCATCGGAGGACTCGTTGCCCGCCGCGACGGCGAAGGTGACACCGGCGGCTATCGACCGGCGCACCGCCTCGTCGAGCGCCTCGTCGGCGCCGCCGCCAAGGCTCATGTTGGCCACCGAGGGCCCGCTGTGGTTCTTGGTCACCCAGTCGATGCCCGCCACGACCTGCTCGGTGCTGCCGGACCCGTTGTCGTCGAGCACGCGGACGGCGACGATCTTGGCCTTCTTGGCCACCCCGTGGGAGGTGCCCGCGATGGTCCCGGCGACGTGCGTGCCGTGGCCGTTGCCGTCGTCGGCGCTCTCGTCGTTGTCCACCGCGTCGAAGCCGTGCGCGGCGCGGCCGGCGAAGTCCTTGTGGCTGATCCGTACGCCGGTGTCGATGACGTAGGCCGTCACGCCCTCGCCACCCGCGTCGGGGTACGTGTACTTCTTGTCCCCCGGGGTCGCCGTCTGGTCGATGCGGTCGAGGCCCCACGACGGGGGGTTGTCCTGGGTGCTGTTGATGGAGAACTTCTTGTTCTGGACGACCTTGCCGACGGCCGGATCCGCGGCGAGGCGCTTGGCGTCGGTCTCCGAAAGCCCGGATGCGGAGAAGCCGTTGACCGCGGAGGTGTAGGTGCGCTTCAGCTCGCCGCCGTACTTCTTGGCGAGTGCCTGTTTGTCCGCCTCCTTGTCGAGTATGACGATGTAGCTGCCGCTGAGCGCGCCGGGTGCGCCGAGCCCGTACACCGTTCCCTCGGCCGGAGTGCTCGCGCCGGCCAGGGGGGACAGAAGCATGCAGACACCGGTTGCAGTGGCGACTCCCGTGGCCACTGCAAGGACCCGGAAGCCGCGTGAACGCGTACGGGCGTGCTGGTGAGTTGACATGAAGAGGGTGCTCCTCGTGTTGACGTGTGGGGCGTCAAGCGTGTTGCTCGACCCCCCGGGAGCCGAAGGATCTCCGGGGGGACAGCTCGAAACCCTGACCGATTAAGGGAGTTGATTCAAGGCCGCCCCCCACGTCAGCGTTATTCAACAAGGTTTCTTAAAGAGATCTCCTCGTCGGCCCCTCGGGATGACCACACTCTTCGAATCACCCACACATGTACGTCACTTCCCGGTGCATTCGCGAACACACGGCTGTAACACTGTGCTCAGCGGGTGGTGGGCTCAGCGGGCGGTCCCCCGGCGGCGGGCGTACACCACCACACCCAGGGCCACCGCCACGGCTGCCGCCCCGGTGGCGGAGAGCGGCTGCCAGGACGCATCGGCCGCGGCGGTGCCGGAGGTGGCGGCGACCAGCTCCGGGCTGTCCTCGACGAGGCCGCCGTACCCGCCGGCCAGGCCCTTGCGGTCGTACGCCGAGCCGGGCATCTTGTCGCCGTAGCGGGCGGCGACCAGCTTCTGGTACGAGGCGAGGGGGAGGCTTCGCTTTCCGCCGAGGCCGGTGGTCGCCTCGTCGTTGAGCGGCTCGACCACGCCTTCGGCGGTGAGCCGGTACCAGGCGTGGATCTGGGGCTCGGTGAAGGTACGGGCCTGCGGAGTGCCGCGCTCGGCGAAACCGACCTCGGCGTCCCCGTCGCGCACGCCGGCCAGCTGCCATCCCTCGGCACCAACGCTCTGCCCGCCGGGTCCCGTCGCGGCGGCGTTCCCCTTGGGTGCGAGCAGTACGGCGGCGTGCTTGCCGTCGGAGGCGGTCACCCGGGAAGTCAGGTAGGAGAGCCGGAGCGCCGTCTGCGGGTTCGCCGGGCTCTTGCCGGTCACGAACTCGGGGTTGATCTCGAACAGCGGCACCGGGTCCTTGAGGTCGAAACCGGGCGGAGCGGCGACCGCGGCGGGGGCGTTCGCCGGGGCACCGACAGAGCCACCGTCCGCGGCGGCGGTGCCGGTGCCGGGCTGTCGGGTCGAGACCAGGAACCGGGAGACCGTGTCACGGACGTGGTCACTGCGGATGGCCTGCTGGGCGGACGGGTAGCCCGCGATGCCGTCACCCTCCGCAGCCAGTGCGGGAACGATTCCGCTCAGGGCGGCGGCGAGCACGGTCGCGGTGAGGGCGGCGGCCCGCACGGCCGCACCCTTGGTGCGCCGGAGGCCCGTCTGAGTGATCTGCGTGGTCTGCATGGTCGGTCTGCTCCTCAGCCCTGGATGCCGATGCGGGAGTGGGTCCACTGGAACGAGTTGTTGTTCACGTACGTGGAGTAGTCCCACCAGGTGTAGGTCTGGGTGGTCTGCCAGGGGTCGCCGACCGCGATCATGTTGGTGGTGCTGTCGTAGCCGTAGATGACGTTCATGTGACCACCGCCGGAGCGCCAGCCGAACCGCACGGCGAACGGACGGCCCGCCGCGATCTCGGTGGCGGACTCGCTGAACGAAGCATTGCGGGACAGGCTGCGGCCGCTGTTGCTCAGCCCCAGCCGGGCCAGGCCGTTGGCCATGTCCTCCAGGGTCGCGGGCTGGTTGTTGCAGTTCACCCAGGTGCCCTGGGCGGCGAGTTGGCAGAACTGCTCCTGGCTGACGGAGCGGCCCCAGTGCTTGGCGATGGTCACGCCGGAGGCGTCCCAGCACCACTGGGTCCTGACCTGCTTCTGCATGTCGATCTTGAGCGTTCTCGCGGAGGTGGGAGTCGGCTTCGGGTTCGTTCCGCACACCGGCAGGCCGGTGGTGTTCTCGTTGATGAACGCGTCGGCGATGTAGTACGAGCCGGTGTAGATCCACCGCGGGTTGTTCTCCACGGTGTCCCCGGTGGTCCGACAGGACATCTGGATCCTGTCACCCACCTTCGAGGAGCCGTTCACCTGAGCCGAAAGGGACGGCTTGGCCCGGTGGTTGACGGTCCTGTAGTTGTTCGGCCCGCCGATGACCGTGCCGCTGACCACATCGGCCTGGGCGAGGGCACCGAAGCCGAACAGCAGGCCACCGGAGAGTGCGGCGGTGATCGCGGCTATCAGCGCTTTCTTGCGGCGGGACGCGCGACGTTTGTGCATCTTGCTCCTTGATCCGAGCGGGGACTCACTTGCCCACTTGGCAGTGCTCCAATAGGTGACGTGATCAGCTCACCTGTGGGTGCCGGGAATCCTGCCAGAGAGATCGAGGGGTTTGAACGCGGTTGTTCTACGCGCGAAGATGTCGCTCATTCAATTACCCGGAAAGAGTCAGATGACGATCCGTCAATTCGCCTGTCTCGACTGGGAGTTGTCGACCACACTCGCCTTGGTCCAGGCCATTACCCAATAACCTGACGGGGCGCCACTTTACGGAAACTTGACAGATGGATGCTCTTTATTGGACGCCACGTCAATGGGCCAAATAGCCCTGCGTGCACGGGAAGTGACTCTCCATCATTAAGAAAAGGAAAAGCACCCCGGTTTTGATTGCACGAATGGGCGGTCAGACCCGGTCCAGTGGCCGGTGCGGCCCGCTGGGCAGCTCCACCCTGATCGTGTCGCCCGGCCGCACCACGCCGCCCTCCTTCACGACGCTCATGATTCCGGCCTTGCGCACGATCTCCCCGGCCTCATCACGGCCCACGACCTGCTTCAGCAGTCCGTCCTGGAAGGCGTCGATCTGGAGGCAGGGATTGCGCAGGCCGGTCACCTCCAGCACGGCATCGGGACCGATGCGCAGCAGGGTGCCGACCGGCAGGCCGAGCAGGTCGAGGCCGCGGGTGGTGATGTTCTCGCCGAGGTCACCGGGCGCCACCTCGAACCCCTCGGCACCGACCTCGGCGAAGAGTTCCTCGTGGATGAGGTGGACCTGGCGCAGGTTCGGCTGAGTGGGATCCTGCCGGACCCGCGAGCGGTGTTTGACCGTCACACCGGCATGCACGTCACCCTCCACACCGAGGCCGGCGAGCAGGGTGATGCTCTCCCGGTTCGGCTTGGTGAACGCGTACGCGCCGTTGCTGCTTACTGCCGTCACTGTCCCGTACCCGTACATCCCCGGAGCCCCTCCTCACCGACAAACGGTCAGCTACAACCCTAGGGTCACCACTCGGCCTGCACGCCGTCCACGAGTGCCGCCAGAGCGGCCGAGAGGGCGTCCAGGCCGACTCCGGCGGGACCGCCGGGCTCGGACATGTACGCGTCCCGGCGGATCTCGACCATCAGGGCGCTGACCCGGTCGTCCTTGCCGTAGTACCGCAGCGGCACGTACGTACCGGCGAAGGGGCTGTCCAGCGCCGTGCCGCCGCAGCCCGCGAAGGCCTCTCCGGCCAGGGCGAGGAGGCCGGGCGGAGTGTGGAAGGCGTCCGTGCCCAGGCAGATCGGCGGACGCATGCCGTCTGCGTGCAGTTCGTAGGGAAGGGGCTCCGTCGGATACGAGTGGACGTCGATGATCACCGCACGTCCGGCGGCCTCCAGCCGGTCCTCCACAGCCCCTGTCATGGCATTCGCGTACGGGTGGAAGTAGCGCTCGATCAACGGCCGGGCGTCGAAGCCCTCAGGACGCAGGCGCTCCCGGTGGGTGGTGTGCGTGTACACCGCTCCCATGCCGACGGCCAGCATCTCCTCGCGCTCGTCGGGGAAGCGCTCCGGGTCGATGACCAGACGGGACAGCCCGTTGACGAACCGCCACGGGGTGACGGCAGCAGCTGCCGCCGCCCCAGCGGCGATGTCCGCGGTGTGGGAGTCGGTGATGTGGTCCAGTTCCCGCTCGAGCCCCCGGTCGTCCAGCACGATGCCGCCGCGGACGCAGTCCGGTACGACGCGTGAGGAGTGCGGCACGTGCAGGATGACCGGCGAGGTGCCGGCGCCGGGAAGAAGCTGGAAGGACGCTGGCGAGTGGTGCATGGGTGACTCCTCGGTGAGACGGGTCCGATGCCGGATCGAAGGAGGCCCTTCGGGGTCAGAACCTCTCGACCTCCTGCCCGCCCCGGGCCACCAACGGCTACGGCTACGGCACGCAGCGGTAGGTGAACTCCGTGGCCGGCGGCGTGTGCCGGGGCGGTTCCAGCAGCTCCAGCTGCGCCTTGGCCGGGTACGTGCCTTCGCCCTGGAAGGTCCACAGCAGGTGGAGCGTGGCCTCCTGGTGGCCGCGGGGGACGCGCTCGGTCAGTGGCTCGGAGCGGGTGCCGTCGCTGCGGATCCACCGGTACGTCAAGGTTCCCGGGCGGCCGTTCGTCCGTACGACGGCCACGACGTCGGCGGTCCCGCCGCAGGCCGGCCCGGCCGGATCGGTGGCCACGGCCACGTCCCGGACCGCGATGCCGGGGGTGTAGCGCTGCCAGGCGAGACACGCGAGGACCGCGACCAGAACGGCCGCCGCGAGCGCGTACCGCCGCAGGCCGCCGCCCCGCCGGGCGGGCGCGGGCCCGGGCACCACCGGGAACGGCGCGATGGCGGCGGCGGTGACCCCGGGCCCGAAGCGCAGCACGGAGCCGTCGACCCGGTCGGGGGCCACGTCGGCCGGCTGCGGCGGCCCGCTGATCCAGTGGCTGCCGAGGACGGTGGCGCTGTATTCGTCGTTGCTCATCGGATCTCGCATCGCTTGATCAGGAGCTGCTGGACCGCGGCCCCGTTGCCCGCCGAGGGCGTGGTCGTGGCGCGTACACCCCAGTAGCAGCCCGTGCCCGAGAACGTGAGGGTCCTGGCCGTCGCCGCCGTGGAGGAGGGGAAGGTCATGGAGCCCTCGGACGCGCCGAGCGTGCCGCGTGCGTCGCTGCTGAACCACTCCAGCCGGACGGTCGCCGGCCCGGACGCGTCGACGGCGAGCTGCACCAGCGCCGCCTTGAAGTCGGTCTGCCGGAACGCGGTCACGCTCACCGTCCTGACCTTCACCGCCGGGGACGGCGCGGGGGTCGTCGGTGGTGGCGGGCCCGTCGGCGCCGTGGTCGCCGTGGTCACCGAAGCGTTCGGGCCGGGCGTTGCGGACGTGCTGGCGGACGCCGAGGCGGAGGCGGAGGGGGAGGGGGACGGCGAAGCGGAGGCCGACGGGGACGGCGACCCGGAGGGCGAGCCCGACGCCGACGGAAGCGGGCCGCCCGTCGGCGCGTCCGCGCCGGTCGTCGCGAAGGCGCTCACCGCCACCGCCCCGCCCGTCCGCTCCAGGGCCGCCGCCTGCGCGAAGAAGAGCGCCAGCCCCAGTACCAGCGCCGCGCCGGCGCCCAGCCAGCCGCGCCGGCCGGGCGCCCACAGCGAGGTCGTGGCGAAGGCCGTGGAGGACGCCGAGGAGCCTCCCGCCGACGGGAACAGCAGCGGCAGCAGGGCGGCCAGTGCCGCGAGCTTGCGCTGGCCGCGCTCCTCCCAGTCCGGCCCGTACGCCGCGAGGGCCACGCCTTCCAGCTCGGCCACGAACGCCTCGGCGCTCTCGGGCCGCTCCTCGGGCTGCTTCGACAGGCCGCGGCGGATCAGCGGGCGCACCGGCTCCGGGGCCTCGCCCTCCGGTACGGGGGCCTCGATGTGCTGGAGCGCCAGCTCCGCGAAGTTCTCGCCGGCGTACGGCTTGCGTCCGGTCAGGCACTCGAAGAACGTGGCCGTCGCCGCGTACACGTCGGCGGCCGGAGAGGCGGGCAGGCCCTGCCACTGTTCGGGGGCCATGTACGCGGGCGTGCCCGCCACGCCCGGCGTGGCGCCGTGGTCCGCGGCGATGCCGAAGTCGACCAGTTTGGAGGAGCCGTCGGCGGCGACCAGGACGTTCTCGGGCTTGTAGTCGCGGTGGACGATCCCGGCCCGGTGCGCGGCCGCCAGGCCCAGCAGCGAGCCCTTGAGCACGACCAGGGCCGACTCGGGGTCGGTCCGCCCTGCCTGCGACAACAGCGCGCGCAGGGCTATGCCGTCGACCAGCTCCATCACGATGGCGGCGCCGTCGGGCGCCTCGACGTACTCGTACAGTCCGACGACGTACGGCGATTGCAGCCCGCCCAGCAGCCGGGCCTCGGCCCGGAACCCGCCGACGAACGCCGGGTCGCGGCGCAACCTGTCGCTGAGGTACTTGATCGCGACCGCCGTGCCCGTGCCGTCGTGCACGGCGAGCACGACCCGGCCGCTGGCGCCCGAGCCGAGTTCTCTGGCCTCCGTGTAACCGGGGACCACCCACGCCTTCATCCTCTGTCCCCCCTGATGTGCGTCCTCACCCCCTGCGGACACGTTCGAGCCGTGGCCGGTTCCCGACCGTACGCTCCACTCGGGTAGCGGTCCGCACGGGTCGGGGGCGGATCCGCGCGGAGCGGGCGCGCGGCCGCTGGGCGGCCGCCCGTCCGAAGGCGGGGCCGTCGACGGGGGTGTCGTGTGTGCCGACTGCGCCGCGCTGTCGCGCAGCCGTCGCGCAGTACCGAGCACGGGGCCCGACCTGCAGCGAGGTCATGATAGGGCCGTCCACCGGCAGCCGGTGTGGCAGGTCCCCGTCACGGCATACGGGCGGTGGCGACGGGGGGCGGGCGGGCCGCAAGCCCGGGCACGGCAGCGGCCAACGCCGTTTGACGCCGGGGGCTTTGGCTCCCGTCGCCCGCCCTGCGGGCCGTCCGGGCCGACGGCGCCGTCCCGTGGCGTCCGGGTCGCTGGGCCGGCGCCCGCCGCCATCACCCCGTACTCCTCAGGTCGCAGTGCAGGCAGCCGCAGATCATCATCAGGGCCCACCGGGGGCCCGGGGGAACGCCGCCATGATGTCCGTCATGGCACAAGAACTCGGAACCCTTGCCCAGCAGACCGCGGACCGGCTGGCCGAGCGGCACGTCGGTGTGGTGGTGGCCGCGGTGGCGCACGACGCGGTCGAGATCCGCGGCGCCGGAAGCACCGGCGCGGACCCCGGCGGCGTCCCCGGCCCCGACACCCTGTTCGAAATCGGCTCGGTGACCAAGCTGTTCACCGCCCTGGCCCTGGCGCGCCTGGCATCCGCCGGCACCGTGGCGCTGGACGAGCCGCTCGGCGGTCTGCTGCCCGAGGGGACGGCCGTACCGTCACGGGATGGCCGGCAGATCTCCTTGCAGCATCTGGCCACTCACACCTCGAGCCTGCCGCGACTGCCCCGCGGCATGCTGCTCCAAGCCCTGCTGCGCCCGTGGAAGCCGGATCCTTACGCCGGCTGCACGGCCGACTCCCTGCTCTCCGGGCTGGCCAGGACGCGCTTGGGGGCCACGCCGGGGAAACGGTTCCGCTACTCCAACCTCGGAGCCGGACTGCTGGGTCTGGCCCTCGCCCGCCGGGCCGGCACGGACTACGAGACCCTCATCACCCGCGAGATCTGCGACCCCTTGGGCATGAGCGACACCGTCGTGACGGTGGAAGCCGCCCGCGCGGGGCGTTTTGCGCGGGGCCACGGCCGCCGCGGGCGGCCCGCCGCACCGTGGCACCTCGCCGACCTGGTGGGAGCGGGCGGCCTGCGGTCCACCGCGACCGACCTGGTGGCCTTCGTACGGGCCCAGTGGGAGGGCGGTCCCCCAGGGCTCGCCGAGGCGATCCGCCTGAGCCGTGCGGTCGAGCACCGCAGGAGCCCCTTCGCCTGGGTGCACCTCGGCTGGATGGCCCACCGACTCCACCCCCGGCAGGGCGCCCACCTGCAGATCTGGCACAACGGGGGAACCGGCGGCTTCTCCTCCTTCGTGGGCTTCGACCCGGAGAAGCGGCTGGCCGTCATCGTCCTCGGCAACACCCGGCCCCCGGTGGACCGCCCCGCCTTCGACCTCCTGCGCACCCTGCAGGCTGAGCATGCGGCCCGGCAGGACTGACGCGGGGCGCGGTCCGGTCGGCGGCGGCGGTCTCCCCGCGACCAGCCGACCGTCCCTCCTACTGGTCCCCCTGATCCCCCTGCCCCCGGGAAGCGTTCTCCGCCGTCTGCAGGGCCTGGTTGGCGATGGTGACGGCCTCTTGGTCGTGCCCCGCCGCTTGCGCCGTCCGGGCCTGGCTGAGGGAGACGCGCAGTAGCTCGACGGTGTGTTCCGGTAGAGCGCTCGACGCCACGACGTCTTCCAGTTTCCGGATGATGTCGGTGGCCAGGTCCTCGGACATGGGGCCGTCTCCTCTGTCATCGATCAAGGACGAGCGAGGCTAGCAGGCACCGGCGGATGCGCCGCGGATCACAGCGGGCGCGCGCGTCACGCAAGGGAAGCCCGCCCCCGGAAGGGCGGCTCGGGCCGGGCTTCACGTTTTGGCACGGGGTGACGAGGCATAGTGAGGGCGTGAACACCGAGCGTGATGGCGCATTCGGCGAGTACGCCCCCGACAGCAGCTCTTCGGCTCCCGAGAGTGCGGGTGATGAGGAGGCGCAGGTCATCGTGGTCGGGGCGGGGCCCGCGGGCTCCGCCGCCGCGGCGTACCTCGCGCGCGCGGGGCTGGACGTACTGCTGCTGGAGAAGAGCGGCTTCCCCCGGGAGAAGGTGTGCGGCGACGGCCTGACGCCGCGGGCCGTGGCCCAGCTGATCCGGCTGGGGGTGGACATCAACGCTCCGGGCTGGATGCGCAACCGTGGGATGCGGTGGATCTGCGAGGGCAACCAGGTGGAGCTGGACTGGCCGCGCCTGGGCGTTCTTCCCGATTTCGGGCTCACCCGCAGCCGCCACGACTTCGACGACATCCTCGCGTCGCACGCCCGCGCCGCCGGAGCCCGGCTGCGCACCGGCGTGAAGGTATCGGCCCCGTTGATCGACCGGGCCGGACGCATCACGGGCGTGACGGCGTCTCGCGGGCCGGACCAGGAGCCGGTCCGCTACCGTGCGCCGCTCGTCGTCGCGGCCGATGGTGCCTCCGCCCGGACCGCGGTGGCCTTGGGCCTGGAAAGGGACCCCAGCCGGCCGGTCGCGGCGGCGGCCCGCCGCTACTACCGCAGCCAGGCACGCACCAACGACCCGTACCTGGAACTCTGGGCCGATCTGCGCTGCCCGGGAACGGGGCTGGACCTGCCCGGGTACGGCTGGGTGTTCCCGCTCGGGGACGGGCGCGTCAATGTCGGCATCGGCGCCCTGCCTCAGCGGCGGCGCCGGCCGGTGGACCTGCGGGCGGCCCTGAGCCACTGGCTGACCCGCCTCCCCCAGGAGTGGGGTATCCGCGAGGAGAACGCCGACTCGCCCCTCCGCAGCGCTCCCCTGCCGATGGGACTGAACCGGCGGCCGCAGTACCGGCGGGGCCTGCTGCTGGTCGGAGACAGCGCGGGCATGGTCAGCCCGTGGAGCGGTGAGGGCATCGCCCAGGCCATGGAAGCCGCGGAGGTCGCCGCCGAAACCATCGCCCTTGCCATGGCCCGGCCCCAGGGGCCGCGGCGGGAGCACGCGCTGCACCAGTACCCGAGCGAGATCCACCGCCGCTGGGGGCGCTACTTCCGGCTGGGCAACCTGGCCGGTGACCTCGTGTTCGCCCGGTACGGCTTCCGGCCGATCCTCCACCCCCGGGTCATGGCGTCGCCGCCGCTGCTGCGCGCTCTGGCCCGCCTGCTCACCCACGTCGCCCCGGACGAACCGGCCCAGGACGGCGTCGACACCCTCCTGCACGCACTGCTGCGCCTCGTGCCGTCCTCACGACGCTGAGACCGCTCACATCCAGCCACCGAAATCCAGCCACCCTGTCGTTTGCCGGCCCGCTGCGGGGACATAATGCACATCGGCTGGACCAGGAAAGGACTCGACATGAGTGCTGGGCAGAAGGTCAAGGCTGAGGTGGAACGGGTGGCCGGCAGGGCTGTGAAGAAGGCAGCCCACGCGATCGGCAAGGAGACCCTGGCGGCCAAGGGCGCCGCTCTGGAAGGCAGGGGTGAAGCACGACGGGTCAAGGAGAAGGGCAAGGACAGGTTCCGGTGACCGTGCCGTGAGCGCCGGTCCGGGGGGGGGGGGGGGGGGGGGGGGGGGGGGAGAGGAGGGGGGAGGGGGTTTGCAGATCCCCACACCGCCACCGCACGCC
>NZ_JBWKJU010000028.1:29161-65837 GCF_056432025.1 Streptomyces sp. NPDC045695
ACCAAAAAACCACCACCACCCCCCCCCCCCCCCCCCCCCCACCCCCCCCCCCCCCCCCCCCCCCCCCCCCCCCCCTCCCCCCCCCCCCCCCCCGGCCCGGCGCTGTCTGGAACGCTACGCATGGAACGCGCGGCGCAGCGAGCGCCGTACCGCTTTCCGCATGGCCCACATCGTCAGTCGCACCCCCCACCCGGCCCCTCGCACGAGCATCCGGCGCATGACGGACCGCGGCGTCCAGCGAGCAAGGGCCCGGCGCAGACGCCTGCGCTTGCTCCTCCTGAAGGCGACCATCGCGGATGTCTCCTAGTCGGCCGACCCTTGCCGTCGTCGGGCCCGGCAAGATCCGCAAGAGGCGGCCTAGCGGCTCAGGCGGCCTG
The DNA here is from genome assembly GCF_056432025.1 of Streptomyces sp. NPDC045695. Taxonomy (NCBI): domain Bacteria; kingdom Bacillati; phylum Actinomycetota; class Actinomycetes; order Kitasatosporales; family Streptomycetaceae; genus Streptomyces; species Streptomyces sp. NPDC045695. Next base: position 29,539 of record NZ_JBWKJU010000028.1, read on the forward strand.
GCGGACGCGTCGGCGGGGCGCGGGTTCTTCTTCGTACGCGTCCTCGTCCTCGCCTTCGTCCTCTTCCTCGTCGTACTCCTGGTCCTCTTCGTCCTCTGCCTCTGGGGCCGACTCGTCGTCGTAGTCCGCCTCGTCCTCGCCCTCGTACTCCTCGGCGTCCCCGGCTTCGTCGTCCCCGCCTTCGTCGTCCTCCGCGTACTCGTCTTCGTACGCGCCCTCTTCGCCGCCTTCGTCCTCTTCCTCTTCCTCTTCTCCCTCGCCCTCTTCCTCCTGCTCTTCCTGAAGCGCCTCTTCGTGGGTCCGGACGACTTCGCCGTCCTGGATCTCGCCCCGCCAGCCCTCCGGTTCCTCGGTGCTGAGGGTGGCGTAGCGCAGGAAGTGCTTGAGGTCCAGGCGCAGTCGGCGGCCCTGGGCCCGCCAGAGGTTGCCGGTCTTCTCGAACAGTCCAGACGGGTTGTACTCGACCACGATGACGATCCGGGTCAGCGAGGGGGCGAGCTCGTGGAAGCTCACGCAGCCACGGGTGGTGCCCTTGGCACCCGAAGAGGTCCATACGATGCGGTCGTCGGGAATCTGCTCCTGGACGGTCGCCTTGAAGCTGCGGGTGGACGGCCCGACTTTGACCTTCCAGTCACTGTTGGTGTCGTCGTCGCGCGACACGTCGCGCACGCCTTTGGCGAAGCTGCTGAAGTTCTCGTACTGCGTCCAGTGGTCGTACACCGTGCGCAGCGGTAGTCCCACGTCGAGCGTCTCGACGATGTTGACGACTTTCGCGCCGCCCTTGCGGCCCTTGCCCTTGCCCTTGCCCTTGCCCCCGAACACCTGGGATGCGGTGTCGGCCACCTTGTCCTTCAGGTTGCCGAAGGTCTGGCCGGCGAAGGCCTTGAGGGGCGAGTCGCCTTGCAGGAGGCGGGCGCCGATTCCGCCGACGTCGGAGAGCTTGCCGCCGTTCTCGGCCACATCGTAGAGCTGGTCGGTGATGTCGCCGAGTTTGTCGGTCGCCTTCTCGGCCAGCTGGTCCGCCTGGGCGGAGAGGTAGCCGGACAGTTCACCGAGCAGCTGGTCCAGCCCGGACGTGGATTCCTTTTCGCTGGGGCGAGTTGCCATGGCACTACCTCCGCGCGGACGGCCTGCGGGCCGTCGTCTTCTTGGCGGCCGTCTTACGTGCAGGGGTGCGGCCCGTGGTCTTCTTCGCGGCTGCCTTGCGTGCGGGACTCTGGCCTGTGGTCCGCTTTCCGGGTGCCGCCTTTCCGGTGCTCTTGGAGGCGGGCCTGGAGGGTGCGGCCTTGGAGGAGGCGCTCTTCCTGGCGGCTGTGGTCTTCGCCGCCGGCCTTTCACCCGCGGTCTTCTTCGCCGTGGCCTTCTTGGCGGGAGCTGCCTTCTTGGCCGGAGCTGCCTTCTTCGCCGACGCGGCCTTCTTGGCCGGAGCGGACTTCTTCGCGGGCGCCGCCTTCTTGGCGGGCGCGCCCTTGCTGGCCGTAGCGCTCTTACGGGCCGTAGCCGTCTTCCGGGACGGAGCGCTCTTGCGGGAGGCGCTTGCCGGTCGCTCGGTCTTACGGGCAGAACCGGCACCGGACGTGCCGGCGCGGCTGCGGGCCGTCCGACGCCGGGGTGGCGGCTCCTCCTCTTCCTCCTCTTCCGGCTCTTCCTCCTCCGGTTCCTCCTCCGGTTCCTCCTCCGGCTCCTCCCCTTCCGGCTCTTCCTCTTCGGGCTCCTCCTCTTCCTCCGGCTCCTCTTCCTCCGGCTCCTCCTCTGCCGCGTCCTCGGGTTCGCCGTAGTCCTCCTCGGCTTCCTCGTCGTCCTCGGACTCGGACTCTGCCTCGTCCTCGTAGGGTTCTTCCTCGCCCTCCTCGTCCTCCTCGTCCCGGCGACCGCCGACGCGAGTGAGCTCACGCGTGCGGTCGTGCAGGGAGTCGGCGAGGCTGGCCAGCTTGCGGTCGGCCGCAGCACTCAGGGCCCGCTTGCCGGCATCGAGGGCTTCCCCGCGCAGCTGATCGCCGAGGTCTGCGAACTGCGGCATCTCCTTGACTTTGGAGATGCCTTCCGTCAGCAGCTGTCCCGGTTCGAGGCCGAAGCGACGGCCGGCGAGATAGGTCGCGGCGGCGAACGCCATACGGCCCTTCTTGGCCCGGCCGAGCACATAACCCCCCGCCAGAGCGGCTGCCAGAGCGATCTTGGTGGTGTCCTGCATGATCATCCCCTTTGACCAGGACTACGGACCCTGAGCGGGCGGTCTCTGAGCTCCTGCCCTCACTGAAAGACTTATGCGTTCATTTCATGACATTCTGGTTTGTGTGAGGCCGCCGTCTCCCCGAGGGAGGGGTATATGGCCGCAGCAGAACCTGCACGCCCACGGCGGGTGCCTCCGCACCCTGCCGACACGGGCGAGGAGCAGGGCAGGCAGCCTTCCCGGCGCGCTGCCCCCCGGCGGCGGGCGGCAGTCCCGAAGGCCGCGGCGGCGATGCGCTCGGCCGCCGAACAGCTCGCCGAGCTCCTCGGCCGGTTCCCGGAATCCGTCTCCTCGCTCAAGCCGACCGAGGACGGCTGGGAAGCGCAGGTGGAGGTGGTGGAGCTGGAGCGCATCCCGGACACCACCAGCGTGATGGCCAGTTACAGAGTCACTCTGGACGAAGAGGGCGAGCTGGTCTCCTACGAACGCACCCGCCGCTACAGCCGGGGAATGATCGACCGGCCGACCTGACAGCAGGCCGCCGGGGAAAGGAGGCGCCATGACCATGGTGCCGCAGGGTGGCAGCGCCGTTGCCCGAGGGGGAGGCAATACGAGCAGTCTCTACGACGTCCTGGAACTCATTCTCGACCGCGGTCTGGTCATCGACGTCTTCGTCCGGGTCTCCGTGGTGGGCATCGAACTCCTCAAGATCGACGCGCGCATCGTCGTGGCCAGCGTCGACACCTACCTCCGCTTCGCCGAGGCGTGCAACCGCCTCGACCTCGAAGCGGGCCGCAAGGCACCGGCCCAGCTGCCCGACGTAGTGGGGAACATGGTGGAAGGGGGCGCCCGCGGTAAGTCGAAGGGTGCTCTGACCGGCGCCGTCGAAGCGGTGACCGACTCCCTGACCGGCAGGTCGTCCCGTTCGCAGGAGCCGGAGGAGGACGAGGAACAAGAGGAAATGGAGGCTGCCCCCAAGCGGCGCCGCCCCGCCCGGCGCCCCGTACGCCGGGAGAAGGAGTAACCGATGGCGCTCTACGTGTACGCGATCACCGCCAAGGCCCATCCGCACCGCCTCGACGGCATGCACGGCGTCGGTTCCCAGGACACGCCTGTGCGCACGGTGACGGCAGGTCCCCTGTGCGCGGTCGTCAGCGAGGTCTCCGAGGAGATCCTGCCCAAGCGCCGGGACCTGCTCGTCCACCAGGAGGTGCAGGAGCGCCTGATGGCGGACGAGGCGGTCCTGCCGATGCAGTTCGGCTACACCGCCCCGGACGAGCTCGCGGTGCGTCAGGCCCTGGAGGAGAACGCCGACGCCTACCTCAGCGCGCTGCAACGCCTTGACGGCTGCGCCGAGTACCACGTACGCGTCGCGCAGGAGGACGAGGCGCCGTTGCTGCACCAGATCCTCGGGGACGTGCCCGAGGCGAGGGACCTCAACGACCGTATCCGTGCCGGGGACCCGGATCCGCAGCTGCCGCTCGCTCTGGGGGAACTGGTCGCGCACGAGGTGGAGGCACGGCACCGGACGCTGGCGGCCGGTCTGGTCGAGGCGTTGGTGCCCTTCGCCCGCGAACACGTCACGCACCCGCCCACCGGGGACGACTTCCTCAACCTGTCGCTCTTGGTACCGGACGAGAAGAAGGACGATTTCATGTCGGCGCAGGCGAACCTGGCCCGCGAGATCGGCGGCGGCGTGAGCATGCGGTTCAGCGGCCCGCTGCCCCCGTACAGCTTCGTGTAGTGACCGGCGCCGCGCCTCGCCTCGCTGGAAGGGAGGAGGACCATGGGCCTGTTGACCCACCTGCTGACGCTGCCCCTCGCCCCGGTGCGGGCGGTCACCTGGGTCGCCGAACGCGTCGTGGAGAAGGCCGAGGAGCAGTACTACGATCCCGCCCCGATCTGGCGCGAACTGTCCGACCTGGAGCAGCAACTGCTGGCGGGGCAGATCGACCAGGAGGAGTTCGAACTCCGGGAGGACGAGCTGATCGACCGCCTGCAGGAGATCGCAGCGTTCCGGAACCGGACGATCTGACCAGCGAAGCGAGGCCGCCACCGTGACCGAACCCCTCCCCGGCCGACTCGGATCCTTCCCTTCCCGCGCGCCCGCGCCGTACGGATCCAGTTCCTCGTCCAGCCTTGCCGATATCCTCGAACGCGTCCTGGACAAGGGCATCGTCATCGCCGGGGACATCCGCATCAACCTGCTCGACATCGAGCTGTTGACCATCAAACTCCGGATCCTGATCGCTTCCGTGGACAAGGCCAAGGAGATGGGCATCGACTGGTGGGAGCACGACCCCTCCCTCTCCTCGCGTCACACCGGAAGCCCGCTGGAGCAGGAGAACCGCCGCCTGCGCGCGGAGCTGGAGGCCTTGCGCCGCGACCAGATCGGCGGGCGGGCAGGCGCGGAGGGCGTGGAAGACGCGGAAGGCGTGGAAGGCACGGCGGGCGGGGGACGCGCCGAAGAACCCGGCGGACGGGCCGGCAGGACCCGGCGGGGGCGTTCGCAGTGAACACCGACGAGCCCCTCACCTACGTCTATGCCGTCGCGCGGCAGACCGAGCCGCTCGGGAAGCTCCTCGCCACCCTGCGCGGCGTCGGCCGGGCTCCGGTGGAACTCCTGGCCGACCCGTCCGACGCCGGACCGGCCCCCCTGGCCTTCGTCGTCAGCCCGGTGCCGCACGGCGAGTTCGACGAGACGGCCCTCAAGGATCACTTCGAGGACCTCCAGTGGCTGGAGGACGTCGCCCGCGCCCACCACGACGTCGTGCAGGCCGTCGCGGCCCACGCCACGGTCCTGCCCCTGCGCCTGGCCACGGTGTACCAGAGCGACAGCCGGGCCGGCCGCGCCCTCGCCGGGCGGCACGAGACCTTCGCCCGACGACTGGGCGAGCTCGACGCCCACACGGAGTACGGCGTCAAGATCTACGTGCCGCCGCCCGCGGCTCCCACCACCGCGGAGCACCCGGCCGACGCCGGCGCGGCCGCCCCCACCACCCCGGGCAAGGCGTATCTCCAGCGCCGCAGGGCGCAGCACCACGCCCGGAAAACGGTCTACGGGCAGGCGGAGCAGGCCGCGGCGACCATCGAGGCCATCGCCGCCCGCTACACCTCGCAGCGCGTACGCCACGCCCCGCAGAGCGGTGCTCTGACCGGCCCCCAGGAGAACGTGCTCAACGACGCCTACCTCATCCCCGACGAGCACGCCGAGCAGTTCCGGGCCGCCCTCGCACACGCGGCCCGCGACTTCCCCGACCTCCGCGTCGAAGTCACCGGCCCCTGGGCCCCGTACTCCTTCGCCGGCCCACCGGCCGAGGCCCCGGCCCCGGCCGACACCGAGGAGCGGGCGCCATGACCCTCGCGGAGCACGGCGAGCCGCTGCCCGGCCGCCAGGTGGCCCTGGTCGATCTGCTCGACAGGCTGCTGAGCGGCGGAGTGGTGGTGGCCGGGGACATCGTGCTGTCGATCGCGGACATCGACCTCGTCCGCATCTCCCTGCGGGCGCTCATCGTGTCCGTCAGCTCGGAGAGCGCCCCCGCCACGCCGGAGTCCGGGGGCCCGCGGTGACCGGTCAAGAGCGCCCGCCCGAGGACGGGCATCCGCATCCGGGGAGCGTCGGGCGTCCAGGAAGGCTCCAGGACGTCGGCGACAGCATGTCGCGCGCCTTCCGGCTCGTCCAGGCACCCCCTGCGCGCCAGGACGCCCCGGCTCGCCCCGCCCACCGCATCCGCGCCGACCGCGAGAGCGTCGAGGAGGACCTCCTCAAACTCGTGCTCACCCTCGTCGAACTGCTCCGCCAGCTCATCGAACGCCAGGCCCTGCGCCGCGTGGACGCAGGCGGCCTCACCGACGAACAGGAAGAGGAGCTGGGCGCGACCCTGCTCGCCCTCCACGACAGCCTCGCCGACTTGTGCGCCGAACACGGCTACTCACTGGAAGACCTCAACCTCGACCTCGGCCCGCTCGGCCCCCTGCTCCCCCGCAGGGACTGAAAGGGCGGACGGACCCACGGCCCAAGGACCGCAGGCCCGCTGCTCAGTCCCTGGCGCGGACGAAGAGCCGGTAGAGGAGCAGGAGGATGAGGGAACCGACGATGGCGGCGATCCACGTGGAGAGCTCGAAGAAGCCGTCGACGGAGTCGACGCCGAAGATGACCTTGCCGAGCCATCCGCCCAGAAGACCTCCGGCGATGCCGATGAGCGGGGTGACGATGCAGCCGCCCGGGTCCTTGCCGGGCATCAGGAACTTCGCGATGATGCCGGCGAGGAGTCCCAGCACGATCCAGCTGATGATGCCCATGGCGCGCCCCTTCTCTCCACATAAAGCCTGTGTAAATCCGTTTGCCCGCCTTTCGCATCTCAAACCGTGGCCGGAGGCCGGACGGGGCGGCTATTTCACCGAGCCCGCCATCACGCCTTGGACGAAGTGACGCTGGAAGGCGAAGAAGACCACCAGCGGGACCACCAGGGACAGGAACGCACCCGGCGCGAGGACGCCGATGTTGCTTCCGAACTGCCGCATCTGGGACTGCAGCGCCACCGTCAGGGGCTGGGACGAGCTGTCCGCGAAGAGCAGTGCCACGAGCATGTCGTTCCAGACCCAGAGGAACTGGAAGATCGCCAGGCTCGCGATGGCCGGACGGCCCAGGGGCAGTACGAGCCGGGAGAAGATCCGCCATTCGCTACCGCCGTCCATCCGGGCGGCTTCCAGCATTTCGCGCGGTATCTCGGCGAAGTAGTTGCGCAGCAGGAAGATCGCGAACGGCAGCCCGTAGGCGACGTGGAAGAGGACGACGCCAGCGATCGTCCCGAACAGTCCCACCGCCCCGAAGAGCTTCGCCACGGGCAGCAGCCCGATCTGCACGGGTACGACCAGCAGTCCGACGACCACCAGGAAGATGCCGTCCCGGCCGGGGAAATCCAGCCAGGCGAAGGCGTATCCGGCGAGTGCGGCGATGGCGACCACCAGGGCGGTGGTGGGCACGGAGATCAGGACGGTGTTCCCGAAGGCCTCCGCGATGCCGGAGTCCTTCAGCAGGGCGCCGTAATTGTCCAGGGACAGCTGGGAGGGGTCGGTGAGCGCGGTCCACCAGCCGCCGGAGGCGTTGTCGCGCTCGGAGCGCATAGAGGACAGGAACAGGCCCGCCAGGGGGGTGATCCATACGAGGGCGACGAGGATCAGTACGCCCTGGACGACGGAGTTGCGCAGCAGTCCCGACAGCCGGCCCCTGCGGCGCGGCCCGGCCGCGGACGGGGCGGGGACGGGCCGGAGGGTGGCCGTCCGCCGGGAGGGCGGGCGCTCGATGGTGCTGTGGCCGCTCATGCGCCGCTCCTTCGGAAACGCCGGATGTTGAAGAGCATCGCCGGGACGACCAGCAGCAGGAGCACCACACTGAGCGCGCTGCCGAGCCCCTGGTCGTTGCCGCCGCCGAAGGAGACCAGCCACATGCGGGTGGCCAGGACGTTCGCCTCCTCCTGGACCGGTCCGGGGGCGATGATGTAGACGAGGTCGAAGACCTTCATCACGTTGATCACCAGGGTCACGAAGACGACGGTGAGTACCGGCGCGAGCAGCGGCACGGTGATCTTGCGGAAGATCTGGCCCTCGGTGGCACCGTCCATCCGCGCGGCCTCCAGCGCGTCGCGCGGGATGGCCGCGAGTCCGGCGCCGATCAGCACCATCGCGAAGCCGGTCCACACCCACAGGTAGGCGGCGATGATGGCCGGTGTCACCAGTGCCGGGCTGAGCCAGTTCACGCCCTGGTAGGGGGCGGCGAAGTTGGCCGCGGGCAGCCGGACGGTGTACTCGCCGTCGGCCAGGCCGGTGAGGCGGAACGAGCCGTCGTCGGCCGTGGTGGCACTGGCGGCCACGCGGCCGTCCCGTACGGCCTCGACCGTCATGCCGGGCAGTCCCTTCTCGCCCGGGTCGACCGTGCCCGGCGTGCCCGCACCGCCGGGGGCGAAGTCGAGGTAGGCGACGCCGGCGATCACGTCCGGGCCGGGCGCCGCGTCGGCCGCGGCGCGCGCGGCCTTCGCCGCGGCGGGCATCGCGTCGGGTGCCACTCCGACGAAGCCGAGGCTGACCGGGCGGCCGGGACGTACGGTCTCCTCGGTGCTGTAGGGCCCGCCCGCCCCGCCGGTCAGGCCGTGGCCCTCCCGGGCCCGCGCCGTCGGGTAGGCGGCGCGGTCGGTGAAGGCGTCGTGGACGCCGACGACGGCGGCGTTGAGCACGCCCCGGTCCGGGTCCTGTTCATAGGCGAGCCGGAAGATGATGCCCGCGGCGAGGAACGACACGGCCATCGGCAGGAAGAGCACCAGCTTGAACGCGGTGGCCCAGCGCACCTTTTCGGTGAGCACGGCGAGCATCAGCCCGAGTCCGGTCAGCAGGAGGGGGGCGACGACGACCCAGATGGTGCTGTTGCGCAGCGCCTTGAGGGTGGCCGGGTCGTCGATGATCGCCGCGTAGTTCCCGGCTCCCACGAAGCGCTCGCCGCCGGCGTCGAAGAAGCTGCGGCCGATGGAGAAGACCACCGGGTAGACGACCAGCGCGCCGAGCAGCAGCAGGGCCGGCAGGACGAAGACGACCGCGAGACGGCGTTTCCTTCGCTGGGCCCGGCGCCGCGGGTTCGCCGCGGCGCGGGCGGTCAGGGTTTCAGCCATGGTGTGCGCCTCAGTTCCCGTAGGCCTTGGCGGCCTCGGCTTCGAGCTTCGCGGCCGTGCCCTGCGGGTCCGACGGGTCGCGCAGGAAGTCCTGGAGGACCTTCCACTCGCCCGCGCCCTTGGTGCCGCCGAACGCGGCCGGGGCCTGGTCCGACATGTCGAAGCGGATCGAATTGCCCGCCGCGATGAGCGAGTTGGCGGTGCTGCGCGTGGTGTCGTCTCCGTACGAGGCGAAGTCGACCTCTTTGTTCGGGGACAGGAAGCCGCCCGCGCCGGCCCAGACCTCAGCCGCCTCGGCGCTCGCCAGGAACTCGACCAGCTTCATGCCGGCCTGGCCGTTCTTCCCGCCCTTGAGGACGACGGCCGCGTCACCGCCGCTGACGACCGGCATCTTGCCGCCGTCGACCGAGGGGAACGGGAAGAACGTGGCGTCCTGCCCGAGCTTCTTGCCGAACTGGCCCTTGGCCACGCCGCCGACGAAGTCGCCCTCGTAGACCATGCCCGCCTTGGGCTCGGGGCCGAAGACCTGCGCGACCGACGTGGGGAAGTCGGTGCCCAGCGCCGCCTGGGCGCCGCCGGCGACGAGCTGCTTGTCCTTGAAGAGCTCCCCGAGGGTGGTCAGGGCCCTGACGACGCTGTCGTCGGTCCACTTGAGCTTGTGCTGGGCGAGCTGGTCGTACTTCTCCGGCCCGGCCTGGGAGAGGTAGACGTTCTCGAACCAGTCGGTGAGGGTCCAGCCGTCCTCGCCGGCTATGGCGAAGGCCGGACGGCCGGAGTCGGCGAGGGTGCGGCCGGTCTTCAGCATGTCGGCGTAGCTCTTGGGCACGCTGACGCCGGCCTGGGTGAAGGCCTCGGGGGCGTACCAGACGGTGGACTTGTGGGCGGCCTTGAAGTAGAGGCCGTAGTAGGTGCCGCCGACGGTGCCGTACTCCTTCCACACGGGGGCGAGGGTGGAGTCGGCGGTCTTGGCGGCCTCGCCGGACAGGGGCTGGAGCCAGCCCTCCTTGGCGAACTGCTGGAGCACGCCGACCTGGGGGACCATCACCACGTCGGGCGCGTTGCCGCCCTCGATCTTGCTTCCCACGAAGGTGGAGACGTTGTCACCGGAGGGGACGAAGACGGTCTTGGCGCCGGTCTTCGCGGTGAAGGCGTCCAGGACCTTCTTGAAGTTCTCCTGCTCGCTGCCGGTCCAGACGCCGGCCACGGTCACGGTCTGGCCGCTGAGTTCTCCGCCGCTCGCGGGGCCGGTGGCGCCGCCGCAGGCGGTGGCGCCGAGGGCGAGGGCGAGGGCCGCCGCCCCGGTGGCCGTGGTCCGTCGGGTCGTCTTGCTGGGTCGTCGCATGATGAGGTCCTTTTCTGGAAGGCCGGGACCGCGGGAGTGGGTCCCGGCTTCACGGGGAGCGCAAGGGGCGCGGGGTCGGGCGGGGAGGTCAGGGGGTCGGGGAGGTCGGGCGGGGTGCGGCGTCGCCGGTCGCCGGGTCGCCGGCGCACCCCGGGGATCACGGGGCCGGGTACTCCCCCGTCCACCAGGCGGCGGTCGCCGCGGGGAGCACGCCGTCGGGGCAGGGTCCGCTGGCGAGCAGCGGAGTTCCCCGTACGGGGGCGGGCACCGGCTGCGTGCCGAAGTTGACGGCGCAGACCAGGCCGTCGCCCCGGGCGATCGCCAGCACCTGCGCCGGCGAGTCCAGCCAGCGCAGGGTGCCGTCGCCGAGCTGCGGCAGGGTGCGCCGCAGGTGGAGTCCGTCGCGGTAGAGGTGCCAGAAGGAGCGGGTGTCGGCCAGGGCGCGGTCGGTGGCGTGTTCGGCGAACCACTCGGGCTGCGGCAGCCACGGCTTGGCGCCGAGCGCTTCCTGGCTGAAGCCGAACGGGGAGGCGTGCCCGGACCAGGGCAGTGGCACGCGGCAGCCGTCCCGGACGTGTTTGCGGCTGCCGGTGCGGCGGAAGATCGGGTCGGTGAGGACCTCGTCGGGCAGGTCGAGGACTTCCGGGAGGCCGAGCTCCTCGCCCTGGTAGACGTAGGCGGCGCCGGGCAGGGCGAGCATCAGCAGGGCCGCGGCGCGGGCGCGGGCGGCTCCCAGTCCGCTGCCCTCGACCCCGGGTTCGCCCGCGTAGCGGGTGACCGTACGGACCTGGTCGTGGTTGTTGAGCACCCAGGTGACGGTGGAGCCGGTGCCGGCGATGTCGCGCATCGCCTCGGTGATCGTCGTGCGGAAGGCGTCGGCGTCCCAGGGCGCGCTGAGCAGGTCGAAGAAGAACGCCTGGTGCAGCTCGTCGGGCCGGACGTACTCGGCGTGCTCGCGCGCGGTCGGCACGGACACCTCACCGACCAGCAGCCGCTCGTGGCCGTCCCGGGCGGTGTACTCCTCGCAGACCGAGCGCCAGCGCCGCCACACGTCGTGGACCTCGGGCTGGTTCCAGGCCAGCTGGTTGACGGCGTCCCGGGCCCGCTCGTCGGCTCCGGGGTCGTCCGAGTCGGGCAGGTCGGGGTGCTTGAACAGCCCGGCGGCGACGTCGATGCGGAAGCCGTCGACACCGCGGTCGAGCCAGAAGCGCAGCACCCGCTCGAACTCGTCGCCCACCGCGGGGTCGCGCCAGTTCAGGTCGGGCTGCTCGGGCGTGAAGAGGTGCAGGTACCACTCGCCGGGGGCGCCGCCGGGCTCGGTGATCCGGCTCCAGGCGGGACCGCCGAACATGGCGCGCCAGTTGTTGGGGGGCTGCGCCCCGTCCGGACCGCGGCCGGGGGCGAAGTGGAAACGGGAGCGCGCCGCGCTGCCCGGCTCCGCGGCGAGCGCGGCGCGGAACCACGGGTGCTCGCTGGAGCAGTGGTTGGGGACGATGTCGAGCAGCAGCTTGAGCCCGAGGCGGCGGGCGTCGGACACCAGCCGGTCGAACTCGGCGAGGTCGCCGTAGACGGGGTCGACGCCGCAGTAGTCGGCGACGTCGTAGCCGTGGTCGTGCTGGGGCGAGGGGTAGAAGGGGCTGAGCCAGATGCCGTCGACACCGAGCTTCCTGAGGTAGGGAAGCCCGGCCCGTACGCCGGCCAGGTCCCCGACGCCGTCGCCGGTGCTGTCGAGGAAGCTGCGGACGTAGACCTGGTAGATCACCGCGTCGCGCCACCAGGGGCCGGACGCGGTGGAGCTACGGGTGGGGTGGCCGGTGCCGGCCGGAAGGGTGCTGAGCATCTCGCGTCGACCTGTCTCTGCTGCATGCGAGAGCGCCCCAGATCGGGGCGCTGTTATGCATGCATGTTAAGTAGCAGCGACTGGAAGGTGTCAACGATGTGTCCAGAAACAGCGGAAAGCTGGGGTGGTTTGTACAGAAACGCCCCGGTGTACAAAGAAGGGCCTCTACTTAACATGTAAGTAGAGGCCCTGAAGGGGACGGAGTGACGGAGTGAGATCAGCCCGTGCGGGAGATGGTCCCGAGCTCGCGCGCCAGACGCGCCGCCGCCTGCTCCGGCGTCTGGCGCAGCGCCATCAGGTCCTGCCCCACGGCCTGCACGGCGAGGCTCACCTGGTCGTAGCGAGGACTCTTGGGACGTGGCACCGCCGACAGCACGCTCTGGCGCAGCGTCGGCAGGTAGGGGTACGCGCGGATCAGCTCGGGATCCTCGTACAGTGCCGCGCGCACCGGCGGCAGCGAGCCCTCGGTGAGCACCCGCCGCTGGACCCGCTCACTGGTGAGGTAGGAGATCAGGTCGGCCGCCGAGGCCGGATGCCGCGCATGGCTGCTGACGGCGAGGTTGGATCCGCCCAGCACACTGGTGCCGGGCCCGTCGGGCCCGGGCAGCGGCACGGCGCCGAACCTGCCCGCGACCTTCGAGCCCTCCGCGCTCGCGTCGGCGTACACGTAGGGCCAGTTCCGCAGGAAGAGCAGCCGGCCGTCCTGGAACGCCTTGCGGGACTCCTCCTCCTTGTAACCGAGGGCCTCGCGCGAGATCCAGCCGTCCCGCACACCGTCGGCGAGGAACCGCAGTCCGGCGCGCGCCGCGTCGGAGTCCACGCTCACCCGGGCGCCGTCGCCCTGCAGGATCGAGCCGCCCGCCGAGTGCACGGCCTCGGTGACGTTGACGGTGAGCCCTTCATACGGCAGGAACTGCCCGGCGTAGCCGTCCAGTCCGTACTTCGGGGCGATCGTGGACGCCTGGCGGACCAGGTCGGACCAGGTGCGCGGTGGTTGCTCGCCCTCCCGGTCCAGGATGTCCTTGCGGTAGTAGAGCAGTCCCGCGTTCGTGACGTACGGGACCGCGTACAGCCGACCGTCGAAGGTCGCGGTGTCGACGACCGGCCGCAGGAAGGAGTCCAGGGGGAAGCGGTCGCGGTCGAGCGGGGAGATCCATCCGGCCGCCGCGAACTCGGAGGTCCAGGCGACGTCGATGTTCAGCACGTCGAACCGGTCGCGGCCCGATCGCAGTTCGCTGATCATCTGGGCGCGGGTCTCGTCGGCCGAATCGGGCAGTTCGACGAGCGTGACGCGTTCGCCGGGATGCTCGTGGTTCCAGTCGTCGAGCAGCGGGGAGAGGTAGTCGGTCAGGTCGCCCGCCGTCACGAGCGTCAGGGGCCCGCGGCCCTGCGAGGCCGCGCCCCCGTCCGTGCGGACGCCGAAACCCGCGTACCCGGCCAGCACCACCGCCGCGACCAGGAGAGCTCTACCCGCGGCATGCATCCACCGCATAGATTCCTCCCAGTGCGCGATCCGGCTGCGCCGCCGATCCTCGCGGCCTATATATACCCGTTAGGCATGGGCGATACTAGACGCCCAGGCGGAGAGGGCGGGCCGCGGAGCCACGTGGTCCGTGGCCGGTGAACCGATGACTACCGAGCGCGAAGGAGGGAGAGCGAGTGCGGCTGGCGCTCCTTGCGCTCCTCACCGGTAGCCCCGCGCACGGTTACGAGCTCAAGCAGGACCTTGAGAAGCTCTTGGGCGCCGCGTACCCTCAGCCGAACGTCGGCCAGATCTACGTCACCCTCGGCCGGCTGGAGAAGAGCGGGCTGATCGAAGGCGAGGACGTCGAGCAGTCGGGCCGCCCCAACAAGCGCACGTACCGGCTCACGGACGCCGGGCGCGAGGCCGTGCTGGCCTGGTTCGAGGAGACCGCGGAGGAGCCCCGGGTACGGGACGAGTTCTTCATGAAGCTCGCGCTCGCACCGAGATCGGGTCTGGCCGACCCTGTCGCACTGATCAACAATCAGCGGCGCCAGTACCTCAACACCATGCGGGACCTGTCGAAGCTGGCCGCGGCCGAGGACCGCGACAACAAGATCTCCCAACTGCTGATCGAGGGCGCCATGCTGCATCTGCAGGCCGACCTCGACTGGCTCGAACGCTGTCAGGAGGAGCTGGAATGAGCGAGGACGCCACCGCTCCTGCCGTGCCCATCGTGCGAGCGGAGGGCCTGACCAAGACGCACCACGGCGAGGGCGCGCCGGTGCACGCCGTGCGCGGGGTGGACCTGTCCGTCCAGCGCGGCGAGTTCGTCGCGGTCACCGGGCCGTCGGGAGCCGGCAAGTCCACGCTGCTGCATCTGATCGGCGGCCTCCAACGGCCCGACAGCGGGAAGCTGTGGCTCGACGGAGAGCGGGTCGACACCTACCGCGAGGCCCGCTGGGCGGTCCTCAGGCGCCGCAGCGTCGGCGTCGTCTTCCAGTTCTTCAACCTGGTCTCCAACCTCACCGTCGCCGACAACGTCGAACTGCCCGCCCTGCTGGCCGGCGCCTCCCCCAGGGCCGCCCGCGCGTCCCGCGCCGAGCTGCTCGCCGAACTGGGCCTGGAAGGCCGCGAACGGTCCATGCCCGGTGAGCTGTCGGGCGGCGAACAGCAGCGCGTCGCCCTGGCCCGCGCCCTGGTCAACCATCCCGCGCTGCTCCTCGCCGACGAACCGGCCGGCAGCCTGGACAGCAAGGGCACCCGCGAGGTGCTGCGACTGCTCTCCCGGTTCCACCAGCGCGGCCAGACGATCATGATGGTGACCCATGACGCCCGGATGGCCAGTGCCGCCGACCGCGTCATCAGCTTCTTCGACGGGCGCATAGCCGACGACGCGCAGCTCGGCGGCGCGGGCCGCAAACCCGCCGGCGGCGTTTCCGGCGTACTCGAACTGAAGGAGTGAGCGTGCGGGCCACTCTGCGCTGGGCGCAGGCCGACGTGCGCGCACACCGGGGCGAAGCCCTCTTCGTCGTGCTGGCCAGCGCCGGGGTCATCGCCTCGCTCCTGCTGGCCGGCGCCCTGTTCAGTTACGCCGCGAACCCCTGGCAGCGCGTCTTCAACCAGTCCCACGGCGCGCACATCTGGCTGCACACCCGGGCCGGCGCGGACATGGACGCCCTGTCCGGCGTGGACGGGGTCGCGGCCCTCTCGGGGCCCTACCGCACGGCGGCGACCACGGTCGACTCGCACGGCGCGCGAGCCGGGGTGACGCTCCGCGCGGCCGCCGATCCGCCCGCGGAGACCGGGCGGCCGCTCCTGACCGCGGGCAGCTGGCCGGGCCGGTCGGACGACGGCGCCGGGGTTGGTGCCGGGGCCGACGAGGGCGCCGGCGCCGTCGTCCTGGAGGCCTCGGTCGCGCGGGCGCTGTGGGCGGAGCCGGGCGACTCGGTGCGGGTCACCGGACCGGACGGCGCCCCGCACGCCGTGCGCGTGAGCGGGATCGCCGAGGTGGCCGAGCCGGGCTACCGGCCGGGCGGCGGACCCGGCATCGGCTGGGTGCTGCCCGGCACGCTCGACGCGATCGCGCACGGCGACACCGGCCAGAGCGTGGGGCTGCGCCTGGAGGATCCGGACGACACCGACTTCATCGTCCAGCGCGCGGTGACCGTACTCGGCGCGGACCGGGTCGCCCAGGTCACCAAGTGGCAGCAGGCGCGGGCCGAGGCGGGCGGCGACGACCGGCTCCTGGGAAAGATGTTCGCCGTCTTCGGGCTCGGCGCTCTGCTCGCGGCGGCGCTGGCCGCTTCGGGAGCGATCGGCGCGCGGGTCCGCGGCCAGCTGAGGGACATCGCCGTCCTCAAGGCCATCGGCTTCACCCCCGGCCAGGTGATCCGCGGCTTCCTGGTGCAGCACCTGGCCTTCGCGCTCCTCGGGGTGGCCCTCGGCACGGCCGCGATCGCCGCTCTGGGTGCCCGGATACCGGGGCGGATCGGCGAGGCGGCGGCGGTGTGGCAGGGCCTGCCCGGCCACACCGCGCTGATGATCGGCATCCCCTGGGGCGCGGTGCTGCTGATCGCGGCCGCCACCGGGCTCTCCGCCTGGCGGGCCGGACGGGTGCCCCCGGTGCCGGTGGCACGAGCCGCACTGCCCTCCGCCGCGCCGATGACCGCACTCGGCAGGCGGGCCCTGGGGATGCGGGTTCCTCCGGCCCTGGTCCTGGGGTGGCGGGCCGCGTTCGCGCGGCGCGGCCGCACGCTCGTGCCGGTGGTCCGGCTCGCGCTGCCGCTGACGCTCATCACGGTCGCTCTCGTCGCGTGGTCGACGCTGGACCAGTTCCGCAGCCGGCCCGAGCAGGTGGGACTGCCCGCGGCGCTGACCGTACGGGCCCACCAGCCCGCCGGGCCGTCGGACCCGGAACTGCAGCCGGAGCTGGGGCTGGAGCTGGAGCTGGAGCTGGAGAAGACCCTCTCGGCCGTTCCGGACGTCGCCGCGGTCCATCCGGGCGCGGAGATGGCGGCGCTCGTACCGGGTCAGACCGGCACCATCACGCTCCGCGGGCTGGGCACGGCCCGCCGCCCGTACCCCTCCGCGGTGGTGGAAGGGCGCGCGGTCCGCGGGCCCGACGAGGCCGTGGCCGGACAGGGCCTGCTGGACCTCCTCGGCGTACGGGTCGGTGACTGGGTGCGGATGACCGTCGAGGGGCGGCCGCAGATCCTGCACCTCGTCGGCCGCACCATCGAGCCCGAATCCGGCGGCCGGGTGATCACCACGACCATCGACGCACTGCGGGAGCGCGATCCGCGGCTGCGGCCGGCCTTCCACGCCCTGGAGCTGCGCGAGGGGGCGGATCCGCGGGCGGTGAGCGGCATGCTCGCCGCGACGGCGGGCGGAACGCTGGAGGTGCGGGAGACGCCCAATCCGGCCGACCGGCTGGAGCCGGCACGTGGAGTGATCGCCGCCCTGATCGCGGTCCTGGCCCTGATCGGACTGACCGAGCTGCTGACGCTGATCAGCACGGGCGTGCGCGAGCGGGGCCGGGACCTGCTCGCGCTGAAGGCGATCGGGCTGACGCCCCGGCAGATCGGCTCGGTGATCGTGACGGCCGCCGGTCTGACCGCGTTCGTGTCCGCGGTGGTGGGGACGACGGTGGGCGCGCTGGCCGGCCGCTGGCTGGTGGACACGCAGGGCGCGTCGAGCGGGATCGGCGCGGGGATCGCCCGACTGCCCGCGTGGCCGGTGCTGTTGACGGTGCTGGTCGGGGCGGTGCTGGGTGCGGTGGCGGCGGCGGTGCTGCCGGCGACACGGGCGGCCCGGCGGCGCCTGGCGGACTCGCTGAGCGAGACGCTCTGATCCTCCGGGCCGTACCGGGGTCAGAGCGTCTCGCTCAGCGGATCCTCACGTCACCGCGGTACGGGTCCGCTCAGCCCCGGTCGCCCAGGTCCAGGCGGTCGGCCAGTCCCGCGGCGGTGAAGGCGGCCACCAGGTCGTCACGGCCCTCGGTGAAGTGGGCCCAGCTGTCGTAGTGGACGGGCACCACCCGGCGGGCGCCGAGGATCCTGGCGGCTTCGGCTGCCTGGACGCTGTCGAGGACGAGGAGCCCGCCGCCGAAGACGACGGGGAAGCGAGGGGCTCCGGCGAACAGGAGGGCGGTGTCCACCGGGCCGAAGCGCTCGGCGATCTCCCGGACCAGGTCGAGCGAGGCGTTGTCACCGCTGACGTAGACCGTGGGCAGGCCCTCCCCGGTCAGGACGAAGCCAACGACCTGGCCGGTGACCGGTTCGACCTCCTCGCGCTTCCCGGGGCCGTGGAGGGCGGGCACGGCCGTCACGGTGATCGTGCCGCCGCCGGGACGGTCGAGCTCGACCGCCTCCCAGTCGGCCAGCCCCCTGGCCCCGCCTCCCAGGCGCTGCCCGCCTCCCGGGGTGGTGAGCGTGAGGGGCACGTCGGCGAGGAGGGCCCGCCCGGAGCGGTCGAGGTTGTCGGGGTGCTCGTCGTGCGAGAGCAGGACCACGTCGATGCGGCCGAGGTCGGCGGGGCTGCCGGAGGCGGGCTCGGTCTTGGCGAGGACCGGGCCGCCCGGCCTCGGGTAATCGCCGGGGGCGTCGAAGGTGGGGTCGGTCAGGAACCGCAGCCCGCCGTACTCGAAGAGGGCGGTGGGGCCGCCGAAGACGCGGACGGGGATCTGCTCACTGGGCGTGCTGGAGTCAGCCATGGGAAGGGCACCTCACGGATAGGAAGCGGTTCATCCGTGAAGGACCGTACGGGTTCTCACGGATGGACGCAAGACGTAACATGAGAGCCATGAAGGAGAACGTGACCGCCGAGACCGCCCTGCCACCCGCACCCGGCGCGGAGCAGCACCCTGCGCTCGACTTCGCCAACAGCGCCGTAGCCCTGCCCGGCGGTCACTTCACCGATCTCCTCGGCACCCCCGCCACCGCCAACCGGTGGCTGATCGAGCGCGACCTGGCCCCGCCCGAGGTGGACCTCCAGGAGACCTGCGCCGCGCAGCTGCGGTCCCTGCGCGAGCAGGTCAGATCACTGCTGGCCGCGCGGGTCGCCGGCCACCCCGGCCTGCCGGGGGCCGTCGCCGCCGTCAACGACGCGCTCACCCGCGCCCCCGCGGCCTCGCTGTTGCACTGGGACCGTACCCACGGCCCGTACCGGGCCGCCTCCCACCCGACCGCCCTGATCGTCGAACACGCCCTCGCGGTCCTCGCCGACGACGCCGCCGACCTGCTCACGGGCCCCGACGCCGAACGCCTTACGGCCTGCGCCTCCACCCCCTGCAACCGCTACCTGCTGCGCCACGGCCGTCGCCACTGGTGTTCGGTCCGCTGCGGCGACCGCGCCCGGGCCGCCCGCGCCTACGCCCGGCGTACCCAGGCCGCAGATCCTCAGCGCGGAGCATGACGACTGGCTGGGAATTACCCCTTGCAAATGGCGTGATGATTTCGGGTCAAAAAACAGGAAAAGGAAAGGAACTCAACCCTCCAAATAGGACATACGTAAGGTTGCTTCGTCCGATCTGAACGTCTTTGGCCGAGTGTCGGCCAGGGTGCGCGAAAGGGAAGAGGAGTCAATCTGTGCGTATGTCCACATGGGTCGCCGCGGCAGCCGTCGCCGGCTCGTTCCTCACTGCCACGATGTCAGGCACCGCAATGGCTTCCGAGGTTCCGGCGGGGGTGACCGCGGCCACCGAGGGCACTTCTGAAACGGGCGTCCAGGCCGTGATCTCGACCGTTCCCGAGGGATATGTCGGTTACAAGAGTTACATGACGCCCAAGGAATGCGAGACGCGGGGGCAGAGGGGAATCACCGAAGGCACGTGGAGCGCCTACGTGTGTGAGCCGATCCGCCTGGGAGTGGAAATGCCCCTCTACTTCTACGGGCTGTACGTGAAGAAGTAAGGGTGCCGGCCGGGGGCCCTTGGGGGCTCCCGGCTTCGCGCCACGGCCGGTGGGCCGGGGGTCGCACAGGGCCCCGAACGCACGTGCGCGCATCCTGCCGGTCACAACACCGGGTGCTCGCGCGGGCTGCGGGTACACGCGCCATGACGCACGGCACTTCGGCAGGAGCGGGTGAGGGCAATGGCGGTCAAGGCAGTCGGATGGGCGCGTTCGTTTCCGATCGCGGAGGGCGTCCGCGCGGCGCGGGAGTGGACCGCCCGGCACCTGGCGTCACTGCCGTGGAACCGTTCGGCGGCCGACACCGTGCACTCCGTGCTGCTGTGCGTCTCCGAACTCGTCACCAACGCGCACCTGCACGCGGCCGGCACCGCCCACCTCGTGCTGACCTGGGACGGCTCCTGCCTGCACCTGAGCGTCGCCGACGCCGATCCGCGGCTACCCCGCCGCCGGGCGCCCGACCACGACGAGGGCGCGCGGGAGCCCACGTTCGCCACGTCCGGTCGCGGGCTGGGGATCGTCGACGCCCTGGCCGATTCCATGGACGTGCACGCGTGCCACGGCGGCAAGGCGGTCACCGCGTGCTTCCGGCCGGCCGGTGGACCGGCTCCGCACGCGGCCGCCCCGCCCCCCGGCTGACCGGGCCGGTCACTCACGCCGGATCAGGGGAAGTGAGGCGGATTCACGCCACCCCGTGTCAGTGCACGACAGCTCACGCCGGTCAGGCCGCGAGGGCGTCCTCGACACTCTCGTGCAGGGAGAGGACGGTATCGGCACCTGTCACGGCGAAGAGCCGGCGCAGCTGCTCACCGGGGGCGGCGATGCGCAGGGCGGTGAGACGGTGCAGCCGTAGGAGCAGGTTCAGGAAGGAAGAGTCTCCGAACGTGATGGCTCCGGCGTCCAGAACCACCAGCGGATGCCTGCCGACGGCCGACGTGAGAGCCTCCTCGAGGGGAGCCAGCGTGTCCTGATCGAGCTCGCCGTGGGCCGCCACCACCCAACCCGCCCCCGCCGCGTAGCCGTCTTTGACCACACCGTGCTGGCTCGCGTCCCCTGCTCCGGTCATGTCCGCCTCCCCGGCTTCGCCACCTGTACGTCCTCCTCAAGGGAGTATGCCCGCTCCTTCGCGCGACGCCGCCCTCCCCCGGCCACGGCGGCGCCTTCGGGACGCCCGAAACAACCCTACGAGCAAATCGATGGTAGGAAGGTTGTGTAGAACCGCGAAGCCGGGGCACAAGGGCCCGGGCAGCCGTTAGTCAATCGGGAGGGAGCGGCCACCATGTCTCGCTCGGCCACCGCTACAGGCCCCATTCGTGCAACAGAGGCGCAGGTCCCTGCTTGTGACCGAGGCACCGCGGGAGCGCCAACGCAGGACCAAGAACTTTTCCGGGTGGAGAACGCCCGCGAAATGGCGCCCGCCGACGCACGCGAACTGTCGCGGCTCTTCTTCGGGAAGCTGCGCACCCTGGAGGAGGGCACCCGCGAGTACCAGTACACGCGCAACACCCTGATCGAGATGAATCTCTCCCTGGTGCAGTTCGCCGCGCGACGTTTCCGGTCCCGGACCGCCGGGGGCGGCCTGGACATGGACGACATCATCCAGGTGGGAACCATCGGCCTCATCAAGGCCATCGACCGCTACGACCTGGAGCGCGAGGTCGAGTTCTCCACCCTCGCCCTTCCGTACATCGTCGGTGAGATCAAGCGCTACTTCCGCGACACCACGTGGGCCGTGCACGTGCCCCGGCGACTCCAGGAACTGCGCATGGAACTCGCCAAGGCGCAGGAGGCCCTGACCGACGTCCTGGGCAGGACGCCGACGGTCAAGGAGATCGCCCAGCACCTGGAACTGTCCGAGGACGAGGTCATCGACGGCCTGGTGGCCGCGAACGGCTACACCAGCGGTTCCCTCGACGCCGCGGGCCCGGACGACGACGCGCCGTCCACTGCGGCCCAGACGACCCGGCCGCTGGCGGAACGCCTCGGTGAGGTCGACCCCGCCATGGAACTCTTCGAGGACTTCCACACCCTGGCTCCCCTGCTGGAACAGCTGGACGAACGGGACCGGCTCATCCTGCAGATGCGCTTCGGCGAGGAGAAGACCCAGGCCGAGGTCGGCGCCGAGCTGGGCATCTCCCAGATGCAGGTCTCGCGCATCCTGTCCCGGACCCTCGCCCGGTTGCGCGAGGGCATGCTCAGGGTGTAGGCCCGAGTCCATGCCGTCCCCTCACCGACACGACCGCCCCGCCTCCCCCGCCGACGCACAAGCGCAGCGGGGGGAGGCGGCGGCGGGCGCGTGGAGCGCGCCGACCCGGACGGGAGCGGCGGCGGGCGCCACGACGACGCTGGACGCCCTGCCGCTGCCAGACCGCCCGGGCGCGCGCCTGAGCGGCAGCTGCGACCTCGACACCCGGCAGGATCTGAAGGCCGCGCTCGGCGCCGTGGTGCGGATTCCGGGCCCTGTCGTCCACCTCGATCTTTCCGCCGTGGCCTTCCTGGACCCGGCGGCAGTCGCCGCCCTGGTGGGGGCCTCGGCCGCTCTCAGGGGGGAGGGGCGTCGCCTGCTCCTCCACGACCCGCCATACTCGCTTCGCAAGGTAGTGGAGATGTTCCCGGACGAATGCGCCGCGCTGGAGGTCGCAGCATGATCACAGTTCCAGCGCCCGCCGGACCCGGGGCCTTCGTCCACCCCGCCCTCTTCTACCGGGACCTCGACGAATACCTGACCGGCGTGGGCGGTTTCGTACGTGCCGCCCTGTCGGCCGACGAGCCGGTCCTCGTCGCCGTTCCGGGCCCGCACCTGGCGGCCCTGCGCGAGAGCCTCGGGGACGGCGTGACGGATGTCACCTGGACGGACATGACGGAGCTGGGCCGCAACCCCGGCCGCATCCTGGCCGCTTTGCAGGATTTCGCCGACCGGCACGCGGGCCGCGCGGCCCGGATCGTCGGCGAGCCGATCTGGCCCGGCCGCTCCCCCGCCGAGGTACGGGAGGCCACCCGCCACGAGGCCCTCATCAACACGGCCTTCGCCGGCCGGGCGGCGACCATCCTGTGCCCGTACGACGTACCGGGCCTGGCGCCCTCGGTGGTGAGCGAGGCACGCCGCACGCACCCGACGCTGGTCGAGGACGGCCGGGACCTGGTGAGCCCGGCGTACACCGACGCTTCCAAGGTCTGCGCGGACTGCGATCTGCCCCTGCCCGAGCACGACGGCGCGGTGTACCGGCTGGAGTACTCCCACGGAGGGCTGGCCGAGGTGCGCGAGCACGCCGAGGGCTGGGCACGCACCACGGCCCTGACCGCGGCTCGGCGCGGCGACCTCATCCTGGCCATCAGTGAGGCGGCGGCCAACTCCCTTTCCCACGGAGGCGGGAAGGGCACGCTGCGGCTGTGGGCCACCGCCGGCCCCGGCTCGGGAGTCGTCGCGGAGATCCACGACGCCGGCCGGCTGGCCGATCCCCTGGCGGGACGCCGGCGCCCCTCCCTGGCATCGGCCCAGGGCGGCCGTGGCCTGTGGATGATCCACCAGCTGTGCGATCTGGTCGAGGTCCGGGCCACGGAAACCGCCTTCACGCTGCGACTGCACATGGCAACGCCTTGAGACCGGCGGTCCCCTAGACTGTCACGGGCAGGTGCCGAGCGCAGATACCAGCGTCAACGTGGGGGTGAGAGACCACAGTGGAGACCATAGGCCCGGAAACGGGCGATCCCGTGAGTGCGGGCTTCCCGGTGGGGGGCCAGCGTCGTCGGCTCGCCCTGGCGGGCGTCCGGGGTCGCGTGGCCAAGGGCCGCGACTTCACACGTCAGGCCTTGGAGGACTGGGGCTGGGACGGGACGGAGACCGCCGAGGACGCCCTGCTCCTGGTGTCCGAGCTGCTGACCAACGCGTCGCTGCACGCCGACGGCTGTCACGAACTCGTCCTCACGGCCGGGGAGCGCCTGCGCATCGAGGTGTACGACGGCACGACGACGCTGCCGCGCCGCCACCCGTCCCCGCAGCGCGGCGTGCCGGGCGGCCACGGCCTCTACATCGTGGAGCGCCTCTCGGACCGCTGGGGCGCGCACGCGCATGAAAACGGGAAGGCCGTCTGGGCCGAGATCGAGGCCTCCCGGCTGACGACCGGCAGGCCCGCGGGGTTCTGACCGGCCGCCGGTCCCGTCGTCCGTCCCGCCGTCCGCCCTGTCCTCCCTCAACGGGAGGCGTCAACGCGGCCGTTGCGGGCAAGCGCGCATCATGGACTCACATCAGCTCACCGCTCTGTCCCTGGCCCCGGCCCCCGGCCCCGCGTGGGTGCACCTGCTCGTCATCGCCTTCGCGCTGATCGTCCTCGTACGCACCCTCGCCCGCCACCGCTAGAGGGCGAGGCGTGGAGAGGGCGCTGCGTGCTGGATCGGCCCCCAGGGGGTATCCGCGGAGCATGGAAACCTCTTCGGCTCGGCCGGGCGGCTCGCGGCGCCCGTGGTGGGGGCACGTCGCCGTCGGCCTGGCGGTCCTCGTCGTGCTGCTCGTGCTCGTGGAGCGCTTCAGTCTGCTCCCCGGATTCGGGGGCCTCTTCGGCGAGGAGACGCGCGACCGCTCCGGTCCGGCGCTGCTCAAGTCGATCCAGGACATGGAACGTTACGAGGCGGCCGTGGGCACCTTCCAGGTGGTCGTGGACCTGGAGAAGGATGCGGCCTTCCTGCCGGACGCGATCCGCGGAACCCGCACCCTGTACGTGGGCTCCGGCACGGTCAGCGGCTACGTCGACCTGGGCGGGCTGAGCGAGGGCAACGTCACCGTGAACGGCGACCGCACCAAGGCCTCCATCCGGCTGCCGCACGCCGTGCTCGGCACGGCGGCCCTCGACCCGGACCGTTCGTACGCGGTGTCGAAGCAGCGGGGCCTGCTGGACCGGATCGGCGATCTGTTCTCCGACAACCCGGCCGGTGAGCAGGCCGTACAGAAGCTCGCCGCCCGGCACATCGACGAGGCCGCGCGTGACAGCGGTCTCGCCGAGCGCGCCGAGAAGAACACCGTGGCGATGCTGGAGGGGCTGCTGGGTTCGCTGGGCTTCCGGGAAGTGACCGTCGCCTACGGCTGATCGCGGACGGCGGCGAGGACGAACGAGTGCCCTGCCGGATCGGCGTACCGGCGCAGTGTCGTACGGCTGTCCAGCCGGGTGCCGTCCTCCTCCGCCGCCACCGGGCGCGCTCCGAGGGCCACGGCCTCCCGCTCGGCCTCGTCCAGGAGGTCCTCCGCCACCAGGATCCGCAGATGGGCCTGCTGGGAGTCCTCGGGGAGCGGCCAGCTCGGCGGCGTGTGATGCGGATCGCGGCGCACCCCGAGCACCACGCCGGCGCCGCCGGTGACGAGGAACAGCTCCCCGTCGCCGGGGGCCGGGCCCGCGGTGGCGCCGAGCAGTTCGGCGTAGAAGCGGGCCAGGGGCTCGGGCTCGGCGCAGTCCAGGACGAGAACACTGGTCTTGAGTACGGTCATGCAGCGCGTGTGCCCTGCGTCGTCGTCCGTACACGCGCCGTACGGACCGCGGCCGGGCCGGCGGAGCGTGCGGGTGTGCCCGGTCACCGGCCCCGCCCCGCGTCGGTGTCCTGGGCTCCCGATGCGGGCCCCACGAGGACGCGGGGCAGTGCGTCGGGGTGCTTCTCCGCGAGCCAGCCGATCAGCTGCTCCCGTACGGCACAGCGCACGGTCCACAGGTCGTCGGCGTCCTTGGCCGTGACGATGGCGCGCACCACCATGGTCGAGGGCGTCGTCTCCGTGACGGCGAGGTCCCAGGCGCGGCCGTCCCACTCGGGGCAGGCGAGCAGGATCTCGTGGACCTTCTCGCGCATGCGGTCGACGGGCGCGCTGTGGTCGCAGTGGACGAAGACCGTGCCGGTCATCTGGACGCCGCCGCGGGACCAGTTCTCGAACGGCCGCGTGGTGAAGTACGAGACGGGCATGGTGAGCCGGCGTTCGTCCCAGGTGCGTACGGCGAGGAAGGTCAGGGTGATGTCCTCGACCACTCCCCACTCCCCCGCGACGACGACGGTGTCTCCTATGCGCACCATGTCGCCGAAGGCGATCTGGAAGCCCGCGAAGAGGTTTCCGAGGGTGGACTGGGCCGCGACGCCGGCCACGATGCCGATGATCCCCGCCGAGGCGAGCAGGGAGGTACCGAGCGCCCGGAAGCTGGGGAAGGTGAGCAGCATCGCGGCGGCGGCGACGACGCCCACCACGACCGTCACGACGCGCATGATCAGCGTCACCTGGGTGCGGACCCGGCGCACCCGGGCCGGGTCGCGGGTACCGGTGGCGTAGCGGGCGTACCCCGACTCGACGACGGCGGAGGCCACCGCCACGATCAGCCAGGCTCCCGCACCGATCAGGGCCAGCGACAGGATCCGGCCCACCGTGGCCGCGTTGTCACGCAGCGGCGGCCATGCGATCTGCCGGTAGGAGCCCTGGAGCAGGGCGGCGAGCAGCACGATCTGCAGGGCGCGGCGGCAGTGCCGCAGCAGGTGCCACAGGGGTGTTTCGGGGTGTTTCGCGTCGACGCGGCGCAGCAGCAGGTCGACGGCCCATCCGGCCACGGCGGTGACCAGGATCGAGCCCCCCAGGACGGTCGGCAGGAGAAGAGCGCTGTTCATATCGCCTCGGCGCAGGTAGGTGGCATGGACCCGCACGCGCCTGCCCCACGCGAGGGAGCTGACACAGGCGGGCACCACGGGGCGGCCGGGGCCCCGTGCATGGCGCCGCCAGGGGCGGGTACCCGCGCCTCAAGACGTCCTGACGGACGACCCGCACTTCAGGGTGCGGGGTGCCGACGACACGGAAAGGGTGCACATGTCGCACGTCGAGGAGTACGTCGAGGTCAATGTTCCCGTACGCACGGCGTACAACCAGTGGACGCAGTTCGAGGACTTCCCCGCCTTCATGGAGGGGGTCGAACGCGTCGAGCAGCGCTCCGACACGCTCACCCACTGGGTGACGAACGTGAACGGCGTGCAGCGCGAGTTCGACGCGCAGATCACCGAGCAGCTCCCGGACCGGCGCGTGGCGTGGATGACGGTCGACGGCGAGGCCCGACAGGCCGGGCTGGTGACCTTCCAGCCGATCGACGCCACCACCACGAAGGTCGTCCTGCACATGAACTGGGTGCCCGACGGTCTGGCCGAGGCGGCCGCCGACAAGCTGGGCTTCGTGAAGCGTCAGGTGGGGGGTGACCTGAAGCGCTTCAAGCTGTTCATCGAGTCACGCGGAGTCGAGACGGGCGCCTGGCGCGGCGAGGTCTGATCGCCATGAGAAGCGAGACCGCGGGCGAGGGCGCCGCGCGCAAGGGCGCCAGAGCCGCGTCCCGGGGCGGCGAATTCCGGGAGGTCACGGCGCGGGCCGGGCTGGTGGCGCGCGGGGTGCTGTACGTGCTCATCGGCATGCTGGCCGTGCGCATCGCCCTTGGCGGCGGCGACAAGGAGGCCGACCGTCACGGCGCCCTCCAGGAGCTCGCGGGAAAGCCCTTCGGCGGATTCCTCATCTGGGCCGTGGGCGTCGGGCTCGTCGGCATGATGCTGTGGCGTCTGTCGGAGGCGGTGTTCGGCGCGGCCGGGCCGGAGGGCGACAAGCCCCTGAAACGGTTCGCCGCGGCTGCCCGGGCCGTCTTCTACGCCGTGGTGGCCTTCTCCGTGTTCAGCTTCGCGTCCTCGGCGGGAGGCGGACGCTCCGGCGACGAACAGTCGCGCGATGTGACGGCGAAGGCGCTGGACCTGCCCGCCGGCCAGTGGCTGGTGGGCGCCGTCGGGCTCGGGATCGGCATCGGCGGGGTGGTCATCGCGGTGCAGGCGGTGCGGCGCACCTTCCACAAGCGCCTCGCCATGGGCGCGGCCTCGGCGCGGTGGCGCAAAGCCGTCGACTTCCTCGGCGTGACCGGTGGTGTGGCCCGGGGAACGCTGTTCGCGGCGGTCGGCGGCTTCGTCGTGTACGCGGCGCTGCGCTACGACCCCGCGCGGGCGAAGGGGCTCGACGACACGCTGAGGTCGTTCGCCCACACCGGGGCGGGGCCGTGGCTGCTGATCGTGATCGCCGTGGGGCTCATGCTCTTCGGGGCGTTCTCCTGGGCGTTGGCCCGCTGGATCCGCGTCTGATCCGGGCGACACCCGCGGCGCTCGCGCCGCCCGGCACGTAGACCGCTGACGGCCCGCCACCCCTTTCGGGGGTGGCGGGCCGTCAGCGCGTCCGGGGCCATGTCGCAGGGGCCTGAGGGCGGGTTCAGTGGGGCCCCGGCGGCCGGCGGGCGGCCAGACGGGAGGCCTCGATCTCCGCCCAGACGACCTTGCCGGTCGCATGGGCGTAGGAGCCCCACCGGTCGGAGAGCCTCTGGACTAGGTGCAGGCCGTGGCCGCCGGGGACGCCCGGCCGCGGCACGGCCCGGGGACACGGCAGCACCTTCTCGCCGTCGAGCACATCGATGCGCAGTGCTTCCCCTGCGGTCAGTACGAGCTCGTGGCAGCCGTCCGCGTGCAGGGCCGCGTTGGTCACCAGCTCGGACACGACGAGCACCGCGTCCTCGGTGCTCTCGCGACAGTCCCAGCCCCAGTCCCTCAGGGCCTGGCGGGTGAAGTCCCGCCCCTTGGCCACCGCGCCCCTGACACTGCGCAGAGCCAGTCGGCGGCACTGCCCCGTGACCGGCGCTCCCGTACATCCGGGACCGCCGGTGGCTGCTCCCGTCTTGTCCACTGTCGCCTCACCCCGGCGTTGACTGATGTGCTGAATGGAAGGGGGGCCGGCTCTCGTCTGCGAACCGCCCGGGCCGGTCGTCCTGTGTACCGGCGTCCCCGGTGTCGCGTATGCCCGCCTCGTTCGCCCGGACACGTGAACATCGCCCTCGGCGTAGCGGGGCCGGCGAACTCACCCGTACGGACGCAACCAGGGGCGGGACCGCTTCCTCAGCGGTCCCGCCCCTGTCTGCCGGCTTCTGTGTGGCTCACGCGTGCGGCCGGCCGTTGTCCTCGCGCGTCACCGCCGCAGGCCTGGCGCCTCCGGCGTGAGCCCACGGCTACCAGTAGTGGCGCCGGCCGCCGACCGCGTGCCCGACCGAGCCCAGGATCCACAGCACCGCCCCGATCACCAGCAGGATGATCCCGATGGTCCAGAGGATGGAGATCCCGGTGATGAATCCGATGATCAGAAGAATCAGCCCGACGAGAATCATGATGCTCCTCGTGTGTGCGTTGGGAATCGGCGGAACGGGTGGATCCGCCGGGGCGCCTCAGAGGGCGTCTACCCCTTAATGCCGTCCTTATCAGTGCTGTGCCACTCCATCCTCGGCGGCGGGGTGGTACCCCCCGGCCGGACGTCGGCGCCCCGGGAGCCGCTCACGCGCGATGACTGCCGACGGGGCCGTCCCCGGGGCCCCCGACGTCGTAGTACGTGCTCAGTTCCTGCCGGTAGCCGGCGTCGCGCAGGTGCTTGTCCCGGTGGAATTCGGGGGCGTTCCTGATCTGTTCCTTCGTGCGGTTCACGTAGACCTTCTCCTCCTGCAAGTCGATCCGGGAGACCGTGCTCGCGGGGAGGAGGACTTCCTTGCCGAAGATCCACACGCCGGTGTCGACGACCAGGTAGGCGTCGCCGGCCTCGGAGGAGTGCTTGTCGACCTTGCCGATGCTGCCGTCGGTGGCCTCGACCTTGTATCCGGTGAGGTCGGCCCCGGCCAGGTGGCCGGAGGACGGCGGGTAGTTCCAGACGTGCTCGGTCACGGCGCCTGCCTTCAGGTCTTGAGGAGGCGGTTGAAGAACGAGCGGTAGTGCTGGAGAGCCAGCCTGAGGTCCTCCGTCGCCACCTGCTCGCCCCGGTCCCACTGGCCCTCCAGCCCCTGCTTGTGGGAGGCGAACGTACCGGCCAGGGTCTGCATGACCTCGGCCACCAAGGTGTCCGCCGACCTGACCGCTGCCTGCGGGTCGTCGACGAACCGGCCCTGGATGTCGCTCCACGCCCTGCGGTACTCCTCCGCCTCCTGGGCGCCGAGGAGCGGCTCGCTGTCGTCGGCGGCCTCGTCGGTCCTCTGATCGGCCCCCGTATCCGTCGCGGTCGCCGTCGTCTCCGCTGACGTGGCCTCGGCTCCGAGGTCCCCGTCCCGGGTGCGCTCGTCCGCGTCCAGGGTCTGCGCGTCCGTGGTTTCCCCGGTCCCGAGCCCCTCGTCCCGGCTTTCCCCGGTCCCGAGCTCCTCGTCCCGCGCCTCACCGCCCCCGAACCGCTCGTCGTCGTCGCGGGTCGCCTCACCGGGATAGGCCGGCGCCGCGTCTGCGCCTGCCCCGCCCGGATGGGCGAGGTCCTCCGTGGTCAGACCGGGCTCGGTGTCCCGCTCGTCCTTGTCACCGTGGATCTGCATGTCACCCGCTCCTCTCGTCGGTGAGCAGCTCCTCGAACAGGGCCCGGTAGTGGACCATCGCCCCGCGGAGCTCTTCCGTCGTGGCCTGGCCGTTCCCGCTGCGTTCCTTGACGTCGTGCGCGGCGCGGTAGTGCTCCAGGGTGCGCCCGTGCTCGACCGAGAGGTCGCGGACGGCGCCGCCGTACCCCTCGGTGGGGTAGCCGCGCTCCTTCATCAGCCGCGACACCAGCGCGTCCGCCTCGGACACCGCGCCTTCGGGCCGGTCCACGAAGTGCTCCTGCACCCCGCTCCACTCCTCGGCGTAGTGCCGGCGCCGCTCCGGGGGCAGCTCCTTGATGTCGAGCCTGTCGTGCCGTTCCTCGCGGGCCCGCAGGTCGCGCTCGGCGGCCATCCTGCCGCCCTTCTCCTCCACCGCGCGTTCGTACTCCGGTCCGAAGCGGCTGCGCAGGTGCCGTCGTCGCGCCAGCATCGCCAGGATCACGGTGAGCGCGATCACGACGAGTGCGCCGACGACGATGACGGCTATCAACGTGCTGGTTGACATGTGCGGCCTCCGTTCTGGGGCCTGTCGGTATGCATTGGCGCGGCTGCCCACCCCGCCGCCGGCCAAACCCACCGGGCCCTCGGGGCGCCCGGTGCCGGCGGCCGCGAAGGAGCCGACGGAGCCGCATCCGGCCCTACGCGCTCACCCCTCGGGCAGCGGCGAGCGCAAGGCACTGCGCCCCTGGTCCCACGCCTCGCGGATGTGGAGCGCGAGGCGGTCCTCCAGCAGGACGGTCGCCGCGCACCCGAACGCGATGTCCGCCTCCAGGGCGGGCTCGTCGGCCAGCAGACCGCCGATGACCTCGTGGCGGACGACCTGTTCGTGGACCGCGTCCGCTTCGACGTGCTCGGCGTAGAAGTGCTCGGCGGCCGGCCCCGCGTCGCAGCGCCGCATGGCCTTGGCGAGGCGTCTGGAACCGGGCGAGGAGGTGACCTCGACGCACGCGAAGTGTCCGACGAGGGCTCCGCGCAGGGCCCGGTGGAGCCCGAAGAGGGACATCAGGTTCACGGTCGCCAGCAGCGGCGCCGGCGCGTGGTCCAGGTAGCGGCCGTACGCGGCATCCAGGCCGAGGTCGGCCATGAGGTCCGCGAAGAGCCCGGCGTGGATCCGCTCGGGGCGGCCCGCGCCGAACTCGTCGTACTCGATGGCGACCAT
The DNA here is from genome assembly GCF_056432025.1 of Streptomyces sp. NPDC045695. Taxonomy (NCBI): domain Bacteria; kingdom Bacillati; phylum Actinomycetota; class Actinomycetes; order Kitasatosporales; family Streptomycetaceae; genus Streptomyces; species Streptomyces sp. NPDC045695. The sequence continues at coordinate 60,483 of NZ_JBWKJU010000028.1, forward strand.
GGCGGCCTTGGCGCGGCCGGTGAGCCGGGGGATGACCCAGGCGTGCGGGTCCGCCTCCTTGAGGTGGTAGAGGGAGCGCAGGGCCGCGTACTCGCGCAACTGCCAGCGCCGGCCCTCGGTCTCGAGGTAGTGGCTGAGGCTGCCGGAGAGGTCCACGGGCTCGACGAGCAGCGGGGCGAAGGCCTCCTCGACCGAGTGGGGGACGCCGGGCAGATCGCTGCGCAGGGCGTGCAGGAAGCGGGCTTCCAGCGACTGGCGCAGCCGCAGCAGGTCCGGGTCCCATTCCCGCTCGTCGTCCACGCCGTCGAAGCCCCGGTAGTGCAGTTCGTACAGCAGGTAGAGGGCGAGCTGAAGGTCCTCACCCCAGGGGTCCGCCTTCAGCACGGACTGCGCGGCGTACTCCGCCGGGCCGCCGGACCGCAGGGCCCGGCTCACGGCGCGGGACAGCTCGCCGCGGCCGTCGACCAGGCGGGGGCCGCCGACGGGCGCCGTCGTCTTCGGGCGCGGGTGCGGGCTCACGCTCACGCGCGGGCTCGGAGGGGTCATCGCGGCTTCCTGTCCTCGGGCGGTGAGTCGGCTCGCTCACGGCGGCGGTGGCTGGTGTCGCACCAGGGCTGGATGCGGCTGCGGCGGCAGGTGCACACCGCGACCACGAAGCGGTCGGACCGGGCGACGGTCCCGTCCTCCATGACGATCTCGACAGGGCCTTCGACCAGGACCGGGCCCTGCGGTTCCACGCACATCCGGCGGGCGTCGTCCCGCAGGGACGCCGCGGCCCGCCCGCGCTCAGAGGGACTGGGCACGGATGATCACCAGCTCTTCCCATTCCTCGGCCGCGCCCGCCAGGCCCTGCCGCTCCAGCCAGCCCCGTCGCGACCGCAGGACCGGGCCCCACGGCACGGACGTCCTCGCCGTGACCCTCGCGGCCAGCCCCGCCCCGGTCAGCCGCTCCACGGTCTCCTGGGGCCCGCACATGCCCGAATGCACCATGAGCAGGACTCCGCCGGACCGCAGCAGGCTCGGGGCACGCGCACAGATCCGGTCGATGACCCCGCGCCCGTCGGGACCGGCGTCCCAGGCCTGCTCCGGCCCGCGCGACGGCAGCCGGGCCCCCGGGGCCGGGACGTACGGCGGATTGGCGACGACGAGGTCGAAGCGGCGCCCGGCGGTGCGTGCGGCGAAGTCGCCGTGCAGGACCCGCACGGGCAGTCCGCGGCGCAGCGCGTTCAGCCGCGCCGTGGCCACGGCGGGCCAGGAGACGTCGACCGCCGTGACGCGGGCTCCCCGGCTCGCGGCCTGGAGGGCCAGGGCACCGGTGCCCGTGCCGATCTCCAGTGCCTCCGTCCGCAGGCCCACGTCCTCCCGGGCGAGCGCCTCGGCGAGGAAACGGGTATCGGCCTGCGGCCGGTAGACACCTGGCAGCGCGATCAGGTCGGCTGGCAGGGTGCCCGAGGTCAGAACCGTACTGGACACCGCTTACCTCCGGGATCGGGTGCGGCCCCTTTGCGGCGGGCCGCGACAACAGTTGACGACACCGTGCGGCTGCCCCGCCCGGAGCACCTCAGCCGTATTTCCGTCGATCTTCAGAGGAACAGACGGAAATGCCTCCCGCCTCCGGGCTGTCCGCCGGTCTACGGTGGAGGCGTCCCGTCCCATGCGAACGGCAGATGAGGCTGGCAGCTGTGTCGACGTCGAGCCACGAGATCTTCGGTGCCCCGTGCTGGGTCAGCCTGCTGGCCCGGGATCTCGATGCCGCACAGGGGTTCTACGGTGCGGTCCTCGGCTGGGACTTCCGTCCCGCCGGTCCGGGCGACGGCAATCTGGTCGCCTTCCGCGACGGGGCGCCCGTGGCCGGCATCGGCGCGCTCGCGGGCAGCGCGGGTGTGCCGGTGGTGTGGACGCCGTACTTCGCCGTCGAGGACGCGGACGTGACCGCCTCCCGGATCCGTGAACGCGGCGCCACCATGGCGGTGGGCCCCCTGGCGTTCGGCACCGGGCGAGCCGCTCTGGCGGCAGACCCCGCCGGGGCCGTCTTCGGGTTCTGGCAGGGCGAGGTCGTCCCCGACTGGTCGGTGGGCCACGGCAGCGCCCCGGCCTGGCTGCACCTGCGGACGCGCGACGCGTTCGCCGCCGCCATCTTCTACGGGGAGGTCCTCGACTGGGGCGTCGAGCGGCCCGGCTGCTGCACCGTCTCCTACGAGCACGACCGCGTCGTGCTGCGCCACGGCCACGAGACCGTGGCCCGCATCAGCGGCGGCGCGCTCGAAGCGGCGCCCGACCCCGTGGTCCGCCCCCGCTGGCACGTCCACTTCCGCGTGCCCGACCTGGAGAGCGCGGTGGAGGCCGCCGCCCGGCTCGGCGGCAGGACCGCCTCTCCCGTAGAGACGTCCAGCACGAGCCGGTGGGTCGTCCTCGCCGATCCCGAGGGAGCGCTCTTCACCGTGGTCGCACCGCAGGACCCGCCGGCCTGACCAGGCCCGACGGGACCGCGGGCGCGCGGGCCTGCGGGCGCGCGGGCGGGCGCCGCCGATCCCGGTGGAATCCCCCGCCCGGGGGTCCTACGGTGGGAGCAGCAGCGGGAGCGGCCATGCTCGTCACCTCACCCTTCGGGCGGATGCGCAGCGCGATCCGCCGTGCGCGAGCCGGACGCCGCTGGGCCCATGTGCGGGACCTGGAACTGTGGCCACGCGCACTGGGGTTCGCCGCCCTCGGGTTCCTGACGCTGGTACCCCTCCTGATCGTCGTGTCCGCAGCGGACACCCGCGGCGGGCAGGGGTTCGCACAATGGCTGGGAGACGGGCTCGGCGTGTCGCCGGCCGCCAAAGGGGAGATCGAGCGGCTCTTCGCGCTGCCCGGCCAGGCCTGGCGGACCACGACGGCGTTCGGGCTCGCGCTGCTCGCCGTATTCGGGCTGTCCTTCGGCACCGTGATGCAGAGCGGCTACGAAAGGGTCTGGGACCTGCCGCCGGCCCGCTGGTGGGCCCGATGGCGTCACGCGCTCTGGCTGGCAGTGCTGGTGGGTGTCCTCTACCTGTCGGCGATCACGTCGCCGTGGCGCGAGTCCCCGGCCCGCGGCCTCATCGCGGTGGCGATCGGAACCCTGTTCTTCTGGTGGTCCCAGCGGCTCCTGCTCGGCGGCCGGGTCGCGTGGGCCGCCCTGCTTCCGGGGGCGGTGGCCACCATGCTCGGACTGCTCGGACTGCGGGTCTTCTCGCGGCTCGTCTTCTCCCCGCTGATCGCGTCCAACGCCGTCACCTACGGCCCCTTCGGAACGGTCCTCGTCCTGCAGACCTGGCTCGTCGCCATCGGCGTCGTGGTGTTCGGGGGCCCGCTCGCCGGCCGGCTGCTCCGCGACGAACTGCTGCGCCGCAGGCCCCGGCGGTCCCCGGCCGGCGACAGCGGCCCGGCGGATGAGCCGAGCCGGTGACGGACAGGGGAACGGGCCCGGACTCCAGGAGTCCGGGCCCATTGCGACCGGGTCAGGCAGGGCGGCGGCCGAAGGGCTCACCGGTGGTGTAGTACGTGCCGAGCTCCTCGCGGTAGGCCACGTCACCGAGGTGCTTGTCACGGTGGAACTCCGGGGCGTTCTTGATCTGCTCCTTGGTGCCGTCGACGTAGACCTTCTCCTCGTCCGCATCGATCCGGATCACGGTGCTCGCCGGGAGCAGCACCTCCTTGCCGAAGATCCACACGCCGGTGTCGACGACGATGTAGGCGTCACCGGCCTCGTAGGAGTGCTTGTCGACCTTGCCGATGCTGCCGTCGGTCGCCTCGACCTTGTACCCGGTCAGATCGGCTCCGGCCAGGTGGCCGGCGGTCGACTTGTAACTCCACACATGCTCAGTCACGCGAAACAACTCCTCCTGTAGACGGAGACGGTGAGGGAGTCCCTCCCGTCGCTCCTCTGGTGACGTCGTACGCGGCGGTTCGACGTCGTACGCGGTGGCCTCGGTGCCCCGCCCGAACTCGCCTGCCCCGCCCTCCGGGCTTCATTCGCCCGGGTGTTGCCCTCCCCGTACGAGGGCGCGCACGTTCTCGACGCTGCCGCAGTCGGCCGCGAGCAGGCGCTCGCGCTCCCGCAGGAACACCGCCCCGAGCTCGGCCCTGCGCTCCTGGGGCACGTTCTCCCGGGCGCCGTTGAGGATGGTCCGCTCCTCCTCGTCGAGGTGGTGGGAGACCGCCTTGACCAGGTCCTCCAGGCGCGCGTCCCACTCGTCGGAGCCCACCTCGGACACCTCCAGCAGGGCCAGGAGGGCCTCGTTTCCCTCGGCGTGCTCCTCGCTGCCGTGGTCGACCTCGTGGTCGTCGACGCCTTTGAACCTCTTCAGAGCGCCGTAGACCTCGGCCTCCTCCGCCTCGCCGTGCGCGACGAGAAGGGCCGAGAACTCCGCGAGGGCGCCCGCCCGGTCCGCCTCCACACTGCGCATCCGGCGGAAGAGCTCCTCCATCCTGCGGTGGTCCTTGAGGATCACCGCGACGACGTCCTGGTCCTCCTGCTTGTCCGCGGCCATGCCGGTCCCTCCTGCTCTCGGGTTTCGCTTCGGCTGCCGCGCCTGCCCGCGGCGCGCGATCCGAACCCCACAGGGGCCGCAAGGGCTGGAAAGGGTCCCCTGGCCGGGTCGCACCCGTCCGGCGGCCGCGGCGCGCGGTAGCGTGGGCGGGACGCCGTAGGGTGCACCGGAGCGGTGCGGAGGCAGGGGCCCGATCGTGGAAGAGCTGGATGCGTTCACCCGCGTACTCGACTACCCGATGTACGTGGTGACGGCGGCGGACGGGGACGAGCGGGCCGGCTGCCTGGTGGGCTTCGCCTCCCAGTGCTCGATCGACCCGCCGCGCTTCATGGTGTGGCTCTCCGTCGCCAACCGCACCTACCGGGTCGCGCGCAACGCCTCGCACCTGGCGGTGCACGCCCTGCGGAACGATCAGAAGCGGACGGCGGAGCTCTTCGGCAGCCGGACCGGCGACGACGGCTTCGACAAATTCGAGCACGTCGCCTGGCGACGGCCGGACCACGGGACCGCGCCGGTCCTCCAGGACGCGTGCGCCTGGTTCGTCGGCCGCATCGAAGGGCACGTCGACGGCGGGGACCACGTGGGATTCCTGCTCTCGCCCGTCGAGCACGGCCCTCCCGGTCCGGTGCGGCCGCCCCTGCTGCGCTTCGGCGACGTCCAGGACCTCACGCCGGGGCATCCGGCCTGATCCGGTCCCCCAAGGTCGTCTCTTTCGGATCTTGTCGGTTGAGCCCGCGTCGTCCGGTGCCGTGCATCGCAAGGCGGAGGGGGGGGGGGGGGGGGGGGGGGGGCTGGGGGGGGGGGGGAGGGGAGGGGGGGGGGGGGGGGGGGAGAAAAAAACAAA
>NZ_JBWKJU010000029.1:0-65169 GCF_056432025.1 Streptomyces sp. NPDC045695
GTCCGGTGCCGTGCATCGCAAGGCGGAGGGGCGCCCGTGTACGGGACGTACTCGGGCGCCCCGACAACGCGGCGAGGTGCGGCACCGGACACCGCGGGCCAGGCGGGACTTTGACGACAGCGCCTAGCGCTCGCGGTCTCGTACGCGGTCCAGTGCTACGGCTTGCCGTGCGGGTGGACGACCATCGCCGAACCGCCACCCCGGCGGGTGGTCTCGGCCGCCGCCAGCCAGCGGCCGTCCGGCAGGCGCTGGACGCCGGTGGCGGCGCCGATCTCAGGGTTCTGCCGGAAGCCGTGGCCGAGTGCCTCCAGCGAGGTCCGCAGCGGGCTGTTCCACAGGCCCGGCTCCAGCTCGGTGGTGCTCTGGTTGCGCTGGCTGGCCCGCGGCGCGGCGATCGCGTCGACCAGCGGCAGGCCCCGGTCCAGGTGGCCGGTCAGGGTCTGCAGGACGGTGGTGATGATCGTGGCGCCACCCGGGGAGCCGACCGCCAGGACCGGACGGCCCTCCTCCAGCACGATGGTCGGGGACATGGACGAGCGCGGCCGCTTTCCGGGACCGGGCAGGTTCGGGTCCGGGACGCCGGGCGCGGCCGGGGCGAAGGAGAAGTCGGTGAGCTCGTTGTTGAGCAGGAAGCCGCGGCCCGGGACGGTGATCGCGCTGCCGCCGGTGGACTCGATGGTCAGGGTGTAGGAGACCACGTTGCCCCAGCGGTCGGCGACCGTCAGGTGGGTGGTGTTCTCTCCTTCGTATGTGGTCGGCGCGGCCTGCCCGGTGGTGGCGCACGGCGCCGGGTGACGCGGGTCGCCGGGGGCGAGTGGGCTGGTCAGCGCCTGGTCGGGCTTGATCAGGCAGGCGCGCGTGTCCGCGTACCGCTGGGAGAGCAGTTCCCGCGTCGGCACGTCCTCGGCGGCCGGGTCTCCCACCCAGCGGCCGCGGTCGGCGAAGGAGATCCGGGAGGCCTCGATGAACCGGTGCAGGTACTGCGTCTCGGACAGCTGCGCGAGGTCGCTGCGCTCCAGGATGTTCAGCGCCTCGCCGACGGTCGTGCCGCCGGAGGAGGAGGGCGCCATGCTGTAGACGTCCAGGCCCCGGTAGCTCACCTGGGTCGGGGCCTGCCGCTTGGTCTCGTACGCGCGCAGGTCGCCGGTGGTCAGGTCGCCGGGGCGGACGGTACGGGTGGCCGCCGGGTCCACGGGGGGCTTGCCGACGGCGTCGACGATGTCCTCGGCGAGGGGACCCCGGTAGAGCGCGCCGGTCCCCTTGCGGGCGAGCTCGGCGTAGGTGGCGGCCAGGTCGGGGTTCTTGAAGGTGGAGCCGACCACCGGCAGGGCGCCGCCGGGCATGAACAGCTTCGCGGTGTCCGGGAAGTCCTTGAACCGGGCCTGGTTGGCCTCGGTCTGGGCGCGGAAGGTGGCGTCCACGGTGAAGCCGTCCCGGGCCAGTTTCTCGGCGGGCTTCAGCAGGTGGCGCAGCGGCCGGGTGCCCCAGGCGTCGAGGGCGCTCTTCCAGGTGGCGGGGGTGCCGGGGACGCCGACGCCGAGGCCGCTGGTCTGGCCCTCGGCGAAGGGGATGGGCAGGCCGTTCTCCTGGAACAGCGCGGCGGTGGCCGTGGCCGGGGCGGTCTCGCGGCCGTCGATGGTGTGCACGCGGCGCGAGCGGGCGTCGTAGTAGACGAAGTAGCCGCCTCCGCCGATGCCCGCCGAGTAGGGCTCGGTGACGCCGAGCGCGGCGGCGGTGGCGACGGCCGCGTCCACGGCGTTTCCGCCGGAGCGCAGGACCGCGATGCCGGCCGCGGAGGCGTCGGCGTCGACGCTGGCGACGGCCCCTCCGTAGCCGGCGGCGACGGGCGCCTTGGCCGGGGCGGAGTCCTGCGGTGGCGCCGCGGCCCCCGTGGACACCAGCGCCCCGGCGAGGGCGACGAGCGCTAACTGACGTGCGGCGGGACGGTGCATCCGGACCTCCAGTGGCAGCGTCCGCCGAGCCTATCGGCCGCCGTGGCGTTCCGTCAGGACGTCGGCCCCGTGCCGGTCGATGAGCCCCCGCGCGTACCGGCGGATGAGCCCCCGCGGGCGATGCCCTAGCATCCCGCGCATGAACGACGACGTGCGCAACATCGTGCTCGGGGTGATAGCCACCGCGCTCAGCGGCGGCTTCGGCTGGTTCACCCGGACCTACCTCACGCGCCGCGAACTGCGCCGCAAGCAGGCCTTCTTCGGGCTGCCGACGGGGTCGGACTGCCTGTTCGTGGTCAACCGGCAGATGGGCGGCACCGAATCGTCGCTGCACCGCAACGACGCCTTCGCGCTGCTGGAGATATCCGCCCTGATCAAGGACTGCGGTGCGAACGTGCAGATCGTCACCCACGACACGGCCCGCCAGGGGTTCGGCGAGCGGGCCGAGTTCTGCGTCGGCGGGCCGGTCTCCAACGCCCGTACGACGGCGCACCTGAGCTCCATGCTGCCGGGGGTGCGGGTCGACACCTCCACGGAGCGCGGCCCGGACCGCGGGTCCATCAAGGTCGGCGGCGAGACCTACCGCTGGCAGATGGGCCAGGTCGAGTACGTGCTGCTGGCGCGGCTGACGGCGGGGCGCGGCTCGCGACCGGTGTTCCTGCTGTCGGGTCAGACCGCCAACAGCAACCAGGCCGCGGCCCGCTACCTGGCCCGCCACCACCAGCGCCTGGCCCGCACGTACAACGGGGACTCCTTCTGCCTCGTGCTGAAGGTGATCAACTCCGATGCCTACGGGCCGGACGTGTCGGAGCTGGTCGCCGACGTCACCTCGGCGGCCCGGACACCCGTAGCGGCAGCCGTGTGATCCCGTTGATGAAGTTGGACACGAGCCTGCGCGGCGGGCCCGCCAGTTCGGGCGGCGGCATGGCCGCGCACCACTCCTCGTAGAAGACGCGCAGCTGGAGCCGGGCGAAGTGGGCGCCGAGGCAGACGTGCGGGCCGTCCCCGAAGGAGACGTGCGGGTTGGGCGTCCGGGCGAGGTCGAGGCGACCGGGGTCGGAGAAGACGCGCTCGTCGTGGTTGGCGGAGGCGTGGAAGACCACCACCTTGTCCCCGGCCCGGACGGGCTGCCCGGCGAGCTCGGTGTCCACGGCGGCGGTGCGGCGGAAGCTGAGGACCGGTGGGTGGACGCGCAGGAGTTCCTCGACCGCTCCCGCCGGGGAGCAGTGCCCCGCCGCGAGCCGACGGTAGGCGTCCGGGTCCCGGGCCAGGGCGAGCAGGCCGCCGGGGGCCGCGCTGCGCACGGTGTCGTTGCCCGCGACGGTGAGCAGGAAGAAGAACATCTCCAGCTCGGCCGGGTCGAGCCCGGCCCCGGCCAGGGCGGTCATCACGTCGTCGCCGGGGTGGGCGCGCTTGTGGGCGGCCAGCTCGCGGGCGTACGCGAACATCTCGCCGAGCAGCGCCGGGGAGCGCGGGTTGAGGGGCTTGCCGTCAGGGCCGAGCCGGGGCGCGGGCGCGTCCTCGGGGTCCTGGTAGCCGATGATCCGTACGGTCCACTCCAGCAGCAGTGCCCGGTCGGCGGCCGGGACGCCCAGCAGGTCGGTCAGGTTCAGCAGCGCGTACTCGTCGGTGACGGTGCGCACGAGGTCGGCGGCGCCGTCCTCGGCGCCGTCCCGGGCGGCGGCGAGCAGGGTCCGGGCGCGGTCCCGCACCCGTCCGGCGAAGGCGTCGACGCGGGCCGGGGTGAAGGCCCGGGCCACCAGCCGCCGCAGCCGGCCGTGGTCGCCGGCGGCCTTGGCCGGGTCCTGGTTGAGCATGGTGCGGCGCAGGAACGGCAGGTCGGCGGGGTCGGGGTCGCGGATCTGGGTGGCGCCCAGCCAGGAGGAGTACGTCCGGTGGTCGCGCATGACGCGCACGACGTCGGCGTGCCGGGTGACCGCCCAGAAGCCGGGTCCGGCCGGCCAGCCGTCGATCTCGGGCTCGGCCTGCCAGGAGACCGGGCGGTGCTCGCGAAGGGTCCGGTAGCGCTCGTGGGGGATGCCCTCGGCGTAGATCCGGGGGTCGAAGACGTCGGGTACGTCCGCGGCGTGGTCCATGGGGCCACCGTGACCGGTGCGCGGCGGGGCCGCAAGGGCGCGGCCGGCCCGCGGGCCGGCCGCACGCGTCAGCGCCGGGCCTCGCACTCGGCGGCCGGGTAGGTGGTGTTGGTGTCCCGCAGGACGACCGGGCTGATGACGTCCGGCACGGCGGAGACGCCGATGGTGCACACCAGCTGGTCGCGGGCCGTCTTCGACAGTCCCGCCACGGCGAAGGGCAGGTGGACCGTGATCCCCGTGCCCTGCGCGTACGCGCTCACCGCCAGCGCCGACTCCTGTCCGGGGGCCAGCGGGGGCAGCGCCGTGGTGAGGCCGGCCTCCTGGGCCGGGCCGCTGGGGCCGTTCAGCAGCAGCAGGAGGAGCGCCCTGGGCGCGATGGTGTAGGCGCTGTCGACGGGGAACGGTACCGGGACGAGCCGGCTGCCGTCCTTGGAGACGAAGTAGAGGACGGCGGTCTTTCCACCGGGGCTCTTGACCGTGGCGGCGTGGCCGCTGTCGATCACCCCGGTGGTCTTGATCCCGCATCCGGCGAGCAGCAGGGCGCAGGCCGCCAGCCCCGCAGCGGTCCGCGATGTCCTCTTCCACCCGGTCATGCGCGGGCCTCCAACGGCATGTCGAGGGTGAAGACGGCTCCCCCGAGGGGGCCGTTGGCCGCCCGGAGGGTGCCGCCGTGCAGGCGGACGTTCTCCAGGGTGATGGCGAGTCCGAGGCCGCTTCCGGCGGAGCGGGTCCGCGCCGCGTCGGCCTTGAAGAAGCGGTCGAAGATGTGCGGCAGCACCTCCGGGGCGATGCCGGGCCCGCTGTCGGCGACCTCGATCAGCAGCCGTCCGCCGTCCTGCCCCGGTGCGGTCCTTACGGTCACGCGCACGGGCGCGCCGCCGTGCCGCAGGGCGTTGCCGACGAGGTTGGCGAGGACCACGTCGAAGCGGCGCGGGTCGAGTCGGGCGCGTACCCCGTACGGCAGCTCGACGACGACGCGTTCGTCGTCCCAATGGCGTCGTTCGAGGGTCTTGCGCACGGATTCGGCGATGTCCACGTCGTCCAGGTTGAGCTCGGCGGCCCGGGCGTCGAAGCGGGAGATCTCCATCAGGTCCTCGACCAGGACGGCCAGTTTGCCGGTCTCGGCGCTCACCAGGCGCAGGGCCTTGGCGGTGTCGGCGTCCAGGTGCGCGGCGTCCTCGTCGAGGACCTCGGTCACGGCGAGCATCCCCGCGAGGGGGGTGCGCAGTTCGTGGGAGACGTCGGAGGCGAAGCGGCGGGCGCGGGTCTCCGCTTCGCGGAGCTCGGTCACCGACTGCTCCAGGGCGCGGGCGGTCTCGTTGAAGGTGCGGGCCAGTCCGGCGAGTTCGTCGGCGCCTCGGACCTCGATGCGGGTGTCGAGGCGGCCGCGGCCCATCCGCTGGGCGGCCCGGCGCATGTCGCGGACCGGCCGCAGCACGCTGCGGGCCGCCAGCAGCGCGGGGACGACGGCGATGGCCAGTCCCGGGACGGCGCCCTGCTGGGCGGCGTCGACCATGGCCTGGACGGTCTGTTTCTCGGTGGCCAGGGGGACGCTGGCGTAGAAGACGGCGCCGGTGGGTTCGCTGTAGCCGTTGTGCTCGAAGAGGGCGGGGACGCCGATGGTGAGCCACGGGTTGCCGCGCTGGTCCTCGACGCGCTGGAAGGCGGAGTACCGGTTCTCGCGGACCTTCTCGCGCAGGCCGTCGGTGATCACGGTGGAGGTGGGCGTGTCGGGGTTGGTGGAGACGCGCACGTCCTCGTACTCGCCGAAGATGATCCACGGGTGGGGTTTGCCGCGCTTGCCGAGCTCGATGACGACGCGCTGGAGCTCCTGCTGGGTCAGGGGAAGGCGCATCTCCTGCTGTTCGACCTGGTCCCGCAGGGTGTTGACGGCGGTGTCCTGGGTCTGCTTGAGGATGGCGTTGCGCGCCTGCTGGTAGGTGAAGGCGGCGGTGGTCACGGCGCTGATCGCGGCGACCAGCAGGAAGGCCGCGATGAGCCGGGTGCGCAGGCCGAGCGGTGCTATGCGTCTCACCGTCGCGGGCCTTGGACCGGGCCGAAGCGGTAGCCGAAGCCCCGCACGGTCTGTATGTAGCGGGGGGCGCCGGCGGGGTCCTCGATCTTGTGGCGCAGGCGGCGCACGCAGGCGTCCACGAGCCGCGCGTCGGCGTGGTAGCTGTGGTCCCAGACGTACTCCAGCAGCTGCTGGCGGGAGAAGACCTGCTCGGGCGAGGCCGACAGGTGCAGCAGGAGCTTGAGCTCGCTGGGGGCGAGGGCGACGCGCTCGCCGTTCTTGGCGACGGTGAGCCCGCTGCGGTCGATGGCCAGTTCGGCGTGCACCTCGACCTCGGGGCGGACGCCCACCGGGTCGATGAGGCGGCGCAGTACGGCCTTGATGCGGGCTTCTATGACCTCCGTGCGGGCGGGTTTGACGATGTAGTCGTCGGCTCCGGCCTCCAGGCCGATGACGATGTCGAAGTCGTCGCCGCGCGCGGTGAGCATGATGATCGGCACCTCGCTGGTCTCGCGGATGCGGTGGCAGACCTGCACGCCGTTGATCCCGGGCAGCATCAGGTCGAGCAGGACGAGTTCGGGCCGGAAGGCCCCCATCAGGGCGAGGCCCTCCTCACCGGTCTCGGCCGCTCTCACCTCGTGGCCGCGCCGGCGCAGGCCGAGAGCCACTCCTTCCCGGATGGAAGGGTCGTCCTCGATCAGCAGTACGCGTGGCATCCGGTCAGTATCCAGGGTGGGGGCGGCCCGGCCTCCCGTTATCGGCCCTTCTTGCGCCGCAGGAAGCCCAGCAGGTCGGTGATCTCCGTCAGGCGCAGCGGCCCGGCAAGGAGGACGACGACGAGCGCGAGGGTCGCGGTTCCCGCCCCGACGGCGGCGAAGTCCCCGAAGGGGTCGGCGGCGCGGGCCGCCGCGTACCCGGCGGCGGCCGCCGGAACGCAGGCGGTCAGCAGCCGCAGGTGGGTGCGTACGGCGTTCGCCCGCCTCTCGGTACGCGTGCCCGCGCGCGGGCCGAGCCGGCGGGCGAGGGTGTGTCCGGTGAGGGCGGCGCCCGCGAACAGGGCGACGGAGTTCGCCGCGGCCATGCCGGTGACCGCCCAGCGCGGCGGGAGCAGGGCGTAGGCGGCGGCCGCCAGCCCGGCGTTGAGGGCGGCGATGGTGAGATTGAGGAAGAAGGGGGTGCGGGTGTCGGAGAGTGCGTAGAAGCCGCGGGAGAGCACGTACTGCGCGGAGAAGGCGATCAGGCCCGGTGCGAAGGCGATCAGCATGCCCGCCATCACCGCGATGTCGGCCGGTCCCGTGCGCCCGTACCCGAAGACGCTGCCCATCACCCACGGCGCGAGGGCGGCGAAGAGCGCGGCGGCCGGTACGACGAGGGCGGCGCTGGAGCGCAGCGCGTAGGAGACGTCCGCCCGCACCCTGCCCAGGTCGCCTTCGGAGGCGGCGGCGCTCATCCGGGGCATCAGGGCGGTGACGAGGGACACGGTGACGATCCCCTGCGGGACGATCCACAGCTGGTAGGCGTTGCTGTAGGCGGTGTAGCCGGCGCCGCCCGCGAGGCCCGCTTCGACGGCGTGCTGTCCGGTGGCGGTGGAGAGCCGGGTGATGACCCAGTAGGCGATCTGGTTGGTGAGGACGAGCATGACCAGCCAGCCCGCGTTGCGCAGCGGACGGCCGAGGCCGCTGCCGCGCCAGTCGAACCGGGGGCGCCAGCGGAAGCGGGCGGCGCGCAGCGAGGGGATCAGGGCGAGGGCCTGGACGACGATGCCGGCGGTGGTGCCGAGCCCGAGGAGGCGGGTCTGCGCGGCCGTCAGCCCGGCCGTCGCGTCGTGGGAGAAGGAGAGGAAGAGCCCGAAGACGGCGATGATCACGAGGTTGTTGAGGACCGGGGTCCACATCATCGCGCCGAACCGGCCGCGGGCGTTCAGCACCTGGCCGAGCAGGGTGAACAGCCCGTAGAAGAGGATCTGCGGCAGGCAGTAGCGGGCCAGGGCCGCGGTGGTCGTGGCCTGGGCCCCGTCGTATTCGGTGTACACCGAGACGATCAGCGGGGCGGCGAGGACGGCCAGGGCGGTCAGCGCCACGAGCGCCACCGTGCAGGCGGTGAGCAGCCGGTCGGTGTAGGCGCTGCCGCCGTCCGCGTGTTCCCGGGCGGCCCGGACCAGTTCGGGGACGAAGACGGCGTTGAGCGCGCCGCCGATGAGCAGCATGTAGATGATGTTCGGCACGGTGTTGGCGACGGCGTAGCCGTCCCCGAGCAGTCCGGTGCCGAGCGCCGCCACGACCACGGCGGAGCGGATGAAGCCGGTGGCGCGGGAGACGATCGAACCGGCCGCCATGAGCGCGCCGCTGCGCAGCACCGAGGTCTTCGCCGGTGCGGGCGCGGCGGCCGGGGCGGCGCCCTCGGCGGTGGCGGCGTTGCTCACCGGCGGGCCAGGTAGGCCTGGAAGGCCTTGTAGAGCGCCGTGTTGGTGTATCCGTCCATCGGGGTCTCCCACTCGCCGAGCGTCTCGACGACCTGTCCTCCGGTGCCGAGCTTCCAGCGCAGCAGCCCGAAGGAACGTTCGTCGGGGTCGAGGGTGGAGGGTACCCCGCGCATGTCGTACTCCTCCGCCCCGAGGGCGTGCGCATCGCACATCATGCGCCACTGCAGGGCGTTGCTGGGGCGCACGTCGCGCCGGTGGTCGGCGGAGGCGCCGGTCTGGTACCAGACCCGGCTGCCGGCGACGATCATCGTGTGGGCGGCGAGGATCTCGCCCCGGTGAACGGCCAGGTAGAGCCGCATCCGGCCGGGCTGCTCCTCGTTCAGGACCCGGTACTGCTGCTCGTAGTACGCGAGGGAGCGGCCGAGCCGGAAACCGTCGCGCTCCTCGGTGATCCGCAGCAGCCGGTAGAACTCGGGCAGGTCGGCCGAGGTGCCCAGGACGCACTCCACGCCCGCCTTCGTGGCCTTGCGCACATTGCGCCGCCACTCCTGGTTCAGGCCCGCCCACACGTCATCGAGGGAGCGGCCGGCGAGCGGCACGCGAAAGACGTGGCGGGGCTGGGCGTCACCGTCGTTCTCACCGCCGCACCGCGTCCAGCCCCGGGTGCGCAGCCGGTCGGCGAGGGCGGCGCCCACCGGGTCGACCTCGGTGGCGAGCACGTCGGATATCTGCCGGCCGGGCCCGGTGGCGGCCTTGGCGGTGGCGGCGTCCCAGCGGCGGTAGGCGGGGGTGGGGCCGATGCGGACGGCGAAGGCGCCGGCGGCGCGCAGATGACGCATGAGGGGCGTCAGCCAGCGGTCTATGTGCGGGTCGGACCAGTCGGCGACGGGACCCTCGGGGAGGTAGGCGAAGTATTTGCGGGTGCCCGGGAATTGGCGATAGAGAACGAGTCCGGCACCCTCGATCTCCCCGCCCGGGTAGTGCCACCCGACCCTTTCCGAGCGCCAGAGGTCCTTCACGCGGGCCCAGGAGGGGTATTGGAGAAAGCTCGCCCGGCCATGCCGGGAAAGGAACGCCTCGTACTCGGGGACGGACAGGGCGCGCACCTGGAGCTCCCGTTCGCGGTTCTGATCCTGGGGCCGGTGCCGGTGCTGGTCCTGCTGGGAAGGGGTCGCGAGCATGTACCGGACTCTCACAGCCCGCCGTGACCGCCGTGCGCGGCGCGTGTGACCGGACGATGACCGTTTCGCTGCGGTGGTCGTCACAAAGAGAAAGCGGACCTTTTCCGCGGAAGGCGCAACCTAAAGTCGCCCCATTCGCATCTGTATTTGCGAACGATCACTATTGCCGCTACCTGAAGGGGCCCTTCGTTGAGCCGCATACGCCGCACCGCCATGGCGGGCACCGCACTTCTGGCCGCCGCACTGACCGCCTGCTCGGGCGGGGACGGCGGCAGCGCGACGGGCAAGACCGAGATGAAGCCGAAGCCGGACATGGCGATATCGGTGAACCTCACGGGTGATCAGGTCAAGGCGGGCGAGCCGGTCAAGGTGACCATCGCCGACGGCAAGCTCGCGCTGGTGAAGGTGACGGACGGCAAGGGCGGGGAGCTGGCCGGCCAGATATCCGCCGACGGCAAGACCTGGACCTCCGAGCGCAACGCCTCGCCGGGCACGGACTACAAGGTGGAGGCGCAGAACACCGAAAGCCAGAGCGCGGCGGCGCAGTTCAAGACCGGCGCCGCCGACAAGGTGAACAAGGTCTCGATCAACCTGCCCAAGGGCAGCACGGTGGGCGTGGCGATGCCCGTCTCGCTCGTCTTCGACAACCCGGTGACCAACAAGGCCGAGGTGGAGAAGCAGCTGAAGGTCAGCACGTCGAACAACACCGAGGGTTCCTGGGGCTGGTTCAAGGACTACTCCGGCAAGGACCGGGTGGACTGGCGGCCGAAGGAGTACTGGAAGTCCGGCACCGACGTGAAGGTCGACATGAACCTGAACGGTGTGGACTCCGGCAAGGGCGGCGGACTCTTCGCCCGGGACTACGCCACCGAGTTCAAGATCGGCAAGGACCGCCGGATGGAAGTCAGCCTCGACACGAAGAAGCTGAAGGTCTTCGAGGACGGTCAGAACGTCCGGACCATCTCCGTCTCGGCCGGTACGCCGGGCGGCAAGAAGGCCTCCTGGTCCGGGAAGATGGTGCTGATGTCCAAGGAGGGCACCATCCGGATGGATTCCCAGACGGTGGGCCTGGGCGACGCCTACGACAAGATGGTCGACTACTCGATGCGGCTGACCTGGTCGGGCATGTACGTCCACGCCGCGCCGTGGAACAGCGCCAACTTCGGCCGCGCCAATGCCAGTTCGGGCTGCGTCGGGATGAGTGACTCCGACGCCGCGTCCCTCTACTCCGAGGTGCAGGTCGGCGACCCCTTCGAGGTCGTCGGTGACGGGTCCAAGGGCAACGCGGACCTCGGCAACGGCTACGGCGAGTGGAACCTGTCCTGGGACCAGTGGAAGGCCAAGAGCGCCCTGTCCGGCGGCGCCCAGAACGGCTGACGCGCGGGCGGGGCGGCCGGGCCCGGAGCCGGGGCCCGGGCCACAGGCGGACACCGCCTAGTGCTTGAGGATCTTCGACAGGAAGTCCTTGGCCCGGTCGCTCTCCGGGGCGGTGAAGAACTGCTCGGGGGTCCGGTCCTCGACGATCCGCCCGTCGGCCATGAAGACCACGCGGTGGGCCGCGGAGCGTGCGAAGCCCATCTCGTGGGTGACCACGACCATGGTCATGCCCTCGCGGGCGAGCTGCCGCATGACCTCCAGCACCTCGTTGATCATCTCGGGGTCGAGGGCGGAGGTGGGCTCGTCGAAGAGCAGGGCCTTGGGGTCCATGGCGAGGGCGCGGGCGATGGCCACGCGCTGCTGCTGGCCGCCCGAGAGCTGGGCGGGGAACTTGGCGGCCTGGTCGGCCAGGCCGACGCGCTCCAGGAGCTCCCGGGAGCGCTGGTCCGCCTCCTCCCTCCCGCGGCCGCGGACCTTGACCTGGGCGAGCGAGACGTTGGCGAGGACGGTCTTGTGCGCGAAGAGGTTGAAGGACTGGAAGACCATCCCCACCTCGGCGCGCAGGCGGGCCAGGTCCTTGCCCTCGGCCGGCACCGGCTTCCCGTCGAGCAGGATCGTGCCCGACTCGACGGTCTCCAGCCGGTTGACCGCCCGGCACAGGGTCGATTTGCCGGAGCCGGAGGGGCCGATGACCACCACCACCTCCCCGCGGCCGACGGTGAGATTGATGTCCCGCAGGACGTGCAACTGCCCGAAGTGCTTGTTGACGTCCCGTAGTTCGATCAACGGATCGACGGCCATGCGCTGCCCTGCCCGGTTGTCGGTGTGTCGAGGTCAGCGCAAGCTATCCAGCCGCGGACGGGCACCCCGCCGCGACACGCTCACCGGGGCGGAAAGCTCGACGAGGCCTCGGAGGCCTCGGCGTACGCCTGGCTGAGCTCGGGGGATCCGGTCATCGCCCAGGACACCCCCGACTCGATCACGTTCAGCTCGCGGCCCGAGGCCAGCCGGATCACCGGCTGGCCGTTGGGCCACACCTGCCAGCCGGCGCCCGGGACGGTCCGGATGATCACGGTCCCGAGGTAGAAACCGGCGTCGTTGCCGAGCCAGGGCACGATCTCGGGGTCCCTGCGCCAGCGGGGCATCAGCTGGTCGAGCTCTTCCAAGGAGGCCTGGCTCTCGTCGAGTTCGAGCCCTGCCGCCCGGGCCTGGACCCGCAGCATCTCGCACTCCGAGAACATCTCGGTCACGCCCTCGGGGTCGGCCGCGAGGGCGGCGGCGAGCCCCGCACCCTGTTCCGTTTCACGCCGGTTCAGCCAGTTGTCCAGGAAAGGGATGTTCATACCGCCCAGCGTCGCACCAGGATCCACCCCTGGCCACAGGGCGCGCCTGGATCCGCCGGCCCGGATCCCCCGGCCCGGATCCCCGGCCCGTCCGGGGGACGGGCGTCTCCTAACGGTCGAGGTCCAGGTCCACGACGACGGGCGCGTGGTCGGAGGCGCCCTTGCCCTTGCGCTCCTCGCGGTCGACGTAGGCGTCGGTGACGGCCTTGGTGAAGGGTTCGTTCCCGTATACCAGGTCGATGCGCATGCCCCTGTTCTTGGGGAAGGCGAGCTGGCGGTAGTCCCAGTAGGTGTAGGGACGGTCGTACTTCAGGGGGCGCGGGACCACGTCGGAGAGCCCCGCCGCCCGCAGCGCCTCCAGGGCGGCCCGCTCGGCGGGGGTGACGTGGGTCATGCCCGCGAAGACGGCCGGGTCCCAGACGTCCTCGTCGGTCGGGGCCACGTTGAAGTCGCCGAGCACCGCGAAGGGGCGCGGGCCGGCCGCGTCCTCGGCGACGGCCGCGGTCAGCGCCCGGAACCAGTCGAGCTTGTAGCCGTAGTGGTCGTGCTCGACCTCGCGGCCGTTGGGCACGTACACCGACCAGAGCCGCACCCCGCCGCAGGTGGCGGAGATCGCGCGGGGCTCGTCGACACCCTCGTATCCGGGACCGTCGGCCAGGCCGACGACCACGTCCTCCAGACCGACCTTGGAGAGCAGGGCCACGCCGTTCCAGCGGCCGGTGGCATTGACCACCGACTCATAGCCCAACTCGCGCAGCTCGGCGTGCGGGAACTGCTCCGCGGAGCACTTGGTCTCCTGGACGCACAGGACGTCGGTGCCGGAGGCCTCCAGCCAGGCCAGCAGGCGCGGCAGCCGGGCGGTGATGGAATTGACGTTGAAGGTGGCGATACGCATACGTTCCAACCTACCGCCCGCCACCGACACTCAGAGGTCGGCGCTGTCCCCGGCGGAGAGTCGCCCGTGGTCGGTGCCGCCCAGGGTGTCCAGGGCGAAGTCGTAGATCGGCCGGGCGATGTCGGCGAGGTAGGCGTCGTGGATGTCCAGGGCCCGGCGCGGCTTGACCTCGCGGAGGTAGTCGATCACCTCGGAGACCTTGTTCCAGGGGGCGTGCACCGGGACCATCAGGGTCTGCACCGGCACCCCGGGCACGGTCAGCGCGTCCCCCGGGTGGAAGAGCGAACCGTCGACGAGGTAGCCGACGTTCGTCACCCGCGGGAGGTCCGGGTGGATCACCGCGTGCAGTTCCCCGTGCACCTGCACCTCGAACCCGGCGGCGGTGAAGGCGTCCCCGTGGCCGACGGTGTGCACCCGGCCGGGATAGGCGGGGGCGAGCCTGTCCGCGACGCTGCGCAGGGTCCACAGCGCGGCCGCCGGATTCGCGTCGAGGGCGGCCCGCAGCCGGCCCTCCTCGAAGTGGTCGGGGTGCTCGTGCGTGACGAGCAGGACGTCGGCCCCCAGGCCCGCGTCCGCTTCGCTGAAGGCGCCCGGGTCGATGACGAGCGTGTGCCCGTCCTTCTCCAGCTGGACGCAGGAGTGCAGCCGCTTGGTGAGCTTCATGATCCGAGCCTAGTGCTGTGACCGGGGGGACGGGGCCCGGCCCACCGTGCGGTCGCTCAGGGGGTGGTCGAGGAGACCACGTACACCTTGGAGACCTTGGGGTCGGTGAGGTCGACGGTGATGTCCCGGGTGGGCCTCGGGTCGTCCTGTTCGAGGGTGGTCCCGAGCCACTCGGTCCCGGGCTTCCAGTGCCATCCGGCGACCGAGGTGTCGTGATCGGAGATCGACACCCCGGGGGTCAGCTGCTCGCGGCTGGTGCCGACGGAGGCCAGGAACGCGTCCAGCTCGGGCGGGGTGACCGCGAACTGGGTGTACAGCCGGCTGGTGCGCCAGTTGTTGGTCTCCAGGAACCCGACCCGCCAGGCCTTCGGCGGGATGGGCACCTCGTAGATGCTGCGCTGCACCTTGGAGGGCCAGCCGGGGCGCACCTTGGACGCGCCGACCCGGGCGGCCTTGTCGCGCCCGCTCTCGCGGCTCTGCTGGGTGGAGATGGCCAGGTAGCCGGCGGGTACGCCGATCAGCAGCAGGATGATGATCGCGGTGATCCAGCGGCGTTTGACGACGTGCCGGCGGTCCTCGGCGGTGGCCGGGGGCGCGCCGCCCTCGTCGGGGGCGGAGGCCTGGTGGGGCAGGGTGGGCGGGGTCACGGCTGCTGGTCGTCCTTGGCGTCCGTGGGAGCCGCGGTGTCGCGCCGGCCCAGCTGCTGCGCGTAGCGCTCGTACCGTTCGTACCGCTCGACGCGGCGGCGCGTGGCGCGGCGGAAGCGCCGGGCGACGAGCCGGGCGAGGTCGGCGGCGCCGACCATGCCGGCCTCGGGACCGAGCTGGGCCTTGGCGATACGGGCCTCCGGCCGGTAGCCGCGGCCCGTGAGGTGGCGGCGGAAGGCGTCCCGGGCGGGCCCGATCAGCAGGTCGTCGGCGGCGCTGACGCCGCCCCCGATGACGAAGCAGGCGGGGTCGAGGGCGGCGGCGAGGTTGGCGATGCCGACGCCGAGCCACTGGCCGATGTCCTGGAGCAGTTCGACGCACATGGCGTCGCCCTCGCGGGCCAGCTCGGTGATGAGCGGCCCGGTGATCTCCGAGACGTTGCCGCCGACCCTGGCGATGATGTTGTGCGCGACCGGGGAGTCGGCCGCGGCGAGCTCGCGGGCCTCGCGGACGAGGGCGTTGCCGGAGCTGTACTGCTCCCAGCAGCCTCGGTTCCCGCAGGGGCAGCGGTGGCCGCCGGGGACGACCTGCATGTGGCCGAACTCCCCGGCGACCCCGTACCGGCCGCGCTTGACCTGGCCGCCTTCGAGGATGGCGCCGCCGATGCCGGTGCCCAGCGTGATCATGACGAGGTGGTCCTCGCCGCGTCCGGCGCCGAAGCGCCACTCCGCCCAGGCGGCGGTGTTGGCGTCGTTGTCGACCATGACCGGTACCGCGAGCCGGGACTGCAGGGCGTCGCGCAGCGGCTCGTCGCGCCAGGCCAGGTGGGGCGCGAACAGGACGCGGGAGCGGTCGGCGTCGACCCAGCCGGCCGCGCCGATGCCCACCGCGTGCACGTCGTGCCGGTCCGAGAGGTCCAGGACCAGCTCGACGATGGTGTCCTCGACGACCTTGGGGCTCTTGGACTTGTCCGGGGTCTCGGTGCGGATCTTCTCCAGGATGATGCCGTCGGCGTCGACGACCCCGGCCATCACCTTGGTGCCGCCGATGTCGATGCCGACGGTCGGGACGCGCGGGGCGGTCAGGTGCGACCGGCGCTCACGGGTTCCGATGGTCCGCAGGACGGTGCCTCGCGCCGACCCCCGGTGGGAGAGCGTGAAGTCCCGGTACGTGCTCATCGAGTCGTGTCGTCCCTCGTGGGTGCGGTGGTACGGGAAGCCGGGTCGGCTTCGCCGGCCGGGCCGGCCGGGCCCGCTGCGCCGGGGGTGGCGCCTGGTGCTGATTGTGCCACCCGCTCCAGTTCGTGGCTGAGCTCGTCCAGCTCGGAGCCGCCCGCCATCTGACGGGTGAGCTCGTCGAGGGTGATCGAGTCACGGGTGTGGCTGCCCGCCATGGTGCCGCGCTTGAGGAGGACGAAACGGTCCCCCACCAGGTAGGCGTGGTGCGGGTTGTGGGTGATCAGGACCACGCCCAGACCCGCGTCGCGGGCGGCGGCGACGTACTTGAGGACCACTCCGGACTGCTTGACGCCGAGGGCGGCGGTGGGCTCGTCCAGTACGAGGACCTTCGCACCGAAGTAGACGGCGCGGGCGATGGCCACGCACTGCCGTTCGCCGCCGGACAGGGTCCCGATGGGCTGGTCCACGTCGCGCAGGTCGATGCCCATGCGCAGCAGCTCGGCGCGGGTGGTCGCCCGCATGAACTCCACGTCCAGGCGGCGGAGGGGACCACGGCCCTTGGTGGGCTCGGAGCCGAGGAAGAAGTTGCGCCAGACGGGCATGAGCGGGACGACGGCGAGGTCCTGGTAGACGGTGGCGATGCCGTGGTCGAGGGCGGCGCGCGGGTTGGCGAGCGCGGTCGACTCCCCCTCGATCTCGAAGGTGCCGGCGTCGTGCCGGTGCAGCCCCGCGATGATCTTGATGAGGGTGGACTTGCCGGCGCCGTTGTCGCCGAGCACGCACGTGATCTCGCCCGCCGAGACCTCCAGGGAGACCCCCTGGAGGGCGCGGATGTTGCCGTAGAACTTGCTGACGTCGGTCAGCTTCACCAGTGCGCCGGTCATGCCCGTGCCTCCGCCCGCTTGCGGACCCATGCGTTGAGCAGCGTGGCCAGCAGCAGCATCGCGCCCAGGAAGAACTTGAACCAGTCCGGGTTCCACTGGGCGTAGACGATGCCGTTGCTGGTCATGCCGAAGATGAAGGCGCCGACCGCCGAGCCGATGGCGGAGCCGTAGCCCCCGGTCATCAGACAGCCGCCGATGACGGCCGCGATGATGTAGAGGAACTCGTTGCCGACGCCCTCGCCCGACTGGACCACGTCGAACGAGAAGAGGATGTGCTGCCCGGAGATCCAGGCGCACAGGGCGACGCCCATGTAGAGGCCGATACGGGTCTTCACGACGGGTACGCCGGTCGCGCGGGCCGCGTCGGCTCCGCCGCCCACCGCGAAGATCCAGTTCCCGGCGCGGGTGCGCAGCAGGATCCAGGTGGCCACGGCGACCAGGGCCAGCCACCACAGGACGGTGACCTTGAGGGTGACCGGGCCGAGCGTCCACTGCGAGGCGAACAGGGCGCGGGCGGAGGAGAAGCCCTCCATGTCGGCGATGGTCTTGGTGGAGACCGTGCCGCTGATCAGTTTGGTGAAGCCGAGGTTCAGGCCGGTCAGCATCAGGAAGGTGCCCAGCGTGATGATGAAGCTGGGCAGCTTGGTGCGGGTCAGCATGAATCCGTTGAAGAGGCCGACGGCCAGGGTGACCAGCAGCGACACCAGGACGCCGACCCATACGTTGGCGGTCATCTGGTAGCTGAACATCGAACTCAGCAGGGCGGAGGTGGTGACCATGACACCGGCGGAGAGGTCGAACTCGCCGCCGATCATCAGCAGGGCCACGGGGACGGCCATGATCCCGATGGTCGAGGCCGAGTACAGGACCGTGCTGAGGCTCGACGCCCGCAGGAAGCTGTCGGCGGCGAAGGAGAAGAAGACGAAGACCGCGGCGGCGCCGACGACGGCGCCCAGCTCCGGGCGGCCGAACAGCCTGCGCACCGCGGACGTCGGCGCGAGCCGTTCGTCGACGGCGCCGAGCGTGCTCATCGGCTGCCCCGCTTGATGAACTCCTCCAGCTTGGCGGACTCGGCCGCGGTGACGATCTGCGGGCCCGTGAGGACCGGGCGCCCGCCGCCGAGCACGTCCGCGTTGTAGCGGTAGAGCCAGAGCAGGTCGATGGCCTGGTAGCCCTGGAGGTAGGGCTGCTGGTCGACGGCGAAGCCGAGGGCGCCGGACTTCAGGTCGCGGGCGACCGACTCGTTGAGGTCGAAGGTGTCCACCTCGGCCTTGCTGCCCGCCGCGTCCTTGGCCTTGACGGCGGTGGGAGCGAAGGGCGCGCCGAGGGTGAGGATCGCGTCGACGGAGGGGTCCGCCTGCAGCTTGGCCTGGACGGCCGCCTGGACGGAGGGCATGTTGGTGCCCTCGACGTAGAGGTTCTCCATGGTCCCGGAGAAGGTCTTCTTGGCCCCGGCGCAGCGCTGCTCGTGGCCCACGTTGCCCTGCTCGTGCAGGACGCAGACGGCCTTCTTGCGGCCGCGCTCACTCAGCTCGGCGCCGACGGCCTCGCCCGCGATGGTCTCGTCCTGGCCGATGTGGGTCAGCGCCCCGTACTCGGCGGACTGGGCGGATCCGGAGTTGACCGTGATCACCGGGATACCGGCCTTGACGGCCTTGGCGATGACGTCCTTGAGGGCTTCGGGCTTGGCGAGGCTGACGACGATCCCGTCCACCTTCTGGTCGATGGCGTTCTGCACGAACTGCGCCTGCTGCTGTGCCTGGTCGTCGTGGGCGTAGACGAAGTTGATGTTGTCCTTCGCCGCGGCCTCCTTGGCACCCTTCTGGACGATGTCCCAGAAGGTGTCGCCGTCGCCGGCGTGCGTGACCATCGCGAAGGTCCAGCGCGGGGTGGACACCGCGGGCCGGCCCGCCTCGGCGGCCTTCGCCCGCTCCTCGGCGCGCTTGCCGCCCGTACTGCTGCAGCCCGCGAGCGAGGCCCCCAGTACCGCCGCGAGCACGGCGCCCACGACGCGTACCCCTGTCCGAACCCTAGCCACGTCGCCGCGCCCTTCCCTCGTCACCAATTCGGTCATTCCGGTTCCAGCCGCTCAGTATCCGCCACAGTGGACCATGAAGGGCCATCGGGGCATGCGCGGGCAGATTGACAGGTCCCCCGGAGGGGGTCACGTTGAGTGCATGCGCATCGGGCTCATCGGAACGGGCCGGATCGGCTCCTTCCACGCGGCGGCCCTGTCCCGCCACCCGGAGGCGGGCTCGCTCCTGCTCGCGGACGCCGATCCCGCGCGGGCGGCGCGCCTCGCCGACCGGCTCGGGGCCACCGCCGCGCCCTCCGTCGAGCAGGTCTTCACCTGGGGCGTGGACGCGGTGGTCGTGACCTGCGCGACCGACGCGCACGCCGAGATGGTCGTACGGGCGGTGCGCGCCGGGCTGCCGGTGTTCTGCGAGAAGCCCGTGGCCCCGGACCTGGACCGCACCCTGGCGGTGCTGCGCGAGGTGACGGCCGCGGGCGGGCTGCTGCAAGTGGGTTTCATGCGCCGCTTCGACGCGGGCTACCGCACGGCGCGGGAGCTGGTCCGTTCGGGCGCCCTGGGCAGGCTGCACACCGTACGGACGACGACGGCCGATCCGGCGCCGCCGAGCGCCGCGTACCTGGCGACCTCCGGCGGGCTGTACCGGGACTGCCTGGTGCACGACTTCGACATGATCCGCTGGGTGACCGGGCACGAGGTGGTCGAGGTGTACGCGGCCGGGTCGGACGCGGGGCCGGCGCAGTTCCGGGAGACCGGAGACGTCGACACGGCTGCGGCCGTCCTCACGCTGGACGACGGCACCCTGGCCACCTGCACGGGCTCGCGGATCAACGGCGCCGGCTACGACGTGCGCATGGAGCTGGCCGGGGAGCTGGACCAGGTCTCGGCCGGACTCGACGACCGTACGCCGATCGCCTCGACGGAACCGCACGGTCCGCCCTCGGCCAGCAAGCCGTGGACGGGCTTCCTGGAACGCTTCGGCCCCGCGTACGAGGCGGAGCTGGCGGCCTTCGTGCACCTGGTGCGCGGGGAGGGCGCCAACCCCTGCGACGGCCGGGAGGCGCTCGCCGCGCTCCGGGTCGCGGAGGCGTGCGAGCGCTCGCGCCGGGAGCGGCGCCGGGTCCGGCTGGAGGAACTCCCGGACCTGCCGGTTCTCTGAGCGCACGGGCATTGGGCCACCCTATGGCGGGGGTCCGCCCCTGACTGCGGCGTTTTTCGGACAGGCGTTCTGGCGCGGGCGGGGCTAGGCCGTCACGGACCGCGCCCACGATCTGCTCCACCGTCTCCCCGGCCTGAGCGGGGAGCCATCCCCGCTCCTGCGGCCAGCCGGGCTTTCCTGGGGGTGTAGCGGGACTCCGGGTTGGAGGCCGTACATCGTGAACCCTCTCAGGTTTTC
This sequence comes from Streptomyces sp. NPDC045695, assembly GCF_056432025.1. Classification (NCBI taxonomy): domain Bacteria; kingdom Bacillati; phylum Actinomycetota; class Actinomycetes; order Kitasatosporales; family Streptomycetaceae; genus Streptomyces; species Streptomyces sp. NPDC045695. The sequence continues at coordinate 20,081 of NZ_JBWKJU010000029.1, forward strand.
TCTCTTTGTCTCCCTCGCGCGGGGGAGATGGCTCATTCTCGGGCACGAAGACCGGGCGCGGATGCCGGTGTGATCGTGAACGCATGACGAGCTTCCCTGACCTGAGCCAGGTGCCGGGCGCATGAACGCGAAGGCGATAGAAGCCGCTCGGCGGTGGCGGCTGGCACGTCGCCCGACCGCGGTAGCCCCTACATGGGCATGGCCCGCGTACCTGTCCGCTCTCGCCCAACTGGTATACGTGGTGGAGAAGGGCTACTACGCGACCCAAGGACGCCTGGGCATCCCCGGTGGGCCACAGGTGAGCGCCTCGCAGTACGCCGAGACGGCGGATGTCGCGCTCACCCAGTGGACGCTGGCCCTACTTGGTCTGCTCTCCGCCGTCATCGCGCTCGCCGCCGTTCGGCCGTGGGGCGGTCTGGCGCCGCGCCCGCTGCTACTCCTCGGGGTGTGGGCAACGGGCGCACTGGCGGCGGTCAGTCAAATCCACGTGGCCCGGGAAGTCCTCTTCCCTTCCGGTCCCGGTGGATGGTCGCCGTGGGCCGCAGTTCAGGGCGTCGCCGCCCTCTGCCTCTGGCTGGCCATGGCCTGGATCTGCACTCGCCGCCTGGGACTGGACACCACAGCCGTGGCGAACACGGGGCGGGACACGAAATGACGGGAGTGATGGACACGCGGCCTGCGATGCGCCGCACCCTGTCAGTACGGCGATGGGCCGCCTACGCGACTTGTGTCTGGACCCTCGTCGGCTACGGGACGCTCAAACTCTATTGGGCGCTGGGCGGCACGGCGCTCACCTCCAGTGCTCCTTTGCCGCGGTCGGCCCGTGAGGAGCTCGTCGCGCAAACTCCCGGCGCGATCGCCGGCCACTGGATCTCGGTTGGCCTGGTCGTCGTGGGCGCGTTGGCGGCGCTAGCCACAGTGCGGCCCTGGGGACACGTGCTGCCACGCCGGCTCTTGACCGTGCCGATGTGGATCATCGGATGCCTCATGGTGTTGCGGGCGTGTGGCGTGTTGGGTTTTGGCTTCGTCGGTGACGTCATGGTGTTGACGGGCAGCGTTCACGTGGATCCGTCCGACGTGGGGATCGCGCGTCATCTGTCCCGTGTGGACCTGCTGCTCTGGTCTCCCTATTTTCTGGTGTGGGGTCTGCTGTGGGGTACGACCGCATGGGCTACCCCGGTGCGCCGGCCCCCTGTTCGCCCGTAAGCCCGGCCGGGCGTTCAGCAGGCCGGACCACGGAGCGTCGAGCGGCCGGGGCCCGGCCTGCTCGACGAGCTCGAGCCGGGTGCACCGCCCCGCGGGGGTGCTTTCCTCAATGCGTTGATCAGCACCCATGTTATCTTGAACACGTTCAATTGAACGCGTTCAAGGGGGGGTAGGGTGTCCGAGGTACAGCAGGTGGCGGCCCGGCAGGCGGGATGGGCCGTGGCAGCTGCGGTGGTCGCCGCAGTCGTAACCTTGATCGGAATAGTGATGTTCACCGCTGTCGCGGGGTACTTCGTGCTGACCGCGATGGCGGTCATCACCCCGCTCCAGCTGCGAGAACACCCCAAAGCCTTTGCCCGAGTGTGCATCTTCCTGAGCGCCGGGCTGCTGGCCTGGGCGGTGGTCGGCTTGGTCATCGGCATGTTCCTGTTCCTGCCAACAGCGGTGCTGCTGCTGTTCGCAGCCCTCGCCGACGCAGACAACCGTCCAGGGGGGTGGTGGGCGGCGAGTGCCCCGCTCGCGGCCGCGGCAGCCATGGCACTGCCTTCCGTCATGCCGCCGGACACGGGCAACGGGCCGCCTCCCTCTTTCCACGCAAACCTCGATTCCACCTCCCGGTTCCACGACCCGGACTTCAACAAGAAGAAGGCACGGCTGAAGGAGTTCGGAGCCACGAGCGTCTCGGTCGGCGAGTGGGCGGGTCGGCTCGAGCTGACGGTGCAGGTACCCGAGGGCTTCCATGAGGAGAGCCGGGCCAGGCTCGAGGAGCGGATCCGCCAGCTCCCAGGAGTCGTCGACCTGTGCTTCGACACGTACGACACCTGCCAGAAGGAGCTGCAAGGTTAGGGGGTGTGCGCGGGATGTGCGCGGGCCACGGCGCGGCGGCCCCACGCGGTGCCGGCCAGTACCAGGACGACGCCCGCGTAGCCGAGCGGGCCCAGGTGCTCTCCGCCGATCGCGATGCCGGCGAGGGCCGCCCACAGGGGCTCGGTGCCGAGCAGCAGGCTGACCCGGGAGGGCGAGGTGCGCCGTACGGCCCACATCTGCACGAAGAAGGCGAAGAGCGTGCAGAAGACCGAGAGGAAGGCCAGGCCGGCCCATTGCGCCGCACCGAAGCCCACGCCGGCGGCCCAGGGGCTGTCGCCCGTCCCCGGGAGGGCCGCCAGCAGGGCGAAGACCAGCACCGCGCCGCCGAGCTGCACGGTGGTCAGGGACAGCGCGTCGGCGTCCTGCACGGCCTTCACCCGGGCCATCAGCAGGACGTGCACGGTCCGCGCGCACGCGGCGCCGAGGATCAGCAGGTCACCGGAGGCGGGCGCGGTGAAACCGGCGCCCTGGGTGAGCAGCACGACCCCGCCCGCGGACAGCGCGGCGGCCGCGAGGAACGCGCCGGACGGCGCCCGCCTGCTCACCGCGGCCTCGGCGAGCGGGGTGAGGATCATGGTCAGGCTGATGATCAGCCCGGCGTTGGTGGCGGAGGTGTGGACGACCCCGTAGGTCTCCAGCAGGAAGATCCCGCCGAGTACGAGCCCCAGCAGCCCGGCGCCGCGCAGCTGAGCGGGGGTCAGCGCGCGCAGCCGTCCCCACCCGGCCACGACCAGGACGGGAAGGACCAGCGCGAACCGGAGCACGAGCACGGCGACGACCGTGTGCGCGGTGGTGACGCCCTTGGCGGCGAGGTAGCTGCCGCCCCAGACGACGGCGACGGCCAGCACGGGCAGATCGGCGAGCCAGGCCCGGCGGGGAACGTCCAGGGCGGGCGAGATCACGGTCATCGCGGTGTCTCCGACGGTTTGAGTGGTGGAGACTTCGGCGGCTCGCACGGATGCGCGCTCACCGTACCGGAGCCGATCATGGCGGTCGACCCTTTTCCGGTCCGCCGCCCCGCGCCCCGTAGCATCGGCGTCATGGCTGATCTCTACGCCCTTGACCTGGCGTTCGACCTGCTCGACGACACACCGGAAGCCGTACTGGCCCACGTGCGGCGTCAACTGACGGGGGACGGGCTCCTCGCGGCCCGCGGCCCGGCCGCGCGGGTCGCGGGCATGCTCGTCGGGGACCTCGGGCGGCGCCCGGACGGCGGCTGGGCCCTGACCGCCCGCCAGGAGGTCCACGAGGAACAGCTCCCGGAGCTGGAGGACCTCCTGCTGCTCCTCGCCCGCCACATCCGCCCGCCGGGCCCGGTCGGCCGGATCCGGCACTACGAGCACGAGGCCCCGGACCTGCTGGTCCTGCGCGAGGGCCGCGTGGTCCAGCTGGCCCTGGACCCGCGGTAGTTCAGTCGCCGAACGAGCCGAAGGCGGCCCGCCCCTTCGGCCGGTAGGTGTGGATGGCGGTCCCGGCCGACGTCGTGCGGGAGCCGGTCAGTTCGAAGGCCGTCGGCAGCCCGCCGGTCGGGAACAGCCGCCGCCCGGCGCCCAGGAAGACCGGGAACACCAGCAGGTTCAGCTCGTCCACGAGGTCCCGGGCCAGCAGCCACTGTGCGAGCCGCCCACTGCCGTGCACCTGCAGCTCCCCCTCCATCGCGTCCTTCACCCGCACGATCTCGCTCTGCAGGTGCTCCCCGTCCAGCACGGTGGCCGGCCCCCAGGCGGGCTCCTTGAGGGTGGTGGAGGCCACGTACTTCGGCAGGCGGTTCAGTGCGCCCGCCACCGGGTCGGCGGGGTCGTCGTGCTCCGGCCAGTACGAGGCGAAGATCTCGTACGTCCGCCGCCCGAGCAGGAACGCCTCGGTCCGCCCGAACACCTCGGTGACGAACTCCCCCATCCCCTCGTCGGCGAACGGCACGAGCCACCCGCCGTAGTCGAACCCGCCGCTGCGGTCCTCGTCCGGGCCACCGGGGGCCTGCATCACACCGTCGAGGGTCAGAAAGGTGGTGAGGGTCAGCTTGCCCATGTCTCTGCGCTCCTTGCTCGGTCGTCCTGCGGGTTCAGACTCCCGGACCCCGGAGAACTCATCGCCGCGGCGCGCGAGAACGCCGTGTCCGATTCCCGCCAGCACCCGCCCGCTGATTCCCATTTCATTGAAGCCGCAACCACTTAGTGGGCAATCGAGGGAGGAACACCATGGACGGCAAGGTGGCACTGGTGACGGGCGGCAGCCGGGGGATCGGGGCCGCGACCGCGCTGCGGCTGGCCGAGGAGGGCGCGGACGTCGCGTTCACCTACGTCAGCGACGCGCAGGCGGCGGGCGAGGTCGTCGGGAAGATCGAGGCACTCGGGCGGCGCGGCCTGGCCCTGCAGGCCGATGCGGCGGATCCGGAGGCCGCCGCGGAGGCGGTGGAGCGGGCCGTACGGGAGCTGGGGAGGCTCGACGTCCTGGTCAACAACGCGGGGGTCGGGGTCATCGGGCCCCTGGAGGGGCTGACGGCGGCCGACGTGGACCACGTGCTCGCGGTCAACGTGCGCGGCGTCTTCGCCACCACGCAGGCGGCCGCCCGGCGGATGGGCTCCGGCGGGCGGATCATCACCATCGGAACGTGCATGAGCCAGCGGGTGCCGGCGGGCGGCGGAACGCTCTACACGATGAGCAAGTCCGCCATGATCGGGCTGACCAAGGCCCTCGCGCGGGAGCTGGGCGAGCGCGGGATCACCGCGAACATCGTCCATCCGGGGCCGGTCGACACCGATATGAACCCGGCGGCCGGGCCGTACGCGGCGGCGCAGGCCGCGATGACGGCGCTCGGGCGGTTCGGCGCCCCGCGGGAGGTGGCGGCCGTGGTGGCCTTCCTCGCGGGACCGCAGGCCGCGTACGTCACGGGCGCCGAGTTCGCCGTGGACGGCGGGCACGCGGCGTAGCCCTCGGGCCGGGCGTGCGGGCGGGGGTGCAGGCGGCCGGGCGTGCGGCCGGCCCCGAAAGCAGCGCGCCCCGGGGGTGTCGGCCCCCGGGGCGCGGGTGCGGGTGCGGGGCCGGGGGCTCCGCCCCGACCCCGCGCCTCACACGTCGGCGCGGCTGGACTAGCCGCCCAGTTCCTGGTGGCGGGCGGCGTGCGCGGCGGCGCCGGCCTGCGTCAGGGAGCCGAACAGGCGCAGGCGGGAGAAGCCGCCGTCCGGGAAGATGTCGATGCGCACGTGTGTACCGACCGCCGGGGCGTCCAGGACGAAGCGGTGGTTGGTGTCGGGCTGCAGGCGGGTGCGCGGCAGGAACTCCGTCCACTCCCCGTCCTCGCCCGTCTTGACGGACAGGGAGGCCCAGCCCGCGGAGTTGCCCTTGAGGTACGCGGTGTCGATCTCGACGGCGCGGATCTCGGACTCGGCGACGAGCTGGTAGCGGATCCAGTCGTTGCCGTTGTCGCGGCGGCGCGCGGTCTCCCAGCCGTCGTCCATCTTGCGGGAGCGGCCCGGGTTGATGGTGTTGGTCGGCGGGGAGTAGAAGCGGTTGGACGCGTCCTCGACCGAGCCGCCGTTCTCCAGCGCCACGACGTCGAAGGTGCCGAGCGCGGCGAGCCACTTCGGGTCCGCGACGACCTCGCCGTACACGCGCAGGCGGGCGATGCCGCCGTCCGGGTGCTGGTTGACGCGCAGGTGCGTGAAGCGCTGCTCGGCGTTCACCTCGAAGCCGTTGGCGGCGTGGCCGCCGACCGGGGTGCGCGGGACGAGGGTCGTCCACTTGACGTCGTCACCGAGGAGCTCCTCGGGCGTGGGGGCGCCCTCGACCGAGGTGCCCTCGACGGATACGGCCTGCGGCATGTTGCCGCGGAAGTGGGCGGTGTCGACGACGATGCCGCGGATCACGCCGGGGGCGCCGAGGCGGACCAGGGCGTAGTCGTGGTCCTCCGGGGTGGGCCAGGGCTCGGTGGCCGAGACGCCGCGGCGGCGGCGGGTCTCCCAGCCGTCCATGACCTTGCCCTTGTGCCCGAAGTGCTCGGGGTCGAAGTGCGCGGCCTCGGCGATCAGCAGGTTCTCGCGCTCGGCGAAGAACTCGTCGTTGGCGAAGGTGACACCGGCGCCCAGCTCACGGGCGGCGAGGTTCGCGTACTGGGTGAACGGGAAGTCCGCGGTGCGGTAGTCCGCGTACGGGTCGCCGCCTCCGTACGGGTTCGCGTTACCGGTGAAGGAAGCCAGTCCAGTTGAACGCTGTGCCACTGTCAGTTCTGCCTTTCGAGGAGGAGGCCCGTGGGCTCGGTCGGGGTGCCGTGGTCGGCGATCTTCGTACCGCGCAGCCAGGTGGACTTCACGACGCCGTGCAGGGTCTTGCCCGCGTACGCCGTGACCCGGTTGCGGTGGTGGAGCTCGGCCGGGTCCACGGTGAAGGTGTCTTCGGGGGCCAGCACGGCGAAGTCGGCGTCGCGGCCGGCCTCGATCGCGCCCTTCTGCGCCAGGCCGGCGAGCGCCGCCGGGGCGGCGGACATCCAGCGGACGACGTCCTCCAGGGTCCGGCCGCGTCGGCGCGCCTCGGTCCAGATGGCGGGCAGGCCCAGCTGGAGGGAGGAGATGCCGCCCCAGGCGGTGGAGAAGTCGCTGGTCTTGAGGTCCGCGGTGGAGGGCGAGTGGTCGGAGACGATGCAGTCGATGGTGCCGTCGGCGAGCGCGTCCCACAGGAGGTCCTGGTTGGCGGCCTCGCGGATGGGCGGGCAGCACTTGAACTCGCTCGCGCCATCGGGCACTTCCTCGGCCGTGAGGGTGAGGTAGTGCGGGCAGGACTCGACCGTGATCCGGACGCCCTCGGCCTTGGCGGCGGCGATCAGCGGCAGCGCGTCGGAGGACGACAGGTGCAGGACGTGTACGCGGGCGTTCAACCGCTTGGCCTGGGCGATCAGATTGCCGATCGCGGTGTTCTCGGCGTCGCGCGGGCGGGAGGCGAGGAAGTCGGCGTACTTGGGGCCCGGGACGACGGGGGCGGCGTCGAGGTGGTGGGGGTCCTCGGCGTGCACGATCATCAGTCCGCCGAAGCCGGTGATCTCGGCGAGGGAGGTGGCCAGCTGCTCCTGGTCCAGCTCGGGGAACTCCTCGACGCCGGAGGGCGACAGGAAGCACTTGAAGCCGTAGACGCCGGCGTCGTGCAGCGGGCGCAGGTCCTTGACGTTGTCCGGCAGGGCGCCGCCCCAGAAGCCGACGTCCACGTGCGCCTTGGCGCGGGCGACCTCCTGCTTGACGCGCAGGTTGTCCGTCGTGGTGGTCGGCGGCAGGGAGTTCAGCGGCATGTCGAGGATCGTGGTGATGCCTCCGGCCGCCGCGGCGCGGGTGGCCGTCCAGAAGCCTTCCCACTCCGTGCGGCCCGGGTCGTTCACGTGGACGTGGGTGTCGACCAGGCCGGGGAGCAGGACGTCGTCGCCGAAGTCCTCCAGCCGGGCTCCGGCCGGTACCTCGGCCTCGTACGCCAGCACGGCCGTGATCTTCCCGCCGGCGACGGCCACCGAAGCGGCACGCGTCCCCTCGGGGGTGATGACGCGCGTCGAGCGCAGTACCAGTTCCACAGCCACGTCGGACACCGGAACCTCCCCATCTACTTCCACAGAGCGAAATTCAACGTTCTGTTGAGGGAGTCTTCATGGCGATCCGGGAGCAGTCAAGAGCGCCCGGAGGGGCGGCTGACCGATCTGGATCCCAGTTGGATGTTTCCACAGGATGGAATTATGATTTCGCTATACAGAATGTAGCTACCACCACCGGGAACGGGGAAGGTAACTTCCCGAGGACGTCCGCCACCCGGACACACCACCTCTGACCGGCGGTGACGGGCCCGACCCCAGCACTAGGGCCGCCGTCGGCCGCCGGGTAGGCTGCTCCCTTGCCTGCCAGCACCGAAAGGACCGCGCCGTGCCGACGTCCAGCGCCAGCACCACCGACGCTTCCTCAAAGACCCCTGCCGCCAGCGGTGGCGTCCAGTCCCTTGAGCGCGCCTTCGATCTGCTCGAACGCATGGCGGACGCCGGGGGCGAGGTGGGCCTCAGCGAGCTCTCCGCCGCCAGCGGTCTGCCCCTGCCCACCATCCATCGCCTGATGCGCACGCTGGTGGCGTGCGGTTACGTACGCCAGCAGCCCAACCGACGGTACTCCCTCGGCCCCCGCCTGATCCGCCTCGGCGAGTCCGCGTCGCGGCTGCTGGGTACCTGGGCCCGCCCCTATCTGGCCCGTCTGGTCGAGGAGACCGGCGAGACGGCGAACATGGCCCTGCTCGACGGGGACGAGATCGTCTACGTCGCCCAGGTGCCCTCCAAGCACTCGATGCGCATGTTCACCGAGGTCGGCCGCCGGGTGCTGCCGCACTCCACCGGTGTCGGCAAGGCGCTCCTCGCCCACACCCCCGCCGACGAGGTGCGCGCCCTCCTCGCCCGCACCGGGATGCCGGCGGCGACCGAGAAGACCATCACCACGCCCGAGGGCTTCCTCGACGCGCTGGAGCAGGTCCGCAAGTCGGGCTACGCGGTCGACGACAACGAGCAGGAGATAGGAGTCCGCTGCCTCGCCGTCTCGGTGCCGAACTCGCCGACCGCCGCCGCGATCTCCATCTCCGGCCCGGCGGGCCGGGTGACCGAGGCCGTGGCCGAGTCCTTCGTGCCGATCCTTCAGGGCGTGGCCGCCGAGCTGTCGGTGGCCCTGTCCAACCAGACCCCGGCGTAGGCCCCGTCCGGCGCGGACAATACGAAGGCCCCGGCGCCCCTCGGTGAGGGGCGGCGGGACCTTTCCGTGCCGTATGTGACCTGCCGTACGCCCCCGCGAGGGGGGCGGTCAGGCCGCCCGGGCGGGCTCCGGCCCCTGCGTCAGGCAGCCGTCGGTCATCGTCACCGTCCGGTCCATCCGCTCCAGGTGGGCGCGGTCGTGGGTGACCAGCACCGTGGCGGTGGAACGCTCGCGGGTCAGGGCGACCAGCAGGTCGAGGACCGCCGCGCCCCGCTCGTGGTCCAGGGCGCTGGTCGGCTCGTCGACCAGCAGCACCGCGGGCTCGTTCATCAGGGCGCGGGCGATGTTGACGCGCTGGCGCTGCCCGCCGGAGAGCTGGTGGGGACGCTTGTCGGCCTTGTCGGCCAGGCCCACCGCGTCCAGCAGCTCCAGCGCCCGCGGGCGCAGCTGCCGTGCGGGGCGCCCGGACAGGTGCCCCATGACCTGGAGCTGTTCGGCGGCGGTCAGCGAGGCCAGCAGGTTCGGCTGCTGGAAGACGATGCCGATCTTCTCCCGGCGCAGCGCCGACTTCTCGGCGGCGGTGAGGTGCGCGGTGTCCCGGCCCGCCACGACGACCCGCCCCGAGTCCGGGGTGACGAGGGTGGCGGCGACCGCGAGCAGGCTGGACTTGCCGGATCCCGACGGTCCGATCACCGCCGTCAGCGTGCCCGCGGGCACCTCCAGGCGGACCGCGTCGAGGGCGGTGAGCCGGCTCTCGCCGTCGGGGTAGGTGAGCGTCACGTCGTCCACGAGCAGGGTCATCGGGCGCTCCCCAGAGCGGTCAGCGGGTCTACGGCGGTGATCCGCCGGATGGACAGGGCGGCGCCCAGCGCGCCGAGCACGATCATGATCGCGGCGGGCCCCAGCACGGTGGCGGCGTCCAGGACGAAGGGCACGTCCCCGCCGCTGATCAGCGCGCCGAAGCCGGCGGCGAGCGCGGTGCCCAGCCCGGTGCCGAGCGCGAGCATGACCACGGCCTGGCCGAGGGCGTCCTTCAGCAGATACGGGGTGGAGGCACCCAGTGCCTTCAGGACGGCGACGTCCCCGCTGCGCTGGATCGTCCAGACGGTGAAGAAGGCGCCCGTCACCAGGGCCGAGATGGCGAAGAGGAAGCCGCGCATCAGCTGCAGCGAGCCGTTCTCGGCCTGGTACGAGCCGATGGCGCCCAGCGCCTCGTCGACGGTGCGAACCGCGGTCCCCGCGGCCCCGTCCGCGGCGGCGAGGTCGACGCCGGTCCCCGAGACGGCGACGACGGTGGCGAGGGTGTCGAGGGAGGTGCCGGGATTCCCGATGCGCTGCCAGTCGTTGAGGTCCATCCACACGACCGGGGTGTGGCTGTAGGCGGCGGTCCCGGAGACTGCGGCCACGGTCAGTTCGAGCGGGCCGATCTTCAGCGCGGCGCCTGCCGTGAGGCCGCCGAGCTCCTTCGCGGCCTTCTCCGCGAGGACCACCCGGCCCTGGGCCAGACCGGTCCCCTTCGGGGCGAGCGGGCCGGCCGGGTCCACGCCGAAGACCGAGACGGCGGCGGTGCGCTCACCCGATACGGCGTTGGTGGTGCGGATGCCGAGCGGCTCGGCGGACTTCACCCCCGGCCCCTTGCGCCACGCCTGCCAGGCCCTCTCGGTCACCTGCGAGCGGGCGAAGGAGACCTCCTGGTCCCCGGTGGGCGCGGCGAAGGCCAGGTGCGTGGCGGGCAGGCCGGTGACGGCCGAGACGTTCTCCCGGGCCAGGCCGGAGGTGAGCCCGGACAGCAGGCCGACCAGCAGCGTGATCAGCACGACGACCGAGCCCATGAGGGCGAAGCGGCCCTTGGCGAACCGTAGATCTCTCCATGCGACGAACATGTTCCCCACCTTGGTCTTCCGCGGGGACACAAGGCATCGCGCCACAGGAGCGATCCTGGTATCGAAGGGCGCACCGGGACATCAAACTTTTGGTTGACCGGGGCCGGTCCGCACCGACTTACGCTGGTCAGGCCATGACTGCACCGGACCCCCGCGCCCCTCGCGACCCCCGCGCCCCTCGCGCCCTCACGCCCGTGTCGAAAGTGCTGCGGCTGTGCCTGCACGCGCTGTTCCTCGCGCTGCTCGCACTCGCCGCCGGGCGGGCCGTCGCCGGTTCCGCGCCACGCTCCGGCTGGGTGGTGGCGCTCTGCGCGGTGCTGGCCGCCGCGTACCTGGGCGGCGTTCGGGTCCCGGCGGTGCACAGCTCCCCGCGCGCCGGGGCGCTGTGGCTGGCCGGGCTCGGGGCACTGTGGGCGGCGCTGCTCGCGCTCTCCCCCGACGGCCTGTGGATCGCCTTCCCGCTGTACTTCCTGGAGCTGCACCTGCTGCGGCTGCGCTGGGGGGTCGCGGCCGTCGCGGTGACGGCCTGCGCCGCCATCGCCGGCTACCTCGGGCACAACGGCCCCGCGCACGGCGGCGCGGTGAACCCCGGCGCCTTCCTGGGGCCGCTGCTGGGCGGGGCGGTGGCGGTGGCGACCGTACTGGGCTACCAGGCGCTGTACCGCGAGAGCGAACGCCGCCGCGAGCTGATCGAGGAGCTCATCGCGACGCGGGCCGAGCTGGCCGCCGCGGAGCGCAGCGCCGGGATCCTGGCCGAGCGCGAGCGCCTGGCCCGGGAGATCCACGACACCCTCGCCCAGGGGTTGTCCTCCATCCAGCTGCTCCTGCGGGCCGCGGAGCGCGCCCTCGGGGAGCCGGACCCCGCGCCGGGCCCGGCGGTGGAGCACATCGCCCGCGCCCGGGAGGCCGCCCAGGAGAACCTGGCCGAGGCGCGTCGCTTCGTACGGGCGCTCACCCCGCCGGACCTGGAGCACGGCTCCCTCGCGGCGGCATTGGGGCGGCTGTGCGCGGCGGCGCCGTGGCCCCGGGTCCGGTTCTCGCTGAGCGGCAGCCCGAGGGTGCTGCCGACGCCCTACGAGGTGGCCCTGCTGCGGATCGCGCAGTCGGCGCTGGCCAATGTGGTGCGCCATGCGCGGGCCGGGCGTGCCGAGATCACCCTGACCTTCATGGACGCCTCGGTCACGCTGGACGTCGTGGACGACGGGCAGGGCTTCGACCTCTCCGCGGCGGCGTCCCGTTCCGGCGCGGGCTCGGGCGACGGCGGCTTCGGGCTGCCCGCGATGCGCTCGCGTGCCGAGACGCTGGGCGGGCTGTTCACCGTGGAGTCCGACCCCGGCCAGGGCACCGCCGTGGCCGTCACCCTGCCGTTGCCGCTGGAACCCGTGGAGGCACCGTGACCATCCGTCTGCTGCTCGCCGACGACCACCCGGTGGTCCGGGCGGGGCTGCGTGCGGTCCTGGACACCGAGGCGGACTTCGCGGTGGTGGCGGAGGCCGCGACCGCCGAGCGGGCGGTGGAGCTGGCGGCACAGGAGTCCGTGGACGTGGTCCTGATGGACCTCCAGTTCGGGCCCGGCATGCACGGCTCCGCGGCGACGGCCCTGATCACGGCCCGCCCGGACGCGCCCCGGGTGCTGGTGCTGACCACGTACGACACGGACGCGGACATCCTGGCGGCGGTCGAGGCGGGCGCCTCGGGCTACCTGCTCAAGGACGCCCCGCCGGAGGAGCTGGCGGCAGCCGTACGGACGGCCGCGGAGGGTCAGTCGGCGCTGGCCCCGGCGGTGGCGCTGCGGCTCATGGACCGGATGCGGACCCCGGCGGAGGCGCTGACGAAGCGGGAGCTGGAGGTGCTGCAACTGGTCGCGGACGGCCTGTCGAACCAGCAGATCTCCAAGAGGCTCTTCCTCAGCCAGGCCACGGTCAAGTCGCACCTGGTGCACGTGTACGCGAAGCTGGGCGTGGACTCCCGTACGGCGGCGGTCGCGGCCGCCGCGACCCGCCGGCTCATCCGCACGCCGTAGTGGGCGTCGGGGGCGGGCCGGAAGTCCTCCGGCGGCGGGCCGGACGGCCCCTTCGGCGTCCCGCCCGCGTGGACGGCGGGCGGCTGGGCAGGCGCACTTCGCAGCCCCGTACCGACGGAAGGAAGGGATCGTGGCTCACGCCTCCTGACCCGCGTCCTTGCCACACTGCGCACGGGCATGCCCGCCGCGTGACCGCGGCGGCGCCGCCGGTGCCAGCTACCCAGCCGGTGATGCCATATGAGCCCCTTCGTCCCCCAGGACCCCGACACGCTGAAGCAGCTCCTCGCCCGCGAGGTGACGGCTTTGCGGGAGGCCGCCCGCCACGATGCGGGGGTCCGGCTCGACGAAGGACCCGCAGGGTCCGGGGCGCAGTCGGCCGGCGAGGTCGGGGAGTCCTGCCGGTGCGGTGCGGCGGGGCCCGGGCACGGCTGCGGTGACGAGGACGGGGAGCACGACCCGTGGGCGTGTGTCTGTGCGACGCTGCCCGCCATCCCGCTGTCGGCCGCGCTGTTCACGCCCGAACACGACGAGGCCGGACGGACGGTCGACTTCACCGTCACGGCCGGCAACCACGTCCGCGCCGCCGAGTGGCTGGAGGCTCCCGATCGCCAGATCGGCCGGCGGTTGCTGGAGGTCCAGCCCGGCGCCGCGGTCGGCGGGCTCGTCGGGGCCCTGGACTCCGTGCTGCGCACCGGTCGCGCCCTGAAGTCGTACGCCCTGGACTATACGGAGCAGCGCAGCGACGGTCTGCACCGCACGAAGCTCCTGTACGACGCGGCGGCCTGCGGCGGGAAGGTGCTGGCGACGTGGCGGGCGGCCCACAACCGCATGGAACTGCTCTCGCTCGACGCGCAGTACATCGCGTCCATGGGATGGGGCACCTGGGACCTGCTGTCCGGCGAGGTCACCTGGTCGGAGGGGTTGTCGTCGATCTTCCGCAACGATCCGTCCCGGCCCCTGTCACTCGCCGACCTGTGCGACACGGTGCTCCTGGAGGACGTACCGCGCTTCGGGACGTTCCTGCTGGCGCTGGTCGACGGAGAGGAGCCGCCCGGGGCAGAGATCCGCTTCAGCGTGCTCGGGGAGGTGCGTACCCTCCAGTTGGTGGGGCATCCGGTCATCGCGACCGACGGGCTTCCCTGGTCGGTGCACATCATCGCGCGCGATCTGACGTCCCAGGTACGCAGTCGGCAGCGGCTCGCCGCGACGCGCAGGCAGTCCGACCGGCTGCGGGAGCAGGCCGCCGCCGAGCGGCGCGTGGCCTCCGCCCTGCGGGAGGCGCTGCTCCCGACGCACTCCACGGAACTGGCGCAGGCGGGCCTGTCGGTGGCGGCCGCGTACCTGCCGGTGGAAGCGGACTCCGCGGTGGGCGGCGACTGGTACAAGTGCCGCGCGCTGCCGGACGGCCGGATCCTGCTCGCCATCGGCGACGCCTGCGGCCACGGGCTGAGGGCGGTCGCCCGGATGGCGCAGCAGCGGCACGCCCTCGCGGGTCTCGCCCACGCCCCGGGGACGCACGCGGGCCAGCTGACCACCTGGCTCAACGAGCTGCTGTGCGCCGACCCCGCCGCCGAGACCGCGACCGGGATCATCGGGCACATCGACCGGGGCCGGCGGTTCCGATGGGCGTGCGCCGGCCATCCGGCGCCGCTGCTGCTGCGTGACGGAGCGGCCTCGGCCCTGGACACGGCGCACCGGGGGCCCCTCTTCGGACTCCTGCCCGGGCACGAGTACGGGACCGCGACCGTGGAGCTTCGCCCCGGGGACCTGCTGCTGCTCTACACGGACGGCATGGTCGAGCGCCGGGGCGAGGACATCACGGACGGCATCGAGCTCCTGGGCAAGGTGCTGACGAGCTGCGGCGGACTCGGCCCGCAGGACGCCCTCGACCGCATCATGGAGGCGTGCACGCCCGAGGAGAACGAGGACGACACCTGTCTGCTCGCCCTGAGCGTCGGCTGACACGCAGGTCGGCGAAGTGGCCGCGGGGCGACGGGCGGTCAGGAATCAGGCCACCCAGTGCGGCCGTTCCACCGCCGGGGTCAGCGGGACGCCGTCGTGGAACGCCTGCGCGAGGAGCCGTACGCCCTCGTCCAGGCGGTCGGCGGGCAGCGAGTACGGGATCCGCAGGCGGTGTTCGAAGGTGCCCGGGTCCACCCCGAAGCGGGCCCCTCGGCCGATGTGCACTCCGGCGGCCGCGGACCGCTCGCCCAGCGCGGAGCTGACCGGCTCGCCCAGGTCGACCCAGAGCGAGAGCCCGCCCGGCGGCAGCTGCCAGGACCATTCCGGCGCGTACCGCTGGAGGGCGCGCACCAGGGCCTCGCGCTGGGTCCGCAGCTGCGCGAGGCGGGCGGGCAGGGTCCGGTCCAGGCCGTCCATCAGGGGGAGCGCGACCAGCTGGTCGAGGACGGAGCCGGTCATGTCGGCGGCGACCCGTACGGCGGTCAGCTCCATGATCATCTTTTCGGTGGCCCGGACCCAGCCCACCCGCAGGCCGCCCCAGTGCGTCTTGCTGAGCGAGCCGATGGTGATCACGTGGTCCGCGCCGCCGCGCGGCCCGAGCGAGGCCAGGGGCGCGGGCGCGGGAACGTCCAGGGCGATGTCGGCGATCGTCTCGTCGACCACCAGCCAGGTCCCGGTGGCCCGGGTGGCCGCCAGCAGCCGCATCCGCTGCTCCGGGGGCATCAGCGCGCCCGTCGGGTTGTGGAAGTCGGGGATCACGTACGCCAGCCGGGGCACCAGCTGCCGCAACGTGGACTCGGCTATCTCCATGTCCCAGCCGGCGTCGGAGACGGCGATGGACCCGGTGCGCAGCCGCGCGTGGCGCAGGGCGTCGAGGGCGTTGGCGTAGGTCGGGTTCTCGGTGACGACCCGGTCCCCCGCCCGGCACAGGAGGCCGACGACCAGCGCGAAGGCCTGCTGGGCTCCGGCCGTGACCAGGATCTGCTCGGGGCGGGTGGGCAGTCCGCGGCGGGTGAACCGCTCGGCGATCGCCGTCCGCAGCTCGGGCATCCCGAAGGGGTGGTAGCCCGGCGAGCGGGCGAGCCCCGGCAGCCTGGGGGCGGCCCAGGCGAGCGCTTCGGCGAGGCTGCCGTCGGGTGCGCCCATGGCGGCGATGGCGAGGTCGATGCCGGTGTCCCCGTCGGCGCCGTAGCCGCCCGCCCCGACGAGCGCGTGCGCCCCGACCGGGCGGTGGCCGTCGGGGAGCTCGGTCCAGGTGCCGGAGCCGCGCCGGCTGCGGACGTAACCGCTCTCGCGCAGCAGGTCGTAGGCGCCGGTGACGGTGGCCCGGCTGGCACCGACCGCCTCGGCGAGCTCGCGTTCGGCGGGCAGCCGTACGTGCAGGGCGATCCGGCCGTCGAGGATCAGCGTGCGCACGGCGTCGGCGAGCGCCCGGTAGCCCGGGCGGGCCAGCACCTCGGCGGGGAGCAGGGCGGCGAGCTGGCGGCTGCCGATGGTTCTGTCCGCTGTCTGGACCACTCGCCCGTTTGCCATGCCAACCTCCCCTGATTGGCTCTGACGGCCAGGCCAATCGAGGACCAGACTCGCTGTATTGGCCCCCGAATGGCAAGGAGAAGCCGAGATGTTGACCGACCGTGACGAACGCGCCCTGGCGAGCGCCGCCGAGAACCGGATCTCCCGGCCGCTGCGGATCGGGGCCGCCCTGGCCTCCGTACGGCGCACTCTGACACGGCGCTCACCGCAGGGCGTGCAGGAGCGAGAATCGGTGGCATGTCAGCCCAAGACGACACCCTCCCCGCCCACACCGCTCCACCAGTGATCGCGGGCCTGCTCCTGGCGGCCGGCGGCGGCCGGCGGCTCGGCGGGCGGCCCAAGGCCCTGCTCCCCTACCGCGGCCGCCCGCTGGTCGAGAACGCCGTACGGGTGCTGCGCGAAGCGGGCTGCGGCCCGGTCCACGTGGTGCTCGGCGCCGGCGCACCCGAGGTCCGCGAGCGCGCGGACCTGACCGGCTGCGTGCTCGTGGAGAACCCGGACTGGGCGCAGGGCATGGGCTCCTCCCTGCGCGTCGGTCTCACCTCGCTGGCCGGTACGGGCGCCAGCGCGGCCCTGGTCTCGCTGGTGGACCAGCCGGGCATCGGTCCGGCGGCCGTCGCCCGGGTCCGGGAGGCGTACCGCTCCCCCGCGAGTCTGGTGGCGGCGGCGTACGACGGGGAGCGCGGCCACCCCGTGCTGTTCGGCGCGGACCGCTGGGCCGACATCGCGGCGACGGCCACGGGCGACAAGGGGGCGCGCGTACACCTCGCACGACACGCCGAAGAGCTCATGCTGGTGGAGTGCTCGGACGTCGCGGAGGCCTTCGACATCGACACGCCGCCCGACCTGGCGCGTCTGCTCTGAGCACGGCGTGACGACAGTGGCACTGAGGGCCACCGACGGGCGGAATGTGTCGACCAAGAGAATCTCGACATCAACAAACCATTGAACTTCCACCATGAGGAAATTACTATCCACTGGTCAGAAACGCCCTGAACCCACAGACGGCGCCCGCGACCGTATCCCGGAACTCTCCACACCCGACGGCACTGCGTGCCGTCTCGCGCGAGCATTCCCCCGCGGCCGCCAGGCACCGCCGCTGAAGGAGTGACAGATATGTCCGCACCAGCGCCGTCCCCGCTGGCCATCGTCGACGCCGAACCCCTGCCCCGGCAGGACGAAGTCCTCACCGAAGCGGCTCTCGCCTTCGTGGCCGAGCTCCACCGGCGGTTCGCCCCCCGCCGCGCCGAGCTCCTCGCCCGCCGCGCCGAGCGCCGTGCCGAGATCGCCCGGACCTCCACCCTCGACTTCCTCCCGGAGACCGCACAGGTCCGCGAGGGCGACTGGAAGGTGGCGCCGGCCCCGGCCGCGCTGAACGACCGCCGTGTGGAGATCACCGGTCCGACGGACCGCAAGATGACCATCAACGCCCTGAACTCGGGCGCCAAGGTCTGGCTCGCCGACTTCGAGGACGCCTCCGCTCCCACCTGGGAGAACGTCGTCCTCGGCCAGCTCAACCTGATCGACGCCTACGAGCGGCGCATCGACTTCACCGACGCCCGCACCGGCAAGTCGTACGCCCTCAAGGCGGCCGACGAGCTCGCGACCGTGGTCATGCGCCCGCGCGGCTGGCACCTGGAGGAGCGCCACCTGCGGTTCGAGGGCGGCCCGGCCTCCGGCTCGCTCGTGGACTTCGGCCTGTACTTCTTCCACAACGCGAAGCGCCTGATCGACCTCGGCAAGGGCCCGTACTTCTACCTGCCGAAGACGGAGTCGCACCTGGAGGCACGCCTCTGGAACGACATCTTCGTCTTCGCACAGGACTACGTCGGCATCCCGCAGGGAACCGTGCGCGCGACCGTCCTCATCGAGACGATCACCGCCGCGTACGAGATGGAGGAGATCCTCTACGAGCTGCGCGACCACGCGGCCGGACTGAACGCGGGCCGCTGGGACTACCTCTTCTCCATCGTCAAGAACTTCCGTGACGGCGGCGAGAAGTTCGTCCTGCCGGACCGCAACGCGGTGACGATGACCGCCCCGTTCATGCGGGCGTACACCGAACTGTTGGTGCGCACCTGCCACAAGCGCGGCGCGCACGCCATCGGCGGCATGGCGGCCTTCATCCCGTCCCGCAAGGACGCCGAGGCCAACAAGGTCGCCTTCGAGAAGGTCAAGGCCGACAAGGACCGCGAGGCGGGCGACGGCTTCGACGGCTCCTGGGTCGCCCACCCCGACCTGGTCCCGATCGCGATGGCCTCCTTCGACGCGGTCCTCGGCGACAAGCCGAACCAGAAGGACCGCCTGCGCGAGGACGTCTCGGTGGCCCCGGGCGAGCTCATCGCGATCGACTCCCTGGACGCGAAGCCGACGTACGAGGGCCTGCGCAACGCGGTCCAGGTCGGCATCCGCTACATCGAGGCCTGGCTGCGCGGCCTCGGCGCCGTCGGCATCTTCGGCCTGATGGAGGACGCGGCCACGGCCGAGATCTCGCGCTCGCAGATCTGGCAGTGGATCAACGCCGGCGTCACCTTCGAGCACGAGGGCGAGCACGTGCTCGCCACGGCGGAGCTCACCCGCGCGATCGCCGCCGAGGAACTGGCCGCCATCCGCGCCGAGGTCGGCGAGGAGGCCTTCGCGGCCGGCAAGTGGCAGCAGGCCCACGACCTCCTCCTCCAGGTCTCCCTGGACGCGGACTACGCGGACTTCCTCACCCTCCCCGCATACGACCAACTGGTCGGCTGAGAACGGGTTTCGGCTGAAACGCACAGCAGTCGAAACCGCCGGCTCCGCCCCCGTCGCCCTACGGCGCGGGGGCGGAGCCGTTTGCGTTGCGGAAGGTGAGCCGCCGAACGACCGGTCGGTTGTTACTTGTTCGTAACTTGCCTGTACCTAGCGGTAACAAGCAGCCGCGTGTCACCTTTCCGATGCCACCGGCCGGCGGTACCCCCACTTCCCAGCCACGCGACGCAGTCGTCGCCGACGCAGTCGTCGCCGACTTCGGCGTGGCCGAACGCAGGAGTTCCGCAGTGATCGGATTCCGCAAGGTCAGCAAGGACCGGGGCCGCAGTCGTATGCGACGGCTGGCCGGTGCCGGGATGGTCCTCCCGCTCGCCGTCAGCGCTCTGCTGGCCGGCGGGGCCGGCACCTCCGCTGCCAGTCCGGGCACCGGCCCGACCGCCGTGGTGTCCATGGGCGACAGCTACATCTCCGGCGAGGCCGGCCGCTGGAAGGGCAACAGCCTGACCAACACCGGCAGTCGCGACGGGACCGACCGGGCCTGGATCACCGGAAGCACCTACGACCCCACCAAGGTGTACGGGACCACCGCGGGCGGATGTCACCGCTCCGACTCCGCCGAGGTGCGCAGCGCGGGCGCGATCGCCGACGTCGCGGTGAACCTCGCCTGTTCCGGGGCCACCTCCGACAACGTGTTCCGCTCCTCCAACGGCGGCGTCGCCTTCAAGGGCGAGGCCCCGCAGGCCGATCAGCTCGCCGCGGTGGCCGCGAGCCACAACGTCAAGGTCATCGCGCTGTCCATCGGCGGGAACGACCTGGGCTTCGCCGACATCATCAAGGAGTGCGCGCTCGACTTCACCCTCTGGTACTCCTACTGCTACGACGACCAGCAGTACGCCGTGGACCAGCGGATCGACGGCGTCATGGTCAAGGTCGGCAAGTCCGTCGACGAGATCCGCGCCGTGATGCGGGGCGCCGGGTACGCCGACTCCGCGTACCGGATCGTGCTGCAGTCCTACCCGTCGCCGATCCCGCGCGGCACGGAGAACCGGTACACGCAGAGCGACTGGAGCCGCCTCAACACCGGCGGATGCCCCTTCTGGAACCGGGACTCCGACTGGGCGCGGGACTCGCTGGTGCCGCAGATCGCGGGCCGCATCAAGGGCGTCGCCGCGGCCAAGGGCGTGCAGTTCCTGGACCTGCGGGACATGCTCCAGGGCCGCGAGGTGTGCGCCAAGGCGAGCAAGCAGGTGACGTCCACGGTCCCGGCCTCGGCGAAGACGAGCGAGTGGGCGCGCTGGATCGACAACAACGAGTCGCAGGGCCTGGTCCAGGAGTCCATGCACCCGAACTACTTCGGCCAGCTGGCCGCCGGGCGCTGCCTCTCCCTGGTCGTCGCCCAGAGCGCCACCTCCGGTTTCAGCTGCAAGAACACCGCCGGGGCGGACGAGAGCGGGATGTACCTGACGCCCCCGTCGTAGGGCGGGAACGCTTGGCAGGACGCACGCGTACGGCGGTGCGCACGCCACACCCGCAGTGGGTGGCGTGCACACCGCCGCACGGCGCCCGGGAACCGGGGCGGTACGCGGCGCGGGCGGCGGCCGGTCAGTGCACCAGCGCCGGGTCCGGGACGGCCGGCGAGGCCGCTCCCTTCTTCGCCCCGAGGTGGTTGAAGCCCAGGTTGAGCAGGATGGCCACGACGCAGCCGGTGCTGATCCCGGAATCGAGGACGACCAGGAGGTCCTTCGGGAAGGCGTGGTAGAAGTCCGGCGCGGCGATCGGGATCAGGCCGATGCCCACGGAGGCGGCGACGATCAGGGCGTTCTCGCCCTTCTCCATGGCCGCACCGGCCAGGGTCTGGATGCCGCTGGCGGCGACCGATCCGAAGAGGACGATGCCGGCGCCGCCGAGGACGGGCAGCGGGACCACGCCGATGACGGAGGCCGCCATCGGGCACAGGCCGAGCAGGATCAGGATGCCGCCGCCCGCGGCGACCACGAACCGGCTGCGCACCTTGGTCATGGCGACCAGCCCGATGTTCTGGGCGAACGCGCTGCACATGAATCCGTTGAACAGCGGGCTGATGGCGCTGCCGAGGGTGTCGGCGCGCAGGCCCCCCGCGATGGTCCTGGCGTCCGCCGGCCGGCCGACGATCTTCCCCAGCGCCAGGATGTCGGCGGTGGACTCGGTCATGCAGACGAGCATGACGATGCACATCGAGACGATCGCGGCGACCTGGAACTGCGGCAGGCCCAGGCTGAAGGGGGTCGGGAAGCCGACGACGGACGCGTTCTTGACGGCGTCGAAGCTGGTCATGCCGAGCGGGAGGGCGATGAGCGTGCCCGCGATCAGGCCGAGCAGGATGGATATCTGCTGGAGGAAGCCGCGCAGGAACTTGCGCATCAGCAGGACGATGACGAGGGTGACGGCGGCCATGCCGATGTTCTTCATCGAGCCGTAGTCGGTGGCGGTGCGGTTCCCGCCCTGCGACCAGTTGAAGGCGACGGGCAGGAGCGAGACGCCGATCAGGGTGATGACCGTGCCCGTGACGACCGGCGGGAAGAAGCGGACGAGCTTGCCGAAGTAGGGGGCGGCGAAGAAGCCGACGATTCCGGCGACGATGATCGCGCCGAAGATGACGGGGAGGGCGTCGTCCCCCTCCCCCTTCCCGATCGCGATCATCGGGGTCACCCCGGCGAAGGAAACGCCGTTGACGAAGGGGAGTTTGGCACCGATCTTCCAGAACCCGAGGGTCTGGAGGAGGGTGGCGAGGCCGGCGGTGAAGAGCGAGGCGCCCATCAGGAAGGCGGTCTCGGTGGCGGAGAGTCCGACGGCCGGGCCGACGATCATGGGCGGGGCCACGACACCCGCGTACATGGCGGCCACGTGCTGCAGGCCGCTCGTGAACATCTTCAGCGGGGGCAGGATCTCGTCGACCGGGTGTTTCTCCCCGGAGACCTGCGGTACTGCGACTGCGTCTTTGCGAAACCTGGGCGCCTGGGCCACGGCTTCCTCCGGTCGGGTAACACGTCGGCAGGGACGTGGGTGTCTTGGAGGTGGTGCGAAAGCGGAGCGAGTCGAGCGGTATGGAGTTGTGGCGGTATGGAGTTGTGGGTGGTGCGGATGCTTGTCCCAAGGGGTGCAGAAACGATTCGCCCAAACCGTTCCGCGTACGTTCGCGCGCAGGGCGGAGCCCATGGCGTCAGTCACCGTCCCCGGGGGCGCCTTCGGATCTCCTCGGGCGCTTCCCGGGAACGGCTGCCGCGGACCCCGCTCGGGTCCGCGGCCGCCGGCCGGAGGCCGTCCCCCCCGGCCGGACTTCTGGGGGTCCTCCCGGCGCAGCCAGGGGGAGATCAGCCCTGCGCGGTGATCCGCGCGAGGCGCTGGGCCTCTTCCCGGGTGGACACGGCGATGGCGTCCTCGTCGGCGAAGAGGAGGCGGTTGTCCTCGACGATCTGCTTGCCGTTGACGAACGACGCGGTCACCGGGGCGGCCGCACCGAAGACCAGCGCGGTGACCGGGTCGGCGATCGAGGAGTGCAGGAAGGTGCTCAGGTTCCACAGGACCAGGTCGGCGCACTTGCCGACCTCCAGCGAGCCGATGTTCGCGGCGCGGCCGAGGACCTGGGCGCCACCGTACGTACCCAGGCGCAGGGCCTGACGCGCGTTCAGGGCGCGCTCGCGGTGGACCGGGTTGAGGCGGTTGATCAGCAGCGCGTTGCGCAGCTCGGTGTGCAGCTCACCGGACTCGTTGGAGGCGGTGCCGTCCACGCCGAGGCCGACCGGGACGCCGGCGGCGAGCATGTCCGGTACGCGGGCGATGCCGGCGGCCAGACGGGCGTTGGAGGACGGGCAGTGCGCGACACCCGTCTTGGTACGGGCGAACGCGGCGATGTCGGAGTCGTTCATGTGGACGCTGTGCGCCATCCACACGTCCTCGCCGAGCCAGCCGGTCGACTCGAAGTAGTCGGTCGGGCCCATGCCGAACAGTTCCTTGCAGAACTGCTCCTCCTCGACGGTCTCGGAACCGTGCGTGTGCATGCGCACGCCCAGGCGGCGCGCCAGCTCGGCGCCCTGCTTCAGCAGCTCGGTGGAGACGGAGAAGGGGGAGCAGGGGGCGACGGCGACCTGGGTCATCGCGTCGAAGGAGGCGTCGTGGTACTTCTTCACGGTCGCCTCGGTGTCCGCGAGCGCACCCTCCAGGGTCTCCACCGCGTGGTCCGGCGGCAGGCCGCCGTCCTTCTCGCTGCGGTCCATGGAACCGCGGGCGAGGGTGAAGCGGACGCCCATCTCGGAGGCGGCGCGGATGATCGAGCCGGAGAGGTCGCCGGCGCCCTTCGGGTACACGTAGTGGTGGTCCATGGCGGTGGTGACACCGCCGCGGGCCATCGCGGCCAGGGAACCCTGGGCGGCCGTGTAGGCCATCTGCTCGTCGATGCGCGCCCACGTCGGGTACAGCGCGACGAGCCAGTTGAAGAGGTTGTGGTCGGTGGCCAGGCCGCGCGTGATCCACTGGTAGAAGTGGTGGTGCGTGTTGACCAGGCCGGGGGTCACGAGGTGTCCCGTGCCGTCGATGCGGCGGACCACGTTCTCGAGGTTCTCGGGGGCCTTGCCCGCGCCGATGGACTCGATCTTGTTGCCGGCGACGACCACGTGGCCCGAGGCGTACTCGGTGTCGTTCGCGTCGACGGTCGCAATCGCGCAGTTCTCGATGACGATGCGCTCGAGCGCGCTGTCAGGGGCTGCCGATGCTGCCATGGGACTTCCTCGTGCTTTCAGTGGCGGTGTGGGCACGGCAAGGCCCAGGAGATTTGAGTGCCGGAGCGGGGGCCTTGACAGCTGACAGTACTGCCGCCCCGTGGGGTGCGTCCGGGTGCCGATTCAGGAAGCTGAAGGTGTCGCGGCGTCCCGGGGCCACTGCGGTGCCCCGGGACGCGCGTGCCGCGTTCGGGCGGCGCTCTAGAGGTTGGTCATGTCCACGGGGATACGGGCGTCGACGCCGTCACGCAGGACCGTGGCCTCGATCAGGCCGTACGGACGGTCCGCGGCGAAGTACACCTCGTTGTCGTTCTTGAGGCCGAACGGCTCAAGGTCCACGAGGAAGTGGTGCTTGTTCGGAAGCGAGAAGCGGACCTCGTCGATCTCCGAACGGTGGTTGATGATGCGCGAACCCATCTGGTACAGGGTCTGCTGCAGCGAGAGGGAGTAGGTCTCCGCGAAGGCCTGGAGCATGTGCTTCCTGGTCTCGGCGTAGGACTTCTCCCAGTTGGGCATCCGCTGCTCGTCGTCCGACCAGTTGAAGCGCCAGCGGGCCGACACCTGGGTGGCCAGGATGCGGTCGTAGGCCTCCTTCAGCGTCGTGTACTTGTCCTTCACGTAGCCCCAGAACTCGGAGTTCGTGGAGTTCATGACGACGAGGTCCTTGAGGCCGGAGATGACCTCCCAGTTCTTGCCGTCGTACGTGATCTGGGTGACGCGGGTCTCCATGCCCTGGCGGACGAAGGAGTGGTTGACCTCGTCGGAGCCGATGAACTTGGAGTTGGCGTCCGAGGTGGCGATCCGGTCCCAGGCGTACTCCTCGATCCGGATGCGCGCCTTCTGGATCGGCTCCTGGCTGTTCACGAACCAGCGCGCCAGGTGGATGCCGAACTGCTCGGCGGACTCGATGCCGTGCTCCTTGGCGAACGCGTACACCGTGTTCTTGGTGGTGTCCGTCGGCAGGACGTTGGCGTTGGAGCCGGAGTAGTGGACGTCGTCCATGTCGCCGGAGAGGGCGACCGAGACGTTCAGGTCCTTGATGTGGTGGGTGTCGCCGTCCCGCGTGATCTTGACGACGCGGTTCTCTGCCTTGCCGTACTGGTTCTGGCCCAGAATCGTGGCCATGCTAGCTCCCTCGGTAAACGGAGTAGCCGAACGGGTTGAGCAGCAGCGGTACGTGGTAATGCTCGCCGGGAGTGACCGCGAACGTGATCGTCACTTCCGGGAAAAACGCACCGCTGTCCCTTACGCGGGGGGCGTCCTGCTGCGCCTCGGCTTGCTGATCGGAACTGTGCTTGTGAAAGAAGTACGTCTCGGTCTCGAAGTCGAGACGCACGTGGGTGGTGCCCTCCGGCAGCGCCGGCAGGTCCTTGCAGCGCCCGTCCGCATCAGTGGCGGAGCCGCCCAGGGCCGTCCACTCCCCGTTGAGGCCCGCACGGGCCGACAGGGAGACGGCGACGGACTCGGCGGGCTTGCCGATGCTGGTGTCCAGGATGTGCGTGGACACCGACGCGGTGGTCTCCGTGCTCATGCGCGGCTTCACTCTCCTTCGACGAGTCGGGTCAGGCGGATCTTGTTGATCTTGACGAGCTCACCGCGGGCGATCTCCCGCTCCTGCTGCGGCGAGTTGTCGATCCGGACCTTGACCGCGTCCCGCATGAACTCACCGGTCGCACCGGTGGCACAGATGAGGAAGACGTGGCCGAACTTCTTCTGGTAGGCCAGGTTCAGTTCGAGGAGCTCGTTCTTGAGCTCCTCCGAGGCACCGGCCATGCCGCGCTGCTCGCGGGCGGAGGTCGGGTCTCCCGGCTTCGGCCGGCCGATCGGCGCGTGGCCTCCCATGGCCTCGGCCAGGTCGTCCGCGGTGAGCTCCGCCATGGCGGCCTCATTCGCGGCGAACAGGGCCTCGGCGCTGGTGAAGGGGCGCTGGGCGAGCATCTTGCTCCCCCACGCCGAACTGGCGCAGACCTCGTGCAGCTCGGCCGTGGCCGCGCTGTCGTCCAAGGCGTTGAACCGGGTGAGACCCGGGGTCGGACTCGAAGTCACGGTAGGCCTCCGTGGCCTGTTGTTGCTTTGACGGGCTGCGCATAGCTAACGCCCTCCACCACACGGCGTCAACACTTTGTTGAAACTTCCCGTACACAAAAGCCGCCGCCCGGGTGAATTGGGCGGCGGCTCGTCGCTGTGGGTCAGGAAACGCTCACTCCGGGCTGCGCTTGGCGGACCCCTTCGCGGCGCCGGAGTCCCTGTTCAGGTAGTTGTAGACGGTGAAACGGCTGACGCCCAGGGCGCTCGCGACCGTTTCCACCCCGTGCCGCACCGAGAAGGCGCCTCGCGCCTCCAGTATCCGCACGACGTCCTGCTTGGTCTTGCGGTCGAGCTGCGCCAACGGTACGCCGTGGCGGCGCTCCAGGGCCGCAAGGATGTGGTCGAGCGAGTCCGAGAGCTGCGGCAGGCGCACGGCGAGCAGGTCCTGCCCCTCCCAGCTGAGGACGACGTCGTCGGGCTGCGCCAGGGCCGGATCCATCAGCTCCCCGCCCATGGCGTCCACCAGCGGCTTGACCGCGGCGACGAAGGGGTGGTCGCGGGGTTCGGTCATGGGGTGTCCTCCCCGATCACGTTGACCTGGAGCGAGACGCGCGTGGCTCCGGCCTCCAGGGAATCGCGCAGCAGCGCGCGCACCGCGTCCAGTACGCGCTCGGCCTCACCCTCGGCGGTGTTGCCGAACGGGCCGACGTCCACCGCGTCCAGCTGGGCCTTCTGGATGACCTCGCGGGCGGCCACGGCATGGGCAGGAGCCTCTTCGAGATCGAAGGGCTCGGTCGTGAACTCCACTCTCAATCGCACGCGGTCAAGCTACCCGGATGAAAAGCGGCGGCGCGAACGCGCCTCCTCGAGGGGCGGCGGTCGAGCGACGGGCGGGCGGGGTTTTCCGGGAGTCCGCACTTGACATCCGCGCGGAACCCCATGCAGTCTTCCATCAAGCAGAAACTAACTTCCGCAATACGGAAGGAGCGCACACCCCTCATGGGATACACGGACCAGCGCTTCGATGTGAACCTTTCGATCCTCTTCACGGAACTCCCGCTCCTGGAGCGTCCCGCGGCCGCCGCCGCGGCGGGCTTCACGGCGGTCGAGCTGTGGTGGCCCTGGATCGAGACCCCCACCCCCGCACAGGAGGAGCTCGACGCCCTCAAGAAGGCTCTTGAGGACGCCGGCACCCAGCTGGTGGGACTGAACTTCTACGCCGGCCAGCTGCCGGGCCCGGACCGCGGCGCGGTATCGGTTCCCGGTGAGGAGTCGGAGCGCTTCAACGCCAACATCAACGTGGCCGCCGACTTCGCGGCCTCGGTCGGCTGCAAGGCGCTGAACGCCCTCTACGGCAACCGCGTCGAAGGCGTGGACCCGGCCGTCCAGGACGAGCTCGCGCTGAAGAACCTGGTCGTGGCCGCTCAGGCCGCCGACCGCGTCGGCGCGATCCTCCTGATCGAGACCCTCAACAAGCCCGAGTCGCCGCTCTACCCCCTGGTGAGCGCCCCGGCGGGCATCGAGGTGGTGGACAAGGTCAACGAGGCCACCGGCCTCGGCAACGCCAAGTTCCTCCTCGACCTGTACCACCTGGCGATGAACGATGAGGACCTCTCCGGGGTCATCGAAAAGTACGCCGCCAAGACCGGGCACGTCCAGATCGCGGACAAGCCCGGACGCGGTGCCCCCGGCACCGGCGAGCTGCCCCTGGAGGAGCTGCTCGACCAGCTGAAGAAGGCCGGATACGAGGGCTACGTAGGCCTGGAGTACAAGGCCGCCGACGCTGCCGCGTCCTTCGCATGGCTGCCGGCCGAGGCCCGCGCCGCGAAGTAGGCGGACAAAGTCCAGGCGATCCGCCAGGCACGTCACGAACTTTTCGTACAAAGCATTAAGAGAAGGACCCTCATCATGAGCAACCCCACTGCGCTCCCGTCGATTGCGTGGATCGGACTCGGCATCATGGGCTCCCCCATGGCCGAGAACCTCCTCAAGGCCGGCTACTCGGTCACCGGCTTCACCCTGGAGCAGGACAAGCTGGACCGCCTGGCCGCCGCCGGCGGTACCGCGGCCGGCTCGATCGCCGAGGCGGTCAAGGAAGCCGACGTCATCATCACGATGGTGCCCGCCTCCCCGCAGGTCGAGGCCATCTCCTACGGTGAGAACGGCATCCTGGAGAACGCGAAGTCCGGCGCGCTGATCATCGACATGTCGTCGATCACGCCCCAGACCTCGATCGACCTCGCGAAGAACGCCGCCGAGAAGGGCATCCGCGTCATCGACGCCCCGGTGTCCGGCGGCGAGGCCGGCGCCATCGAGGCCGTCCTGTCGATCATGGTGGGTGGCGAGCAGGCCGACTTCGACGAGGCCCTGCCGGTCCTGGAGGCCCTCGGCAAGACCATCGTGCTCTGCGGTCCGCACGGTTCCGGCCAGACGGTGAAGGCCGCCAACCAGCTCATCGTCGCGGTGAACATCCAGGCGTGCGCCGAGGCCGTGGTGTTCCTGGAGAAGTCAGGCGTGAACCTCCAGGCCGCCCTGGACGTACTGAACGGTGGGCTCGCCGGTTCCACGGTCCTGACCCGCAAGAAGGACAACTTCCTGAACCGCGACTTCAAGCCCGGCTTCCGGATCGACCTGCACCACAAGGACATGGGCATCGTCACCGACGCCGCCCGCAACGTCGGTGCGGCCCTGCCGGTCGGCGCGGTCGTCGCCCAGCTGGTGGCCTCGCTGCGCGCCCAGGGTGACGGCGGCCTGGACCACTCGGCCCTGCTCCGCGCCGTCGAGCGCCTCTCCGGCGCGCAGGTCTGAGCCCGCGGCCCGCTCGCCGGGCCGCTCCTCCCCCTCACGGGGGCACCCCTCCCCCTCACGGGGGCCTGAGTTTCCGGATGGCGTCGGTGCTGACACCTGTCCTGTCGCGCCCAAGTGCCGACGCCGTCCGGATTACCTCTCCTCAACTTCGTTCAACAAACTGTTGACGTTTAGTTCGTGCCGAAATTAGGCTCCGCATGACGGAAGACACTTTCCGTCAGCAGTTACCCGTACGGAAGGTCACCATGTCGAAGCGCACGCTGACGACCGAGTCCGGCGCCCCGGTCGCCGACAATCAGAACTCCGCCACCGCCGGCGTCGGTGGCCCGCTCCTGATCCAGGACCAGCAGCTCCTGGAGAAGCTCGCCCGCTTCAACCGCGAGCGCATCCCGGAGCGCGTGGTGCACGCCCGCGGCTCGGCCGCGTACGGCTACTTCGAGGTGACCGACGACGTCACCGCGTACACCAGCGCCGCGTTCCTGGACACGGTCGGCAAGAAGACCGAGACCTTCCTGCGGTTCTCCACCGTCGCGGACTCCCTCGGTGGCGCGGACGCCGTCCGCGACCCGCGCGGCTTCGCGCTGAAGTTCTACACCGAAGAGGGCAACTACGACCTCGTCGGCAACAACACCCCGGTGTTCTTCATCAAGGACCCGATCAAGTTCCCCGACTTCATCCACTCCCAGAAGCGCGACCCCTTCACGGGCAAGCAGGAGCCGGACAACGTCTGGGACTTCTGGGCGCACGCCCCCGAGGCGACGCACCAGATCACCTGGCTGATGGGTGACCGCGGTATACCGGCGTCGTACCGTCACATGAACGGCTACGGCTCCCACACCTACCAGTGGACCAACGCCCGGGGCGAGGCCTTCTTCGTCAAGTACCACTTCAAGACGAACCAGGGCATCCGCTGCCTGTCCTCCGAGCAGGCCGCCGAGCTCGTCGGCAAGGACGCCAACTCGCACCAGACCGACCTGCTCCAGGCCATCGAGCGCGGTGTGAACCCGTCGTGGACCCTGTACGTGCAGATCATGCCGGCCGCCGAGGCCGCGGACTACCGCTTCAACCCGTTCGACCTCACCAAGGTGTGGCCGCACGCCGACTACCCGCTGCAGCGCGTGGGCCGTCTGGTCCTCGACCGCAACCCGGACAACGTCTTCGCCGAGGTCGAGCAGTCCGCCTTCTCCCCGAACAACTTCGTCCCGGGCATCACCGCCTCGCCGGACAAGATGCTCCAGGGCCGTCTCTTCGCGTACGCCGACGCCCAGCGCTACCGCCTGGGTGTGAACCACACCCAGCTGCCGGTCAACGCCCCGAAGGCGACGAAGGCCGACAACTACGGCCGCGACGGCGTCATGGCGCTGCGCAACGGCTCGCGCCACGACAAGAACTACGAGCCCAACTCGTACCAGGGTCCGGCCGAGACCGGTCTGGCGCTGGGCGCCCCGAAGGCCGTCTCCGGCTACACGGGCACCCACGAGGCCCCGGCCCACACCAAGGACGACGACTTCTTCCAGGCCGGTGAGCTCTACCGCCTGATGTCGGAGGCCGAGAAGCAGCGTCTGGTGGCGAACATCGCCGGCGGCCTGTCCCAGGTCACCCTGGAAGACGTCATCGAGAAGAACCTGGCTCACTTCCACGCCGCCGACGCCGACTACGGCAAGCGCGTCGAGGAGGCCGTCCGCGCCCTGCGCGACGCCTGAGCCGCACAGCTGTACCGGGGGCCTGACGGGAGGTCAGGCCCCGGGTGCTGGCCCGAGCTGCTTGCCCGGATGAGGGGTGGTACGCAGTGAGGGCAGACTGCGCCAGCTTATGCGGCTGGCGCCGCGTGAGGACCGTGGTGGGCGTGCGAGCCAGTGCGGTGGTAATGGGTTCCGAGGCCCGTCTCTTGACCTGAGGGAGACGGCGCCGGAGTTCTCGTCGCCCGCCCACCACGGTCCCAGCCATCCTCTTCCCGCGGGGGCCGCGCACAGAGTCCCCCGGGGGTACGAGGACCTCCTACTCCGCCCGGCGGCGCGAACGTCCTGTCGCGCCAGCCTCGCTCCGTCGGGCGGAACCAACCAGAGCGCCGAGTCACGGACGGTCCCGTGACTCGGCGCTTTGTCGTTTCGGGGTACCGGGGAGAGGGTGAGGACTGACCCGCCAGACGCCCCCTAGGCGGCCACCGCGTCGGCGAAGACGTCGGGGTTGTCGAACATGATGTTGTGGCCGGCGCCGGGGACGGTCACGACGTCCACGCCGGCGGCCCGGAGCCCGTCCGCGCCGGGCAGGTCGCCGCTGAGCTCGCCCTGCAGGTAGACGCGCGGGACGCGCGCGTGGACGAACATGTCCCGCATCACGGGCTCGGTGCCCCATACCAGGTGGGTGGCGGAGCGGTGCAGGGCGAGTGGATCGGCCAGGCGCATGGTGGCCGCCCAGGCCGGGCCGACGCGCTCAAGGGCGCGGGCGAAGCCCCCGCCCCGTACAAACTCCTCCTCCGTGTACGACGCGATGCCGCTGCTGCCGGCCGTCGGCTCCGGAAACGCGTCGAGGTTGCCCTCGGTGACGACGAGCCGTCCCACCAGATCGGGCCTGCGGTGGGCCAGAACGATCGCGACCGCACCGCCCATGCTGTGTCCGGCGATCACCCCGCCGCGCACCCGGGCCGCGTCGAGCGCGGCGGCCAGGGCGTCGGCGTGGTCTTCGAGCCGGTAGTCGAAGTCGGCGGGCCGGTCGCTGATGCCATGCCCCGGCAGGTCGACGAAGAGGACACGTCGGCCGGCGAGTTCGGGGCGGGCCGCGATGTGCGCGTGGTAGACGGTCGACGCGGCCCCGAGGCCGTGCACGAACACGACCGCGGGGTCCTCGCCGGCCGCCTCGGTCCATCGGATGACGCTGCCCCGCTCGTCGAATCGTGCCTCGCGCACCGTGCACACCCCTCTCGTATACCTCGCCGCCACAGTACTACGTCGACGTAGTACTGCGACAGCGTCCTCCTGCGAGAGAATGCGGGCATGCTGGAACTGTCCATCCTCGGCTTCCTCTACGAGGCCCCGCTGCACGGCTACGAGCTGCGCAAACGCATCACCGCCCTCACCGGCCACGTACGCCCGGTGGGCGAGTCGACCATCTACCCGGCCATCAAGCGCCTGGAGAGGGCCGGCCTGCTGGTACGCGAGACCCGGCCCGGCCCGGCCGCCGCGCCCCGCCAGGTCCTCACCCTCACCCCCACCGGCCGGGAGGAACTCAGGCGCCGTCTCGCCGACGCGGACGGCCCCGAAGTGACCGACGAGAACCGCTGGTTCACCCTCCTGGCCTTCCTGCGCCACCTCGACGACCCCGCCGCCCAAACCGCGGTCCTGCGCCGCCGCCTCGCCTTCCTGGAGGAACCCGCCAGCTTCTTCTACGACGGCGAGCGCCCCCTGCGCGCCGAAGAACTGGACGACCCGTTCCGCCGCGGCATCCTCACCATCGCCCGCGCCACCACCCGCACGGAACTCACCTGGCTCCGCGCCACCCTCACCGACCTGGAGAGCACCTAGGGGCGCCTTGTTAGCTCGTTGGCCGCCGCCCCAAACCGGCCGACGGCGGCCGTGGCCGCACGTTGATCGACCGGCGTCTGTATCTGCCCACGTCATCAAAGGCTGACCGCGAACGGTCCGGGGCCGCTGGCATCGACGGCACGGTTGCATTTCAGACGTAGCGGTGATGGCCATGTCTTCCACGTCATATCCACCGCCTATCACGACACCGTCGTCACCGGCTGGGTGATCGACCACCCCGTCCACAACCTGTTCCCGGGCTGCCCCGGCAGAAGTGGAAGCGCCGTTCCTACGGCGACGGCGCCCACGGCCCGCGCGCCTATGACTGGGGGCAGGTCGAGGTCCGCCCGCCCCTGGCACCGCGGGGACCGCCGGCACTGGGTCATCGCCCGCCGAAGCATCCGCCGCCCGGACCAGATCTCCTATTACGTCGCCTACTGCCCGGCCGGTATGGCCAGTGCCCGGTGGGAGTTCGAGGAATGCCTCCAAACCGCGAAACAGGAATGCGGCCTGGATGATTACCACGTCCGCCGCTACAAAGGCTGGCGCCGCCACATGACCCTCGCGATGGCCGCCCACGGCCTCACCGTCCTGCAGACCAGCCAACCAGACACCGGGAAAGCAGAAGGGGACCCCCCTCAACTCATACCCCTCACTCCCCCCGAGCTCCGACGCCTGATCCACCGACTCACCCGCCCCGCCCACGAACCGACCACGTCCTCCACTGGTCACACTGGCGGCGGCGTGAAGCCAACAAACCATTCCTGCTAGCACCGTTGCAGTACTAGCACCAGGCATCACGGTCGCGCAGGACGAGTTCGACAACGGCTTCGTTCTGAACGCTCTCAAGGTCGCGAACGTAGGGAGGGGTATTGGGGTCGTGGGTGCAGAAAGTTACGGAGGCCGTCAAGAGGTCGTCGTCGACACCGCCCAACGACAGGACGATGTAGGACCGCGTCTCCTGGTCACCGAACCGCTTCTCAGCCTCTCCGAGGCAAGCGAACGCGTACGCGAGGCAGCGCCTGAGGAGGGGACCCGTCCGCTCGGATTCTGTTACGGGGAGGTCGTAGCCGATCATGCCCCGCCCGTTGATCGACGTCTCCTCCTGGAGCACGTCGAAGTAGGACGCGGCGAAATCGGGAATCAGCCCCTTCAGCACGCGCGCTCCGTTGGGCGTGTATACCCAGCCTTCCTCCTTGACCTCGCGGAACATGGGCGGGACGTCCTGGTCCGTGAGCCCAACCGGGGGGTACTTCGTCAGGAGTTCCGCCATCTTCTGATTCACTCGCATGGTTATCATCCCTCCCCGAGAGCAGAGAGGCCCTTTCTGATCGCTCCGACAAACCCCGGAGTGTTTCCTGCAGCCTTCTGGATGGATCGCGGAAGTCCGTCGAATTGCTGGGTTTCAAAATTATACTGAGACTTGGCGCCCTTGTTCGACTGGTGGGCCGGCCACCGCCCGGCCCGTTACCGCCCCGCTCCCGCACCACCTTCACCAGCTTCACGAACCGCTCGATCCGCAAGCCCGTAAACGTCTCCACCCACAACGAGTCAGCCCTCAACACCCCATCCAGACAGGGGAAATGCCCGAACCGAAGCCTTCTGCAACACCCTTTACGAGCTCGTGCATGTTTGGCGGTGACCCGTCGAAAGGTGCAGGTCGGCCCGGCGCTCACTGTCGCTGACTGGCCCCGCGGGTGACGGTCTGCTGGTGTGAAAGGAGTCCGGCGACGGCTTGGATCGTGTCGCTCATGTGCTCGCGTCGGCCCAGGTGCCGGGCGAGGGCTCGCCAGTTCTTGAGGTGTGCGATGCCGTGCTCGACGCGGATACGCCGTGAGGAATGCGCCTTGCGCTGCCGCTCGTAGATCTCCTCGTACCACTCTGGCGGGTTCTTCTTGAACTTGCGGTGCGGTGGTGTCACGACACGGCCCCCGGTCTGAGCACCCAGCCCCTGATAGCCGGCGTCAGCGAGAACTTCCACGGCCGGGCCGTTGACCAGGTGCTTGACCAGGCCCAACTGCCGGGCATGGGTGATGTCGGCACAGCTTGCCGGCTGGGCTGGACTGCAGAACAACAACCCGCCAGCAGAGTCGGTGAGGACCATGGTCTTCACGGCGTTCTGCTTGTTCTTGCCGGAGATGAACTTCTCCCGGTCCCTGCGGCCTGCGGCTGGCCGCCGGACTCGGATCTCGGTGCCGTCGATGATTCCGGCCTCTCCGCTGGCGCCGAGGTGGTCGATGACCTGGGCCAGGGTGCGGAGCCGGATGCCGGTGGCGACGGTGCAGCCCCGCTCGGCGAGCAGTGGCCGCACCTCGCCGATCGCCCGGGTGACCGTGGAACGGTCGACGCCGAACCAGCAGGCCAGCACGTCATGAGTGGTTGCGTGGCGGAGATGGACGAGCGTGGCCAGGAGCCGGTCGATGAAGACCAGCCGGTGCTTTGCGCCGGCCCCGACGGCCCGCTTTCGCGGCCTGGACTCCAGTCCCGCCTGATGCCGTTCATGCCATAACGGACCCACCTCGGCGACGAGTTCCGCGATCACCTCGGCCCGCAGTCCTGTGATCCGCCGGTCGCTGACGATCGCTGCACGAGCCTCATTCCCCACCACACGAACATGATCAGGGATCAAGCTCCAGCATCGCACCGCCAACCATGCACGAGCTCGTTAGTACTGCAACGGTGTTTGCGGTGATGGTTTGTCGGCTTCTGGTGGTGTGTGGCCGCCTCGTCTGTAGGGGCTACCTGCCCCGGCCAAGGCAGGTCGACACGGGCTGCTGGCACGTGGAACGACCCCCGGCCCTCTCGGAGGAGGGGCGGGGGTCGTCGTGTGGGACAGGGCTACGCGGCTACGGGGTTACCGAGTGCCGGGCCTGCTGGGGCTGATCAGACCTGGAGGGCCTTGATCGCGGTCGGGGCGTGGCCCGGCTCGGTGGCGAGTTCCTCGAACTCGGTGACGTCGCTCATGTCGACCGTCTTGCTCATCGAGATGTTGGTGACGCGCTCCAGGATGGCCTCGACGACGACCGGGACCTGGAACTCCTGGGCCAGCTTCTTGGCCTGCTCGAAGGCGGCGCCCAGCTCCTCCGGGTCGGTGACGCGGATGGCCTTGACGCCCAGGCCCTCGGCGACCTTGACGTGGTCGACACCGTAGACACCCAGCTCGGGGGTGTTGATGTTCTCGAATTCGAGGTTGACCTCGAAGTTGATGCCCAGGCCGCCCTGCGCCTGACGGATCAGACCCAGGTAGGCGTTGTTCACCAGGACGTGGACGTAGGGGACCTTGTGCTGCGCGGCGACCGCGAGCTCCTCGATCATGAACTGGAAGTCGTAGTCGCCCGAGAGCGCGACGATCGGGGTCTCCGGGTCCGCGGTGGCGGCGCCGATCGCGGCCGGGATGGTCCAGCCGAGCGGGCCGGCCTGGCCGCAGTTGATCCAGTTGCGCGGCTTGTAGACGTGCAGCATCTGCGCGCCGGCGATCTGGGAGAGGCCGATGGTGGTGACGTAGCGCGTCTCCGGGCCGAAGGCCTTGTTCATCTCCTCGTACACGCGCTGCGGCTTCATCGGGATGTTCTCGAAGTGCGTGCGGCGCTGCAGCGTGGCCTTGCGCTCCTGGGCGGAGGCGGCCCAGGCGCTGAAGTCGGGCAGCTTGCCCTCGGCCTTGAGCTCCTTGGCGACCTCGATGAAGAGCTCCAGCGCGGCCTTGGCGTCGGAGGCGAAGCCGAAGTCCGGGGCGAAGATCTTGCCGATCTGGGTGGGCTCGATGTCGACGTGGACGAACTTGCGGCCCTTGGTGTAGGCGTCCAGGTTGTAACCGGTGTGACGGTTGGCCCAGCGGTTGCCGATGCCGAGGACGAAGTCCGACTCCAGGAAGGTCGCGTTGCCGTAGCGGTGCGAGGTCTGGACGCCGACCATGCCCGCGCTCAGCTCGTGGTCGTCCGGGATGGTGCCCCAGCCCATGAGGGTGGAGATGACCGGGACGCCGGTCAGCTCGGCGAACTCGACCAGCAGGTCGGAGGCGTCGGCGTTGATGATGCCGCCGCCGGAGACGATCAGCGGGCGCTCGGACTCCAGCAGGAACTGCAGGGCCTTCTCGGCCTGGGCGCGGTTGGCCGTCGGCTTGTAGACCGGCAGCGGCTGGTAGGTCGCCGGG
Organism: Streptomyces sp. NPDC045695; assembly: GCF_056432025.1. NCBI lineage: Bacteria > Bacillati > Actinomycetota > Actinomycetes > Kitasatosporales > Streptomycetaceae > Streptomyces > Streptomyces sp. NPDC045695. The sequence continues at coordinate 56,253 of NZ_JBWKJU010000029.1, forward strand.
TCGAACTCGATCTCGGTCAGCTGGACGTCGATCGGCAGGTCGATGAGGACCGGGCCGGGACGGCCGGAGCGCATCAGGTGGAAGGCCTGCTGGAAGACGCCGGGGACCTGCGCGGCCTCCAGGACGGTGGTGGCCGCCTTGGTGACCGGCTTGGCGATGGAGGCGATGTCGACGGCCTGGAAGTCCTCCTTGTGGAGCTTCGAGACCGGGGCCTGACCGGTGATGCACAGGATCGGGATGGAGTCCGCGATGGCCGAGTACAGGCCGGTGATCATGTCGGTGCCGGCGGGACCGGACGTACCGATGCAGACACCGATGTTGCCCGCCTTGGCACGGGTGTAGCCCTCGGCCATGTGCGAGGCGCCCTCGACGTGGCGGGCCAGCGTGTGGTTGATGCCGCCCACGTTCTTGAGCTCCCGGTAGAACGGGTTGATCGCAGCGCCGGGCACGCCGAACGCTTGCGAAACGCCCTCGATCTTGAGGATCTCCACTGCAGCGGCGGCGGCTGTCATACGGGGCATCGAGTTCTCCTGCGGGTCTGGCGGTCAGGCTTTTCCGTAATCCGGAAGTTTTGTTCTGCTATACGGAACAAGCTATGCGGGGCGCTCCCTCTCGTCAAGGCAGTGGGGGACCCCCGAAGCCACCAAAAGCCGCGTCTCGGCCTGTCGGTTGCACAAATGACCGGGGCGATGACCCGAAATGGCGTGCGCTCTCGCCCAGGCGGTCGCCGGTGGTGGAGCATGGACCCACGCACAGCGACGGAGGGGGTCCAGGTCTCATGGCGGAAGCGGTACCGGTGCGCTGCCCGGCGTGCCTGCGCGAGAACGGCTACACCGCACCGGTCTTCCCGTGCGCCTGCGGGAGCCCGGTCCATCCCCCGCTGGATCTGGCGGCGCCTCCGCTGCCGCTGACCCACCGCACCTGGTCGGACACCTGGGTGGCGGTGCGGTGCCCAGCCTGCGGGCGGGAGAGCGAATGGCCGCACCCGGAGGTGGGGTGCGGATCCTGCGGGACGGTGGTGCGCCTTCCCGTGCACCCGCTGGAGCAGCAGGAGGGGCCGGCCGATCCGACGGGCCCGGCCGGTCTGACGGGCCCGTCCGCCGGCTCGGCGACCGCCGCGGCCGCCACGGCCCCGCCCGGACAGGACCCGCAGGACCCGCAGGACCGCAGGGACCGGCCCGTCACTGGCCCGGACGCGGGCTCCACCCCCGCGCCGCACATACCGCTGCCGCCGACCGCGTCCGTGCCGCGGCCCGCGTTCCGGCCGGTGACCATCCGTACCGCCCGCGACGCGGTGGCCACGGCCGCGCTGTACCTGCGCTGGCTCGGCTTCCAGGACGTACGGCAGCCCGACGGGCGCCCGATCCCCTCGGCCGCCGTGGACCTGCGGGCTCCGGGGCTGGTCGCGCAGGTGGACCCGACCACCGCGCCGGCCGGACTGCGGGCGGTGGAGTGCGTCTGGCTGAACGGACTCACAGCCTCCGCGACCAGCGTCTACTTCGCGCTCGCCGGGTACACCGAGGACGCCCGCACGCGCGCGGACGATCTGGGGATACCGCTGTTCGTCATGGACCTGACGGGCATGCCGCAGCCGGTCAACGACCCGGCGGACGAGCTGGTGGGGTCGGGGGCCTAATCTCGGGGGCGTTACTCACCGCTTGCCGAGGAGAGCCCGATGAGCCTGTACGACATTCCGCTGACCACCCTGTCCGACGAGCCCACCAGCCTGGCGGCTCACAAGGGCAAGGCGATACTGCTCGTGAACACCGCCTCGCAGTGCGGGCTCACCCCGCAGTACTCGGGACTGGCCCGCCTGCAGTTCAAGTACGAGGAGAAGGGCTTCACCGTCATCGGCGTGCCCTGCAACCAGTTCGGTGAGCAGGAGCCCGGCAACGCCGACGACATCCAGACCTTCTGCGCGGCCGGTTTCGGCGTCACCTTCCCGATCCTGGAGAAGTCCGAGGTCAACGGTGAGAACCGGCACCCGCTCTACCAGGAGCTGGTGAAGACCCCGGACGCGGAGGGCGAGGCGGGGGACATCCAGTGGAACTTCGAGAAGTTCCTGATCTCCCCCGCCGGTGAGGTCGTGGCGCGCTTCCGCCCGCGCACCGAGCCCGAGTCCCCCGAGGTCATCGCGGCGATCGAGGCGCACCTGCCCGCGTAAGGACGTCCCCGGGGGCCCCGTACCGCTCGGCCTCAGAGCAGGTCGGCCTCGTGGTACTCCCCCGCCGAGCCGGCCGCGGTCAGCTCCCGGAGTTCCACCCGCCGGATCTTTCCGGACACGGTCTTCGGGAGCGCGGCGAACTCGATGCGGCGGATCCTCTTGTACGGGGCCAGCACCGCGCGGGAGTGCTCGAACAGCACCCGGGCCGTCTCCGGACCGGGCTCCCAGCCGCCCGCGAGCGTGACGTACGCCTTGGGGACCGCCAGCCGCAGCTCGTCCGGGGCCGGCACCACGGCGGCCTCGGCGACCGCCTCGTGCTCCAGCAGGGCGCTCTCCAGCTCGAACGGGCTGATCTTGTAGTCGGAGGCCTTGAAGACGTCGTCGGAGCGCCCGATGTAGGTGAGGTACCCGTCGGCGTCGCGGGCGGCGATGTCGCCGGTGCGGTAGAGCCCGTCGGCCATGGCCTCGGCGGTGCGCTCCGGGTCGTCGCGGTAGCCGGTCGTCACGCCCGCGGGCCGGGTGCGCAGGTCCACGCAGAGTTCGCCCTCGTCAGGAGACTCCTTGCCGGTGACCGGGTCCAGCAGGACGATCTGGTAGCCGGGCGCGGGGCGGCCCATGGAACCGGGCTTGACGGGCACGCCGGGGAAGTTGCCGACCTGGAGGGTGGTCTCGGTCTGGCCGAAGCCGTCTCGGATGGTGATGCCCCAGGCCTCGCGGACCTTCTCGATGACCTCCGGGTTGAGGGGCTCCCCGGCGGCGACCGCTTCGCGCGGGGGGCGGACGAGCCGGGTGAGGTCGGACTGGATCAGCATCCGCCACACGGTGGGCGGGGCGCAGAAGGTGGTCACGCCGTGCCGGTCCATCTCGGCCATCAGCCGCTCGGCGTCGAAGCGGGTGTAGTTGTGGACGAAGACGGTGGCGCCGGCGTTCCAGGGGGCGAAGAGGTTGGACCAGGCGTGCTTGGCCCAGCCGGGCGAGGCGATGTTGAGGTGGACGTCGCCGGGGCGCAGCCCGAGCCAGTACATGGTGGAGAGGTGCCCGATGGGGTACGAGGCGTGCGTGTGCTCGACGAGCTTGGGGCGGGCGGTGGTACCGGAGGTGAAGTACAGCATCAGCGGGTCGGTGGCGAGCGTCTCCCCGTCCGGGCTGAAGGAACGGTCAGCCGCCTCGTGCATGTCCGCCAGCCGCCGCCAGCCGAACGGGGCCTGCGGCCCGGCGGCGATCCGGGTGTAGTCGCCCGGCACCTCGTCGAACTTGGCCGTGTCCTCGGCACGCGCGATGACGTGGCGGACGCGGCCTCGCTCCACCCGGTCGCGCAGGTCGGCCGGGCCGAGCAGCGGGGTCGCGGGGATGACGACGGCGCGCAGTTTCATCGCGCCGAGCATCACCTCCCACAGCTCGCGCTGGTTGCCGAGCATGACGAGGATCCGGTCGCCGGGCGCGACGCCCTGCTCGCGCAGCCAGTGGGCGGCCGCGTCGGACCGTACGGCGAGCTCCGCGAAGGTGACGCCCTCGCTCGTGCCGTCCTCCTCGACGATGCGCAGGGCGTCCGCGTCGTTGCCGGCGGCCAGGTGGTCGAACCAGTCCAGGGCCCAGTTGAAGTGGCGGGGGCGGGGCCAGGTGAATCCGGAGTGGGCGGCTTCGTAGTCACCGCGGCGTTCCAACAGGAAGTCCCGCGCGGCCAGGAACTGGGCGGTGGCGCTGTGCTGCGTGCTGTCGGTCGTCATGGCAGGCATCGTGCCGCGTCCGGTCCGGGGACCACCAGAGCGGCGTCAGCCGCGGATTGACCCGAAGCGGACGGAAACCCTGTCTGCGTGTTCACCTGCGCCCGTGTCCGTGTCCGTGTCCGTGTCCGTGTCCGCGCCCTCGGCCCCGCCCTTGGCCCCGCCCATGTCGGAGGCCATCCGCTCCCCCTCGGCGACCACCTCCTCGCGCTGCGCCGGCGAGAGGTCGCCGAACAGCTCGACGGTGAGCACGTCCCCCTTCAGCTTCCACAGGCCGGCGAGGAACCCGTCGACGAGGAGCGTGCAATGGGCCTGGTTCCCGGTCCAGGCACGCCCCTTGGCGGCGGGGGCGATCACGCGGGTGCGGTCGGCGTGCGCGAGCAGGACGTTGTCGAATTCGGGGAGGAAGCGGGGCGGCGCCGGGGTGTCCGGGTCGGGCCGGGGCGCGTCGGGAAGGTCGAAGAGTTCCACGCCGTTCTGGTCGCGGAAGGCGATCAGCCCGGGCCGCAGCCTCTCGAAGGCCTCCCGCAGCCGGGTGAGCCCCGCCCAGACCTGCATGTCCTTGACGGATGCGGGCCCGAAGGCGGCGAGGTACCGCCGTACGACCTCGTCCACCGGCTGCGCCGTGCCCGCCTCCTGCCCCAGCCAGCTCTCCACGGTGGTCAGCCTGACCTGCCCGCTGCGCCCCCACACCCCGCGCGGGGTGACCTGCACCAGCGGCAGCCGGCAGCGCGCGGCGACGGAGAGGGACTGCGGGTCGGCGCCGGGCCACTCTAGGAGCAGTTCCTCCCGGATCTCGGCCATGGTGCGCGGCTCGGCCTCGACGAACGCGCGGGCACGTTGCGCCAGCCGGTCCAGGTCCACCCCGGCGAGCCCCTTGCGGAAGTAGGTGACCTCGCGCTCGCGGGCGGGCTGAACGAGCGGACGCAGAGTGAGCGCGTCGTGCGCGGTGTGGGTGTGGATGGTGGAACGCATGGTGACCATCCGGACCACCTCACGGGACTCCATGAGCCCGGCCAGCTCGGCGGGGCGGAAACCGGCGAGCCGCGCGTGGAGCTGGAAGTAGGGCGGCTTGACGTTCTGCGCCTGCAGCCCGAGCAGGTGGGCCACGGCGTCCCGCGCGGACATCTCGGCACGGCTCAGCAGGAGCTGGCGGGCGAGGGTGGCACGGTTGAGAGCGCGGGTGTCGAGTACGGGATGCGTCGGGTGCGTCGTCCTGAAGGCCATGACAGCAAGCTAGCCCTCCTTGCGGACAGGTTCTGTCCGCGACTGCGCCGCTCCGCCCCTTGAGCGCAGACCCCGACGGCCCACCGCCCGGACCGGAACCAGATAATGTCGTCCGGTCACGGACGGCAATCGGAGCGTCTGTTCAACTCAGGAGACCCACCCACATGACTGATCTGGACGCGCTGCGGGCAAGCCTTGCATCAGGTGAGCACGAGTTCGCCGACACCCTGGCCTTCGTCGCCGCGCACTACACCTATCAGCCGCAGGCGTTCCGCAACGGGGAACTGGAAAACGCCGCAGGCGAGAACGAGGGTTCCTGCAAGACGCTGGGACTGGCCCTGCTGGAAGGTCTGAGCGACGAAGAGGCGCTGTTGGCCTTCGGTGAGCACTATCGCAGTGTGCTGGTGACGCCGGACGACACGGATCACGGCAACATTCGCAACCTCATCGCCCACGGCCTGGCTGGGGTGAGCTTCGCCGGGCAACCGCTGACCCGCAAGAGCTGAACACCTGGTACGGGCCCCGCGACCGCATGCGGCTCAGCGGCACAGGGCGGTGTCCACGGTGCGTTCGAGTTTCCGTCGGCTCGCCTCGTCGGTGAGCTGCATGGTGACCGTGACGTTGGCGGCGCGGCCGTCGTCGGTGACGCCGCCGCGGCTCTCGTATCCCGGGAAACTGCCACCGTGGCCCCAGGAGAGGCCGCCGCACGGCAGCGGCCGGCTGACGAGTCCTAGTCCGTAGCGGGCGCCGGGGCCGAACGTCTCTTCGGCCGGGACGGTGGAGCGCATCTGGTCGAGTTGCTCCGCGGGCAGGAGGCGGCCGGCCAGGAGTGCGCCGAAGAAGCGGTTGAGGTCGGAGTTGGTGGAGACCATCTGGCCTGCCGCCCAGCCCCAGGAGGGGTCGATCTCCGTGATGTCGCGCAGCGGGGCGCCCGCCGATTCCCGGTAGTAGCCGTGGGGGTGGGGCTCCCGGATGCTCGCGTCAGCGGGGGCGGGGAAGTAGGTGTGGCGCAGCCCGATGCGGCGGACGATGCGCCGGTCGATCTCCTCGGCCAGGGGGCGGCCGGTGACCTCCTGGACGATCAGACCGGCGAGCACGTAGTTGGTGTTGCTGTACTTCCACCTCTTGCCGGGGTCGAAGTCGGCCGGGTGCCGCAGGGCCGTGGCGAGCAGTTCGCGGGGGTCGTAGTACCGGACGTCGTCCCCGAGGTAGTTGCTGTAGTTGGGGAGTCCGCTGGTCTGCTGGAGGAGCTGGCGGACGGTGATGTGACGTCCGTCGATCCCCTCCCCGCGGACGAGGCCGGGCAGGTAGGTGTCGACGTAGGCGTCCAGGTCCAGCCTCCGCTCCGCGACGAGCTGGAGGACGACGACGGCGACGAAGGTCTTGGTGTTGCTGCCGATCCGTACCTGCCCGTCGACGGGTACGGGGGCGCCGGTGGCCAGGTCGCCGACCCCCGCGGTGTACGTGCGGCTGCGGCCGTGACGGTCCTTGACGCTCGCCAGCGCGGCGGGCATCCCGTCGTCGCGCACCAGCGCGTTCAGGTGCTGCTGGACGGTGCCCGGCCGGACGGCGGAGGGGGCGGAGGGCTCGGAGGCGAAGGCGGGTGGGGCGAGGACGCCCAGTGTCAGGGCGCCGATGGCCAGCGCGGCCGCGGCGGGCACGGCACGTCGCCGCGCGCCCTGCCGCCGGCCGGGCGAGCGAAGCCCTTGTGGTGTCTGTGCAGGCATGGGTCAGCTCCTGAGAGGTCGTTGGGATCGCCGGGATCGCTGGAATCGTTGGGGTCGTTGGGGTCGTTCGGATCGTGGGGGCGTTCTACGGCCGGCCGCCGGGGCCCGGTCTATCCGCACAGGGCCTTGTCCACGGCGTCCTTCACGTGCTGCGCGGCCGCCTCGTCCTCCGGGATGGTGGTGACCGCGACGTTGGCGGCGCGCCCGTCGTCGGTGACGCCGCCCCGGGTCTCGAATCCGGCGATGTCGCCGCCGTGGCCCCAGTAGACGCCGCCGCACGACAGGGGCCTGCTCGTCAGCCCCAGCCCGTAGCGGAGCCCGGACGTCCCGGCGGGGACGGTCGTGCGCATCTCGGCGAGCTGGGCCTGCGGGAGGAGGCGGCCGGCGAGGAGCTCGGTGTAGAAGCGGTTGAGATCGGAGTTGGTGGAGATCAACTGGCCCGCGGCCCACCCTACGGAGGGGTCCATCTCCGTGAAGTCGCGCAGCGGTCCGTCCTGCGGGCTGCGGTGGTAGCCCTGGGGGTGCGGCTCGCGGATGGTCATGTCGCCGGGGGCGGGGAAGTAGGTGTGGCGCAGCCCGATGCGCTGGATGATGCGCCGGTCCATCTCTTCGGCGAGGGGGCGGCCGGTGATCTTCTGGACGAGCAGGCCGGCCACGATGTAGTTGGTGTTGCTGTAGCCCCACTTCTCCCCCGGAGCGGCGTCGGCCTTGTGCTGGAGGGCGAGGTCGAGGAGCTCGCGCGGCTCGAAGTACCGGTTCCTGATCTCTCCGTCGTCGACGTGGATGCCGTACTCGGGGAGTCCGCTGGTGTGCTGGAGGAGGTGGCGGACGGTGATGTTGCGTCCGTCGATCCCGTCTCCGCGGACGAGGCCGGGGAGGTGGGTGTCGATGTAGGTGTCGAGGCCGATCTTGCCTTCGGCGACCAGTTGCAGGACCACGACCGCGGTGAACGCCTTGGTGTTGCTGCCGATCCGTATCTGGCCGTCCCTCGGCACCTTGGCTCCGGTGGCCAGATCCCCTACTCCTGCGGTGTAGGTGCGGGTGCGGCCGCTGCGGTCCTTGACGCTGGCCAGCGCGGCGGGCAGCCCGTCGTCGCGCACCAGCGTGTCCAGGGCCCGCTGGACGGCGTCCGGCCGTGCGGCGGCAGAGGCGGCGGAGAAGGCGGAGACGGCGGAGGCGGAGGCCGAGGCGAAGGCGGTGGGCGGGGCGAGGATGCCCAGCGTCATGGCGCCGATGGCCACGGCGGCCGCGGCCGCGGCCGAACCACCTCGTCGCCGCCTGCCGCCGCCCTGCTGCCGGTTCGAGTGGCGACGGCCCCGCCGGCTCTGAGCACGCATGAGTCAACTCCTGGGAGTTCGTGGGCGTTTGGTTTCTGGGCACGATCCTGCTTCCCGAGGGCATGGGGCCGCATCGCGGAAAGGCGGGAGAAGACGCTCCCCCGATCGGGGGAGGCGGCCGGTGAACGGCCCCGCGATACTGGCGACCATGATCAGCAAAATCCGGCCGCTGCTGCGCGGCTCCACTTATGCGGGAGCGCTGTTCGCCTTTGGCGGCGCACTGGCGAGCCTTCCGCTGCTGCCTTTCGCCCTGGTGCCGGCCCTGTCGTGGCCCTCCGCCCCCGAGAGCGTGCAGATCCTCCTGGTCCTGCTGGTCTGGGCGGTACTGGTCGCCTTGGTCGGTCTGGCGCGTCCCGTACGGCGGGCGCTGGTCGTCTCCGCCCGCCGGCTGCTGCGGATGCCGCTGCCGGATCCGGTGGCCGGTCGCCGCGCTTCCGGTTCCTTCGCCCCCGACCGCTGGCGGACCCCGCTCTGGCTGGTCCTGCACGTGGCCGTCGGGTGGGCGGGGGCGCTGGCGAGCGGAGTGCTGTTCATCCTGGGCGTCTCCCTGCCGGGGAACTGGCTGGGCGGCGAGGCTCGGGCGACGCTGTGGGGCACGTCGGTCCGGGTGTCGGGCGGGTGGAGCTGGGTGGTGGCTGCCGTGTGCCTCCTGCTGGCGGCGGCCGTGTGCGTACTGGTGACGAAGGCCCTGCGGTGGTCGGCGCCACGGCTGCTGGGACCCTCGGCGGCCGAACGGCT
>NZ_JBWKJU010000030.1:0-60752 GCF_056432025.1 Streptomyces sp. NPDC045695
TGTCCTTCTTGTCCCGCCCCCCCCTCCTCTCGCTTGACCGGCACCCTCTCCCCCCCCCCCCCCTCCCCCCCCCCTCCGCCTTGCGATGCACGGCACCGGACGACGCGGGCTCAACCGACAAGATCCGAAAGGGACGACCTAGGCCGGAGGGCCGATCGCGACAGCAGGCAGACATGGCTCACTCGAACTTCCCTCAGCACGGGCCCCCGAGGTCCTGCGGTGCCCCTCGCCACCACCTCCCCGCCCCACCGCCGCGCGGCGCCCTGCCGGCGGGGATCGTGCTCTCGCTGACGGCCCTGTCCGTGGGCCTCCTCCTCGGCGGTGAACGGCCGCCGTTCTTCCAGGCGCTCGACGACCGCTGGGCCCAGTGGACCGACGGGGGCGGGGGCGGCGGGCGGGTCGCCGGCCTCGCCTTCCTGCTCGACCGGCTCGGCGGCCCGCTGGGGACGGTCGTCCCGCTCGCGCTGTCCGGCGGCCTGTGCGTCTTCGGGCGCTGGAGGTCGGGGCTGTTCGCGTTCACGGCCGCCGTCGCGGCGAACGTGCTGGTGGTGCTACCGCTGAAATCGCTGGTCGACCGCCCGAGGCCGCCCCGCCCGCTGGTGCTGGTCAACGACGGCTCGTACCCCTCCGGCCAGGTGTTCACCGCCGTGACCGTCGTGATCGTGGTCGCCGTCGTCCTGTTCCCCGCCCGGCCCAGGCGCTGGTGGTGGCTCTTCGGAGCGCTGTACGTCGCGGCCATGATGGGGAGCCGCACCTGGCTGCACGCCCAGTGGCTCAGCGACGCCGTCGCCGGTGCCCTGGCGGGCGGCGGGGTGTGCCTCCTGCTGCACCGGGCCTTCGCCCCGCTGCTGGAACGGGAAGCCGTCCTCGCTGCGGAGGACCGGCTGTGGGCGTAGGGAGTGTCTCGTGGGTCAGGCCGGGCTCGCGGGGCCTGGTGCCGTGCCGTGGCGCCGTGGCTATCCCGTGAGAACGCCCTGCTTCTCCAGCGCCCTGCGCAGCGCCCGCACGGCGTAGAAGGCGCGGCTCTTCACGGTGCCGGGCGGGACGCCGAGGTGCTCGGCCGCCTGGGCCACGCTGCATTCCAGGGAGTACATGAGACGGATGACGGTGCGCTGTTGCTCGTTCAGTTCCCGCAGGGCGTTGAGCACGGCATGGGTGGTGATCGTGGATTCCGTGCTGTCCCAGGACGCGTCCAGGTCCTCGACCGGCATGAGCTCCAGCGGCCGGTTCCGCCGGGCCCGGTGGTGGTCGATGACGAGGTTCCGCGCCACGGTGAACAGCCATGGCCGGATGTGGTCGGCGCGGGTACCCAGGAAGCGGCCGTGCTTCCAGGCGCGGGCCGCCGTCTCCTGGAAGATGTCCTCCGCCTTGTGCCAGTCGCCGTCGAGCAGCCGCGTGGCGTACCGGACGAGCAGCAGCCCGTACTGGTCGTAGACGTCGCGCATGAAGGCATCGCAGTCGGCGTCCGACGTGACGTGTGGGGTGTGCGCCTGAGGCGGAGCGAGGGTGGTGGTCCCCGCTTCCATGATCCCGTTCATGGGTGGTGCCCGTTCCTGTGCGAGTGTTCTGTGGCCTGCTCTCCCGCATGCGCGGGGGAGTGGCTCAACACTCGTGGGGGGCCCTTGGCCGAACCTTGTCGTCTTCTTGTCGTGCCCTTCGGGTCGCGGTCGCGGTCGCGCGAGGCGTGGGTGAACCGTCGCCCTGTTCCGGGCGTTCACATCACAGCGCCTAGTGGGCTGGACCACCCTGGTGCGGAACCGGGAGGCGGTGGCTTCCGGCCGCCCGCTCCGGCACGGTGGGCGTGGGGTCCGTATGCATGTCCAGGGCGGTGAGGCGGTCGCGGACCTGCTGGGCGCTGTGACGCATGGCTCGCGCGTCGGCGTTCTCCAGGGCCTTGACCCAGTCCGCTCGGGCGCCTTCCCGGTCGCCCTGGGCCAGCCGGGTGTCCCCGAGCCGCATCAGTGTGCCGATGGCGTTCCTGTGGTCGCCCAGCTCCTCGAACGCCCGCGTCGCCCGCTGGTAGGTGGCCACCGATTCCTCGTAACGGCCGAGCGCACGGAGGGTGTAGCCCACGATGTCCCACCCCTGGGCCAGCTGCCACGGTGCGTCCAGGCGCTGGAACAGGGCGATGCCCTCCTCGCTGTACTCAAGGCCCTTCTCCAGCTGCCCCAGGTTGGAGAAGAACCAGGCGAGTTCGAGGAGGCACTCGGCCAGCCACAACTCCTCACCGGTCTTCCGGGACAGCTCCAGTCCCCGCTCGGAGAACGTGACGGCCTCCTGGACCCGGCCGAACAGGAACAGCGCGCACGCCATCACGTAGTGGGCTCGCGCCTGGTCGCCGGTCGCGTCGAGCTGCTCGAAGATCGTGGTGGCCGTGCGGAGGTGCTGCAGGGCTTCTTCCTGGTGGCCGAGATAGCCGTGGATGCTGCCCAGGTGGCGCAGGCAACGCCCCTCTTCGAGTCGGTCGCCCTGGCGCCGGGCCACTTCGAGGGCCGGGGTCAGCGCGGTGATCGCTTCGGGCCAGAACTCCTGGCGTTGGAGATGTTCCTTGAGCGACCAGGCCAGCCCGGTGGTGTGGTGGTCGAGCCCCTGGCTCACCGCGGCGTGGAGCAGGCCGGTCAGTACCCGGTCCTCGGCGGTGAACCACCGGGTCGCCTGCTGGGCGCCGGTGAACGTCTCCGGCGTGACGCCGGGGGCGGGCGCCCCCGAGATCGAGTTCGGCCGTCGTGTCCTGCTTGAGGAGCTGGTTGGCCGCGTAGGCGGTGAACATGTAGTGGTCCAGGACCCGCAGGGTGGCGCGGTCGCGTTCCTGGGCCGTGTCGTGGAGCTGGGTGAGCTCGCCGGCGTACCAGCGCAGGAGGTCGTGCACGCTGTAGCAGCCGGGCCGTGGTTGTTCCACGAGGCAGGAACCGGTCAGTGCGGCGAGTGCGCGGCGGGTCCGGGCGAGGGGGAGGCCGACGAGGCCGGCGGCGGCGGGGGCCGTGATGTGGGGGCCGGGGTGCAGGGCCAGGAGGCGGAAGAGCCGGGCGGCGTGCTCGTCCAGGGACCGGTAGGACCAGGAGAAGACGGTGCGCACGTCGGTGCTGCTGTCAAAGCCGGTGAACGCGTCGAGGTCCCCGTGGGTGTGCATCAGGTCGTCGACTATGGCGTGCAGAGGGAAGGACGGGTCGAGTTCGGCGCGGGCGGCGACCACGGCCATGGCCAGGGGGAGTCGTCCGCACAGGCGGATGATCTCGGCTGTGGCGGTGGGCTCGGCGGCCAGTCTCTCGCTTCCCAGACGTCGTTCGAGGGCTTGGTGGGCCTCGGTCGGTGAGGGCAGCGCGAGCGTGAGGGGTTTGGCGCCGTCGGTGGCGATCAGGCCGGGAAGCTGGTTGCGGCTCGTGATCAGGGTGAGGCAGCCCGCACCCGCCGGGAGCAGGGGGCGTACTTGCTCCTCGTCACGGGCGTTGTCCAGGACCAGGAGGATCCGGCGGTCGGCGAGCAGGCTGCGGAAGAGCGTGCTGCGGGCCGTGGTGTCCTCCGGGATGCGCTGCGCGGGAATGCCGAGGGCGGTGAGGAAGCCGTGCAGAACGGTGCCGGGGTCCACGGCGGGTGCGTGGGGGTGGAATCCGCACAGGTTGACGAAGAGCTGTCCGTCGGGGAAGGACGAGGCGATGCGGTGGGCGTGGTGGACGGCGAAGGTGGTCTTGCCGACACCGGGGGTACCGCTGATGACGACGACGGGAGCAGCCGTCGGCCCGGTCCGGTCCGGTGCACCGCTCACGGCTGACAGCCACGCGCCCTCGGCGGCCCGTCCCGCGAACACCGGGAGCCTGGCGGGCAGTTGAGCCGGGCGTACCAGGGGCGACGGCGTGGTTTCCTCCTCGGCGGCCGGGTCGTGGCGTGGGTCGGACCGGTTGGACCGGTCGGCCGCGCCGACGGCGGCCGCAGTCGGCTCGTCCTCCTCCGGCCCCGCGGACCCGGCCGGCCCGACCGGATCGCGGCCCCGCTCGGTGCCCCGGGCTCCGGGGACGGATGCCGCGCCGAAGCCGTTCAGCTCACCGGCTGAGTGAAGGGGCGGCAGGTCGTGGTGGAGGATGCCCTGGTGCAGGGCGCGCAGGGACGGGCCCGGTTCGAGGCCGAGTTCGTCGGTGAGGAGCCGGCGCAGCTCGGTGTAGCGCTGAAGCGCTTCGGGGTGCCGGCCGGCCAGGTACAGGGCGCGCAGCAGCAGGGCCCAGCCGGTTTCCCGAAGGGGATGCGTCGTGGTCAACTCCTGGGCCGAGTCCAGGGCTTCGGTGATCCGTCCTTGCACGAGCAGCGCGGTGGTACGGATCTCGCGTGCGGCCTGCCGCAGTTCTTCCAGGCGGGCTGTCTCATGGGCGGCGAACAGGTGGTGCGCCGCGTCGGCGAACGCGGTGCCACGCCACAACCCCAGGGCGGCCCCGGCCTCTTCGACGGCACGCTCGGGCCGTCCCTCGTCCATGAACAGGCGCGCCCGGGCGAGGGACCGCTCGAAGCGTACGGTGTCACGGCTCTCCGGGGGTACACGCAGGGCGTAGCCCAGGGGCTCGGTGACCAGCAGTTCGAAGGCGCCGTGCCGACGCAGGTGCGGGGGTTCCAGGACGGCGCGCAGCTTGCTGACGTGCGCGTGCAGGGAGTTCACCGCTCCGCCCGGGCTCTGTCCCGGCTGCTGGGGCCACAACTCCTCGCACAGCGTCTGGGGCGCGACCGCCCGGCCGTCGGCGAGCAGCAGGCGGATCAGCAGCAGCCGCTGCCTGCGCCGCCCCGGATCGACTACCGCGCCCGCCCGCCGTACCACCAGCGGACCCAGCAGCCCGAAGTCGAGCCCCTGCCCCACAGCTGTCATCGCATCCACCCGGAATCCCGCTCGACGGCGCCACCAGCGGGGGCACACCCATGACCATGGCCCGCGGACACGCGCGCGACCTTCGCCGCGGTGAGCTGTCCGCCGCGATGGGGGTGGCCGGTGCGGGTGGCCCGTGCGGGTGTCCGGAAGCGGCGAGGACCCCGTCGTGCCCTGCCCGCATCACCGGACAGGACATTAGCAGGGGCTCCTTCACGCGATGACGCCGCAGGTGGCGCGGTATGAACCGCTGTCCAACCGGCTATGAACCGGCATGAGGTCCCTGCCGTTGTGTGACCGAACGACCGTCGTCACGAGTGGGGAAAATTCATGGTCACCATCGAGGGAACGAGCACCGCACGGTTCGACCCGGTCCGAGCGGCGCTCGCAGCGCACCTGGAGTCCGGGGAGGAGCTGGGGGCGTCGATCGCCGTCGACGTCGACGGAGTCATGGAAGTCGATCTGTGGGGCGGACATACCGACGCGGCGCGGACGGTTCCCTGGCGCCGGGACACGGTGGTCAGCCTGTGGTCGACCACCAAGACCCTCAGCAGCCTGGCGGCCCTCGTCCTCGTCGACCGGGGCGCACTCGACCTCCACCGCCCGGTCGCGCACTACTGGCCCGAATTCGCCGCCCAGGGCAAGCAGGACATCGAGGTACGGCATGTCCTGGCCCACACCTCGGGGCTCTCGGGCTGGCAGCAGCCCTTCGCCATGGACGATCTGTACGACTGGCCGACCGCGAGCGCCCGACTGGCCGCGCAGGCGCCCTGGTGGGAACCGGGCAGTGCCTCGGGCTACCACGTGCAGACGCAAGGGCAGCTGATAGGAGAGCTCGTCCGGCGGGTCAGCGGCCTGACCCTGACCGAGTTCGTCGACACCGAGATCGCCAAGCCGGCACAGGCCGACGTCCAGATCGGTGCGCGGCAGGCCGACTGGCCGCGGATCGCGGAACTGGTGGCCCCGTCGCAGCTCTCGGGGATACCCGCCGGCCTGGATCCCGAGGGGATATTCACCAAGACGCTGCTCGGCAGCCCCGCCCGGGACGAGCACGTCGACACCCCGCGGTGGCGCCGCGCCGAACTCGGAGCCGTCAACGGACACGGCAACGCGCGGGGCATGGCCCGCGCCCTCTCCGTGATCTCACGGCGCGGCCAGGTGAACGGCCGTCGGCTCCTCTCCGCGGCCACGGTGGAGAAGGTCCTCGACGTGCAGGCCGACGGAGTCGATCTGTTCCTGGGTGTTCCCGTCCGCTGGGGCATCGGCTTCGCCCTCGCCGACGCGAGGACCATGCCCCACATGCCCACCGGGAGGATCTGCTTCTGGGTCGGCCGGGGCGGGTCGATCGTCATGATGGATCTCGACCGGCGCGTCACGTTCGCGTACACGATGAACCGGCTGGGCGACGGCATCCTCGGCTCGGAGCGCACCCACAGCTACATGCGGCAGGTCTACGAAGTCCTGCAATCCACGGACTGAGCACGGCCTGAGCACGGGCTGAGCACGACTGAGCACGGACGGAACAACAGCGCCGCTCTCGGAGTGAACCGAACCGGTCCTGCCGTCGTAGGACAGGACGAGCAAGCCTCCCCCCGGTCTGCGCCGGCCACTCGGCGGGAGCCGCACACACCAACTCAGGTGTCCACAGAGGAACTCGGTGCCTCGGCTCTCGAACGCACCGCCATTTCGCCGGGTCCGGCCAGGACCGACGGCCAAGAAAAGAAGGACGTTCACGCATGCGCACCACCCCCCTCAGCCGCAGATCCGCCCTGCTCGGTGTCACAGCGGCCGTAGGGCTCTCCGCGGCCGCCCTCACCCTGCCCGGTGCGGCCAGTGCGACGCCCCTCCGCCCGGAACGACCGACGATCGTGCTGGAGCACGGGGCCTTCGCCGACGCCGCGAGCTGGGACGGTGTCGTCACGCGGCTGCAGCGCGCGGGCTACCCCGTGGTGTCCGCCGCCAACCCGCTGCGCGGTCCGGCGAACGATGCCGCCTACCTGCGCAGCGTCGTCGACCACATCGACGGACCCGTGATCCTGGTCGGCCATTCCTACGGCGGTACCGTCATCAGCCAGGCCGCCGCGGGCCTGGAGGACAAGGTCAAGGCGCTGGTCTACATCGCGGCGTTCCTGCCCGACACCGGCGAGAGCTCGCTCGGACTGACGAACAAGTTCCCCGGCAGCACCCTCGGCCAGGCGATCGAGTCCGTCAACTACACCCTGCCCGACGGCGGTCAGGGCGCGGACGTGTACATCAAGGCGGAGAAGTTCCGCGGCCAGTTCGCCGCCGACGTGCCGGCAGGCAAGGCCAGCCTCATGGCGGCGGGGCAGCGTCCGATCGCCGCCGCCGCGCTGGAGGAGAAGTCGACGAAGGCCGCCTGGAAGACGATCCCCTCCTGGTCCCTGGTGACCACGCAGGACCTCAACATCCCTGTCGCCGCCCAGCGTTACATGTCGGCCCGTGCCGGGGCCCGCACCACCGTCATCGACGCGTCGCACGCGGTGCCGGTCTCCCGCCCCGACGCCGTCGCCCGCATCGTGGAGCGCGCGGCCCACACGGTCCGCTGAGCGACAGGACCACCCCCGTACCGGGCGCTTCACCACCGCACCCACCCGGGCACTTCACCACGCACCGCACGTCTCATCGAAAGGCAGTATCACCATGGCGTTCATCACCGTCGGCCAGGAGAACTCGACCAGCATCGAGCTGTACTACGAGGACCACGGCACCGGCCAGCCGGTCGTGCTGATCCACGGCTACCCGCTCGACGGCCATTCCTGGGAGAAGCAGTCCGCCGCCCTGCTGTCGGCCGGCTACCGCGTGATCACGTACGACCGGCGCGGTTTCGGCCGCTCCAGTCAGCCCACCACCGGCTACGACTACGACACCTTCGCCGCCGACCTGAACACGGTCCTCGAAACCCTCGACCTCGACGACGTCGTCCTGGTCGGCTTCTCCATGGGAACCGGCGAGGTCGGCCGCTACCTGGGCACCTACGGCTCCGCCCGGATAGCCAAGGCCGCCTTCCTCGCCTCCCTCGAACCCTTCCTCCTCAAGACCGACGACAACCCCGGCGGTGTCGACGGCGCCGTCTTCAAGGACATCGAAGGGGCCGTCACCGCCGATCGCTACGCCTACTTCACCGCGTTCTACGAGGACTTCTACAACCTCGACGAGAACCTCGGCACGCGCATCAGCGAGGAAGCGGTCCGCAACAGCTGGAACGTCGCCGCAGGAGCCTCCGCGTACGCCTCCCTGGCCTGCGTGGCGACCTGGTCCACTGATTTCCGTGCCGACCTGCCCAAGATCGACGTCCCGGCGCTGATCCTGCACGGCACCGCCGACCGCATCCTGCCCATCGAGGCCACCGGCGCCCTCTTCCACCAGGCGCTCCCGCAGGCCGACTACGTCGTCGTCGACGGCGCACCCCACGGCCTGCTGTGGACCCACGCCCGGGAAGTCACCGAGGCGCTCCTGGCCTTCCTGGCCAAGTGATCGTGCGCACCCCGCCGCCGTTCCCACGACGGCGGGGTGCCCCCCGGCCGCGGCCACGCCACTGCACGACGGCCCGAGTGGGCCACCCTGTCCTAGCATGTTACACGTGTAACAACGCCCAGGCGAGACCCTTCGAGCCATTTTATTGCGAGGTATTGACGGTCGTAAGTTTAGCGAGATACTTGCTCCACTCTCCCCGCTGCCCCGAGATTGAGGTGCCGCCCCATGGAGCTCTCCCCGTCCGCTCATGCCGATACCTTCTGTCGCGACCGGCTTCCACCGCTCGCACTCTGGCCCGACCTGCACTTCGACCTACCGGAGTTGCAGTATCCGGACCGGCTCAACTGCGCTCATCGACTGCTCGACGAAGCCGTCCGGCGCTGGGGGCCCGACCGGCCCTGTCTCCTGACGCCCGAGGGTGACCGGTGGACCTACGGTGACCTGCTGGAGCGTGCCGGTCAGGTCGCCCGCGTACTGACCGAGGACTTCGGTCTCGTCCCCGGCAACCGGGTGCTGCTGCGCGGGCCCAACAACCCCTGGCTGGTGGCCGCGTGGTTCGGCGTACTGAAGGCCGGCGGTGTCGCCGTCACCACCATGCCGCTGCTGCGCTCCGGCGAGCTCGCGGAGCTCTGCGAGATCAGCCGGCCGACCGTGGCCGTGTGCGACCACCGCTACCTCGGCGAGCTCGCCGCCGTCGAGTCCTCCGGACCGCCGGTGCTGGCGTACGGCGGTCCGGGCGAGGAGGACCTGGTCGCGCGCTGCACGGCGAAGGACGGGCGGTTCTCCAGCGTCGTCACGGCGGCCGACGACGTCGCCCTGATCGCCTTCACCTCGGGGACGACCGGACGGCCGAAGGCCACCCTGCACTTCCACCGGGACGTTCTGGCGAACGCCGACACCTTCTCGCGCCACGTCCTGCGCCCCCGCGAGGACGACGTCTTCACCGGAACCCCGCCCCTGGCCTTCACGTTCGGGCTCGGCGGTCTGGTCGTCTTCCCCCTGTACGCGGGTGCGGCGACCCTGCTGATCGAGCACGCCACCCCGCAGCGGCTGGCCGAGCTCGTGGCGGAGCACGCGGTGACCGTGCTCTTCACGGCGCCCACGGCCTACCGGGCGATCATGTCGGCCGGGGCGGTGGGCGCCCTGACCGGCCTGCGTCGCTGCGTGTCCGCCGGGGAGGCGCTGCCCGCTGCGGTGTGGGAGGAGTTCCACGCCGCCACCGGACTCGGCATCATCGACGGCATCGGCGCCACCGCCGCGAAGGGGCGGGGCGTGTCGGTGATCGCCGGACAGCGCTTCGAGTGGCAGCGGGGCGACATGTTCTGCGTCCCCTCCTGGGCCTGGCACGAGCACCGCAACCTCGACCCGTCCGAGGACGCCTGCCTGTTCTCCTTCAACGACTTTCCCGTCATGCGCTCGCTCGCCTTCCACCGCGAAGAGGCGTACCCCGACAACGGCGGGCACCAGCCCACCGCTTAGGCGGTGTCCGTCGTGTGGACCGCTCCGCCGGGCCGGACGCCGCCGGCCCTGACACCGGCGCCGGCCCGGCGGAGCACCACCGTCTCCCCCCTGCCCCGCTCTCTCCCCCCCGCACACGCACATGCAAGGAGCACCCCATGCGGCTGGTCACCTTCACCGCCGACTCCACGGACGGCTCGCCCCACCGCCTGGGAGCGCAGAGCGACGAGCTCGTCGTCGACCTCGCCTCCCTGGCCGCCCGGGCCGGCGTCCAACTGCCTTCAGACCTGCTGTCGTTCATCCAGGCGGGCGCGTGGGCCCGGGAAGCCGCGCGCGGCCTGCTGGCCGGCGGGCCCGCGGCCTGGCCGGCCGACGCCGTGCACCGCAGTGACGAGGTGTCGCTGCGGGCCCCGCTGCGCCCCGGAAAGATCATCGGGGTGGGGCTAAACTACGTCGAACACGTGGAGGAGTCCAGCCGCAGCCTGGACACCGACAAGGAACGGCCCTCGCGGCCGGTGCTCTTCAGCAAGCCCGCCACGGCGGTCACCGGTCCCGGCCAGCCGATCCTGCACAACGCCGACCTGACCGCGCAGCTGGACTGGGAGTGCGAACTCGCCGTGGTCATCGGCCGTACCGCCTTCCGTGTGAGCGAGGAGGAGGCGTACGACCACATCTTCGGCTTCAGCATCGTCAACGACATCAGCGCCCGCGACCAGCGGCGTTCCGGCCAGTGGTTCTTCTCCAAGGGCCAGGACTCCTACGCCCCCTTCGGCCCCGCCGTCGTCACCTCCGACGAGATCCCGGACCCGATGGACCTGGACCTCTCGCTGCGCGTCAACGGCGTCACCAAGCAGAGGTCCAACACGCGCCACATGCTCTTCCCCATCGCCCGTCTCATCGCCGACATCTCCTCCGGGGTCACCCTGGAGCCGGGAGACGTGATCGCCACCGGATCGCCGGCGGGGGTGGGAGCCGGCATGGTCCCGCCCGAGTTCCTGCACCCCGGCGACACCGTCGAAGCCACCGTCGAAGGCATCGGCACCCTCGCCAATCCCGTCGTCGACGCCCGCTGAGGAGCGAAGTCCATGTCCCCCCGTACCACCCCCGCCCCCCGTACGCCTCGTACCCCTCGTACGCACCGCGCCTACCGCATCGGCCAGATCGTGCCGAGCTCCAACGTGACGATGGAGACGGAGGTCCCGGCGATCCTGCGCGCCCGGGAAGCCGTCGCGCCGGAACGCTTCACCTTCCACTCCAGCCGGATGCGCATGACCCATGTGACTCCGGAGCAGCTCAGGGCCATGGACGCCGACTCCGACCGGTGCGCCGTCGAGCTCTCCGACGCGCACGTGGACGTACTCGGCTACGCCTGCCTGGTCGCCATCATGAGCATGGGGCTCGGCTACCACCGCACCTCCGAGGAGCGACTGCACCAGCGGACCGCGCAGAACGGCGCCCCCGCCCCCGTGGTCACCAGTGCCGGAGCGCTCGTGCACGGTCTGAACACCCTCGGGGCGAAGAAGATCGCGCTGATCGCCCCGTACATGCGGCCGTTGACCCGGACCGTCGTCGACTACCTCACCCACGAGGGCATCGAGGTGCTCGACTACGAGGCGCTGGAGATACCGAACAACCTGGACGTCGCCGCGCACGACCCCGCTCGCCTTCCGGGACTCGCCAAGGCGCTGGACCACGCCGACGCCGACGCCGTCGTGCTCTCCGCGTGCGTCCAGATGCCCTCCCTGAGTGCCATCGAGGAAGCCGAGCAGCTCCTCGGCAAGCCGGTCGTCTCGGCGGCCGTGTGCACGGCCCACCAGATGCTGCGCGCCCTGGACCTGCCCGCGGTGGCGCCCGGAGCGGGACATCTGCTGTCCGGCGCCCATGCGTGACGAGCCGCGGCCGGCGCGCCGCCCGGGAGGGGCGGGCAGCGGCAGCCGCCCGCCCCCGGGTCCGGTCGGTCCGGTCGGTCCGGTCGGTCCGGTCACACGGTCACGGTTTCGGGCCGTGCCCGCGCCGCGGGAGGTGCGAGCCGGCCGGTGCGGTGCAGCCCGTACAGGGCGGCGGCGCACAGCAGACCGAGGGCGAAGAGCGCCAGCCACGGCAGGGCGGACATCCCGGCGTCGCGCGCGGCGTCGAGCGCCGCGCCGGTGAGCAGGTTCCCGACGGTGATGCCGATCCCGCAGATGGTGTTGTACAGCCCGTAGTGCGTGGCGACCATGCGCCCGTCGGCGAGCCGCACGATGGTGTCCATCTCGAAGGGGTAGGCGATCATGGTGCCCAGGGCCAGCAACAGGGCCGCCAGCGCGGGCGGCACTGCGGCCAGCAGCCAGAGCCCTGCGCCTCCGTCCGGTACGGGTACGGTCGTGGCCGCCAGCAGCGGCACGAAGGCCAGGCCCATCGTCAGCAGCCCCCGGACGAGCGCGCGGTCCGGGTCCGTGCGGGCCTTGCACCAGGCGGTGATCTTCGTCTGGAAGAGGATCGTGCTCAGTCCGGAGACGGCGAACAGCCCGGCCACCGCCGCCGCGGCGAACCGCCCTTCGCCGCCCAGGCGCCGGACCTCCAGCGGGAGCGCGAGGTAGACCTGGAAGGACATGACGTACGAGCCGGTCATGGC
The DNA here is from genome assembly GCF_056432025.1 of Streptomyces sp. NPDC045695. Taxonomy (NCBI): domain Bacteria; kingdom Bacillati; phylum Actinomycetota; class Actinomycetes; order Kitasatosporales; family Streptomycetaceae; genus Streptomyces; species Streptomyces sp. NPDC045695. The sequence goes on from NZ_JBWKJU010000030.1 coordinate 12,411, forward strand.
CACCGAGAAGAGCAGGAAGGGCCGGTTGGCCAGCATGCCGCGCCACTGGGCGAGCACTCCCTCGGCCGGGCCGTCCGCCCGCTCCCTCGTGTCCCCGCCCCGCCGGGCGGGCAGGGCGCGGACCTGGACGAGGCTCAGCACGGCGAAGATGCCCGACGCCACCAGGCACGTGACGCGGAAGTCGACCCCGGTGAGCACCATGCCGACCAGCGGCCCGAGGAGGATGCCGGCCTGGTAGAAGACGTTGAACAGCGCGAACGCCTCCACGCGCCGTTCGCCCGCGTCCTGGGCCAGGTAGGCGCGGGTGGCCGGGTTGAAGAGCGCTCCGGCCAGGCCGGTGGCGGCCGAGGCGGCCAGCAGGGCCGGTGCGGAGTCGACGAGGCCGAGGGTGGCGAAACCGACGACGCGCAACGCCAGCCCGGCAATGATCATCGGCTTGTAGCCGAGACGGTCGGCGAGGGTACCGCCGATCAGGAACATGCCCTGCTGGCTGAAGTTGCGGACACCGAGGATCAGCCCGACCAGCCAGCCGGCCAGCCCGAGGGGGCCAGCGAGGTGGGCGGCGAGGTAGGGCATCAGCATGTAGAAGCCCAGATTGATGGTGAACTGGTTCACCATCAGCAGCTGCACGCTGCGCTCGTACGTGCGGACCTGCGCGAGCGTGCCCTTCACGCGCTCCCGCCTTCCACGTCCTCCACACCTTCCGCACCTTCCGCACCGTCGGTCCCGTCGGACGGCGGTGTGCGGCCGGCGAGCGTGAGCGGGTCGACGACACGGGTGCAGCGCGTCCAGTGGGTCACCTCCTTCTCGTCCAGGCGGCCGATGACCTCGGGTTCGGGCGCGGGCGGTGAGCCGAGGAGGCCGTGGGCCGCGCAGTAGTCGTCGTCGTAGACGGTGCCGAGGTAGCGCTGCGGACCATCGGGGAAGACCGCCGCGATCCGCGTGTCCCCGGGCAGGGTCCGGGCCGCCCAGCCCGCCACCAGCGCGACGGCGCCGACGCTCCAGCCCCCGGTGGCGTAGTGGGAGGAGGCCAGTTGGCGGCAGGTCCACACCGCCTCGGCCGGGGCCACCCAGTGCACTTCGTCGAAGTTCTCGTAAGCGACGTTGCGCGGGTAGATGCTCGAACCGAGGCCGCGCATCAGCCGCGGCCGGGCGGGCTGGCCGAAGATCGTGGAGCCGACGGTGTCCACGCCCACCAGGGTCAGCTCCGGATAGAGCTGGCGCAGGACGCGCGAGATGCCGGCGGAGTGGCCGCCGGTGCCCACGCTGCACACCAGGACGTCGATGTGCCCCAGCTCGGTGGCCAGTTCGAGGGCGAGCGGGGTGTAGGCCGAGGTGTTGTCGGGGTTGTTGTACTGGTCCGGGCACCACGAATCCGGGTGCTGCTCCATGAGGCGGACCACCCGGTCGCGGCGGGCCTGCTGCCAGCCACCCGTCGGGTGGGGCTCGGAGACGACGTTGACCTGGGCCCCGTACGCGGTCAGCAGCCGGGTCATCGACCTCTCCAGGCCGGGGTCGGTGACCAGGGTGACCGGATGGCCGTACACCATGCCGGCCAGCGCCAGCCCGAGCCCCAGGGTGCCGCTGGTGGATTCGATGATCCGGGCCCCGGGCTTCAGGTCACCACGGGCACGGGCCCGCTCCACCATGTGCAGACCCGGGCGGTCTTTGATCCCGCCGGGGTTGAATCCTTCCAGCTTCGCCCAGAAGCCCCGTCCCGAGGGGGCGAGCGGTTCCGATACGTGCAGGAGCGGGGTGTTGCCGACCAGCCCGGACAGGGCGGATCGAGCGGGGGGAGTCACGTCGGTCGTTGAGGAATGCATGAGTTCGCTCTCGGTCGATGGTGCGCGTCATGTACTCGCTCGTGTCGCATGCGCACGCCGCCGCTTGGGGGCGGGCCGAGCCGGGGCGGGGCTGGGCTGAGCGCCCCGCGCTCGGGGGCGGGCACGCGGCAGCCGATGCGTACGGCTGCTGCGTGGCGAGTGGCTTGGGGCGTGCGTTGCCGATCAGGCGGAACAGATCGGAACAAGCCATCCCCTAGATGCGCCACCGACAGATGCTGGTCAGGGTGGAGCGGCCGGTCGGGGGCGGGTGCGGTCCGTAGGCGTGCCGGGGGGAGGGGGACAGCGCGAGGGCCGGGGGCCGGCCGGCCAAGGACAGCAGCAACAGCCCGGGGGCTGCCGCCGTGGGCTGAGAGGTGTTCTGCGTCTGGGGGGTGAGGCCGGGGGAGACGCAGGTGGCGTGGTGTTGATCGTGCTGAGGGTGGCGGTCCTCGCCGCCCCCGGCCGGCGCCATGCGCACCGTGTTCCCGGTGGCGGTCGGTGTCGCCGTGGCGTGTCCGGGCCGATGTCCGTGGCTGTGTCCGTGTCCGTGTCCGAGGCTGTGGCCGTCATCGGCGGGATGGAAGGAACAGTGGACCGTCGCGAGCAGCAGGAGGCCCAGCAGGCCCGCGAGCAGCCGGCCGGGGCGGGTGACCGCCCGGTGGGCACGGCGTACGAGGGAAAGGCCTGTGCGGGAATGGCCGGTGCGGGGGCGGCCTACGAGGAGGCGGCCTACGAGCGGGTGACGGGACACAGTTCCTCCGTGCGGCAGTCGCCTCCCCCGGGGGCACGGGGAGCGGCTGGACAGGCGGCGGGCGTGGAAACTGGACGATTCCGAACATAGCGGCCACAGAGCCGCATGCGCGTGAGCGCAGCCTCAGCCGGCCGCGCGCGCCGCCGCTATACCCGGAGCATGCTCGACGTCCCGGGGTGCCGGGGGAGGAAAGGGCTGTCGTCTCCCGCGGTACGAGGGGGAGCCACGCCCGGACACCCCGCAGGGGCGCGCCGCGCCTCGACCGGCGGGACGGGACCGGGCGCCTCCGGCGCCACCGTCTGCCGCGGACCCCCCAGAGCGCACTCGTGCACGGGGTGGGCCGGCTCCGGATGGCCGGGGGCCACCAGTGCCGGGGCGGGTACGGGGCCGGAGTTGGGCGCGGGGACCGAGGTGGAGGCGTGGCGGGCCGCATGGCCCGAGGCGGGGTCCTCCAGCGGCGCGCCGAACGCGCAGAGGAAGCCCAGGAGCAGGACGCTCAGCCCGAGCAGCCCTGCGAGACCCGCGCGTGAGCGGGCCCCTTCAGCGCGTAAGTGCGGTCGGGCTGTCATCACGGGTGATCTTAAGGGCTGGTCCGCCGGGCGGGGCAACGAGATCTGGACAGTTGTCCCGGGATCGGGGAAGTGGCCGAAGCCCGCCGCCCCGGGCTCACGCCTCCTCGCCGGCGACGAGGAGCTCGCCCACCGCGTCCTTGAGCGCGGCGCGGGCCGGTGCGGGCGTGCCCGGGTCGGTCACGTACCAGTCGGCCTGATCGAGCGTCGCGAACCCGCTGAGCCCGACCACCCCCCACTTGGTGTGGTCGGCCACGACGGCGATCCGCCGTGCCGAGGCGACCAGGGCCCGATTGGTCTGGGCCTCCATCAGATTGGGCGTGGTCAGACCGGCCGTCTCCGACACCCCGTGTGCGCCCAGGACCAGGAGGTCCACGTGGAGGGAGTCGATCACCAGGTCGGCGAGCGGGCCGGCCAGCGCGGCCGAAGGGGTGGGGGAGCCGCCGGTGAGCAGCAGGGTGGGGGCCCCGGCCGCCGGATCGAGGCCGGCGGCCCGCACCAGGTCCGCCACCGGAAGGGAGTTGGTGACGATCGTGAGCCGCGGGACGCCGAGGAGCCGGGCGGCGACCGCGTGCGCGGTCGTGCCGCCCGAGATGGCGACCACGCTGCCCGGTTCCACCAAGGTGGCGGCCGTCTCCGCGATGGCGGCCTTGGCCTCCCCCTCCAGATCGGACTTGGCCTCGAATCCGGGCTCGTGCCCGCTCGCCCCGTCCGCGGCGGCGACGGCCCCGCCGTAGACCTTCTCGACGGCGCCGCGCCGGGCGAGGGCGTCCAGGTCCCGTCGGATGGTCATGTCCGACACGCCGAGCTGACCGACCAGGTCCGCCACCCGTACCGCGCCGTCGCGCCGGACCGCGGCCAGGATGAACGCGCGTCGTTGGTGCACCAGTTGGGTAGCCTGCTCGGCCAAGGGTCGACTCCCGGGTAAGCGGCCAATCCGGCCATAAAGCCCCAACGTAGCACGGTGACGGTGAGCGTCTCTGAGGAGTTGCGGGTCTGAGGCTGTTGATTCATGTGGGGATCTGTTTATTCTTGGGGGTGAAGAAGACCCTCGCCACACTCGCGGACGGCCGCGAACTGATCTACTTCGACACCGACGAGAGCGCCGTGCGCGAGGCGCCCGACCTCCGCCCGCTGGACCGTGTGCACAGCCACCCGGAACTGCGGCGCGACGAGGCCACCGGTGACTGGATCACGATCGCCTCCCACCGGCAGGACCGCACCTACCACCCGCCGGCCGGCGCCTGCCCCCTGTGCCCCTCCCGGGACGGCCGGCTGAGTGAGATCCCCGCCGCCGACTACGAGGTGGCCGTCTTCGAGAACCGCTTCCCCTCCCTCGCCGGCGCGGCCGGGCGGTGCGAGGTCGTGTGCTTCACCCCGCAGCACGAGGCCCGGTTCGCCGATCTCACCCCGGCCGCCGCCCGCCTCGTCCTGGACGCGTGGACCGACCGCACCGCGGAGCTCTCCGCCCTCCCGGGCGTGGAGCAGGTGTACTGCTTCGAGAACCGGGGGGCCGAGATCGGGGTGACGCTCGCCCACCCGCACGGCCAGATCTACGCCTTCCCCTTCGCCACCCCGCGCACCGTCAAGATGACCGCCGCCGCGACCGCCCACCGGGCCGCCACCGGCCGCAATCTCTTCGAGGACCTGCTGGAGCGCGCCCGTGCCGCCGATGAAAGGGTGGTGAGGGCCGGTGAGCACTGGACCGCCTTCGTGCCCTACGCCGCCCGCTGGCCGTACGAGGTGCACCTCTACCCGCACCGCCGCGTCCCCGACCTGACCGCTCTCACCGAGGCGGAGCGGGCCGAGTTCCCCGGCATCTACCTGGACCTCCTGCGCCGCTTCGACCGGCTCTTCCCCGTACCGGGGGAGCCGGAGCGGACGACCCCCGCGCCGTACGTCTCGGCCTGGCACCAGGCGCCCCGTACGGGAGGCGACGAACTGGCCCTGCACCTGGAGTTGTTCACCATCCGCCGGACCCCCGACAAGCTCAAGTTCCTCGCCGGCACGGAGTCCGGGGCGGAAGCCTTCATCAACGACGTGGCCCCCGAGGCGGCCGCCCGCCGGCTGCGGGAGGTCCAGGCGTGAGCCCGTCGGCGCAGGGGGACGACGACAGCCGGGCCGAGCGGGTCAGGGCCGACTTCCACCGGATCTACGGGGGCTCCCCGGACGGCGTGTGGGCGGCCCCGGGCCGGGTCAACCTCATCGGTGAACACACCGACTACAACGACGGGTTCGCCCTCCCGATCGCCCTCCCGCAGACCACCCTGGTCGCCGCCCGCGCCCGTGACGACGGGCGGCTGCGGCTGCACAGCGCCCAGGGCGACGGCCGGATCACCGAACTGCCCGTGGCCGCGCTGGCCCCCGGCGCCGCGACCGGCTGGACGCGCTATCCGGCCGGTGTGGTGTGGGCGCTCGCCGAGGCGGGACACCCGGTGGGGGGCGCGGACCTGCACTTCGACAGCACGGTGCCCACCGGCGCCGGCCTGTCCTCCTCCGCCGCGCTGGAGTGCGCCGTCGCCGTCGCCTACGACGAGCTGTACGGGCTGCGCCTGCCCGGGCCCGCACTGGCCCGGATCGCCCAGCGCGCGGAGAACGCCTTCGCGGGCGTCCCCTGCGGGATCATGGACCAGATGGCCTCGGTGTGCTGCACCGCCGAGGCCGCCCTCCACCTCGACGCCCGCAGCCCGCAGCATCACCGGCAGGTGCCCTTCGACCTGCGGGGCCAGGGCCTGGGGCTCCTGGTGATCGACACCCGGGTCGCCCACGACCTGGGCGACGGGGCGTACGCCGCACTGCGCGCGGGCTGCGAACGCGCCGCCGCGCTGCTCGGCCTGCCCGCGCTGCGCGACCTGCCCGCCGGGGAGCTCCCGCAGGCCCTGCGGGACCTGCCGGAGGCGCTCGCACCCCTGGTCCGTCACGTGGTGACCGAGAACGCCCGGGTCGAGGAAGCCGTCTCGCGGCTGCGGGCGGGCGACGCCGCGGCGCTCGGCCCGATCCTGACCGCCGGCCACGCCTCGCTCCGCGACGACTACCGCATCTCCTGCCCGGAGACCGACCTCGCCGTGACCGCCGCGCTGGGCGCCGGGGCACTCGGCGCGCGGATGACGGGAGGCGGCTTCGGGGGTTCGGTCATCGCCCTGCTGGAGGCCGGGCGGGAGAGCGAGGTGGGCGCGTCCGTCACGGCCGCCTTCGACGCCGCCGGCCACCGGCCCCCGCGCCTGTTCGCCGTCGCTCCCGCCGCGGGCGCCCGGCGGATGCACCCCCGTACCCCCACCACCCCCGCACCTGCCCCCGCATCCCGTGCCCCCTTCCCCGGGAGGACCCCGTGAGACGATGTTTACGGCCCGCGCTGCTCGCCGGAGCGCTGCTCCTCGGAGCGTGGGGAGGTCCCACGGGTCCGGCGTCCGCCGCGGGCTCCGCGATCTCTGCGGGCTCCCCGGTCGCTCCGGCCGACGCGTGGACCCCTCCCCTCAGCACCCGCGGCCGGTACGTCGTCGACGCGTCCGGTGACCGCTTCAAGCTGAAGTCCGCCAACTGGCAGGGCGCACAAGGCTCGTGGAACGGCTCCGGGGACATCAACGACCCGGCGAACCACCACGACGGCGAGAAGGCCGACCAGATGCCGCTCGGCCTGGACCGGGCACCGGTCGGCGTGATCCTCGCCGGTTTCCACGAGCTGGGCATCAACAGCATCCGCCTGCCGTTCTCGAACGAGATGCTGCACGACCAGCGCCCCGTCTCCGACGCCTCGGTCGCCGCCAACCCGCACCTGCGCGGCAAGACCCCGCTCCAGGTCTTCGACGCCGTCGTCGCCGCCACCACGGCCGAGGGCTTCGCCGTCATCCTCAACAACCACACCAACACCTCGCGCTTCTGCTGCGGACTCGACGGCAACGAGCGCTGGAACACCAGCCAGTCCACCGCGCAGTGGGAGAGCGACTGGATCGGCCTCGCCCGCCGCTACAAGGACAACAAGCGCGTGGTCGGCGCCGACCTCTACAACGAGGTCCGCCGCACGGTCACCGACGACGCCAACTGGAACTGGGGCAACGACCACGACTGGTGGACCGCCTCCCAGCGGCTGGGCGACCGGCTCCTCACCGAGGCCAACCCCGACCTCCTGGTGATCGTCGAGGGCATCAACTGGCAGGGCGTTCCCCTGGACGGCTTCGCCCACGGGCGCCCCACGCTGGAGCCCGCGCGCACCCTGTCGCACACGCTCGTCGCCTCCGACAAGCTGGTGTACTCGGCGCACTTCTACGGATACACGGGCCCGAACCACACCGGCGCGACGGGGCTCGGCGAGACCCATGACCCGCGCTACCAGGACCTGTCGCGCCAGGACTTGTTCGCCACCCTCGACCGGCAGGCGTCGTTCGTCACCGGCGAGAGCGGCCGCCACTTCACCGCGCCGGTATGGATCAGCGAATTCGGCATCGGCAGTGACGAAACCAATCCGCAGGCCCGTGCGTGGTTCGGCAACTTCGTCGACTACCTGATCGACCGTGATGCGGACTTCGCCTACTGGCCCCTGGTCGGATGGACCGGACACGGCACCTGGTCGGTCCTCAACTTCGACGCTCAGGGCCGCCGTTCCGGCATCCTGGACGACGCCGACTGGCGTGCGGCCCACTGGTCCCGGCTGGCGGCCGCCCCCCACCAGAGCGGCCCCGTGGCCGCCTCCGACACGTGGGACATGCTCAACCTCGACCACGCCGACGCGGTCCAGTCGCTCCGTATGCGTGCACGCGGGGACTGGGACCCGGGAGCCCGCAAGGCGGTGTGCCCCGACGGTCAGCGCCTCATCGGCCTGTCACACCGGGACGGACGCGGTCTGTGCACCGACGCCGCGGCCCGCGGGCCGGTGGCTCCCGACGTGCGGGACGGCGTGGTGCGCGACGAGCGGTACGTCCAGGGCGACTGGGCCGGCGGCTACACCAAGTACCAGTGCGGCCCCGGTCAGTTCATGACCGGGTACAGCGTGCGGGGCCAGGAGGTGTCGGCGGTGCTGTGCAGCGACGCGGGCCGGACCCTGGGGACGGGCGGCCGCACCGTCTGGTTCGACCGCGGCGACGACCGGCCGGCGGGAGCGCCGGGCGGCGAGTTCGCCGTCGGCAGCTACAAGGGCCAGTGCGGCACCGGCGAATACGCGGCCGGTGTGGCCTTCACCGGTGCCTGGGCCAAGGGGAAGACCCCGGACGCCCTGCTCTGCCGCACGCTCTGAGGGCTGATCCCGGACCGGGAGCCGGGAGCCGGGAGCCGGGAGCCGGGGGACGGGGGACGGGGCCGGGCGAGCCGCCGCGGCGCCCGGCCCCCGGTCGGGAGGCGTTCTACGGGGCCGGGCTCACGTCGTCCGGCCAGCCGTAACCGGTCCGCGGCGGATCCGGTACGGCGCCCACCGCGGCCAGGTCCCGGTCGGCGGCGCGCATCAGCTGACCGGCCAGGTCGCGCATCGCCCTGCTGGCCGCCAGCTCGTCACCGATCGCGGGGACCTCCACGTCCTGCGGATTGCAGCGCGCCGTGCCGCGCCCCACCATCGTCGTCTTCCCGTTCTCGAGGACGGCCCGGGCCTTGGTCGTGCCGTCCTCCTCGGTCAGGTACACCCCGACCTTCCACTCCTCGGCGTGTGTCATGACCCCGCCTCCTCGCGCTCCGGTCCCCTGGTGCCAGTAGTTCCAGAATCCCTCGCTCCGCCGCCCGGAGCGAGGCCTGCACGCGAGCGAGGCCTTCACGCGAGGGAGGTGTGCACGGGGGGATACGTCCCTGCCCCGCGGGTAGGGGCGGGGCATGCCCATGCTCGTCGGAACCTCCGGGTGGCAGTACGAGGACTGGCGCGGCGGGCTCTATCCGACCGGCCTGCCGCAGCGGCTGTGGCTGGAGGAGTACGCCCGGCGATTCGCCACCGTCGAGAACAACAACGCCTTCTACCGGCTTCCGTCCAAGGAGGTCTTCGAGTTGTGGCGGCAGCGGACCCCCGAGGGCTTCGTCATGGCGGTCAAGGCCAGCCGTTACCTGACCCACATGAAGCGCCTGCGCGACCCCGGCGAGCCGGTGCACCGGCTCCTGGAGCGTGCCGAGGGGCTCGGTGACCGGATGGGGCCGGTCCTGCTCCAGCTGCCGCCGCAGTTCCGCGAGGACGTCGGCGCGCTGGACGCGTGCCTGAGGTGCTTCCCGGCCACGGTCCGGGTGGCCGTCGAGCTGCGGCACGGCTCGTGGTGGGAGGCCGAACGCGAGCTGCGGGCGGTGCTCGAACGCCACGGCAGCGCGCTGTGCTGGGCGGACCGGGGATCACGCCCGGTGACCCCGCTGTGGCGCACCGCGTCCTGGGGCTACGTGCGCTTCCACGCCGGGACCGCCGCGCCCCCGCCCCGCTACGGCCGGCAGGCCCTGGCGTCCTGGGCCGGACGGGTCGCCGGAGCCTGGGCGGACGCCGACGACGTGTACGCGTACTTCAACAACGACCCCGGAGGTGCGGCCGTCCTGGACGCGGCGCGGTTCGCCCGGGCCGCGGCGGCGCTGGGCCGCACGGTGAGCCGTACGCCGCCGTCCTTGGCGCGCTGAGGTCGGGCCTGAGGACCAGCTGTACGGCGATGTTCACGCGAGCCGGGTCAGGCCATGGCCCGCTGTCAGACCATGGCCAACTGGGGGATCAGGTGCAGCGCGTTGTCGCGGTAGATGCCCGGCAGTTGGTCCGAGGTGAAGGCGGGGTCCGCGTCGAGGGCGGGGAGCGCCAGGTCCAGGACGGTGTCGGCCGGGGCCGCGGGCCAGTCGGTGCCGAAGAGGATGTGATCGGCGGGCACATGGGCGAGGAGGGTCGCCGCGGGCGCCATGGGCCCCGCGGTGTCGTAGTAGAAGCGCCGCAGGTCGTCGCGGACGGCCGCGGGGTCGACGGGCGGGTCGCAGAACCGTCCGAGGGCCTCCATGCGCGTCGCGATGTACGGCAGGAATCCGCCGGCGTGCGGAAGGATCACCGAGAGGTTCGGGAAGCGGTCCAGCGTCCTCTTGCTGATCATGTTCACGGCGGCCCGGGTGGTGTCCAGGAGGAAGTCGCACATGAAGTTCGGAATCCCCGGAACGCTGGCCGCGCCGGGCGGGCAGCCCGGCAGGTTGTGCGGATGGGTGTCCACCACGGCGCCGCAGTCGTCCAGTTCGTGGAAGACGCGGTCGTAGACGGGATCCCCGAGGTAGACGCCGTCGTAGTTGGCCGTCACGTTGACCCCGACCGCCCCGAACTGGCCGAGCCCCCGGCGGATGGCCCAGGACGACGCGTCGGGGTCGTCCAGGAAGAGCGGCACGTAGAACGAGAACCGTCCGGGATGCGAGTTCGCCACGTCCAGCATCGACAGGAGCGTGATGTTGATCGCCTCACGCAGCTGCGCGGACGAGTGGTAGCGCGCCGGCAGCATGGGCTTGAGGACGGCCGTCGCGATGCCCGCGCGGTCCATGAAGCCGACGGAGGCCTCCGCGTCGAACCGGGCCCACGGGGGCAGCTGCTCCGGCTTGATCAGTCCGTGGCGCTCGGCCCACTCGCGCCACTCGGGCGCGCAGAAGTGATGGTGCATGTCGATCTTCGACGGGACGGCGTGCGCGCCGGAGAGCCGTTCGCCCTGGCCCGCCTCGGAGACCGGTCCGTCCGCCGGCCTTCCCGGGAGGTGCAGCTCGGAGGTGCTCGCTGAGTCGTGCATACGGTCCGCCGTTCGTTCGTTGTTCTTCGTCCGCCCGTCGGGACCGGATCACTTCCCGGAGACCGGGGAGGCCGCCACCGCGGCCAGGGGCGCCGGCGTGCCGGACCCGGAGGGCTCCAGGACGATCCGAAGCTGCTGGAGGCCCCGGAACGCGGGCATGGGGCCCTTGAGCCACGCGCTCCTGCTCTCCTGCGCGTCGTACAGCGTCATGTCGGGGAATCCGCGCAGCAGGGCGCCGAGCGCGACGTCGAGTTCCAGCCGCGCGAGCGGCGCGCCCAGGCAGTAGTGCGTACCGAACCCGAAGCCGAGGTGCGACCCCTGGAGCCCCTCGCGCGTCACGTCCAGGTCCTCGGGGCGGTCGAACTTCTCGGGATCCCGGTTCGCCGAGGAAAGGGCGATCTGTACGAGGGACCCCTTGGGGATGAGCGTGCCGCCGATCTCGGCGTCCTCGGCGGCGTACCGGAAGGTCGACGACTCCACCGACCCCTCGAAGCGCACGTTCTCCTCGACCGCCTGCGGGATCAGCAGCGGGTCCTCGCGGAGCCTGTCCATCAGCTCGGGACGCAGCAGCAGATTGAGGACGGAGTTGCCGATCTGGAACGCGGTGGTCTTGTGGCCGGCGAAGAAGATGACCCACAGGGACGACAGGAGCTCCGTGTCGTCCAGCCCCTCCTCGGCCCGGACGAGGTCGCTCAGGAAGCAGTCCGACGGGTGCTCGCGCGTGGACGAGATGAGCCGCGCGAACCGGTTGCGCAGCCACTCCTCGGCCGCCTCCAGCTCGGGCCGCAGCCGGGGATCGAACCGCGACCGCGCCACGACCGCGAACTGCTGCGTGATCTCGGCCCGGTCGCTCTCGGGGACGCCGATCAGTTCGCAGAGCACCGCGATGGGCAGGGGGAACGCGAACGACGACATCAGGTCGACTGGGTCGCTGCCCCTGCACCCGTCGAGGAGGCCCTCGGCGATCTCGGTGATCCGCGGCCTCATCTTCTCCACCCGGCCCGGTGTGAAGGCGCTGCGCAGACTGCGCCGCAACCGGGTGTGCCGCGGCGGGTCGGAGAAGAGCACGTTGTCGTCCAGCGCGTCGAAGACGCTGCCGTACACCGCGTGGTAGGTGTCCAGGGCTCCGTGCATGTCCTTGCTGAAGCGCGGGTCCGCCAGGGCGTCACGGGCGTCGTCGTACCGGGTGATCAGGTAGGTGTCGATCCCGTGCGCGGGCTTCAGCAGGCAGACCGGCGCCCGCTCGCGCAGAGCGGCGTAGTAGGCATGGGGACACGCCCGGTATTCCGGCGCCCCGGCGGACACGGCCGCCACGATCTCGTCAAGGGTTCCGCCACCCGCGGGCGGCGACGTCTCGTAAGCCATGCTCCCTGCCCTCCGTGACACTCGCTCTCGTTCTCTGCGCGACAGAGCGGTTCCCTGCAGGGGCCGGCCGCGAAACGGCCGGCGTCTCGTTGGAGTGGTGCCGCTCCCCGGGGGGACGGGGCGCTCGCTCCCGCCGGGCCGCGGCGGTGCGTCGATCGGCGGTCAGCCGATCAGCGGTCAGCCGTCCGGTCCGGCGGTGTGGCGAGCCCGGAGTTCCGGGGACATGGAGCTCGTCCAGCCAGCCCGCCCCAAGGAGTCCGCGCATGCTCCGAAGCCTCACCCTGGCGCTCACCACAGCGGCCTCGCTCGCCGTGGCGCCCCTCGCCGCTCCCGCCGCCGTTTCCCCTCCGGCCGACACGGACCCCGGCAGAGCCGCCGCCGACCGCGCCCTCACGTACCGGGCGACCGCCGGCTACCAGCATCACGCGAACGCCGTGCGCGCCGGTTACGTGCCGGACAAGTACTGCGTCGCCGACCGCACGGGACCGGGGGCGCTCGGCTACCCGCACTTCAACCACGCCCACGACAACTCCGTCGACCCGGCCGTGCCCGCGGCGCTGTACTACGAGGACGACCCGAGCGGCGGCAAACGCCTCGTCGGTGTCGAGTGGCTGGTCTACGACCGGGACCAGAACCCGGCCACGGACGACGACCGCCCCACGATGTTCGGCGTCCCCTTCACGGGCCCGCTGCGCGGCCACTTCCCCGGCCAGCCGGTCCACTACGCCCTGCACCTGTGGCTGTGGAAGCACAACCCCCTGGGAGCGTTCGCGACCTACAACCCGAAGGTGACCTGCCTTCCCGGTACCACTCGTCCCGAGCCCGGTAGTTGAATCTGGGGGTCTTCGCGGTCGGGAGCACGCCGCGGACCGCCGTGGCGTGGCTCCCTCCGGCCGAGCTGTGGCCGGCCATCCAGGGCATCCGCGAGCAGCACGATCCGCAGGTCCGGCGGTGGCCACCCCATGTGAACCTGCTCTTCGGCTTCGTCCCGGAGCCGGACTTCGAGGCGGCCGCCCCGTTGCTGGCCGCCGCGGCGGCCGAGTGCGCGCCGTTCGGCGTCCGGCTCAGCGGGGTGCACAGCTTCCGGCACCGCGACTACGCGACCGTGTGGCTGGATCCCGCCGCCCTCGGCCTGGCCCCCTGGGACGGGCTCCGGCGCGCGCTGGTGGAGCGCTTCCCCCTCTGCCGGGGCCGCTCCGCCCGCTTCACGCCGCACCTCTCCCTCGGGCGGACCCGGGATCCGCACCGCCTGGCGGCGGAATGCGCCGTACGGCTGGGCAGTGCGCGGGCGCAGGTCGACCGGCTCGTCGTACTCGCGCGTCGCGGCGAGGAGCCGATGACTCCCCGCGCCACGGTCGCCCTCGGCACGGGCGAGGTGCGGTGGGAGCCCGAGGGCGGCGCCGCCCCCACGCTCCGCTGACCCGCCGCATCCACGCCCTGAAGCCCGCGGCCCCGTCACCGCAGCTGGCGGCGGACCAGCTCGTGGAACAGGCCGCCCGTGTCGGCGAGCAGCTCGGCGGGCGGTCCCTGTTGGACGATCCGCCCGTCCGCCATGGCGATGACACGGTCGGCGCCCATGATCGTGGACAGCCGGTGGGCGATCACGATGCGGGTCGCGCGCAGCGCGCGCGTGGACTCGATGACCACGCGCTGGGCCTCGTTGTCCAGCGCGCTGGTGGCCTCGTCGAAGAACAGGATGCGGGGCCGGCGGATGAGGGCCTGGGCGATCATCAGCCGCTGGCGCTGGCCGCCCGAGATGGTGCCCCCGCCGTCGGTCAGCATGGTGTGCATGCCCATGGGCATGGCCTTGATGTCCTCGGCCAGGCCCGCCATCGCGGCGGCCTCCCACGCCTCCTCCGGTGAGTAGGCCTCGGCGCCGCGGATGCAGTCGAGGACGGAGCCGGTGAAGGGCTGGGCGTTCTGTAGGACGACGCCGCACTGTCGTCGCACGGCTCCCTGGTCGAGCGCCGCCAAGTCCTGGCCGTCGTACAGCACACTGCCCGCCGACGGTTTGTCGAAGCCGATGAGCAGCCGCAGCAGAGTCGACTTCCCGCAGCCGCTGGCCCCGACGATCGCGACGAACTCCCCTTGCCGCACACGGAAGTCGACGCCGTCGAGCACCAGCGGGCCGCCCTCGGTGTAGCGGTAGGACAGCTGCCGGGCCTCGACGGCCCCGCCCAGCACACCCGGGGGAACAGCGGCGGCGCTCCCCTCGGGCGCCGCCCTCAGGATCGGCGCGACCTCCTCGAACACGGGCAGCACGGCCGCCGCCGACAGGAGCGCGCCGGTCACCTGCGTGACCGAGGACAGCAGCAGCGTCACGGCCGTGCTGAAGGTCAGGAACTCACCCGCGGACATGGTGCCGCGGGCCGGTCCGGCCAGCAGCATGAACATCACCAGGGTGCACAGCGGCAGCCAGACCGCGTTGAGCACGGCGATGACGTTCTGGATCCGGCCCGCGCGCTGCTGCAGCTCGCGCGTCCGGGCGAACTCCCGCGCCCAGGCCGCGTAGGCGAAGCTCTCGGCCGCGGCGACGCGCAGTTTGGGCAGCCCGCGCAGGGTCTGGTAGGCCTGGTTGTCGAGACGGTTGTTGAGCTTGACCAGCCGGCGCTGGTAGCGCAGTTGCCACAGTCCCAGCCCCAGGAAGGCCGCCGCGATGACCAGCAGCATGGCGACCGCGGCCAGCGCCAGCGGCACGCTGTAGAGGAGCAGCAGCGCCAGGTTCATCGTGCCGACCGTGCCGGCCTGGACGCAGACCGCGCCGACGCCGGACAGCATGCGGCGGACGGAACTGATGCCCATGGCCGCACCGGCCAGTTCGCCCGTCGAGCGGCCCGCGAAGAACGTCGTGGGCAGCCTCAGCAACCGGTCCCACACCGCGGGCTGCAGCGTGGCCTCGATACGGCCCTCCATGCGCAGGATGGAGACGTTCTGGACGAGCATGAAGGCGGCGCTGACCACGCTGGTCGCGATGAGTGCTACCGCGGTCTGCACGATCAGCCCGGTCTCGGCCTCCGGGACGTACTGTCCGAGCACCTTGCCGGTCGCCACGGGCACCAGCGCCCCCAGGACCACCGCCACCAGCCCGCCCAGGACCAGGCCGCGCAGTTCCCTACGGGTGCCGCGCACGCTGAAGCGCAGCAGCGACAGGAGGCCCGTCCTCCCGGCGGGCAAAGGGCGGTAGAACATGACGGCGCGCGGTTCGAAGGCGGCCGCACCGCACGCGCCGGACGCGGCGACGCGCTCGCGCCCGCCGGTCGCGGGGTCGACGGCCACGTAGCCGCCGCGCCGCCAGAGCAGGGCGACCGGCGCCCCGTCCTTCACGCGCCTGCCCACCAGGGGACCGCTGTCCTCCCGCCACCAGCGCCCGCCGAGTCCCACGACGCGGGTGCGGATCCCGGACGCGAGCGCGATGCGCTCGACGGGGTCCGTCCGCTCGGAGCCGGTCCCCGACTCGGCCGGTGCGGAGAGCGTGATGTGCCCCTCGGCGGCGACCAGGCGGCACACGGCCAGGGTCGCGTCGACGCTCGCGTGACGGCGGGCGGCCCGGCCGGAGCGGTCGATCGAGGCCAGGAGCGTACGGTCCGCCTCGGTACGGGCGGCCCGGCCGGCCGCGATACCCGCCGCCGTACGGTCCTCGTGGGCGCGCTCGCGCTGCTCGATCCAGCGGTCCAGGGCGTACCGCAGCCGGTACTGCTGCTCGACCATGCCCTGCCACAGCGCAGGGTCGACGAGCAGGGTGCCGGCCGCCTGCGCCTCGTAGGCGGCGCCGTGGAGCACGCTGCCCGGCGTGATCCGCATCCACTCGATGTCGTCGTCGGCCCCGCCGTCCCCGGGCTCGGCCGGTCCGTCCGGTCCGTCCATCGGGGCTTCGTACAGCACCCGCAGCCCGCGGCCGATCCCGCGCGCGAAGGCGGCCTCCAGGGGGCTCAGGTACCCCTGGGCCGCGTACGGCTGCGCCTCGTACCACTGCGCCTCGTACGACTGGGCCGCGTACCACTGCCCCTCGTACCACTGCCCTTCCTGCCCCTGTCCCGCCTGCCCCTGGTACGCGAGCTCCCGCAGCTCGATGCGGCGCAGCAGGCACTCCCGCGAGGGCCGGGCCAGCACCGTGTGCGCGGGGCCCTCGGCGGGACCCAGCAGCAGGGCGCCCGCCTCCAGCCGGCCCAGGAAGTGCCAGGGCCCCAGCTGCGCGGCGTCGACGGCGAACAGGTCCAGCCCGCCCCGCACGACGAGCCACAGCACGGACGGCCCCTCCAGGTTCAGGCTGCGCAGGCCCGTGCAGTCCACCGGCGAGCCCAGCGCGCCCAGAGCCGCCACGACGGGGTCCGCGTTCGTCTCCGTGCCCACCTCAGTGCTCCTTGACCAGTTCGGCGTACGGGCCCCGCGCGGCCACCAGGTGCTCGTGCCGCCCGCGTTCCACGACCGTGCCGCGGTCGAGCACGAGGATCTCGTCGCTGTCGCGGACGGTGCTGAGCCGGTGGGCGATGACCACGCAGGCGCAGCCGCGCCGCCGCAGGTTGTCGATGACGACCCGCTCCGTCACCGCGTCCAGGGCACTGGTCACCTCGTCGAGCACCATGACACTGGGGCGCCGCACCAGGGCCCGCGCGATCTCCAGGCGCTGGCGCTGCCCGCCGGAGAAGTTCCTGCCGTCCTGTTCGACGCGGCTGTGGATGCCGCCGGGCCGCCGGGAGACCACGTCGAGGACGGCGGCGTCCTCCAGCGCGGCGACGACCGCCTCGTCCGGGACGGACGGGTCCCACAGCGCCACGTTGTCGCGGACGGTGCCCTCGAAGAGGAAGACGTCCTGGTCGACGAAGGAGACGGAGGCGGCCAGCGCTCCCCGCGGGATGTCCTCCAGCCGCATCCCGTCGATGCGGATGGCCCCCTCCCAGGGGGCGTACAGGCCGGCGATGAGCCGGGAGACCGTGGACTTGCCGCTGCCGGAGCCGCCCACCAGCGCGACCTGCTGCCCGGGGCCGACCGACAGCGAGAAGTCCTTGAGCAGCGGGGCGTCCAGCGGGCTGTAGCCGAAGGTGACGCCGTCGAGCTCGACGTGGCCGGTGAGGCGACGGGTGCCCGGGGCGGGCTCGCGCCGGGTGTGGACGGGGTCGGCCGGGAAGTTCTCGACGTCCTTGAGCCGGGCGACGTCGGCCGCGAAGTCCTGGATCCGTCCGGCGACGCCGTTCAGCCGGGTGATCGGCGCGGTGAAGCTGGTCACCAGGGCCTGGAAGGCGACGAGCAGTCCGACGGTGAGGTGCCCCTCCACCGCCCGCAGGCCCCCGATCATCAGGATCAGCGCGCTGTTGAGCGCGGCCAGGGTGGGCGCGACGATCGCCAGCCACGCGCTGGGCACGCCGAGCCGCTGCTGCACGTCGAGCGTGACCGCGTGCTGTCCGGCCCAGCGACGGAAGAAACCGTTCTCGCCCCCGGTGGCCTTCATCGTCTCGATGAGCTGGAGGCCGCTGTACGAGGTGTTCGTCAGCCGGGCGCTCTCGGCGCGCAGCTTGCGGGTGCCGGTGGCGCGCACCTGGACCGCGATCCGCATCGCCACCACGTTGAGCAGCGCGATCAGCACCCCGACGACGGTCAGCTGCGGATCGTAGGTCCACAGCAGCACGGCGTAGAGCACCACCACCACGGCGTCCACGCCCGCCGCGGACAGGTCGCGGGCGAGGGTCTCGGCGACCGAGTCGTTGGACCGCAGCCGCTGGACCAGGTCGGCCGGGTTGCGCTGGGCGTAGAAGCCGACGGGAAGCCTGAGCAGGTGGCGCAGGAAGCGGGCACTGCCCAGGGTGGAGGAGATCACGCGCCCGCGCAGCAGATTGGCCTGTTGCACGGCGGTGAGCGTGGCCGTGAGCACCAGGGCGGTCGCCATCGCCGCGAAGAGCACGCCGAGGAGCGACGTCTGTCCCGCGATGAGGAACATGTCGATGTACGTACGGCTCAGGGCGGGCACGCTCACGCCGACGGCCACCAGCAGGAGGCTGGAGACCACGGCAGCGGCCATGGTGCCCGAAGTGCCGCGCAGGCGGGACGGTATGGAGCCGAGGACGCCCGGTTTGCGGCCGCTGCGGCGAAAGCCGGCGCCGGGCTCGAAGGTGAGCACGATGCCGGTGAAGCTGGAGTCGAACTCGTCCATGGGGACGAACCGGCGTCCCTTGCCCGGGTCGTTGACGTACACGCCCCTGCGGCCGAAGCGGCGCCCCATGCCGTCGTAGACGACGTAGTGGTTGAACTCCCAGAACAAGATGGCCGGGGCGCTCACCTCGGCGAGCGCGGCCAGGTCCATCTGCATGCCCTTGGCCTGGAGCCCGTAACCACGCGCCGCCTTCAGGAGGTTGCTCGCCCGCGAACCGTCGCGCGAGACGCCGCAGGCGATCCGCAGCTCCTCCAGGGGCACGAAGCGGGCGTAGTGGCCGAGCACCATCGCCAGCGCCGCGGCGCCGCACTCCACCGCCTCCATCTGCAGCACGGTGGGGGTGCGTACGGTACGCGGCCTCCTGCCCCGGGGCGCGGGGGCGGCGGCGCGGCGCCGGCCCCCGGAGGGCGGGAGCCTGCGCGGCGACGGCTTGGACCGCCCCTGGGGCCGGGCGGTTTCCTGGGGCACGGTCATGGGAGCAGCCAGTCGACGGGGCGTTGCGCGGAGAGGTGGACGGAGCCGGTGACCGGCGTGCGGGAGTCGACGGCGTACGGGGGCCCGTCCGCGGAGGACCAGGCGTAGCCGGACCGGGTGGTCGCGGAGCGCTCCAGCGTCACGAGCACCGCGACGGGGTTGCCCGGCCGGGAGAACCGCGCGGCGAGGGCGTCGTCGCCGAGGAAGCTGCCGATCTGTGCCTGCGTCTGGGGCGCACGGCCCACCGCCTGGACGCGGCCGCGCAGCACACCGAACCGGTTCCGCGGGGCGGACTCGACGCCGAGGTCGACCCGGGCGCCGACCCGGATCGCCGACGCGCCCGCGCCCGGCACGTACAGCACGGCCACCAGGGGGTCGTCCGGGTTCGCGGTGCGTTCCACGGTCGCCACGTTCGCGCCGGTCGTGATGACCGCGCCCGTCCTGGCGAACAGCATGGTCACCCTGCCGCCGGTCACGGCGCGCACGGGCCGGTCGCCCTGGTCCGTACGGACGGTGAGCAGGGGAGCGCCGGCGGACACCGCCCGGCCCTCCTCGACGAGGACGTCGGTCACCTGCCCGGCGACCGGACTCTGCAGCAGGTAACTGCCCTCGGCGTGGGTGAGGATGCCGGGCGCGCTCAGCTTGGAGGACACCGTGCCCGTGACGCCCCAGAAGCTCGCGGCGGCCATGACGGCGACCGTGACGGCCAGCGCGAGGCGCCCCTGCGGGCGTGCGAAGCGTACGGGCACATCGAGTTCTTCAGGGGATTGCAGCTTGGAAAGAGCCTTTTTGCGGAACTCCACGGACTATTCCTTCAACTGCAATCGTTCGCTGTACGTGTTTCGCCCGGGCGGGGGATCCCCGTGAACCCCGGAGCCGGAAAAGCCCAGGGGTTCACGGGGAAATACCGCTCAGAGACCGGCAATACCGGTGCCGGAGGTGACCGAAACGCCGGTGATGCCCGAGGCCAGGCCCGGGACGGAGCCGACGAGGCCCTGGGCGGCCTGGACGGTGTGCAGGGAGCCGACGACACCCAGGACGCTGGAGACGTCGCTGGTCGCGGCGCCGGCGAGGCCGCCGGAGATGCTCACGAGGCCGCCGGAGACGCCGTCCAGCTCGGTGTCGGCGATCTCGCGGGTCTCAAGGTTGTCACGCATGATGCGCACCCTTCATTCGTTGGGGGGGGGGGGAGTGGGGGGATTCCATTCCTGCGGCGGTCCAACGTCCCCGAGCTCAAGGGCCGTTCTCCGGACTGCCGCAGCGGGGCTGATGAAAGCACGCGAACGGGCCGCCGGGCCAATTCGGCTGACGCTCCCTCATGAAGAAAGGCGTACCCGGGGCGACGGGTGTGCAGCAACTTTCACCGAATGGTGACAACGTCTCCGCGAGATCGGGTAACAGATACGGGCCCTCCGCCCCGCGCAGGGAGCATACGGGGGCAAAACCGGCACATCCGAGTGGGCTCGGCCCGGTCCACCGGTGAACCGTGAGGACGGGCGGGCCGGGTCACGCACACGATGTGGAGGTTTTCGAAAGGTGCGACGAGGCCGCTCGCAGCCCTCGTTCCCTGGTCAGGGCCTGACCGGGGACCGGCCCAGGACCATCCACGCCCGGGCGGTGAGAGGGATCGAGCCGTCGTCGGCAGCGGGGAGCGAGGAGCGCAGCCGCTCGCGCAGCCGGGCCCTGCGGTCCTCGGGCAAGGCGGTGGCGTAACCGGGGGCGGGCCCCTGGCCGCCCAGGAACGGAGTCCAGTAGTCGTCGAAGTCCCGGAAGCGGGTCGGCACGTCGATTGCCGTCACGTCCACGGCGCTCAGGCCCGCACCGGAGAACAGCGCGCGCAGCGGGCCCGGCCGGCACAGCGGGAAGCGCGTCCCCTCGTCCAGATCGCCCGCCCGCTCGTCGAGCGCTGCGGCCGCCTCCCAGAAGCGGCGGATGAGCTGCATGCCCTCGGCGTAGTCCCATACGTAGGCGCCCACGACCGAGCCCGGTCGCGCGGCCCGGACCATCTCGGCCACCGCGCGCGCCGGATCGGGTACGAAATTCAGCGTCAGCCCGCTGACGACCGCACCGGCCACGGCCTCGGGGACCGGCAGGGCCATGGCGTCGCCGACGACGAAATGCGCGCGGGGAGCGGACACGAGGCGGCGGGCGTGGCGGACGAACCCCTCCGAGGAGTCCACGCCGACCACCTCACCCGCGCCGCCCCCGTCCAGCGCCGCCCGCGAGACCGCGCCCGTGCCGCAGCCGACGTCCAGCCAGCGCTCGCCCGGGGAGGCGCCGAGGCGGCCCACGAACTCGGCCGCCACCGCTCGGCTCCACCGCCCGATGTACGGCTCGTACGCCGCGCCCACGGCCCACGCGTCACGACCGCGGCCACTGTCCTGGGGCATCGCAGCACCACATCCTCTCCGCGGCCGGGCGCCATCCGCCCCGGCCCACGGTCAGGATCGCAAGACCCCGCCCCCGGAGCGCTGACCCGGCGCCGTGGCGAGGCCCGTGAAATAGCTCGCGTCCTTGGGGCGCGCCGCGTCATGGCCGGCGGGACGGGGAGCCGGTTCCAGGTGGGGGATGTACTTGGAGCAGTGGATGTAGGCCTCTTCGACGCTCAGACGGACCCACAGCTCGGGATCGCGTCCCGGCGCGACGTCGGTGGGCAGGCTGGGATGGAGGGAACGCAGGTCCGTGTCGCTGAAGAGCCGGGACACGCCGTTGACGTGGAGGCCCACGTGGTGGTGGGTGAAGTCCACGAACAGCATGCCCAGGTGCGGGTTCTCCGTCATGTTGCCGGCGCTGGCGAGCACACCGTTCCCACGGAACTCGGGGTAGGCGAGCGTATGGTCGTCGATCACGTGGACGAAGCCCGGCGGCCCCGCCCGGAAGCTCGCGTCGCATTCACCGTGGGAGTCGGCGGTGGCCAGGAAGACCATGGTCTGGCGGCCTATGAAGTCGCGCATCTCGGGTGTGAGGCAGGGACGCACCTGTTGGTCGTAGAACCGGGCGGCGCGCTCGGCGGTGCCCAGTTGCTGCTGCAGGTGGTGTTCACCTGCTGATCCAAAGGGCGGCCGGGGCATGGTCACGGGCGTTCTCCTGGCAGGACGGGTGAGCGCGTGGCTCAGGGGCGGGACAGGACGGGCGTCTCGAACGGGTCGTGATGGATGCGGTCGGGCAAGGTGCCGCCGAGCGTGAGCGTCTCGCTGGCGGAGACGACCATGGGGGCCGGACCGCTGAGAAAGACGTCGTGCTGGTACCACGGTCCGTACTCGGCGAGCACCTCGGGCAGAGACCCCCGGATTCCGGGGACGTATTCGTGGGAGACCGCGCCCCTGATGCTCAGCCAGTGGTGGCGCTGAGCCATCCGGAGCATGTCGTCCACCCCGTAGAGCTCGCCGCCGGTGCGGGCGCCGAGGAACAGGTCCACCTGATGGCGCCCGCCGCGGCGGGCCACTTCTTCGACGAGCGCGCGGATCGGGGCGAGACCGGTGCCGCCGGCCACGCAGAGCAGATCGCTGTGGACGGCGGCGTCCAGCACCATGTCACCCATCGGGGCTCCCAGATGGACCACGTCGCCCACCGCGGCGCGGTGCACCAGGGCGTTGCTGACCGAGCCGCCGGCCACCGCCCGCACGTGGAAGGTGAGGCTGCCGTCCTCCCGGGGCGCGTGGGCGGGGGAGTAGTAGCGCCAATGCTTCGGGTACCACGGGGTCTCGACGCTCACGTACTGTCCGGCGGCGTACGCGTAGGGCAGGTGGGGACGTACGGTGATCTCGGCGATGCCGTGTCCGTGCGAGACGTGGTGCACCACCGTGGCGGGCCACACGGCGGGCCGTACCGCCTCGTCCTCTTGGGCGGCACTGATCATGACTTGGGCGACCGTGCCGTACGCCTTGGTCCACGCGGCGGCGACGTCCTCGGTCCACGCGGGGCCGGCGTAACGGGCGAGCGAGGCGAGGAGGCACTCTCCCACGGCCGGGAAGTGCGCGCCGAGCGTGCCGAACTTGCGGTGGTCGCGCCCGAGATGGCCACAGAAGCGAACCAGGCTCTCGGGGTCGTCGACCAGGTCCACGATGCGCAGCAGTGCGCGCAGCAGCCGCCCGCGCTGGGCGTCCATCTCCGGCGGGAACATCGGACGGACCTGGGGGTAGCGGGCGAACAGGATCGCGTAGAAGTACACCGTCATGTCTGCGGCAAGCGGCTCGACCACCGCGACGGAGGCGCGAAGGAGGTCGACCTCGCGGGCCGACAGAGGTGGCTCCACGGCCTCGGGTTGTGGCTCGACGGCGTGGAAGGCCGGCGCTGGCGGCGGGTCCTGCGGTGACGGGCGGGCGGATGTGCTGTTCGAGCGATTGATCCGGAACCTCAAGGGGCCAGCGCTCCTCCATCCGTTGTCCGAGATGGCTTCCCCCGGGCGGACGAGGGATCGGTGCCGCTCATGGGAGCGGACCCCGGGAGGGCGCCGGGGGCGGTGTCCGGACGGCATCGCCGTCTCGGGACGGCGGCGGTGGTGGCGTCGGATATGGCGGTCATGAGTCCTCATCGGGGTCGGGGGCGCCTGAGCGGATCAAGCGGGTCGGGACGCTACATGACCAGGGGGGTGACTCAGAAGTAGCAAGGAGGAAGTAGCAAAGGAGTAGGGCGTCACGTGCCCGTTCGGTCCGCGGCGGAGCGTGGCTAGAAGAGGGTGTTGTCGTTCTTGGACGTGGCCGGAACGACCTGTAGCACGTCCCAGTGCTCGACGACCTTGCCGTTGTCGTCGAAGCGGAAGATGTCGATGCCGGCGTACTCCTCGTCGGGCCACACCTGGCGGCAGTGCAGGATCACGTGGTCGCCGTCGGCGAACACACGCTTGAACTCCACCCGCTTGCCCGGGTACTCGCCGGCCATTCGCTCGAAGTACTCGATGAATGCCTGCTTGCCGTCGCCGACGTGCGGGTTGTGCTGGATGTAGGTGGCGCCCGCGTACCTCTCGATGGCCTCTGCCGGGCGGCACTGGTTGAACATCAAGTCGTAGAACGCCAGGGCCGCCGCCTTGTTGCGCTCAAGCGTGCTGTCACTCATCCCCCCAGCCTAAGGGCTGTCCCGTAATCCCCGGCGGGCGCGCGACGCCGGCTACGGCGCCTCGCCGCGTTGTCGGAACGCCCCCATACGCCCAGTATGAGGACGCTCCTCCGCCTTGCGAGGCACCGCATCCGACGCCGCACGCTGATCCACCGGGGATTACGGGGCAGCCCTTAGGCCGAGAAGTGGTGCATGGCCGGGAAGGGTCGAATGTGTGCCCGGGCCCCCGGTGATCGACCCGGGCCGGGGCGGCGTTCCCGAGGCTCCCGTGGTGTCGGAGCGTGCTGATGTCGTGACCGAATGTTCCCGGCCACACCGTCCCGCCGCGCGCCGCCCGAGGTCTCCGCATAATGGAGGCACGGAACGGCGGACGGGACGCCGGACGGAACGGCGGACGGGACGCCGGACGCAACGGCGGACGGGAAGGGGACTCTCGTGCCATCGGCTCGGCCGGGGGGCGCGGAGGCTCACGGCCCGTTCTGGTCCGAGCCGGGAACGCTGCTCGAACACGTGCCCGTGGCCGTCTTCGGCATCGACGAGGACGACCGCCTCTGCTACTGGGGGCCCGGCGCGCGGGAGCTCTTCGGATACGACGCCTCGGCCGTCCTGGCCCGGCCCGGCGCCCTCCTCTTCGCCCCCGGGCCCCCGGACCCCTCCGACGCGTGCGCCCGGCTGACGGAGCGCGGGCGCACCCAGGGCTACTGGAGGGGCAGGCTGGCGGCACGGCACCGCGACGGCACCGTCTTCGACTGCGGCTTCAGGGTCTTCTCCGTGACCGGCGCCGCAGGGCCTTCGGTGGTGATGGTCCTGGCGAGCCGTAGCGACGAGCTGGACCGGGTCAAGACCAACCTCGCCTTCCTCGACGCCCTCTTCGAAACCTGCCCCATCGGACTGGTCATGCTCGATTCGGACCTCCGCTACGTCCACCTCAACCAGGCGCTCGCCGACATGGACGGCCTTGCGATCGAGGCGCACCTCGGGCGCCGCACGGACGAAGTCATGATCGTGTCCGACGACGGCGAGTTCCGGCGCATGCTCAGCGACGTGGCCCTCGGTGGAGCGCCGGTCGTCGGGACCCTGGTGGGCATGCGCCCGCGCGGGCATCCGGACAGGGACCAGGTACGGTCCGTGAGCTTCTTCCCCCTGAGCCGGGCCGTCGGCTCGCGCCCCGGAGTGGGCGGGCTGATGGTGGACGTGACGGACCGGGAACAGGCCATTCTGGAAGCCACCGCCAGCCGTCGACGCCTGGCGCTGCTGGACGGGGCCTCCACGCGCATCGGAACCACCCTGGACGTGAACGTCACGGCCCAGGAGCTGGTCGACGCGGCGATGCCGGACTTCTGCGACGGCGCCGTGGTCGAGGTCGTGGAGTGGATGGACGAGGCGGCGGACTTTGACCCCGAGCGACCGCTGATCACCCGCAGGATCGCCTCCGGCACGATCCTGCCGCCCCCGGCCACCGAACTCGTGAGCGGGGTGGAGACGGTGCGGTACCCACCCGGCTCCGTCATCCACGACATGCTGCGCACCGGCCGTGCGATCTCCGCCGTGGTCAACGACGCCTTCCTGGCCCGGACCGTCCTCATCGAGTCACGCGCGCGCCTCCTGGTCGAGAGCGGGCTGGCCTGCGTCCTCGTCGCCCCGCTCATCGCCAGGGGCACCGTGCAGGGCATCGCCATGTTCGGCCGGTCCGCGGGCCGGCCGGCCTTCACCGAGGACGACGTCAGCCTCGCCGGAGAGCTCGCCTCACGGGCCGCCATCTGCCTGGACAACGCCCGTCTGTACAGCCGCGTCCAGGACATCGCCCTCACCCTGCAACGGGCTTTGCTGCCCAGCGCGCTGGCGACCAGCCCGTACGTGGACGTCGCCCACCGGTACGTGCCCGGCAGCCGGATCACCGAGGTCGGCGGGGACTGGTACGACGTGATCAGTCTGCCGGACGGCCGGGTCGTGCTCGTGGTGGGCGACGTGATGGGGCACGGGGTGCGGGCCGCGGCCGCCATGGGCCGCCTGCGCATCACCACCAAGGCCCTGGCCAGGCACGACATCGAACCCGCCGACCTGCTCGTCGAGCTCGACGCGTGCGCCCAGGAGGCCGGCATCGAGCTGGCGACGTGCCTGTACATCGTCTACGACCCGGACAGCGGACGCGCCCGCATCGCCAGCGCCGGCCACCCGCCACCCCTGGTACTGCGGCCGGACGGCACGGTGGAGAGCATCGACGACGTCCTCGGAGTCCCTCTCGGCGTCGGCGGCTGCCCCTTCCGGACGATCGAGACCGAACTGCCCGAGAACGCCACCCTCGCCCTGTACACCGACGGCCTCATCGAGGCGCGCGGCCGGGACATCGAGGGCGGCCTGCGCGCCCTGCGCGCCGAACTGGGCAGCGCCCCGGGCCCGTTGGAGGAAATGGCGGACCACGTGCTCGCACGCCTGCTCCCCGTGCCGCCGGCCGACGACACGGTCCTCGTCCTCGCCCGGGTGCGCCGCGGCCCTTGAGGGGGTGTGGCGCGGACCCTCAGGACGAGGAGGCGCTCAGGACGAGGAGGCCCCGGCCATCGCCGGAGCGGGCGACGGCGCGGCGGGCTTCGGCAGCAGGACGTTGAGGAGGGGCGCCGCGATGGCCGTGGTGATCAGGGCCATCAGCACCATCGACGAGAACAGCTGCACGGTCAGCAGCCCCATGCTCAAGCCCACGTTGAGAATGACCAGTTCGGTCAGCCCACGGGTGTTCATCAGCACGCCGAGCGCGGTGGAGTCCCGCCACCCCATTCCGGTCAGGCGGGCCGACAGCGCGACGCCGCCGAGCTTGCCGAGGCAGGCCACGGCGATGATCGCCCCGGCCTGCAGGAAGCCGGTCATGGACAGCGAGGTGAGGTCCACCGAGAGGCCGGTGACGACGAAGAAGACCGGCATCAGGACCTTGCCCACGGTCTCGATGGGGACACCCGCGGCCCGATGCAGCAGACCGTCGCCGCGCCGCGGCATCACCAGACCGAACATGAAGGCACCGAAGATGGCGTGGATGCCGATGTGCGAGGTGACCACCGCCGAGGTGAACGCGCCGCCTGCCACGAGCACCGCCAGGTACGGACCGTGGTCGGGGCGCAGCCGGTCGGTCACCGCGGCGAGCGCGGGGCGCACCAGCCACAGCATCACCACGAGGTAGACCGCGGACCAGCCCATCACGCCCACGAATCCGGCCGTGCCGGTGGCGTTCGTCATGGCGACGACCACGGCGAGCATGCACCAGGCCAGCACGTCGTCCACGGCGGCGAGACCCAGGGCGAGCACGCCGGTGCGGGTGGACTGCAGGTTGTGTTCGGAGATGATGCGGGCGAGCACGGGGAAGGCCGTGATCGACATGGCGACGCCGAGATAGAGCGCGAACTCGGCGAAGGGCACGGTGTGCCCCTTCACCACGTCGTGCGATTCGTAGATCATCCAGGCGAGGCCGACGCCCAGGACCATCGGCAGGGCGATCGAGCTGATCCAGATCGCCCCGGTGGAGCCCATGTGCCCCTTGAAGGAGCGCGTGTCGAACTCCCAGCCGATGGTGAACATGAAGAGGAGCAGGCCGACTTGGGCGATCACACCCAGGTGCGGGCGTATCTCCTCCGGGAAGAGCTGGGAGGGCAGGTCCCCGGGCAGCAGCCCCAGCAGGCTGGGCCCGAGACAGATCCCGGCGGTGATCTCGCCCACCACCGCGGGCTGCCCGATGCGGCGGAACAGCACGGTGAGGGCGGTGCCGGTCACGAAGACCAGGGCCATACCGCCGATGGCGGTGACGGTGATCCACTCCGCATGGGGCACAGTGTTCTCCTCTGGGGTGAGTCAGCGATTCACGGTAGCCAGCCCCTGGCACGGGAGCGGCGGCTCTTTCGGACCTCTGTCCTCACGAGCCGCCGCCGCACCATCCACCGAGAAGTCGACTGCACCTCACACGCGTCGAGACACCCATCGAGCGGGTCGGCCCTCAGCCCCCGGCCGGAGCCAGCACCACGAAGTCCGCGTTCGCCGGGTCGAGGCAGACGGCCAGTCGCCCGACGCCCTCGGCGTCCGCCGGCCCCATCTGCACGCTGCCACCGTTCTCGGTGACCTTGGCGACCGCGGCGTCGCAGTCGCCGACGGCGAAGACCGGGTGCCAGTACGGCCGCCCGCTCGCCAGGGCGAGGTTCTCCGCGGGCATCTCCATCAGGCCGCCGTGCATGCGCTCCTCGGGAAGCCCGGAGGGGGTGATGAGGGTGTAGGTGCCCCCGCCGCCCGGCAGCTCCGTGTCGCTGAACCGCCAGCCGAAGACACCGCCGTAGAACTCCTTGGCGGCCGCCGCGTCGCTCGTGTACAGCTCCGTCCAGGACAGCGAGCCCGGCTCGTCCGCCAGCTCCATGCCCTTGGTCGTTCCCGGCTGCCACACGGCGAACTGGCCCCCCAGCGGGTCGTTGAACTGCGCCATCCGGCCCCATTCGTCCAGGTCCCTCGTCGCGACGCGCACCGTGCCGCCGGCGCGCTCGACGGCCCGGGTCGTTTCGTCGGCGTCGGAGACGTTGAAGTAGATCATCCAAGCCGAGCGCGCTCCCTCCTCGGTGAGCTTGCCGAGCCCGGCCACGACCTTGCCGTCCTTCCGGAACATGCCGCCTTCCATGTCCTCGCCCTCGCCCATGGACTCGTAGTCCCAGCCGAGTACGGCGCCGTAGAAGGCCGCGGCGGCGCGTACGTCGGGGGAGCCGAGGTCGATCCAGCAAGGGGACCCGGGGGCGAAGTCAGTGGTGATCATGATTGTTCCCTTTCGCGCGTCCTGCGGGGAGCACGAGGCCCCGACGTGACGCCGGGCGGCTGCGTGCTACTGGAGCTGGGACAGGTCGACCGAGTCGGCGGGAGCGGGCGGCTTGGCCACGACGGGTTCGTCGAAGGCCGAGAAAGTGGCTTCCAGTTGCTCGCCGGGCTGATCGGTGCCCTGGATCCGCAGGAGGTACGGCTCGTCTTCGGTCGAGACCTGGAAGGTGCCCGTCTCGCCCGCGTGCCGGCTGCTGACCGTGATGGCCGGACGGCCGTCGACGGTGGTGCGCGCCCCCTTGTCCAACTGCTCGTTCACCGGCTTCGAGGAGAACTCCTTCTTGAAGAACCCCAGGTCGCAGAATTCGGCGAAGTCGCGCAGCAGCGGGCTGCCCGTAGTGCCGTGCAGGTACCGGCCATTGATGAGCGCGATCGCGTCCTCGGCCGCATCGCCGGGTACCTGGGCGCGCAGAATGTCCTCGTCGAGCTTCATCCACACGTCCTTGCCGCGTTTGACGATGTCGGCCTTGCCCGACTTCCCGGGAGGCGCGACGGAGCCGACGCAGTTGCCCCGCTCGTCGAACCGCAGGTCCAGAGAGGTGGTGCCCGAGCTGTCCTTCACCGTGGCCACCATGCGCATGGACGTGACCTCCGACATGGCCTTGCGAGCCGCGTCCGCGATGGCCGGGGCGCTCTTGTCGGCGATGCCGTTGTCATCGGCCCGGGCGGCTCCCGCGCCCGTGAACATCACCAGACAGGCGGTGCCGGCGGCCGCGCAGCGGGCCGCGGCTGACCGGGGTGCGGACATCGCGCATCACCTCCGCTGGCCGCCCCCGGACGGCATCGGGCGTCGCCGTCGGGCTCCGGGGCGGCCGGTCTCACCCGTTCAGCGTAGGTCCGCGCCGGGCCGCGCGCAGTCCGGGTGGCCCCCGGGGCCTTCCGCGGATGCGGCCGGCCGGGCCGCGCATGCCGACTGGCGCTCCTTGGTGGATCATGGCGCGCTTTGGGATCGAATTTGAGCCAAATTGACCCAGAAGGATCGTTCCATTCCCCGCAAACCAGCCGTAATCGGGGGCCGAGAACGGCCACGGGGGGTTGCGGATTGGCCGGGGCGGGCGCACGTTTTGGAGCACCAGAGGGCGGGATGGGGCCGGCGTCGGTCCCCGTGGCAGCAGTGAGGGGGATCTCATGACAGTCCAGGCGATCAAGCTGCCCGTACTGCCGATGCCGTATCCGGTGCGGGTGAACCGGCACCTGCCGGCCCTGCGCGAGGAGAGCGCGACGTGGGCGCGGGACATGGGCATGCTGGCCGCCGCCGGACGTCCGTCGGCCCACCGGCCGATCTGGACCTCCTCGCAGTTCCACGCCATGGCCGTCGACCAGCTCACCGCCTGGGCCCTGCCCGACGCCTCACTGACCGACCTCCGGCTCAATCACCGGTTCAACCTCTGGGCCCTGGCCTGGGACGACTACTTCGCCTCCGCCTTCAAACGGACGGGCGACCTCACCGGCGCGCACGCCTTCACCGCCCGCCTCCACGCCTTCCTGCCGACAGAACCGGGCGCCCGGTTGCCGGCGCCCGCCAATGCCGTCGAAGAGGGCATGGCCGACCTCCAGCAACGGCTGTTCCCCCCGAAAATGGCGCACTGGCGGCGGGGGCTCAACCGCGCCCTGGCCCGGTACATCGACGCGGGAGTCCAGGAACTGGCCAACAGCCGCGTCGGCCGTGTCCCGGACCTCGTCGAGTACGCCCAGTTCCGCCGCGAAAGCTTCGCCGCGTACACGGCCCCGTACTCCGTGGAACTCGCCACCGGCGCACGGATACCCGAGCAGATCCGGCACAGCCGGGCCTTCGGGGCACTGCTGGACGCCTTCATGGACTACATGGGAATGGCGAACGACATCGCCTCCTACCAGCGGGAAGTCCACGACGAACACGACGTCAACAACCTCGTCGTCGTCCTCCAGAGCGCCCTGCACCTCACCGTCCAGGAGGCGATGGACGCGGCCGCCGATCTGGTGACCGCCCGACTGCGCCACTTCGAGCACCTCATACGGAACGAGCTGCCCCCGGTCGTCCAGCGGGCCGGGCTGAACCACGCCGCACGGATCGAGCTGGACGCGTGGCTGCGGGGGGCTCGCAGTTTCCTGTCCGGCCTCCACGCCTGGTACACCGGGGCGCTCCGCTACGCGCCGGCAGACGGTCCCTTCCCGGCGCAAACGACTTCCCCCGCCGCGCTGCCCCCTGCCGCGCTGTCCGCCGCCGCGCGGTACGTCCCGGCCCCCTCGGGCCGCACCACGCCGACGCACGCATAAGGACCCGGCCGCACCCCCTACTCCCTGCGCAGGAACCGCCTCAGCCGCGTCCACCACGAGGTGGTGGGTTCCGTCGGGCGCGCCGACTCGACCTCGTACGCCGGCCAGGCGGGCGCCATCGGAACGCCGCTGCTCGGCGGGGGCGCGACCGGCAGCGGGGGCAGCACGTCATGCGCCTCCGGACTGCGGTACGCGAACTTCACGGGCAGCGCCGTCAGGTGCCGCGACCAGGTGGATGAGCGCCAGGTGAGCTCTTCCTCGGGCACCGCCAGGCTGATGTCGGGCAGCCGGGTCAGCAGGATGTCGACGCCGGCGTCGGCGATGACACGGCCGATGTCCTGGCCGGGGCACTCATGGGCACCGGCGCTGAACGACAGGTGCGCGCGGTTGTGGTGCACGCGGGTCGTGGGGTCCGGGCGGACCGTCTGGTCGACGTTCCCGGCGGCCAGGCCCAGCAGGAGCATGTCCCCGGCCTTGATCTCCTGCCCCCCGAGGGTGGTGTCACCGGTGGCCCAGCGGCCCGGGCACACCATCAGCGGCGGCTCGTCCCAGAGGACCTGCTCCACCGCCTCGGGCAAGGTCATCTGGCCGCCGGCCAGCGACCCGCGGAACCGCGGGTCGGTGACCACCATGCGCAGCACGTTGGACATGAGGTTCGCGGTCGTCTCGTAGCCCGCGAGCAGGATGAGGCGCAGGTGGTGCTGCACCTCCTCGTCGGTGAGGCCGGCCGGGTGGGCCATCAGCACGGAGGCGATGTCCTTGCCGGGCCGGGCGCGCTTGTCGACGACGAGCTGTTCGAGGGTCTCCAGCACGTAGGCGTTGCTCGCGAGCGACGTTTCGGTGCCCTTGAAGAGGTCCCGGGCGGCGTGCACGAGCCTGGGACCGTACTCGTCCGGCATCCCGAGCAGGTGGGTGAGAACGAGCATGGGCAGGTGCTCGGTGAACTGCCCGACCAGCTCCGCCCTGCCCGCTTCGCAGAACTCGTCGACCAACTGGTGTGCGAAGCGCACGATGTGGCGGCGGATCCCGCGCTGGTCGAACTGGTCGAGACTGGCCGTGACCGCGCCGCGCAGGCGCTGGTGCTCTTCGCCGTCCGCGCAGACGCAGTCGGGTCGCCAGCCGATCATCGGCATCAGCGGCGAGGTGGCGGCGTCGATCTCGCCGCTCTTCCAGCCGTGCCAGGTGCGGGGGTCGCGGGAGAACTGGGTGGAACGGCTGGCCACATCACGGTTCTCGAGGTATCCCAGGACGAGCCAGGCCCGTACGTCCCCGTCGAGCAGGACGGGCGCCACCGCGCCGTGGGCGGCGCGCAGCTTCTCGTACAGGCCCATGGGGTCGGTCTCGGCCGCGGGGCCCCAGAGGGGGGTCACCGCGTCGAGTCCCGTGGCGGTGTGGGCCGGGCAGCCCGGGGGCGGGACGAGCCCTGGCTGCGTGGTGGTGTGGTCGGCGGGAGGGACGGTCATACGGACTCCTGAGCGGCGGCGAGAGTGCACAGGTAGCCCATCAGCGAGAGCAGCGCGTCGCGGCTGGACGACCGCTCGCGTGCGTCACAGGTGACGATGGGCACCGATTCGTTGAGCGCCAGAGCAGCGCGCAGGGCTGGTAGCGGATGCTGCGGCGCCTCCGGGAAAGAGTTGACGGCCACGACGAAGGGGACCCGGCGGTCCTCCAGGCGGGTGATGATCTCGAAGCAGACTTCGATCCTGCGGGTGTCGACGAGGACCACGGCACCGAGGGCGCCTTCGAAGATGCCGTTCCAGAGGAACCAGAAGCGTTCCTGTCCGGGCGTCCCGAAGAGGTAGAGGATCAGCTCCTCGTTGATGCTGATGCGGCCGAAGTCGAGGGCGACGGTCGTGGTGTGCTTGCCCTCCGCACCGGGATTCGTGTCGATTCCCTCGCCGGCCTGCGTCATGGTCTCTTCGGTGGTCAGGGGCGGGATCTCGCTCACCGCCCCGACCATGGTGGTCTTGCCCACCCCGAACCCGCCTACGATCACGACCTTGACGCCTCTGGCGCCGTGCGGCAGCAGCACGTCCGAGCGGCGGGGGCCGACTGCGGCGTCAGAGCCTGCGTAGTCCATGGATCACCGCCTCCAGAAGGCCGAGTTCGGGGACCGCCGCGACGGGAACGGGAGCAGTGGCCTCGACCCGCTCCTGGTCCACGAGTTTGGAGAGCAGCACCGTGATGACGCTGAACGGCAGACTGAGGTACGCGGAGATCTCGGCCACCGACAGCGGGTACTGGCACATGGCGAGAATGGCCGCCTGCTCGGGCTGCATACCGGGTTCGGGTGCCGCCCGCGACGCGACGAGGGTGACCAGGTTGAAGGCTTTGGCCGAGGAACCCGGGCCACCGGAGATGACGTAAAGCGGCACCGGAGTGCCTTCGTCCCATGGATGCTGGTCGTGTGACGTCACGTTGCCTGCCCGATGTCATCACGAGGCGGGCTGGTCATGTGCTGGCCGATCCGGATCACCAGCGTCCGCATGCGGTCGCCCAGCAACCCCGCGTCCACCTCCGCATCGGCCAGCACCGCGAGATAGGCCCCGGGTCCGGCCGCCATGAGGGAGAAGTACCCGCCGTCCACTTCGATCCCGACCATGTGGGTCGAGCCGTTTCCGTGCGGGAACTTCTGCGCGATGGCCTTCGCCAGGCTCTGGATGCCCGAGCAGGCGGCGGCGATCGCGTCGGCGGTGTCGGGCTCCGTGTTCGCTTGACCGATGCACAGGCCGTCTGACGACAGCACGACCACGTGTCGCACGTACGGGACGCTGGTCTCGAGCTCGTTGAGCATCCAGTCCATGTTGGGCAGTGGCGGCACGGTTACTCACCCTCGTCTGATGGCTCGCTGGTTTGCTGGGAAGATCCCGTGACCGGTCTGTTGTCGCCGCTGAACGCCTCCCACATCAGGCCCGGTTGCCGGGGTGTGCCGGCCACGCCCGGGGTGGGGGCCGGAGCGGTGGGGGGTGTGGGGGCCGTACGGACGACCGGTGTCGGGACGGGCGACTCGCGCCGCCGCTGCGGCAGGCCGTTGACGGTTTGTGGCACCTCGACGGAGTCTGCTGCGGCATCGCGCGTCATCGTCGGCCTCGGCACGGTCGGTGCGCCCGTCGGCCTCGGCGCGAACGGTGCGCCCGTGGGCCTCGGCGCGAACGGTTGGAGTTTCTGGGCGGGTTGCTGAACCGGGGTGATCAGGCGCCGCGGAACCAGCACGACGGCCCGCACCCCTCCGTAGGCGGAGGTGCGCAGTTCGACGTCCAGGCCGTGCTCGCGGGCCAGCCTGCTGACGACGGGCAGGCCGAGCTGCGTCGCCTCGCCCAGGTCCGCCAGACCGCTGCCGGACGCTGCCTGCGCCATGATCCGGTCGACGCGCTGGCGGACCTCTTCGGTGAGCCCGACCCCACGGTCCTCGATCTCGATCGCGATACCGGAGGGCACCTCGCTCGCGGTCACCTCGACCGGGGCGTGCGGAGGCGAGAAGGTCGTGGCGTTGTCGAGCAGTTCGGCGAGCAGGTGGATCAGTGGCTCGGCTCCCGGGCCGATCACGGCCACTTCCGTCACCGACTGCAACTTCACGCGGGGGTAGTCCACGATGCGTGACATGGCGCCCCGGATGACGTCGTAGAGCGGGATCGCCCTCGACCACTGGCGCCCGGGCCGGGCGTCACCCAGTACGGCGATGCTGGCCGCGAGCCGCCCGATCAGCGCGTTGCGGTGGTCGATGTCCTGCAGACCGTGGGAGACCACGACGTCCGTACCGTGCAGGATCTGCATGTCCCGCAGGTCCTTGGCGAGTTGGTGCACGATCGCCTGGACCCGACGGGCGATCGCCACCAGGGCCCGCTGGGACGACTCCCGGGTGCGCTCCTCGGCGTCCACGGCTTCCAGGAGCGTGCGCAGAGCCGCCCGGAGCGCTTCGGCGAACTCGCTGTCGAGGTGGTTGCCGAAGGGGACGGACTGCAGGATCTCCGAAGCGGGCTCGCCCTTCTGCATGCGGGCGACCGCCGCCGGCAGGAGCTCTTCGGCGAGCCATACGGTGGTGGCGCGCTGATCGGACAGGCGCGCGAGCAGCACGCTCTCGCGCTGCGCGTAGTACCGCTGTACGTCGGCATTCGCCCGGGCGTAGCGGGCCGCCTCCGCCGAGCGTCCCCTGCGCGCCGTCTCGGCTGAGGTGAGGGCCGTCAGGACGACCGCGACGAGGCCGCACCAGGCAACCGGCGTGCGTATCTGCGGGGGGCCGTAGAGCAGCGCCACCGCGCTGGCCCCGGCCAGAACGCCGGGGGGGATGAGCCATGCTGGAGCCATTGCACGGGGCAGCGCTCTAGCGGTTGAACCTGCACGAACCATCGAAGGGTCCTAAACAGTCTGGAATGAGTGGACTGGGCGTGCTGCGGTGCGCGGACAAGAACGGTCGCGTCCTCGCCCGGACGGGCGCGGACGCGACCATGAGTACGCCCGACCGTTCGGTTCGAGATTGCATCGGTGGTCACACCTCTCTGCGGCCAGGCTTCGTCCCCGCGCAATGCGGCGTTTGACTCGCAGTGAGCAGCGCAACACGCAAGGCGAGCATAGTCAGTTCGCGTACGCCAGGTGGGCTTGACCGGAACGGAGGGCCCCGTTGATCGATCTGGACCGCAGTTGATCGATCGACGCCGCGACGCACACGTCACCTGTATGGAAATCGACTGCATTCGGCGGCCTGCGGGGGCGGACCGAACCGCTGCTAAGTCGTCGACTCCCGAAGTCCTTCGGGGGTTGATCAGGCTGCCAGGGCGACGGAGGATTCTTCTTGTCGGTCGGCTGGTGTGTGTCGGTCGAGCCGGGCCAGCAGATCGTCCAGGTCGGAGGTGGTGAACTTCCACGGGAACGGCTGTGCCGTGGCGTTGTAGCGGTCTTCGAAGGCTCGGAGCCGGTCCCGGACCTGGATGAGGTCCGTAAAGGCGTTGGGCTGGACGACCTTGCGCTGGACGATCGAGAAGAAGATCTCGATCTGATTGGTCCAGGAAGCCTGCACGGGGGTGTGGACCATGACCGTGTTCGGAAAAGCCTTGGTCAGACGGTCGATGGCCTTCTTCCCCCGGTGGGAGGAACCGTTGTCGACGATCCAGAAGACGCGTCTGGCGCTCGCGTAGGGCTCGGCGGTCATGACCTGGGTGACCAGGGCCATGAAGGGGACGATGCCGGTCTTCGGCTCACAGCGGCCGAAGACCTTCGCGCGGTGGACGTCGTAGGCGGCCAGGTAGGCCAGCGCACCGCCGCGGCCATACTCGTGGTTGACGCGCATCGACCGGGCCCGGCCCGGGGCCAGGGTCGGATGGCAGCGGCAGCGCGCCTGGCGGCCTTGGGGCGGAAGTCCGGGTCGCGGATGAAGATCCAGGACCGGTGCTGCCAGGGCTTGAGCGCGTCCTCGCGCAGCCAGCGGCGCACCGTGGACGCGGAGACGGTATCGGTGATCCCGCGCGCGGTCAGCTCGGCGGCCAGCTCCGGGCAGGACCAGCGCGACAGCGGCACGCCCGTCTCGGCGGGCAGCTGGCAGGCCAGTGCCTTGGCCTCGGCGACCTGCACGGGGGTGAACCGGGCGGGGCGTCCGGGGCGCTTGCGGTCGGCCAGGGCCGTCAGCCCGCCGTGGGCGAACCGGCCGCGCCAGGTCCGGACCGTGTCCACGTGCAGGCGGGTCTCGGCGGCGATCCTGGCATTACCCCGGCCGCGTGCCGCCAGGAGGACGACTGCGGCACGCTGCCGGGCTTGGTACGGAGTCTTGTGCCCGTAAGCCATCCTCTTCAGCCGGTGGCGCTCGGCGGCGGTCAGCACCACCGCCACGGCAGCGCGTATGGCCACGTACCTGTCCCCCGGATCCTGCGACAGGCTGATCAGCCTGAATGATTTCGACTGTCCCCCGCTCTTCCTTCCACATCGTTGGATCTTCAGGAGGCAGGAAGAGCGGTAGTGACCGGCATGTTGACGACCCGCCGACCGTCAGGTCGGCGGGCCGTCGTGATCGTTGAAGGTTCGTCGGCTCTCAGGAAGGCGGCCGGTGGCCTACACGCGTGTCTCGCGTGTCACCGCAGTTCGGGGGCGCTCACGCGGCGGACCGGACCTTGATCGCGTGGCTGAGGGCGGCCTGCTCGTCGTCGGGAAGGCGACGCTCGGCATGGAGCATGCGCAGGGCGGTGGTGATGCGTTCCTCGTCCTCGGGTGTGCCGAGGCTGCCCATGTACGGGGGCAGCAGCAGACTCAGGGCTTCGAGGTCCGCGCGCGCGCAGAGCGTGGTGAGGAGTTCACCGACCGGGTCTTCGTGGTGCTGCGGTGCGGGCCGAGCGGTGGCACGCAGTCCTGCGGCGATGCGGTAGCGGAGCCATTGCTGGTGGGGGCCGGCCGGGACGTCGTCGATGTGCTTGGCGGCGGACTCGAAGTGTTCGCGGGCCTGCTCGATCTGGCCCAGGTCCCGGTGGGCCCGGGCCATGTTGCCGTGAAGTGAGGCGTAGAAGCCGCGGACACGCTCGTCGCCGACCTTATCGGCCCGGTTCAGGCACTCGTGGTTCCAGCGCAGAGTCTCCTGCGGGGTCGGCTGGTGCCGGGCGAGATAGTGCGCGGCGATGCAGGCGCCGTAGTCGTCCTCGGCCGCTTCCCACGCTTGAAGGAACAGGTCCTGTGCCCGGACATCTCGTCCTTCGGCCTCGGCCTGCATACCCTGCGCGCACAGTTGCACGACGATGTTCTCGGGGTCGGTCACGGTTCTCCTGAAGTGATGGGGATGCGGTGTTGGGGAAGAATCAGCTGGAGGTGCTGAGGGCGACGGGCATGATCAACGTGGTGAAGCTGCCCTGGTCCGCGGAACGCACCACGACAGGCCGATCCACGGCGGAGATCTCCAGCAGAACGTCGGGCCCGACACTGGCCTCCAGAGCGGAAGCCAGGACGGCGGGATCG
The DNA here is from genome assembly GCF_056432025.1 of Streptomyces sp. NPDC045695. Lineage (NCBI taxonomy): Bacteria > Bacillati > Actinomycetota > Actinomycetes > Kitasatosporales > Streptomycetaceae > Streptomyces > Streptomyces sp. NPDC045695. Next base: position 50,300 of record NZ_JBWKJU010000030.1, read on the forward strand.
AAACCGATCCGCTGGGGCAGGTCTTCATGGCAGACCGCAGGCAGGATGGCGGCGTTGGAGTGGTCGGCAAGAGAGACGACCAGCTCGTCGCCGGCGAAGCTCAGAGCGATGCGTGCAGCGTCTGTGTGGCTGTTGACTGCGTCGCGAAGGGCCAGGCGATCCACGATCACGCGGTATTCGGGCGGGGCCAGGGCCGAGAGCATCTCGCGGTAGGCAGGGAACAGGCCATCGGTCGTTACCAGGGAACGGGACTCTGACGTGCTGCGTGCTCGGGCGCCGTCCGGTCCGACCTGGATGGTGACCTCGTGGACTCGCGCCGCCCATTGCCCGAACTCGATCAGGTCAGCCGCGTGCACCAGTAGGCGGCAGGAACCTCCGTCGAGCGCCGCCGGCCTCAGGACACGCATCGACAGGCGATAGCGATCGGTAGCCACCAGACGAACCTCGCCGTCATCGATCTCGATGAGGACGCAGCCCAGCGCGGGGAGTTCCACGTCGGAGGCGGCGGCCGCCACCACCTGGCGTACCGCACTGGCCAACTCCACGCCGCCGATTCGCGCTTCAGTGGTACTGCCGGCAGTCGAGAGGGAACGTAGAACCACGGCGATGGCGGCCTCGGCCGTCTGCGTCTGGTCCCGCATCCTCTCCAAGTGCCGCTCCAGCACCTCGCGGCCCTCGCGCTCGGGTCCGTCGAGCACCATGGTGACCTCAGCCAGCGGCAGTCCCGCTTCCCGCAGACTGCGCAGGAGAGCGGCACGGGCCTCCTGAGCAGGACTGTAGAAGCGGTATCCCGTCGCCCCGTCAACCCACGCCGGCCGCAGAACGTGGCAGTCGTCGTAGAAACGCAGGGCGCTCGGAGCGAGACCGACCCGCCGCGCGAAGGCGCTGATGCTCAGTAGTTCCGTGGTGCCGTCCATGGCCCCGATTGTCGACGTTCATCCAACTTGAAGGTCAACTCGCCCTTCGGCCGGGTTCCACGCCACCACCTGGCACGAGAGCTCCCTCAGCGTCAACCCCCGAAGGACTTCGAGAGCCGACCACTAAGTCGTCGGGGTTGCGGCCGACTTGGCGGCCTGCTCGATCCTCGTCCAGTGGGCCGCACGGGCCTCCTCGTCGATCTGCCTCTCGTGCTCGGGGCGCAACCCGGTCCGGCCGTCGAGTCCCTCGCGCAGGATGTCGGCGTGCCCGGCATGCCGGATCGACTCCCCGAGGACGTGGACCATGACGGTGAACAGGTTGGTCTCGGCGTGCGGCTCCGGCCACCACGGCACGTGGCCGGGGGCGTCGATGGGAAGCTCGTTGATCGTCGCGTCGGAGTGCTCCCACGTGCGCCGGTAGAACGCGACGATCTGCTCAAGGGTCTCGTCCTCGGCCGCCCACAGATCACTGCCGTCGGAGTCCTGCCACCGGGACAGCGGCTGCGGGAAAGGGCGGCCGAAGACCTCGCCGAAGTACCGGGCCTCGACGGTGGCCACGTGTTTGACCAGGCCCAGGAGGTTGGTCCCGGTCGCCGTCAAAGGCCGGCGGGCGTCGTACTCGGACAAGCCGTCGAGTTTCCAGAGCAGTGCCTCGCGGTCCCGCCGCAGTCGACCGTGCAGGGTGTCTTTCGCGAATTCATCGATCATGCGGCATGAGCCTGCCATGGGCCCTGGCGAGCCCCTGCCCCGGCCCACGTACGAGGTCCCCCGCAGTGGTCCGTGGAGGACAGGTCGCGGACCGGCTGGGGAAGCCGGTGTCTCCACCACCCACACCTCGGGCCGCACCGCGGCCGCCGCCCGCCACGCCAGCGGCGTGAACACCACGGAGGCGAACTCCTCCAACCGGACCCGACACGCAGCGAGTTCGCCAGCCCTCCTACGACCTGATGAAGCCCTACTAGCCGTTTTGCCAGCGAGGGGACTTGTCACTGCGGGCCCAGAAAGTTGCTGGTCACCGCCGGTTCTATAGGGGATGCTGCAAACGTGATCGAGCGAGAGACCGCGGTTCGTATGGTCGAGGAAGAGCTGGACCGCGAGAGCCAGGAGTGGGCGGCTCGGGGCGTGGCCACGATGCGCACAACAGTGGTGCATACAGAGGAACACGAGCTGGTCTGGAAGGTGTACTGGCAGTCCGAGGAGTACGCCCGCACTCGGGACCCGGACACGATGTTGGCGGGCCACGGCCCCTACCTGGTCGACCGCCTCGACGGAGGGTTGCACCAGATTGGAGTGGTCTCTGAGATTGAGGGAGCCTGGGAGGCTGACTACCGCGTTCGCATCCGTGGGCAGGCCGTCCGCACCTCTGTGGACGATCTACACGACGAGATACGTGAAGCTGCCGCAATACGCGGACGCATGCAAGCGGTACGCATCCTGCGCCAGAGGCTGCCGATTCTGACTCCGGCGCAGGCCCTCGAGTACGTAGGTGCCTTGCTGCACGCCGACGCCCCAGCCCACCTTGTGGCCGTCGCCGTTGACCACCTCATCGAACCCATGAACCCAGTGCTCGCCGTGCGGACCATCCGTGCGGGAAGCCTCGGCTACTGGAACTGACTCACAACGGTTGACTGCTCCATTGGGAAGCCTCTGAGCGCGATAAGCAGCTCGCGGGACACCGCCTGTATCTTGCTGATCAGGCTCGAGGCGGCTCAGGCTTTTACCCGCTGGGACTATGGTCGCGCCCCTGCTTCTCGTTCTGCGTCCGTCCCCGCCGCCGGCTCCGCGCGGGCCGGCTCCGCGGTCCCCGCCGCCGGCTCGTGGCACGTCCGCGCGGCCCGCAGAGTCAGCGTGGAGGCGGCGATCAGGCCCACCACCGCGATGCCCGCACCGGACAGGCGCAGCGCGCCGACCGCGCCGAGGCCAGCTCCAAGCGGTCCGCCGAGCGCGGTGCCCAGGAGCACCGACAGCACCCTGGGCGTCGAGACAAAGTCGTGAGGAGGCTGTGTTCCTGTGCTCCAAGTCCAGCGCGACAGCTCAGCCTGGGGTGGAGAATGGCATGGCGTCAGCCCACTCCCACGTGATTCGGGGTGCCTTGTCGTCGCGTCGCCGAAGGCGGCTGCCCAGTCGGCGGTACCGACGTTGGTCGTGAGGATCGTGCTCGACTCAGATACCCCGGGTTGATGATCTGGAAGAGGGCTGAAGCGCCGTCGCCCTTCACTGAGCAGACCGTCGCCCGCCAGGGCTACCCGCCCCCGATGCCGGAGATCGCCCAAGGCGTCCACCTCAGGAGCACCTCCCCGTCGCGCATCAGCTCATGGCGCTGGAACGCAAAGGCGTGCTCTACCGGGGCCCGCACCGCCCCCGCGTCTACCGCGTCCGGCCCGCCTACCGCGCCGTTGCCCCGTCCGGCACCGGGTCGGAGACGGTTCATCGCTCGATCAGTCCGGAGGGCTCTCGCTACCCTTGGAGCAGGGCCCTCCGGGACCCGTTCGCGGCCTCGCACTCGTGCACAAGGTGAAGCCGGTCATGCTCGTGCGGTCCGCCGGCGTCGCGGGTCGGCTGCTCCGCGCCGGACACCCGGGCCTGCCGCTTGGGGAAGGGGCGGCCCGGGTGGAGCGGCCCGATGTCAGGCGGGCGCGTCGTGTGGCTCGGTGGTGCGGGGCGGTGGGCCCGCCTGCCTCAGTTGCCGATGCCGGAGCTGCCGATGCCGGAGTTTCCGATGCCGTGGCTGCCGACGCCGTCGTTGGCGATGCCCGCGTTGCCCAGGCCCCAGTTGGCGATACCCGCGTTGCCGACGCCGTCGTTGGCGATGCCCGCGTTGCCGACGCCGTCATTGGCGATGCCCGCGTTGCCGATGCCGTCGTTGAAAGCGCCCGCGTTACCGACGCCCGAGTTCCCGATGCCCGAGCTGCCCACGGACTGGCCCGGCCCCGCGTCGTCGGCGCTGGCCGCGCCGGCGCCGCAGACAGCCAGTACCGTCGCGGCGCCCAGCGCGGTCGTCACGCGGAGAAGAGTGGTGCGCATCATCCCATACCTCCCATTTTGGACATTCTTGCCCGTAATCCTTAGCACGCCGCCATCTCGAATGCGTGGAGGAGTGTCAGGAAGTCGCCGTGTCGTCCAGTGGTCGTCCAGAGGTTTCGTCCAGGACTGGGTGGTGGTGGAGCAGGCCCACGCTCGGGATCTGTAACACGTCCTGCGGTCCGGAGGGTGATCTCCCCGTCAGGGATCACCGAATCGAAGGCACTTCCGCCCGCTTCATCGCAACGCCTGCTCCGCCGTTGCTACGTTCTCGACGTTTCTGTATGGATTCCCGGACATCAAGCCGCATGTCAACGTTTGTTGGCTGCGCGCCTGATGAGCCGGTACATCCGGTATGCCCGCCTTGCCCGGTACGAGCGTACGCCTCGACCAGCGATGGTCGATCACCGCCTTCCATGAAGGAGATCGTCGATGACCGTTGACACCGGCCCGGAAGCACAGCTGGATCCGCCCAAGCAGTCCAGCCTGGGCACGTCGGCCGCCCGCAACCTTGCCACCACGACCAAGTCCGCCCCGCAGATGCAGGAGATCACCTCCCGCTGGCTGCTGAGGATGCTGCCCTGGGTGGAGACCAAGGGCGGCGCCTACCGGGTGAACCGCCGACTGAGTTACACCGTCGGCGACGGGTCCATCGAGTTCGTCCAGGACGGCGCCCGCGTCCAGGTGATCCCGCGCGAGCTCGGGGAGCTTGCCCTGCTGCGCGGCTTCGACGACGAGGAAGTGCTGGCGGCGATCGCCGGCCGCTGTGTGCAGCGCGATTTCCGTGCCGGTGAGGTACTGGTCGAGCGGGGTGCTCCCGCCGACCAGATCCACCTGATCGCCCACGGTCGGATCAGTCAGACCTCCGCGGGCAAGTACGGCGACGAGATCTCCGTCGCGGTACTCGCCGACGGCGACCGGTTCGGCGAGAACGCCCTGCTCGACTCCGACGCCCGGTGGGACTACACCGCCACCGCCGAGACCCCCGGCACCCTGCTCACGCTCTCCCGCGCGGACTTCGCGGGCATCATGTCCGGGGCCCCGCACCTCCAGGAGCACATCGACCGGTTCAGCTCCCTGCCCCTGCAGCGGCAGAACAAGCACGGCGAGGCCGAGATCGCGATGTCGGCCGGCCACACCGGCGAGGCAGAACTGCCCGGCACCTTCGTCGACTACGAATCGAAGCCGCGCGAGTACGAGCTCTCCATCGCCCAGACCGTCCTGCGCGTCCACACGAGGGTCGCCGACCTCTACAACGGGCCGCACAACCAGACGGAGGAGCAACTTCGGCTCACCATTGAGGCGTTGCGTGAGCGCCAGGAACACGAGCTGGTGAACAACCGCGAATTCGGCCTGCTCCACAACGCCGCCTTCAAGCAGCGGATCCAGACCCACTCCGGCCCGCCCACCCCGGACGACATGGACGAGCTGCTCTGCCGCCGCCGCGGCACCAAGCTCTTCCTCGCCCACCCGCGCACGATCGCGGCGATCGGCCGCGAGATGAACGCCCGCGGGCTCTACCCGGACCACGTGGACGTGGGCGGACAGCAGGTCCCGGCCTGGCGCGGGGTCCCGATCCTGCCGTGCAACAAGATCCCCATCAGCAAGGAGAACACCAGCTCGATCCTCGCGATGCGCACCGGTGAGGACAACCAGGGCGTCATCGGCCTGCGCCAGACCGGCCTGCCGGAGGAGTACGAGCCGGGACTGTCGGTCCGTTTCATGGGCATCGACGAGAAGTCGATCATCTCCTACCTGGTCACCACCTACTACTCCGCCGCGATCCTGGTGCCCGACGCCCTCGGCGTCCTGGAGAACGTCCAGATCGCCCGCCGGAGCGACTGACCGGCCGGCGGGACCCGTACGACGACAGCCCGGCCCCTCCCGGGCCGGCCGAGCGCGCCCGGAATCCGGGAGAAACCACCGACCTCACCAAGGAGTCACGGATGCCCGAGCCCGGGCCTTCCCCTCTGCAGTCGAGCCTGCCCGGCGCCGCTGCCCAGTTCGGGGCCCACGTCCTCGGCAGCGCCCAGGCCCGCGCGTCCGGCAGCCTGCCGGGCGGGCCCGCAGTACCCGGCAGGCCCGCGATGCCGGGCCCGCCCTCCGTGCCCCGCGGGCCTGCGGTACCCCGCATGCCCGCGGTGCCCGGCCCGGCCGGCCTGCCGGGCCTCTTCGTCCCGTCGGCATCCACCGCCCCGACCGCCCCGACCGCCCCTCCTGCCCCTCCCGCCCCGAGCCCCGCCCTGCAACGGCTCCTGAGCGGACCCAGCGGCCTGGGCACCCAGGGCCTGCACCCGGCCGCCCGCCGTGAAGAGCCCCCCGTACCCGCGGCGGCCCCGGAGCCCGGGGCTCCGGCGGCCGGCAACCCCGTTCCCGGCCTCTACCACCACCCCGTGCCGGAACCGGACCCGGTGCGGGTGGAGGAGGTCAGCCGGCGGATCAAGGCCTGGGCGGTGGAGGAGGTCGACCTGTTCCCCGATGCCTGGGAGAACCAGTTCGACGGCTTCCACGTAGGGCGCTACATGGTGGCCTGCCACCCGGACGCCCCGACCATCGAGCACCTGATGGTCGCCACCCGGCTGATGGTCGCCGAGAACGCGCTCGACGACTGCTACTGCGAGGACCACGGCGGCTCGCCCATCGGCCTCGGCGGCCGCCTCCTGCTGGCGCACACCGCCCTCGACCCCCTGCACACGACGAAGGAATACGAGCCGCAGTGGGCGGAGTCCCTCCACGCGGACGCCCCCCGGCGCGCCTACCGCTCCGCCATGGAGTACTTCCTGCGGCAGTCCACGCCCTCCCAGGCCGACCGCTACCGGCACGACATGGCCCGGCTGCACTTGGGCTACCTCGCCGAGGCCGCATGGGCCCAGACGGAGTACGTCCCCGAGGTGTGGGAGTACCTGGCCATGCGGCAGTTCAACAACTTCCGCCCCTGTCCCACCATCACCGACACCGTCGGCGGGTACGAGCTCCCGGCCGACCTGCACGCCCAGCCCGCCATGCAACGGGTCATCGCGCTCGCCGGCAACGCCACCACCATCGTCAACGACCTGTACTCCTACACCAAGGAACTGGCCGCCCCCGGACGGCACATGAACCTTCCCGTGGTGATCGCCGACCGGGAGGGAACCTCCGACAAAGAGGGCTACCTGAAGGCGGTCGAGGTCCACAACGACCTCATGCACGCCTTCGAAGCGGAGGCCGCCGCCCTGGCCGCGGCCTGCCCCGTCCCGAGCGTGCTGCGCTTCCTGCGGGGAGTCGCCGCGTGGGTCGACGGCAACCACTACTGGCACCAGACCAATACCTACCGCTACAGCCTGCCCGACTTCTGGTAAGGATGGGACTTTCTGTGACCAGCACGAGCACCCGCACGAACACGAACACCGGCACCACCACGTCCGCGTTCGTCCCTTCGCCCGCGACCCCCTACCAGGGGGACATCGCCCGCTACTGGAACAACGAAGCCAGGCCGGTGAACCTGCGTCTCGGTGACGTGGACGGCCTTTACCACCACCACTACGGCATCGGCGACGTCGACCACTCCGCCCTCGGCGACCCGGCGGACAGCGCATACGAGAAGAAGCTGATCGCCGAGCTCCACCGGCTGGAGTCGGCACAGACCGAGGTCCTCCTGGACCACCTCGGCCCGATCAGCCGCGAGGACACGCTCGTGGACGCCGGCTGCGGCCGCGGCGGCTCGATGGTCATGGCCCACCAGCGCTTCGGATGCAAGGTCGAGGGCGTCACCCTCTCCGCCAAGCAGGCCGACTTCGCCAACCAGCGCGCCCACGAGCTCGGCATCGACGACCACGTCCGGGCCCGCGTCTGCAACATGCTCGGCACACCCTTCGAGACCGGGCAGGCCACGGCGTCCTGGAACAACGAGTCGAGCATGTACGTCGACCTGGACGACCTCTTCGCCGAGCACTCCCGGGTCCTGAAGGTCGGCGGCCGCTACGTCACCATCACCGGCTGCTGGAACCCGCGTTACGGACAGCCCTCCAAGTGGGTCTCCCAGATCAACGCGCACTTCGAGTGCAACATCCACTCCCGCCGGGAGTACCTGCGCGCCATGGCCGACAACCGCCTCGTACCCCAGGCCGTCATCGACCTGACTCCGGACACCCTCCCGTACTGGGAACTGCGGGCCACGTCCTCGCTGGTCACCGGCATCGAAGAAGCGTTCATCAACTCCTACAAGGACGGCTCCTTCCAGTACGTCCTGATCGCAGCCGACCGCGTCTGACCGCGTCTGGCCGCGACTGACCGCCTGATTCGGGGCGAGGGCCCGGCCCGTCATCGACGCCGCCGGGCCCTCGCCCTTCTGCCGCAGGGCCTCACGTCCGTGGGCGTAAACTGGGAAGGCGTCGAGCACCCGGGTGCGCTCGTCGGAGGTGATCGTCATGGCTGCTGACGCGCCCGTCCCTTCCGCACCGGAGCGGGAAAGCACCACCCGCTACGGTGTGTCCGTAACGCAAACCGACCCGCTACGGCCTCTCCTGCGCGACCCCGCCGTCTCTCGGGCCCTGGGCATGCTGATGGCGACGATTCCCGGCCCGGCCCGTGTGGCCGAGCAGGTCCTGACCTCGGCCGCCGAGCTGGCCGGAGTGAGCGCGGTGGACCTCGCACACGCCATGACCGCCGGATCCGGCGGGACGGAAGGCGCACCGGTGCCCGTCCACGTGGAGCGCGCCCTGCGCCATGCCGTGCAGGCCGCCCGGGAAGCGGCTCCCGCGCCCGGGGCCGGGCGGTGGCCACGTCTGCTGCCCAGCCGGCAGGAAGCCGAGCAGGCTCTGGCCCGCTTCTTCGACGCCCGCGTCCGCCTGAGCGCCGTACCCGACGACGACGACGCCCGCCGCACCGTCGAGGACACCCTCTTCACCCTGTGCGTACTGATGGCACAACCCTCCGCCTACGCCGCAGTACGCGACGCGGTCCAGTACGTCGACTCTTGACCGGAGCATCAGCGTGCCGGCGGCGGGGGCCCCGGGGCGTCGGCGGGTGCGTAATCGACGTGGGCAGCGTCGATGCCGAGGGCCAGCTGGGCCTCGGTGTGCTCGGTGTGCTCGGTCAGGATCTCGCTCAGGCCCCGCAGGTCGTCGTCGTGGCCGTCGAGGTGGCTCAGGGTGAGGTGCAGCAGCTGCAGGCGCAGGTCCGCCAGGGCCCCTGCGTGGAGGCCTACCTCACCGGCGCCCCCGTCCACGCGGACGCACTGGCCGATCATGCGCAGCGCTGGCCGGCGTTCGTGGAGGTGGCGCGCGCCGCCGGATACGAGAGCGCCCACGCCTTCCCGCTGCGGGCGCGGCAGCAGAGCGTGGGAGCACTGAACCTGCTCAGCGGCCGCCCGGTCACCACCCTCGGCGAAGCGGAGATCAAGCTCCTGAGGGCGCTGGCCGGCGTCGCGACCACAGCCGTCCTCACCTGGGTCCGCGAACCGCTGGCCACCGACGACATCGCCACCCGCACCCAGGCGGCCCTCTCCGGCAAGGCCCTGGTCGACACGGCCAGCGGGGGCATGCTCGCCGCCACCGCCGGCCTCACCCCCCAGGAGTCGGTCCGCTACCTCCACGCCTGCGCCGCACACAGGGGCCGGCGGCCCACGGAGATCGCGGAGCAGCTGGTACGACGCAGGGTCCAGCCCGACGCGGTGCTGGCGGACGCCGCCCAGAAGCGGTGACACCGGGAGCCGCCCGAACCCGGCTTGCCCATCCGGTCCGGGACGCACGACTGGACCGGCCCGGAGCGGGCAGACGCACCACGGAGGGCGCAGTACGGGTGCGCCCTTGGAGTCGAGGCATGCGGAGCCGATCCATGCATCTCCTCCCGCACCTGGAGCTGAGCGGTCCGGGCGCTCCGGCCGACGCCAGACGCGCGGCGCGCGACTTCCTGGCGGAATCCGACGCCGAGGCCCTCGCCTTCACACCCGTCGCGCTCGACACGGCCCTGCTGGTGATCAGCGAGCTGGTCACCAACGCCGTCCGCCACACCTCCGGAAGCTGCGTACTGGAACTGCGCCGGGCACGCGACGGCGGCCTGGACGTCGACGTCACCGACACCAGCACCGCCCAGCCCCGGCCCCGGCCGCCCGGCCAACAGGGCGAGGGCGGATGGGGATGGCACCTCGTCAACCAGCTCGCCACCCAGGTCGACGTACGCCCCCTCGGCGAGCAGCGCGGCAAAACCATCCACGTCCACCTGCGCCGGGAGTAGGCGCCCGGACCGGCTCTGCGCCCGGGCGCCGCCGTCGGCCCGCCGCGTGGCGACGGTCCTGCCCCCGGAAGGTGGCAGGACCCGTGGCCTGGCACGTCAGGCAAGGGCGGCGGTTACGACACCGGCTGCGGGTTCACGTCCTCGTCCTGTGCGGGATCCTCCTCCACTTCCGACCGCACGGATTCCAGCAGCAGCTGGGCGACGTCCACGACCTGGACGGATTCCTTCGCCTGGCCGTCGTTCTTCTTGCCGTTGACGGAGTCGGTCAGCATGACGAGGCAGAACGGGCAGGCGGTGGAGAC
>NZ_JBWKJU010000031.1:0-57284 GCF_056432025.1 Streptomyces sp. NPDC045695
CCCAACCACACCTGCTGCCGCCTCCGCACCACCACCCCGCACTCCGAGAATCACCCCAAGAAGGGCTAAGTCAGGCTAAAACGACCTCTTAGAGGGCGTTTTGTCCCTTGAGGCCAATCCATTTCAGGGCTTGTTCGGCTCCTGCCAGGGCCCCTCCACCGCGGCCCCGCAGTCGCTCGGGAGGTGCGCGACGACGAGCGCGGCGGCCGCTTGGGGTGTAGCCACCTCGCCGAGGAGTTGGGCGTAGCCGGCGGCATACACCAAGTAAGTCTTCTCCCCGCCAGCTATGAAGGGAAGGTCGTTGCTCCACGGGAAGTCTGTGTTCCGGTGAAAGGTCAGGCAGCCGTGGCTCGGAAAGGGGAACAGCTGGCGCAGACGCGGCTCTGCGAATGCGGCCTCGATCACCTCGGGATCCCCGCGGCGGGCCTCAGGGTGGCGCTCCACCAACATGCGCCAGGTCTTCTCAACCACCGTTTCCGTACTCATGTCCTTGATCATGCGCAGGGGTGCCTGTCAGAGCAACCCGCAGGCCACCCAAGTGCCGTCGTCCGCCGGCGCGTGAGTCACAACGATGCAGGTCCCCTTCGGCGGGATCCGGTGTGTCCGCCCACGGCTCCACGGTCAAGTCCAGCAGCTCCTGCCCATCGTTGCTCACCGCCAGCCGCGCCGTTCGCCCCGCGGACACTCCAGGACCCCACTCGACCTCGTGTCGTACTCGTGCACTGCGCACGATGCAGGCGCACACAGCACGATCCTCACACGGGTGATTGCCCGGTCCAACGTCGTGTCCGAGTTACCGAACAGCCCTGCCGGGGCGACACGCCCCTCTAGGCGCCTTCGCCTAAGACGGTGCGGATGAGCGTGCGCTGGGCGTGGGAGAGGCAGGGGTCCTGGAGGTCGAGCACCTCGTCGTCGACGGTGATCCGGTAGTGGTACCCGTCGGCCACGGGGGCGACGGCCCGTTGGGCGAGTTCCTCCAGCTCCGTCGCGTCCGCGCGGCCTGAGGTGTCGAGCGTGCGGAGCTTCTCGAAGCCCGCGAAGCCTCCGGAGCGGGTGACCGTGATCAGCATGACTGTTCCTCCCTGTTCCTGGTTCGTGTCACGCGGTCTGCGTGGTGCAGTCACTACCGCGTGTGCCCCGAACACCGGCCCGCTGTCAGGGGGTGGGGCCCGGCACTTCGAACGGCCGGAAAGGGCCGTTGGGTGGGCTGGAGGCGAGCAGGGGGCGTGCGGGGCGCGCGCAACACGGCGCCCAATGGCGGGCGTTGAGTCGCCTGAACCTTAGGCTGCGGCGATGGACCGAGTAACCGACATACCCGCGGTATGCGCCAATGACTACGACAGCTTCGCCGAGGCGTACTCGGCGGAAAACGAGAACAACCTCCTGAACGCGTACTACGAGCGGCCCGCGATGATCGCCCTCGCCGGTGACGTGGCCGGCCGCCGGGTGCTGGACGCCGGCTGCGGCTCGGGCCCCCTGTCCGCCGCGCTGCGCGACCGCGGCGCCGACGTCACCGGCATCGACGCCAGCGCCGGGATGCTGGCGTTGGCCCGGCGCCGGCTCGGTGCCGACGCGGCCCTGCACGTGGTCGATCTGCGCGACCGCCTGCCGTTCGACGACGGTGCGTTCGACGACGTGGTCGCGTCGCTGGTCCTGCACTACCTGGAGGACTGGGAGCCGACGCTGACCGAGATGCGGCGCGTGCTCCGGCCTGGTGGCCGGCTGATCGCGTCGGTGGACCACCCCTTCGTGGCCTACGCCATCCAGAACCCCCGGCCCGATTACTTCGCGATCACCCGCCACACCTTCGATTGGACGTTCGGCGGACAGTCCGTCCCGATGAGCTTCTGGCGCAGACCGCTGCATGCGATGACCGACGCCTTCACCGCCGCCGGCTTCCGCATTGCCGCCATCAGCGAGCCGCAGCCGGACCCGGCCGCCCGTGAGCTGTTCCCCGAAGACTTCCATGGCCTGTCGACCTCAATGTGCTTCCTCTTCTTCGTCCTTGAAGTGCCCGCCAAGGACACTGGAGTTGGGGTAGACGCCTGACAGTCCGCCCCTCAGCCGCGAGCATGCCCCCATGACAGACGCAGCGGCTCTCTACGGGCCGACGGGGCAGTCGGCGGGGCCGTGCCGGGGGCGGGGGCCCGCCGTCACGTCCACGGTTCTCCAGACCCAAACCGCCGAGCGCGTTCGTCGACGTGCGCGGGCGGAGAGCGAGAAGGCCGTCTACCCACCGATGAGGAGTTCCGTTCGGCTTGGCGGGTGGTCTTCGACCCGCTGAGGGACGCTGCGGAGAACACGGCGGTCGACGGCTTGCCCTTCGCTCTCTCCCGTATCTCGACCGACGAGATGGGGCGGCGGCCGCCCGGCGGCGACCAGGCGGCTCCGAACGGTCTGCAGCTGGCCCTGCTGCCGTGCATACAGAGCGTGGCCGCCGGCATCACCGGGGCGCTTCGTGATAACCGGGCCGGGATGCCCGTGGAGCGCGCGGGAAACGGAGTCCCTCTCCCAGCGCGACGACTGACCGCCCGCCCGGCCACCGTTCGTAACGTAGCGTTCGGGCATGAGCATGCCGCCACCCCCGCACTCCCCCGGCCCGTACGGGTCTCCGCGGCCCCCGCAGCCCCCGAATCCGTACGGTGGACCCCAGTACGCCCCGCAGTCCTCGCCCCACCCACACCAGCAGCCGTACCCGGGGCAGCCCTACCCGCCGCAGCCGTACCCCGGTCAAGGCGCCTGGGGGCAGCCCCCGGCGGGTCCGCCGCGCAAGAACCGGGCCGGCCTGGTGATCGGTATCGTGGCGGGTTCACTCGTGGCGCTCGGGGCCCTCGGATTCGGGGTGCGCCTGCTGACGGAGGCCGGATCCGTGGCGAGCGCAGCGGGCTTCCCCGAGGCCACCCACCGGCTCACCGTGCCCAAGACCCTGCTGGACGGCACGTACGAGCTGGTCGAGGACTTGTCGGACACCCAGGGCAAGGAAGCCCTGGAGGGGAGTTACGACGCGAAGGTCCGCAATCCGAAGCCGGTCGTCGGTCAGTACGCCTCCAGGTCTCCCAAGGGGGAGGGCGCCCTCGTCATCTCCGGGATGTACGGGCAGTTCAAGGACCCCGACGGCGCCCGCAGGAAGATGCTGAGCGGCGCGGCGGACGCCGAAGGGGCCACTCTGGCGGTCCCCGCCAGGGACATCCGGCCCGCCGGTTCCGACATCACGCTGTCCTGCCAGGTGCTGACCATGAGGCAGGAGGGCGTCGAGAGCAGCCTGCCCCTGTGCGCCTGGGCGGACGGGAACACCGGCGCCTCGGTCGGCGTCTTCACCCCGGAGATCGCTCAGCAGAAGCCCGGCTCCGTCGATCTGGCCAAGGTCGCCGAGACCACCCTCAAGGTGCGCACCGAGTCCAGACGACCGCTGGGCTGACCTCCGGACCTGCGGACCCCGGACCTACGGACCTACGGACCCCGCGGGTCCGGGCCGGGCTTGGTGCGCCGCGCGGGTCCGTCTTCCAGTCTGCGGGTGCTCCCGCTGGCGTGCGACTCGGTGTCGCTCGCCCGCCCTTCGGTCGCGCATCGCGCGCTCGTTTGTCAGCATGGAGAGCTGTACGCACGATGCACGCCGGCTGCACCACGCTCCCAGAGCCCAGAGCCCAGAGCCCCGAGCACCCCGTGCACCCCCTGCACGCCCGTGCACCCGTACAGCCCGGTAGCGCCGCATCGCGGGAGATCGAGCCATGGCCGTCAGTTCCGCTTCCCCGTCCGCCGGACCCCCGGAGAACGACCCCCACGCCCCCGGCTTCACCGTCGCCGCGCTTTCGGGGCAGGACACCCGGATCGTGCGGGCCGCCATCCACCCCGCGATCGGCGTCGCCCGGGTCGGCGACAGCGCCGACGAGTTCTTCCTCGGCCCCGAGACCGAGGACGAGCCGCCGCTGCCCACCGGCTCGTACAAGGACGCGACCGGTGCCCTGAAGCGGCAGGCGGCGCGCTTCCGGGTCTACGGCTACAACGCGGCCGGACAGCCGGTGGCCGAACTCACCGCGGCCAACGCCGACGTCAGCTGGACCGTGCACGTCGCAAACAAGAAGGGCGCCTGGTACCAGTTCCAGCTGGCCCTTGACATCGACGAGGCCGCCCAGGCGCACGAGAGCCAACTCCGCAATCCCCTGGTCGGCGGTGCGGACCGCGCCCAGCTGATCATCGACCCCGGCCCCCGCTCCGTACACGGCCCCGACCGGGCCGGTGGTCCCGAACTGCGCTTCGACACCGGGACGTTCCTGCGCATCCCGGTCTACCTCGGTGAGCTGCGCACCGACGGGGCGGGGCGGCTCGTCTTCCTCGGCGGCCGCGGCGTCGCCGAATCCGTCGACCACAAGGCGGCCGAGACCTTTGCCAACAACGACGGCTGGTACGACGACATCTCGGACGGTCCCGTCACCGCCGAGGTCCGCGTCGACGGCCGCGCGCTGCCGGTCGAACCGGCCTGGGTGGTGGTCGGCCCGCCCAACTACGCCCCCGAGCTGAAGTCGGTCCGTACGCTGTACGACCTCGTCCGTGACGCGTTCACGGCGACCGGAGCGCTGCCCGAGCCGGCGCAGGTCTCCTTCACCCGCGACATCCTGCCCATCCTGCGCCGCCTGTGCGATCTGCAATGGGTCAACCAGGGCCTGGCCACCCTCTTCGGACACGGCGGACGCGAACACTTCCTCGATCCCGGCCTACTGTCCGCCCTCGCCGACCCCGGCCCGCGTCACGAGGAGCTGCGCCGGCAGATTTCGAAGACCATGCGCGATCACGACCGGGACGGCACGTCCCCGGTTCCCTGGCCGCCCGTCTACGGCGACGCGATGAGCCTGCCCCCCAACTCCGCTCGCCAGCACCTGGCCATCTCCCCGCTCCAGGCGCGGCTGTTGGCGCGCTGGACCCGCGGCGAATTCATCCCCGACCTCGTCCTCGGCGCGGACACCGCACCCCTGGAACTCGACCGGCTGCCGCTCGCCGACCGGCCCGACGCCCTGGACCGCGCGGCGCTGTCCTTCTGCCTCGCCGACGCCTTCCACCCGGGCTGCGAGATCACCTGGCCGATGCGCCGCACCACGCTGTACAGCTCGCCGTTCCGCATCCGCCACCGCACGAAGAGCGAACCGGAGCACTCCTACGGCAAGGTCCTCACGCCGCAGCGCGCCCTGGAGTACGACGGGCCGCTGTACGCCCAGGGGCCCGGCGACCTGACCCGCTGGATGGCCGTGCCCTGGCAGACGGACACAGCGAGCTGCCGCTCCGGGTACGAGCGCCGGTACGACCCGTACCTGCCGACGTTCTGGCCCGCGCGGGTGCCCAACCACGTCCTCATCGAAGAGGACTACCTGATCGCCGTCGACAGCACGCGCCCGCGCGAGGAGCGGCTCGCGGCGTTCGCACGGCGCTCCCCCTGGAACCGCTGGCTGCCCGCGCCCTACAAGGCCAACATCAACGCCATGGTGAAGGACTTCGGCCGGCTGGGCCTGGTCGAACGCCGTCGGGGCGTCGCCGATGACCCCTTGCTGCCTGCCGAGATGCTCGTCGAGTCCGAGGTCTCCTTCCCCGCCGAGCCGGCCCCGCCGCGCGGCCGCAACCTGCTGAGCCTGCACGTGCCGCTCGCCGCCGAAGAACGGCTGCGGGACGCCGTCCTCGCGACTGCCGTCGCGCTCGCAGAGGAACCCGACGAGGAACTGTCGGCGGGTTACATCGAGAAGGTCGCCCGCTTCCCGGGCAAGCGATGACCCGGCACGTGTTGAGCCGGCGTGCGTCGAGCCGGTGTGAGTTGGGCCGGTGTGCGTGGGGCCAGCATGCGTGGGGCCGGTGTGCGTGGGGCCAGCGGGCGTTGAGCCGGTGTGCGCCGGCCGGCCCCGGGGGCCAGCGGTGACGCGTCACGAGGCGTACGACGCGATCGTGGCCGGCGCGGGGCCGGCCGGGGCGGTGGCCGCCCTCGTGCTCGCGCGGGCCGGCCGGCGCGTGGCGATCGTGGACGAGCCGCCCGCGCCCGCGGCGGGCGCCCACAAGGTCGGCGAAAGCCTGCCGTCGGCCGCCACGCCGCTCCTGCGCGACCTGGGCCTGTGGCCCGAGGCCATCGCCGCGCCCCACCTGCGCTCCACCGGGATGTACCTCTCCTGGAATTCGCCCGCGCTGCACGACCGCGGCCCGGTGCAGGACCCGTACGGCGCAGGGTGGCAGCTGGACCGTCTGCGCTTCGACGCGTTCCTGCGGGAGGCCGCCCGCGCGGCGGGCGCCGAGCCGCTCCGCGGGCGGGTCCTGGACGCCGTGGACGAGGGCCCGGGCCTGCGGCTCCTCGTACGCCGCGAGCGCGGCACACGGGAGCTGCACTGCGCGTGCGCGGTCGACGCGACGGGACGGCGTGCGGCCGTCGCCCGGCGTCGGGCGGTCCGCAGGCGCCAGGACCGGCTCGTGGCCGCCCATGTCCTGATGCCACGTCACGGTCTCTCCCCGGGCGGGCAGCCGGACCGGGAGGCCAGGACCGTCGTCGAAGCGGTGCCGGGTGGATGGTGGTACACGACGCTGACCCCCGCGGGGCGGATCGTCGCCCACCTCACGGACCCCGACCTCGCCGACCCCTGCCTGCGCACCCCGGAAGGGTTCCTGGACGCGGCCCTGCGCACCCGGTACATCGGCGCCCGCCTCACGGCCGCCGACCTCACCGGCGCACCGGCTCCGTGCTGGAGCGCCGCCCACGGCATGCGCCTCGCGCCGTACGGCGGCCCGGGCTGGTTCGCCGCAGGCGACGCGGCGCTGGCCTTCGACCCGCTCTCCTCGCAGGGCATCCTCACCGCCCTGCACAGCGGAGCCCGCGCCGGCCTCGCCGCGGCCCTGTGCCTGGCGGGCGCGCCGCCGCGCCCGGTCCTGGCCGCGTACACGGACTTCCTCGACGGCGTCGCCGCCGCGTACGCCCGCCATCACGCGCAGGCGTACGCGGCGGAGACCCGCTGGCCGGACCTGCCGTTCTGGCAGCGGCGGCGGGCCGGCCAGCCCCACCCGGCCGGGCATCCGCTCACGTCTGAAGGCCGGCTCGCCGGTCTTCGCTGACGGACCGGCGGGCGGTGAGGCGGTCCCGCTGCAAGGCCTGCGTCTACAGGCCGAGGGCCAGCAGGATCGTCATGGTGGGTGGGACCGGGGCGACCCAGCCCGCCCAGCGGCCCGCCGCGGCCAGGGCGGGGTATCGCAGGGACAGCCAGAAGGCCGTGACGAGCAGCGGGGTGGCGGTCCAGGACGCCCACCAGCAGGCCGTGACGACCGCCACGGTCTGAGGGTGGACCTCCGCGGCTATCGGGGCCAGCCCCCCGAAGAGGAAGGCCACCGGGATCAGGGCCACCGCCACGGTCGTGGTCCACATCAGCGCCCCACTGGTGACAGGGGTCTCGGCGGCGCTGTCGGCCGTCAGGTCGGGGAAGGTCTCGGGCATGGGCACAGTCCATCGCCTCCGGCCCCGGGGCGCCTGCGCGGGCGTACTCAGGCCGGGCAGGTCCTCGTACTCATCCTGCCCGGGCACGGCCCCGCCTCCCTCATAGCCCGTCTCTTCCGGATCTTGTCGGCCTAGCCCGTGGCAGCCGCCAGCAGGAGGCCTTCGTAGATCTTCGGGTCGTCGGACTCGATCACCGGGAAGCCGACCCCGTAGGCGCCTTCCCAGCGCACGTCGATCCCGGGGTTGGCCCAGTCGCTGCCGTCGGGCAGGAACAGGTGCGGGCTGCACCTGATCGCGTCGGTACGGGCGAGCGCGGCCTGGCCGGAGAGGGTGCTGCGGGCACGGCCGTCGTCCAGGGACTGTGCGAGCGCCGTCACGTCGACGACGCCGGTCTCCGCGGCCACGTCCAGGATGACCTTCCGGTGGCTGATGGACCGGGACTCGGCCCAGAAGGCCTTCCGCAGGCCGAGGTCGAGCTGTTCGGACGCTGCCAGGGACTGCTCTTTTGTGGCCTGGACCGCCTCCAGTGCGGGCAGCACGGTGGAGGGGTAGAGCCAGTCCTTGGCCTGCCAGAGCTGCCAGCCGGCCGCCGGTTCCAGGCTGGCCATCCGGCCCACTTCGCTGTCGGTTCCGGGGCGGGGGCTGGGGGCGTCGTTGAGGAGCTCCAGGGGGAAGGCCCGCAGGTCGAAGCTGACCTGGTTCTCAAGACCGAGCCTCCTGCGGGTGGTGTGCAGACGGTGGACGGCGATGTGCGCGAAGGAACACCAGATGTCCGAGAAGACGGTGATGATGCCCGGCGGCGGTGTCAGGGATGCGGCGACGGTGCTCAAGGTGACTCCTGGGGTTGGTCGTAGGCCAAGGAAATGGCGAAAGGGGTGGATCTTCAGGGCATCAACGGGGGCTCGGGCCCGGGCCCGGGGGCTCGGACCGTAAGGGGGCGGACCGTAAGGCGGCGGACCGGGCGCCGTGCGCGTCGAGGGCGGCTTCGAGGTCGGTGTCCGCGCCCGGAAGCCACGTCGGCAGGAACGGGATGCGGGCCATGGCCTCCATCAGGGAGGTGACCGTGCGGCCCTCCACCGTCGGCCCGTGGGCGGACAGCAGCCGCGCCGGGGAGAGGGAGGACATCGTCCGGACGGTGCGCTGGAACTTCTGCGCGTCGACGAGGGCCGTCCACGGGGCGATCGCCCGGTTCAGGACGTCGAAGCCTTCGAAGAACTCCTTTTCGTCGGCGTCTCCGAAGTGCCGCACGACGTCGGGCAGGACGGTGCCGAAACTGTCCGAACTGAACAGCGTGCCGGCCTCGTGGTCGAAGAGCGCGAGGGTGCCCGGCGAGTCGTACGTGGGCGGCCGGTGGAAGCTGATGGTCCGGTCACCGATCGACATCCGGCTCCCCGGGTTGACCGTCACCGCCCGCTCACGCGGGATGTCGAATTCCTCGGACAACCGGGTCAGCGATATCCCGTTCGTGACGACCTTGGCGCCGGGAGCGCGGGCGAGGACGCGCGCCAGGCTTCCGGTGTGGTCGCGGTCGTCGTGGGTGAGGGCGATCCACCGCAGGTCCGCGGGATCGACCAGTGACCACAGCGCCTCTTCGAAGGCGTCGCGGTCCACGGGCATTCCGGTGTCCACCAGCATCGGCTGCTCACCGCGCAGCAGGTAGGCGTTGACCGGCTGCAGACCGAGGTCGGGTAGGGGCAGTTGCGAGGGCAGGGCGTGCAGTGCGGGCCCTACGGCGTAGGTCTCCATGAGGAACGGCCTTCTCTTGGCAGGGCATTTCAGGGGCATGGCCGGGGGCATGTGGGCGGGCGTTCATACGAGTTGGATGGCGAGTGATCCGGCGAGCAGCAGCCCCAGTCCCGTCAGGCGCGGCAGGCTCAGCACCCGGGTCGGCAGCCGGAACATGCCCCGGTGGTCGATCAGGGCGGAGGTCAGCTGCTGACCGGTCACCGTCAGCCCGACGGTCACCGCGGCGCCGATCTCGGGGATCAGCAGGAACGTTCCGGTGACATAGCCCGCGGCGCACGCTCCGCCGAGCCAGCCCCACCAGGGCATCGCCTTCAGCGGGGTCACCCGCGGCGCGGGGGTCCTGCCCGTCAGGCGCAGCACCAGCAGGACGACGGCGATGGTGAGCGTCGCGACGGTGAAGCTGAAGGCCGCCACCGCGATCGGGGCGCCGAGACCGTGCCGGAGCTCGGCGTTGACCGCGCCCTGCACCGGGAGTACACCGCCGGCGACGATGCCGAGGGCGATCCATCCGATCCCGCCCGGTCGTGACATCGCCGGGGCTCCGGGAGGGGCGGTCGCCCGCTGCCCCCGGATGATCACGATGATGCCGGCGAGGACCGCGAGTGCGCCGAGGGCGATGCCGGGGCTCGGGTCCTTCTCCTCCAGCCCGAAGAGGCCGCCCAGGTCGAGGAGCAGCGAGGAGAACATCTGCCCCGAGACGAACAGGCCGACCGAGGCCAGGGCTCCCAGTCGGGGGAAGAGGAGGATGCCACTGGTGATGTAGAGGGGGCTGGCCAGGCCGCCCAACAGGTGCCACCACTCGACGTCGGGGATCTTCCCGAGCGCGCCGAGCGAGCCGGTCACGGCCGCCAGGACGGCCAGGAGGCCGGTGGCCACGCCCAGTTGGATGGTGGAAGCGCCGTACGGGGTCCCCACGGCCTTGTTCAGTTGCAGGTTGACCGAAGCCTGGACTGCCAGAAGGCATCCGACCAGCAGGGCTGCCGCGAGCAGCGCAGCGTTCACCTTGTTCCCCTTGCTCTAAATGGACGGTCGTCTCATTTAACATAGCCTGCAGCACGCCAAACGGACAAGCCGTCCACTTAGTGGAGTGCAAGTAAGGTGATCCGCATGAGTAACGGCGACGAGCGTCCCGCCCCGCCCGCAGTCCTTCGCGGTGATCTCCAAGCAGTGCCCCGAGGCACCACCGCACCGCGCCAGCGCGCCGACGCGGTGCGCAATCGCGCGCAGATCCTCTCCGCCGCCGAGCTGCTGTTCACCACGCACGAGCCGAGCACCGTGACGATGGACCAGATCGCCAAGGCCGCGGGTGTCGGCCGCGCGACCCTCTACCGCTCGTTCCCCGACCCGGCCGCCGTCGCCACCGCGCTCCTGGACGAGCACGAACGCCGGCTACAGGGGCAGATGATCTACGGTCCGCCCCCGCTGGGGCCGCAGGCTCCTCCCGCCGAACGCCTGGCCGCGTTCTACATCGCGTACCTGGACCTGCTCCAGCGGCATCTGCCCCTCGCGCTGGGCGCGGAGACCGGGCCCGCCCGCTTCGCCACCGGCGCGTACGGCTTCTGGCGCCTGCACGTGCGCACCTTGCTCGTCGCCGGCGGCGCCCCGGACCCCGACGCACTCGCCGACCTCGCCCTCGGCCCCCTGGCCCCGCAGCTCTACCACCATCAGCGCAACACCCTGGGGATCCCCCACGAGCGCATCGCCCAGGCCCTCTGCGTGTTCGCCCGCGGCCTCCTGGGTCCGGCCGGCCCCTGAATCGGGACCGGCCGGGCGCCGTGGCGGATCGGGCTCCGTGGTGGGGTTCCGTGCCGGGCGCGCTTCGCCGGAACCCGCCCAGGGGCGGCGTGGTGGGGACGGTGGGACGGTGGGGGACGGTGGGGTCAGCGGAACAGCATGGACGCGTCCCCGGCCGGGGTGGCGACCGAGCCCGGGCACAGGAAGCTGCCCGAGGTCTTGGTGGCGCTGAAGGCCCGGTTGATGTACTTGCGGGTCACCCCGTCGCGGTCCCACACGATGTTGGTCGCCTTGTAGCGGCAGGAGATGAAGCTCTGCTTGCCGGTGATGTCGATCAGGTCGGTCCGCGCCGTGGCGGCGGCATCGTCGAAGGTGAAGGCGGGGTCGTTGTTGAGGGTGGCGACGATGCCGCCACTACAGGCCAGATTGCCTCCCGGCGCGTTGATCGTGGTGCGGTTGACGGTGAGGGCGTTCGGGGGTGCCGAGCTGGTGCTCGCGTTGGTCCAGCTGCAGCTGTTGCCGGCGACCACGATCACCCCGTCGACCTTCAGGTCGGCGGCCTGGACGCCGGCGCCGGCGTCGTGCGCGAGGGCGTTGCCGGTACCGGCGAACGCCGCCGCGACGACCAGCATCGCGACGGGGGCGATGCGGGAGATACGGATCCTGCGCGTGGGGTGAGTGCCGTGCGCGGTGTGCGAGGTGTGAGTGCTGTGCGCGATGGGCGTGCTCTGCCTCATGGTTCGCTCCTCCATGCCACGTACTGGTGGGGGTAGACGAGGCGCTGGGCCTCTCAGGGGGTGCGGAGTGCGTGCCGGGAGAGTCCCACAGCCATCCTGAACTGTCAGGGGTCATGTCAGGGACATGGCAATAATGGCTGGAATTACCGGTCCTGGAGGCGGGGTCGTAGGGCGAAGCCGCAGGTACGGGCGTATCCCCCGCGGCTCAGGCGTCGCTCTTCGGCCCGATGCCGTTGGTCCTGGTCGCGGTTCCCTCTGGGGCGAACGAGTGGTGAAAGGTGAAGGCGTCCGGCGCGGAGCCGTGGTCACGGAGGTGTTCCAGCCTGGAAACCCCCTCCTGCCAGGTGGGTATCACGTCGTCACCGACCCACCAGAGCACGTAGTTCGGGTGTCCTGTCCTCTCGAACCAGTCGTAGCGCCTGTTCAGCGCCTCGCGGTGCAGGCCGCTGTAGATGGCGTCGAAGGCGGGGTGCAGGTCGGTCCACAGGGAGAGGGTCGCGGCCAGGGCAGTGGTTTCCACCGTACGGCCCTTGCCGTACCAGGTCGGTACGGCGAACTCTCCCCATGCACCCCAGTCCGCGTCGAAGAGCGCGCCCCGGTCACCGTCTGCCGCCTCGGCATGGGCGAGGTACCCGGGGTGCTGACTGATCTTGCGGTAGACCGCCTCGCCCCTTTCGTAGAACTCGCGCGTGAGAGGTCCGGGATCGGTGAGGGGTGACTTCAGGACGCCGAATGTGTACAGCGCGAGATGGGGCACGTGTCTCTCCCTGGTGGTGGGTGCCTGGCCTGGTGTGGACCCGGTTCGGTGGCTTACGCACGGGGCGAGGGATGGGTGGGCGTGACCCACTCATCCCTCGCGGGCGGCTCAGCCGGAAGGAACTCCCCTGCGACCGTGGGCGATCGCCGAAGACCAGGTGAAGGTAGCTGCCTCTGCGAGCCATGTCGAAGTTGCGTTTTCCCCGTCCAAGTGGCCTCTTGGACGGAGCGTCGTGGGGGCGAGGACGGGAGCGGTCGGGGGGCCGCTCACCCCGTCGGTCAGGCCTCGGCCAAGACCTCCACCGTCCCATGCCCGCCGTCGACGCGGATGCGTTGGCCCGTCCGGATCCGTGTCGTGGCGTTGCCGCATCCGACGACGGCGGGAATGCCCAGTTCGCGGGCGACGATGGAGGCGTGCGAGAGATTCGCGCCCGCGTCGGTGACGATCGCCGAGATCCGGGTGAACAGGGGGGTCCAGCCGATGTTCGTCACGGTCGTCACCAGGATTTCGCCTGGGCGCAGGGTCTCGCCCTCCTCGACCGTGGCGACGACTCGGGCGATGCCCTCCACCACGCCGCCCGAGGCCGGCGAACCGCTGACCGTGGCTGAGGGGGGCACGGTGGTGTGCGCGTCGTGCAGGTCGGCCCGCCGGTTCGGATCCGCCGCCCAGGTCTGCGGGTCGAACTCCCCCCGGATCAGCGTGGGATACGTCGGCAGGGAGCGGTACAGCTCGTAGGCGGCGCGCCGCGCCGGCACCGCGGCGAGCGGCCGCTCGTCCCCGCTCAGCACGGTCAGGATTTCCTCCGCGTCGAGGAAGAAGAGGTCCTCACCGTGGCCGGTCAGTTCACCGGCGCGTACGACGACATCGCGCAGCAGCCAGAAGACGCGGGCCACTTCGGTACGAGCCGCCTCGCGCAGGCGCGCCGAGGCTGCCCACCGGTCCACCGTGCGGCGCATCGCGTCGACCCGGTTCGGGTGGCGCGCGGCGAACCGTTCCCATGCCGCGGCGCGCGCCTCGGACTGCCGCCGCAGGCGGGCGTCAGCGTCCTGCTGGACGCTGCTCAGCGCGGCGAGTTGTCGGTCGATCCACTGGGGGTCCTCGGCGGGCCGGGCCAGGGAGATCTCGAACTCGTGCGGGCCGCGATGGCCGTACGTCCGCGTGTACGTGTCCCGGTCGATCTCCCCGCGCGCCAGCTGCTCCAGGCCCAACAGCGGTCCCATACTGGCGAGCCGGGCTCCGTCGCCCAGACCCGTCGTCATCAGGTCGGCGTCCTCCTCACCGACCAGGTCTCGGAGCGTGCCGCGCACTTTGACGAGGGTGTCGCCGTCCTTGCGGGTGGCCGCCTGGAGCATGTGGCAGCAGAGCCGGAAGTACTCTCCCACCTCGGTGTCCCACAGCTCGCGCAGCGCGTCGGCGGACGGGGCGCCGCTCACCCGGGCCCGCAGGTCCTCGCAGCGCGCCGGTGCCTCTTCCAGGAACTTCGGCAGGTGCTTGCCGTTGGTACGGATGCGGCTCACCACACGGGCGGCCTCCCCCAACGTGTCCAGCGGCGACGGACGTTCCGTCGGTTCTTTGGCCAGACACGGTTCGATGAACGGGCGCAGCCCGTGCGGCACTCCGTCAAGGTCAGGTGCGCCGTGCGCGACGTTGTAGAGCACGCCCGGCACCGAGGTACCCGCGAACGGCGGTCTGCCGGTGCGTGCCATGACGAGGGTCGAGCCGAGCGAGAACACGTCGGCTGCGCCGGTCAGCGGGAGGCCCTGTACCTGTTCCGGCGCCATGAAGGGCGGCGAGCCCACCATGGCGCCGGTGTGGGTGAGCTTCGTGTGCCCCTCGGCGGCGCGCGCGATGCCGAAGTCGATGACGCGTACCCCGTCCTCGGCGAGCAGCACGTTGGAGGGCTTCAGGTCGCGGTGGACCAGGCCCGCCCGGTGCACGTCGATCAGCGCCTGCGCGAGGCTCGCCGCGAGGAGCCTTCCCGCTTCCTCGAGTAAGGGGCCCGCGGCGTCGAGGGCCTGACACTCTCTAGGGGCGGAAGGCCTCCCGCAGAAGAGCGCCGAACGCGGCGGGATGCGTGGTCAGGCCGGTGTGTCCGCCGGGGAAGTGCAGGAGTTCCGTGCCGAGGTGCTCGGCGAGGAAGGCGGCCGGCCGGTAGGGCAGCTCGCCGCGCGAGTCCTGGCCGCAGGCGAGGACCAGCCGGTCCGACAGCGCCTCCAGCCGGTGGACGTCCGGAGCGTAGGACATGAAGCCGGGCACGATGCGCCCGACGAAGTACGGCAGGTTGGCCATCGTCCGCTCGGCTCGCGCCGCTGCCTGCGGCGGAAGCTGGATCTCGGCCTCGGCCTCGGTGGTTTCGCCGTTCGCGCCGTCCTTCTTCAGGCCCGCGGCGAACACGGCCATCGCCGGCATGAGCCCCTCGGTGTGGAGCGTTTCCTGTACGCGCGCGATGAGGGCCCGGTGCTCACGGGCGTCCGGCAGCACCTCCACCACCGGCGGCTCGTGCGCCACGAGGCGCTCGACGCGCTCGGGATGGGCGGTGAGCAGGTGCAGGGCGGCGATCGCGCCCGAGCTGGAGCCGAACACCCGGGCGGGCTCGCCCGGTGAGAGCAGGTCGAGGATCCGCAGCGCGTCGTCGGCGTGTTCGGCCACCTGCTGCGCGGCCCCCGGGTCGTCCAGTGTGCTGCGGGACATGCCGCGCGGGTCGTACGTGGCGACCGTGTACGCGGCGGCCAGGCCGTCGGCCATGCCGTCGAAGGAGGCCGCGCCCCCCGCCCCTCCGGGGATCAGGAGCAGGAGCGGTCCCCGTCCCCGCACTTCGTAGTGCAGCGTCGCGCCGTTCACGCGCAGGCTGCCGGTGGTCGGTTCGGTCATGAGGGGTCTCCTTCTCGGGGCGCGGGCCAGTGCTCCAGGAGGGTGTGGAGGGCGTCGAGGGCGCGGAGCCACGAGTGCTGCGGCGAGCGCGCGTGTGCGAACCCTCCCGCGGCTTCCAAGGCGACGAATCCGTGGAACGTGCTGCGCAGCAACCGCACCGCGTCGGTCAGGTCGGGCTCGGTCAGTCCGTAGCCGCGCAGCATGCCGTAGGTGAGCTCCACCGCGCGCCGCGGTCCGCTCGCTCGTGCGGCCAGCTCGGGGTCGATCGGGATCGGGGTCTGCGTCGCCGTGTAGCGGCCGGGGTGCTGGTGGGCGTACTCCCGCCAGGCATGGGCGAAGGCGACGAGCGCGTCCCGGCCCGCCAGCCCGGCGGTGGCCTCCGCGATGCGGATGGTCTTCTCGTCCGCCGCCAGGAGCGCGATCCGGCCACGCAGGTCTTCCAGGCTGCGGACGTGCGTGTAGAGACTCGCGTCCTTCACCCCGAGTCGCCGCGCGACCTGCGACATCGTGACCTGGTCGAAGCCGGCCTCGTCCGCCAGCTCGGCGCCTGCGACCGTCACCCGCTCCGCCGTCAGCCCGGCCCGCGCCATAGGTCCTCCTCGCGATTCATCCTAGGGCCCTTAGGTATAACCTAGGGGCCCTAGGATGGCAAGCGAGCTCCGTCCGCGCACGTGCGGGGCGATGCGGAACCGCCGCGTCACTTCCGCCAGAACAGGTGGTGCGTCACTCCGCTCGGGCTCGGCACGACCTCCAGGTGGAACCGGTCGAGCAGTTCGTCCGGGGACTCCCACAGCCGCAGTCCCGACCCGAGCTTCACCGGGGAGACCGCCACGTGGAGGGTGTCGACGAGGTCGGCGTCGAGGAACTGCCGGATGGTGGTGACCCCGCCGCCCAGGCGGACGTCCTTGCCCTGCGCCGCCTCCCGCGCCTGTTCGAGGACGGCGGCCGGGTCGCCGCCGACGAAGTGGAACGTGGTGTCGGCAAGCCGGAACGAGGGACGCTGGTGGTGGGTCATGACGAACACCGGGGTGCGGAACGGGGGCTCGTCGCCCCACCAGCCCTGCCAGTCGTGATCGAGCCAGGGGCCGCGCTGGGGGCCGAACTTGTTGCGGCCCATGATCTCGGCCCCGATGTTGCGTGCGTAGTCGCGCGTGAAGTAGTCGTCGAGGCCGCGGCTCCCGCCGGGTTCGGTGCGCATGGGCCAGCTCGCCGTGGCGCCGGCCCACGCGAACAGCCTCCCGGGATCGACGTGCCCGAACGGCCTTTCGAGGCTCTGGTCCTCGCCGGCCCCGATCCCGTCGCTTGAGATGTTGAAGTTCTGGACTCTCAGAAGCTGGGTCATGCGTTCCTCCTGTGGTGTCGATGGCCGGGTGGAGACTGCGCGGGCCGGCGAAACTCATCGGTGCGCGCGTGGCCGGACGAGCCGATGGGGCCGGGTCCACCCCGGCTTCATCACAACGACCGCGCCCCAACTTGGTTGCCCGCAGCGGCTGCAGGAGGTGACTGCTCGTGCTAGTTTGTGAGCGATCGTTCAACTACAGGCGTTCGACTAGGGGCGTTCAACGACAGGGGGCGCGGATGGGCCGGAAACAGGTCTGGGACCAGGACGAGGTGCTGACCTCCGCCATGCGCCTTTTCCGTCGGCGCGGCTACCTCGGCGCCTCGCTGCGCGACCTCGAAGAGGCCACCGGAATGCATCCGGGCAGCCTGTACCGGGCTTTCCACAGCAAGGAAGGCCTGTTCAATGCCGCGCTGGACGCCTACAACGAGCGTGTGGTGGAAGGCAGGGTCCGCGTCCACCTGCGCGACGCCGAGGACCCCGTGGCCGGCATCCGCTCGTTCTTCACCTCGGCGTTCGACGCCGGTACCGGCCCCGGACCCGATCCGGGGTGCCTGCTCACCAACACCGCGGTGGAGTCCTTCACGGTCTCGCAGGCGACGCCCGGCGTGCGCCGGGGGCTGGAAACGATCGAGTCCGGCTTCGCCGACGCCCTGACTCGTGCCCGCGCCCAGCGGCTCGTGTCCGCGGAACTCGACGTCAAGGCGGCGGCCACCCAGCTCCTGGCGCTCTACCAGGGCCTGCTGGTGCTCGTCCGATCCGGTGCGGACACCGCCACGCTGCACACCGTCACCGACGGGGCCATGGTCATCATCGGTGCACGGACAACGAAGACCACGACAGCCGAACAACCCAACGAAGAGGAACAGCTATGAATGACCCACAGCAACTCTGGGACGACTACGCCGCGTGCTGGTCGGCCGACCCGTCGATACGGCTCACCGCGCTCGGCGCGGTCGCGGTCGACGACGTCGCCTACCGGGACCCGGGGACCGAGGTCGGCGGTCTGGCCGAACTGGACGCGTACATGGGCGGCTTCGCCGGGGCCTTCCCCGGACACCGCTTCCGCATCGACGAGGTCCTCGACCACCACGACCGGTCGCTGGCCCGCTGGACCCAGCTCGGCCCGGACGGCGAGGCCTTCATGACCGGCGTGAGCAGCGCGGTGCACCGGGACGGTCTCCTCGCCGACGTGACCGGCTTCTTCCTCCCCGCCTGACGGCTCATGGCCCGACCGCCCGCCACCCGGTGCGTACCGGCGGCGGCGGGTCGGTCATCGGCGCTCACGCGACCGGTGCGGGGGTGTGGGATCCGGTAGCGCCCCGGCGGAACGCCAGGTGGGCCCGGGCGAGTCTGCGGATCGCCTCGGCGAGCCGATCCGACGGGAGCGTGTACGGCAGCCGGACGTGGCGTTCGAATGCGCCGCCGACGCCGAACCGCGGTCCGGCCGCGATCGTCACTCCGTAGTCGGGGGCGATCGCTGCCAGCCGGGAGCTGATGGGATCGGGGAACCGCGCCCAGAGCGTCACTCCACCCGCCGGCAGCGGTGCGTGGACGTCGGGCAGGTCCTCCGTGAGTGCGTGCATCAACCCCTCACGCTGTGAGCGCAGTTGCCGGAGCATGTCGGGCCGCCGTGTCCGATGCTCGTTCAGAAGGACTGCGGTGGCGAGCTGTTCGACCACAGGGGTGCCGAGGTCCGTGGCGGGGCGGGTTTGTCCGATGCGTTCCAGCACCGAGGGCACGGCGCGGATCCAGCCGATGCGCAGGCCGCCCCAGATGCTCTTCGACACCGAGCCGACGCTGACGGCAGTCGGTACGTGCAGGGCGAAGGGTTCCGGATCCGCGCCGTCCAGCGCCAGGTCACACATGGTCTCGTCGATGACCGTGGGACACGCCAGCCGGAGTCTGCGGCGCACCCCCGCGGGCATGCACATCCCGGTCGGATTGTGGAAGTCCGGAATGAGATAGGCCAGTTGAGCGGTCCGCCCTGCCGCAAGGAGGTGTACGGGGTCCCACCCGGACGGCCCCACGGCGACGGGCAGCAGTCGGGCGCCCACGTCGGTGAAGGCCCTGATCGCGTGCGGATAGGTGGGATGGTCGATCAGGACCTTGTCGCGTGGCGACAGGAGCGTACGCGCCAGCAGACCGAGCGCGTGCTGCGCACCGTTGGTGATCATGATGTGGTCGGGTGCGGTGGGCAGTCCCCTGCGCTCGTACCAGCCGGCCACCGCTTCGCGCAGCTCTGCGGTGCCGTACCGGTCGTATCCGTGCCGCCCGAAGTGCCGCGGCAGCTGTTCGAGGGCGGTCGCGAAGGCGGCGTGGAGGATCTCGGACGGTGCGGGCGGCGCGGCGAACGACAGGTCGATGGTCGACGGGTCCCCGCCGGAGCGGCGCTCGGACGGCGTGTCGTGCGGGAGCCGCACCGTCGCCCTGGCGCGCTCCCTCGTGGCGAGGTACCCGTGTTCGACCAGAGTGCGGTACGCGGCGCCGACCGTGGTCCTGCTGGTGCCGAGCACGGAGGCCAGGTCGCGTTCGCTCGGCAGCGCGGCCCCGAGGCACAGACGCCCGTCCAGGACCAGCAGCCGCAGTCGGTCGGAGAGGCGTTGGTGCGCCGGTCCGGGGCCCTCCTGCCAGGACCCGAGCATGCTCCCCACGGCGTGCGCGCTGATCTTCATCAGACCAGCTTAGTCAATCTGGCTATGGAATCAGGGTCCAGATAGCGCCGAGTCTTGGACCATGGCTCCTTCCGCTCGCTCCGCACCCCCGTCCGTCCCCTCTCCCCGCGACCGCCCTGAGCTCCTGCGCATGAACGCCTTCGCCCACCTGCGGGCGGGCCGGAGGACGCGTCGTCTCTCCCAGCTCGTGGTCGGGCTGGTGGGCTACGGCGCCGCCGTCATGGTGCTCGTCCAGTGCGGGCTCGGTACCGCCAGCTGGAGCGTCCTCACGGACGGCACGGCCAAGAGCCTCGGCATCTCCTTCGGGTGGGCCACCAACCTGATCTCGCTCCTGGTGCTCCTCGCCTGGATACCTCTGCGCGAGCTGCCCGGACTCGGCACCCTCCTCAACGTGGCGATCGTGGGCTTCGCGGCGGACGCCACCGCCGCGGTGCTCCCCGACCCGCAGGGGACGCTCGCCGAGGTCGGATACCTCGTCGTCGGCCTCGTCGCCCTGGCCTTCTTCGACGCGCTCTACCTCGGTGCGCAGTTCGGCTCGGGCCCGCGCGACGGCATCATGACCGGGCTGGTCCGCCTCACCCGCCTGCCCGTCGCGGCGGTGCGGACCGGCATCGAGGTCACCGTCGCCGGGGTCGGCTGGCTTCTCGGCGGCGGTCTCGGCGCGGGGACCGTACTCGTCGCGCTCTGCGTGGGGCCTCTCGTGGGCTGGTTCCTGCCGCTCCTGACCGTTCGCCTCCCCGCCGCCGTGACCGGTGGACGGGGAGGCCGGTGACCGGTGGCGCCTGGGCGTCACAGTGAGCCCAACTGCTCTCACCAGGAGGGCTGTTCCAGTACCTCGACGACCGCGCAGGCCAGGGAGATGCTGCCGCCGTTGCCCATCATCAGGATGTGGTCGCCCGGCGACACGGCGCCGGTTTCCATGAGGTGGGTGAGGCCGAGGACCTGGTCGGTGGAGGCGAGGTGCCCGTGGGCGCGGCCGAGTTCCAGCAGGCCGCGCTCGGGCGCGATGCCCAGCGGCCTCAGGAGGTTCGCCAGGTAGCGGGGGTGGCCGGTGAAGACGTGGGTGACGCGCGTGATGTCGTCCGGGCCGACGCCGGCTTCCTCCATGACCTGGCGGGCGAGGGTGGTGCGGGCCCGGACCAGGTCGCGGGTGACGGCCTGGAGGAGGTATCCCTCGGGGTCGTGGCGCTCGACGTAGGAGGCCATGCGGCGGCCCAGGGTGGCCGGGACGCCGCGGGTGACCGGGGGCGGGTACATCGCCTCGTCGCCGCGGTAGAGGTGCTCCCAGCCGGAGAGGGAGGACATGGCCAGGGAGCGGATCCGCAGCGGGCCGCCTTCGGTGGACACGACGACCGCGCCGCCCGCGTCGCCGAGTATGGAGCCGCGTCCGGAACCCCATCCGTCCGCGTAGTTCCACCGGTCGACGAGGGGGGTGCCGAAGTTGTCCGCCGCGGTGACCAGGGCCGCGTTCGCGTGGGGATCCACGCTCAGGTAGCCGTATGCGAGGCGGATCGCGTCGAGCACCGCCGTGCAGCCCTGGTTCATGCCGACGGCGGGGGCGGTGGTGCCGACGACCTGGTCCTGGACGTAGTTCGCGGCGTACCAGCCTTCCGGGCCCTGGTGCCAGACGCCCGAGTGCAGGACCAGGTCGATCTGGTCGCCGACCAGGCCCGAGCGTTTGAGGGCCTCGATGCCGGCCTCGGCGGCGAGTTCGGGCGCCGAGAGGTCGTCGGCGATGGCCACGCTGGTCCAGCCCTCGGCCTCGGCGCGCCCGGCGTCGTACCAGCCGCGCCGGACCGCCTCGGCGACCGGGAACAGGTCCGGGACGCGGGCGGCGGCGCCGGCGATGTACAGGTTGTCCGTCCTCATGAGGTGACTCCCAGGCCGATGAGCAGGTAGCAGGTGAATGCGGTCGGCAGGTAGCCGATCGTGGCCCGCAGCGGCCAGCGCGGGGCCGCGTCGCGGGTGAAGCTCCACGCCGCGCGGGCGACGAGGGCGGCCGGCAGCAGGACCAGCCAGCCCCAGGCGCCGGGACCGGTCGTGGTCCAGGGGCGCAGCGCGGCCAGGGCGACCGCGGTGGAGGCGATGGCGAAGCCCACGGCCAGGGCGGTGGTGGTGCGCAGGCCGAAGACGTGTACGTAGGTCCGCTCGCTTTCGCGGGGCACACGAACGATCTTGCGGGCCAGCTCGTGGTGCGTGGCGGCCAGCATGACGACGGCCAGGACGGGCCAGGCGTGCCGGCCCGCGCTCAGGCCGGTGTCGTGGAGGAAGACCGCGTAGAGGTAGAGGTTCAGCAGGATCTGGACCGGGGAGCTGAGGAGGACGCCGAGGACCACCTTGTCGCTGGGTGGCCAGCCGAAGCGCATCTCGGCCCCCACCAGGACGGCGGTGTACGTGAACTGGGCGGCGAGGAGGAGCTGGGCGGGGCGGTTGCCGGCGTTGAGGAGGAGCAGGCCGCTCACTCCTACGGCGGCCAGTACGAGGAGGTCCCGGGGGCGGACGGCGCCGCGCGCCAGCGGGCGGCCGGGGTTGTGGAGCCGGTCGTAGGGAAGGTCGCGCAGGTCGTCGGCGGCCCGCAGCAGGAGCAGGTCGACGATGACGGTGAGTGCGGCGATCGCGGTGCCCCAGCCGGGCCGCCAGTCGTGGGCGCGCGGGTCGACCGCCGCGTACAGTCCGGTCACCCCCACGGCCCAGGCCGCGGCGATCACGGGGGCCAGGGGAAGCGGGTAGCTGCCCTGTACGAAGAGGGCGAGGCGGCGGATCATGCGGGCTGCTCCGTCCGTATCGCCCAGCGGACCGGAAGCTGCCAGAGGCCGTTGATGAACATCGTCTGGCGCCACGCCAACTCGTCTTCGGCCACAGCCAGTTCCAGTACGGGGAAGCGCCGGAGCAGGGCGGCGATGCCGATCTGGAGCTCCGCGCGGGCGAGTTCGGCGCCCAGGCACATGTGGCGGCCGTGGCCGAAGGCCAGATGGCCGCCGCGGTCGGGGCGGGCGGGGTCGAAGGTGTCGGGGTCCTTGAAGACGGCCGGGTCGCGGTTGGCCGCGTCGGTGAGCGCCACGACGACCTGGCCGGCGCGGACGGGGCAGCCGCCCAGAACGGTGTCCTCGGTGACCAGGTGGGGGTAGCCGCCCGTGTTGTTGAGCGAGGTGAAGCGGAGCATCTCCTCCACGGCGCCCGGGATCCGGTCGGGGCGCGCGCGCAGCTGGTCGGCCAGGTGGGGGTGCTGGAGGAGCAGCAGGACGCACATGGCGAAGGAGTTGCCGGTGGTCTCGTAGCCGGCCATCAGCATCCCCGAGGCCAGCGCCAGCACCTCCTTGTGGGAGAGGTGCTGGTCGGGGTCGTCCGCGGGACGGGTGATCAGTTTGGTGAGGACGTCGTCGGCCGGCTCGCCGCCGTCCACGGCGCGCTGCTTGTCGGCGATGAGGGAGTCGAAGTAGCCGTCCATGCGGGCCTGCGCGCCCGCGACCTCCTGCGGGGTGTGGCCGGAGGTGGACATCAGGACGTCGACTTCGCGGCGCAGCAGAGCGCTGTCGGTGAAGGGGATGCCGAGCAGCTCGCAGATCACCTGCATCGCGAAGGGCACGGTGTAGGTGTTGACCAGCTCGGCTGTCCCCGTCTCGGCGCCGGCGGTCACCTCGTCCAAGAGCTGGTCGGCCAACTGCTCGAGGTGAGGCCGTAGTTGCCGGACCCGGCGTGCGGTGAAGGCGGGCATGACCGCGCGGCGCCGGCGGGTGTGGTGGGGCGCGTCGGCGGTCACCAGCGGGAGCGAGTCGGTCTCCCGGGCCAGCAGCGGCCGGGCGCGGGCCGCGTAGCCGGCCCGGCTGAAGCGGTCGTCGCCCAGTACGGCGGTCACGTCCTCGTGCCGGGTGATCAGCAGCGCGGGCTGTCCGCTGGAGAGCTGGACGGGGTGCGGTGCGCCGGTGGCGAGGAGACGGTCGTACGCGGCGGGTGGGCGGACGCCGGGGTCGACGGGAAACGGGAAGCGTGCCGGGTCGTCAGTCATCCTTCTGAGCCTTGTCGATCGGGTCGGCCGGGTCGGTCGGGTCGGCTTGGTCCGCCTGGGTCTGGGCGGCCTGGGCCTGGGCGGCCGGTGGGGCCGAGGCGGCGGCGTCGGCTGGTGGGGTCGGGTCGGGGAGGAGGCGGACCGTGCCGGCGCTGCCGTCGATCTCGAGCCAGGCTCCGTCGGGGATCGCCTTGGTGGCGTCCGCGACGGCCACCACCGTCGGAACGCCCAGGAGGCGGCCGGTGATCGCGGTGTGGGACAGCAGGGTGCCGCGCTCGACGACCATCCCCTTGGCGGACATCATCAGGAACAGCCAGCCGGGGTCGGTCTCCCGGGCGATGAGGATGCGGCCTCCGGCCAGGTCCGGGTCGGTGCCCGGGTCCAGGACCACCTTGGCGCGGCCGCGGACCACGCCGCCGCTGGAACCGATGCCCCGCAGCACCTGGGCGTCCGAGTCGTTGCCGACCCGGACCGGTACGGCGTACGGCAGGGCGCGGGCGAGCGGGAGGTTGCCCGGCACACCCAGCAGGGGTGGGCGCTGCTCGGTTTGCGTCCAGCGCAGGCGCTCGGCCCGGCGCAGCGCTGCCAGGGCCCGCAGGTCGCCGGCCGTACCGGTGCCGTCGAAGGCGCCGATGACCTCCTCCACGGTCAGGTCGGCCACCTCCAGCTGGTCGTCGAGCACACCGGCGCGGGCGAGGTGGGCGCCCAGGCGCCACATCACGTCGCGTGACATCCCGAAGAGCTGGGTGCGGCAGAAACGCGTGTCCTCGCGCACCCGTGCCAGGTCCCGGGCCAGCGCCGCGTGGGCCAGCAGCACACCCCGGCGCACCGGGCTGGGGCACGCCTGGCGCAGCTGCTCGCGGGCCCGGGCGGCGGCCGCCTGCTCCTCGGCCCGGTTGGCGGCGACGGTGGTGCCCTGGCGGACCAGGGGGCGGATGAGGGGGACGACGGTCCAGGGGCGCTGGCGGGGGGTGGGCTCCTCCAGCTTCAGGTCGTGCAGCGCGCGGTCCCCGTAGCGGGCGACGTACGCCTGGGCGGCGTCGGCGACCTGTGTGCCGTAGCGGCCGGCGGTCAGGTCGGCCCACACCTGGCGCGGGTCCTGGTGGTCGAGGACGGCGCTGCGCAGCTCGGGGATCGATCCCACGAGTTCGCCCAGGGCCATGGCGGCGCGGACGGCCTGGAGGGAGCGGTTCTCCTTGCCTCCGGCCATCAGCCCCATCAGGAGCTGCGGGCCCAGGCCGGTCCAGCGGCGCAGCAGTGCGGTGCCGGAGCGGAGCACGACCAGGGCGATCAGCCCGTTGACGAGGGTGATGCCCCACTGCCGCTCGGCGCGTTCCCACACGCGCCGATAGAGCGCGATCAGTTCCTCGGGGGTGTCCCCGACGGTGTTGATCTCCGTCATCTGCCGGTCCCACCAGCTGAGGAACCGTTTTACCTGCCACGGGTGCAGGGCGGTGCGCCAGGCCAGGTGCGGCACCGAGCGGGCCACCCGCAGCGGGGACCAGCGGCGGACGCCGGCGGCCGGGCCGGTGATGCCCATCGAGGCTTCCCACTGGCGTCGTACCAGCTCGAACATCGGCATCTGGCCGTGGAGATGGTGCCAGTCCTCCAGCCGGTAGTAGACCTGGCCCTCCAGGTAGCCGACCATCCGGGTGAGGCGGTGCGCGTTCTCCCGCATGCGGCGGGCGGGCACTCCCATCCGCCGGTAGAGGTCCGAGAAGGAACGGCGGTAGAACTCGCGGGACTGGGAGTAGGTCAGCGCTCCCGAAGTCCCGGGGAAGCTCTCGGTGATGTTGTGGTTGCCCCAGTACACGGTGGACCGCGTCCCGTCCGGACCGGTGGGCGCGTCCGTGTGGGGGGCGCTCACCAGGGGCCGGGCCTGCACCAGGTGGACGGTGCCGTCGGGGGTGATGGTGCCTTCGATGTCCTGCGGGACGCCGAACAGTTCCTCCACCTGGGCGGCCAGTTCGGCCACCGTACGGGCCTCCTTGTCGTCCAGGACCGGCGCGTCGGCCAGTTCCGCGGGGACCGGCAGCAGTACGGGCGCACCCGAGGCGGCGCCTTCGGGCAGTCCCATCGACCACCGCTTGTGCACGGTCTGCGCGCTCACCCTGCCGGTCGCGGGGTCGTGGAAGAAGTGGTCGACGTCGGCCTTCTCCTGGACGACGCCCTCGCCGATCCCGTGGGCGGCGGCGATCAGGTGACGCTGCGAGCCGTCGCGCGGGTCGCGGGTGAACGCGACGAAGGAGCGGGTGCCGAGCACCATCCGCTGGATGCCGACGGCGACGCGTGCCTGCGTCGGGTCCAGTCCGCGGAAGATCCGGTAGTGCACGGCCTGCGGGTTGAAGGCCGAAGCCCAGCACCCCGACACGGCGTCGGCGAGGCCCGCCTCGTCCACGTAGAGGAAGCTGTCGCTCATCCCGGCGAAGGGGTCGACGGCGCTGTCCTCCCCGATGGCCTCGTCCGGGGCGGGTGCGGTGTCCGGGGTGGTGGCGGCGGTGGTGCGCGCTGCCGGGACGACGCAGGCCCGCACGGCGACCAGGCCGTCCGCGCCGACCAGGGCCGTGAACTCCTCCCGGATCCGCCGGGCGAGGGCCGGCGGCAGGCTCGACCGGGTCAGTGCCTCGTGGGCGGACGCGCACCAGTCCTCGATCGCCGCCTTGTCATCGGCGTCCCGGGGCAGCGGCGGCAGGAGCGGCCGTACGGCGTCGAGCGCCTCGTCGAAGGCGGCGGCGGGCAGACAGAAGAACTCCGGGACCCGGAAGCCCGCGCGCCGCAGCACCTCCTGGCGGGCGAATTTGTTGCCCACCTGGGCGGCGTCGGCCAGAGCGTCGGCTCCGGCGGCCGTGGTGGTCAGGAGGTCAGTCATCCAGGTCACCGTTCTTCACGCGTGAGGTCCAGCCGTTCATGTGCAGCACGCTGTCCACGGGCTTGCGCGGGGCCGGCCTGAAGCCCTCCCCCAGCACGTGTGCGGTCGGGATCAGCGCTCCCTGGCGCACACCGGGCGGCAGGCCGAGGAGGGCGGCGACCTCCTGCTCGGCGTCCAGGTGCACGGTGGTCCAGGCGGTGCCGAGCCCGCGGGCGCGGGCGGCGAGCATGTAGCTCCAGGCCGCCGGGAGCAGCGAGCCCCACAGGCCGGCCTGGCTGCCCTCGGGGAACTGCCCCTCGCGCAGCTGGAGACACGGGATCACCAGCACCGGCACCTCGTGCAGGTGCGCGGCCAGGTGACGGCCGCTCGCCATCATCCGGGCCGTGGCGCCCTGTTCGGGAGTGGCGCCGGGGGTGGCATCGGCGGGCGGATAGCGGTTCTCGAAGGCGCGTCGGTAGACGGATCCGATCTCGGCCCGCAGCGCGGCGTCGGTGACGACCAGCCAGTGCCAGCGCTGGGTGTTGCCGCCGTTGGGCGCCTGCAGGGCGATCTCCACGCACTCCTTGACGACCGCGAGATCGAGCGGGCGCGTCAGATCCAGACGCCGGCGCACCGACCGGGTGGTGGTGAGCAACTCGTCGGCGGACAGCACGTGCGGTGACTCCCTCGGATCAGTGTGCACGGTCACCAGACCCCCGGGACGAGCCGGGCATGGCCGGCCGCGTAGGCGCTGTAACCGGGGATGTTCATCAGCATCCGCTCCTCGGTGCGGATCCGGAACGTGATCGCGGCCGCGAGGAGCACGAGCAGCACCACGCTCACCGGGTTGAGGAAGAAGGCGACGAACCCGGCGTGCGCCAGCAGCATGCCCGCGTACGCGGGGTGGCGGATGAAGCGGTAGAGGCCGTAGGTGACGATCTGGTGGTCCTGCTGGCGCATGACGTGGTGCGAGTAGAACCGGCCGAGCGTGTGGATCGCCACCTGCCGCAGGACCACTCCGCCGACGAAGAGCAGGGCGGGCGCGAGCAGCGCCCACGACCAGCCGTCCCACGGCAGCGGACCCAGCACGGCGGCGGCGGCGGTCGCGATCCGCGCCGTCGCGTAGAGCAGCAGCGTCGCCGACTCGCTCGGCGGCGCGGTCGACTTGCGGAAGGTCACGGGGATCTCGACCGCGAGCCACGCCAGATAGCAGGCGGCAAGGAGCCCGGCCACCAGGTCGACGGTGTTTCCGGCGTCGCGCAGGTGGACCACCATGCCGGTGGTCACCGCGGCCACCGCGCACAGGAACAGCAGACGCGGGGCCTGAACGGTCCAGGACGGTCCGCGCCCTGTCGCCGGCTTCACGGTGGTCACTTCGCGGCCCTCCGTTCCTGGTAGCGGGCACGGCTCATGGAGTGGTGGGTGATCGCGATGCCGCCCAGCCGCTCACCGCTGACGGCGTCCAGCAACGCCATGGGGTAAGGGGCGCGCGCACCGCGGGCCGGGGTGAACTCCCAGCGCAGCGACAGCGGGACCGACACCGGCAGATCGGTGGGCACGTCCGCTTCGAGGCTCAGCCACAGCAGCTGGATGTCCGGTTCACGGCCGTGCGCCGTGTGCGCCAGCAAGGTGGACATCTGCCGGGCCGACTCGATCAGCGCGTCCGGTGTGTGCAGACCGTCCGGGCCCCCGTGCAGCCGGTGCCCGGCGGGCGGCACCAGGACGGCGGCCTCCTCGGTACGCAGCGGGGCGCCCAGCAGAATGTTCTCGGGAAGACGCCGGTGCACCAGAGCGGCATCGGCGGGGCGGGTGCGGTCCTGGTCCTGCGACTGGCCCTGCGCCTGGCCGGTGGGCTGTGCGGCGGGGGTGCGGGCCAGGCCGACGACGGCCTGGCACACGGTGCCGCCCTCCTGCTCGGCCCGCAGCTGCCAGGCCGGCCCCTCCTCGGCGGGGGCCGGCTCGCAGTGCAGCGTCACCGGCTCGCCGGGCTCACAGATCCGGTCGAAACTCAGCGATATCCGCAGCCGGTTGAGACCCGCGTCGGCCTGGTCCCGCACCTGCGCACGGACCAGATCGAGCAGCGCCGTCACCAGCAGCATGCCGGGTATGTGATCGAGCGGATGGTCGTAGAAACAGCGATCGGTCTCGTCCACGTCCAGCCGGACCGTCGTCCTGCCGGTCCCGGGCACCGACCCCGCCACATCATCCAACGTGGGGTCAGCTGCCCCGAACGCGGTCTGTACTAAAGATGTCATGGAGGTCGACGCTAATCATCGATCAGCGCTTCAGGTCGAAAACCAGTCGAACTTCTGTTATCTCCCGTCCCACCGCCCCCGCGTGCCCCGCGCGTCCCGCGTGCCCCGGTGGCCTCATCCGCCTCAGCACTTATACACGGTCCTCGCTCGGCCCGTAGGCGACGAAGCGGGCGACCGTCGAACGTTCACCGGCCGTTCTCTCCGTCTGACACCACATGAGCCTGCGCCAGCAGGGCGAGCAGCTCGCCGAGTTGCTCGCGCACCGACGGATCCGTGATGAGTCCGTCCGCACCCCTCATCTGAGGAGACACCGGGATCCGCGCGCAGGCCGACTCCACGATCGCGGCGCCGGTGTAGCCCAGAACCAGGCGCAGCGTGGCCTCCGCGCCCCCGCCGCGCCCCGGGGCGGCGGCGTTCACCCACGCGACGGGCTTGTCGCAGATCTCCGTACCGCCGACCGTCCAGTCCAGCAGGTTCTTGAACGAGCCGGGCAGGGTACCGGCGTACTCCGGCGTGCAGATCAACACCGCAGCCGCCTCGCGGATCGCCGTCCGCAGCTCCGCCACGGCTTGCGGCAGCGGGTCCTTGTCATCGTCGGGGTTGAAGTGGGGCAGCGCCGCCAGCCCTTCGTAGAGGACCGTGCGCACCCGGGAGGAGGCCGCGACCGCGTGCGCGGTGCTCAGCACCGACTCGTTGGAGGAACCGGCCCGCAGGCTTCCGGACAGCAAGAGAATCACAGGCAGCGTAGACATCTCGCCACCCTAACGCTCCGCCATCTCCACGGCGACCAGCATCCAGTGACCGTCCGTGCCCCTTGTTCATCGCGTACTGATGGTTTTGAGCCAGAGACAGGAAAAAGAAAGGAACTTGATATTCAATCGGGCGTATGTAGTGTTTATTCGTCTGTTCCGAACGCCTTTGGTCACGTGTCAGAGGGGTGCGCGAGAATATGGGGGAGCCAATCCGTGAGTACGTCCACATGGGTCGGCCAGCGGCCGTCGGCGGCTCATTCCTCGCTCCCGCGATGTCAGGCACGGCAAGGGCCGTCGAGGTTCCGGCCGAGGTGAGCACGGTCGCGGACGGCGCCTGGAACGGTTATACGAGATGCGAGTTGCATCTCGCCTGACGAGATACGCCGCGCATTCCCCTGCGCGACGGACATGAAGCGCAGCGCCCGGGGGCAGCCGGGAACCGTTTATGTCGCCTGGGGCACCTATCGACGCCACCAGGATTCCCGCCGAGTGGAATTCCGCCCTGTTTTCACGATCCGACGCGAAGAATTAATGGTTCCACTTCCGGCGGTCCCGATGTCATCGCGGTTCCGATCTCATCGCAGTCCCGATGTCATCGCAGAGCCGAACGCCCCAGCGGCGGCAAGATCACAAACGTACTGAAGAATAGGGAGTTCCGAGATGGATGGACGCGTTGTCCTGCTGATACCGGGGACCGTTCCCCGGCCGAGCAGCGGTGTCTTGGGCGAGCTGGCACGGGAGTTCGCCTCTGTCGGCGAGGTGCTGGCGCGCATCGACGAAGTCGCGGTGGAGCTGGGCATGGAGAAGGTGTCTCCCCGCCTGGTCGGCCCGAGCGCCCCGCCGCCCGGTACGGCCGATCCGGACGCGCAGTACCTGGAGATCTTCGCGGTCTCCGCGGCGGTGTGCGCGGCTGCCGCCGAGTGCGGCCTGGAGCCCTTCGCCGTGGCGGGGCAGAGCATCGGCGAGTTGTGGGCGCTGGCCGCGGGCGGGCATCTGACGGTCGAGGACGCGGCCCGCATCGCGGTGGCCCGTTCCCGGGCCCTGTCCGAGCAGGACTGGCCGGGGGCGATGCTGGCGGTGGGGACCCGGGAGGCCGACGCGCGCAGCCTCGCGGCGCTGGTCGGGGACCCCGACCTGGTGGTGGCCTGCGTGAACGCGCCGCGCCAGTCCGTCTTGAGCGGACCGGCCGCCGCGATCGCGCGTGCCGGCGAGATCGCCGAGTTCATGGGGTGGCCGACCGCCGAACTGGACGTCCCGCACGCCTCGCACTCCCCGGCCCTCGGCCCGGCGGCCCGCCTGCTGAGGGCCCAGCAGCCCCCGGTGGCGTACGGGGGCAGGAACTGGCGGATCTGGTCCACGAACCTGGCCCGCGAGGTGGGGGACGAGGACCCGCTGGAGATGACCATCGACGCGTTGACCAGCCCCGTCCGGCTCCTGGACACCCTCAGGGAGCTCCACGGGCAGGGCGTGAACGTCTTCGTGGACTGCGGAGCACGACCGGTCGCCGGCCCCCTCGCGGAGGCTTCGTTGCCGGGCATCCGGGTGCACGTCCCGCTGGCCGATCCGGCCGGTCCGGCCGCCGTGCTGCGCGCCCTCGCGTCGGGCGCCGCGACCTCGGCCCCGCTCGGCCCCGTCGGGTCCGGGAAAAGCGGCGGAAAGAAGTCCAAGGGCAAGGAGAAGGACAAGAGCAAGGACAAGGACAGGGGCAGGACCAAGGGCAAGGTGAAGGACTCCCGGTCCGCCCACCCCTCCCCCACGGGCGTTCCCGTCTGGGCGACGGCCGCCGCACCGGTCCATGAAGCCGTGCACCCCGCCACCGAGACCGTGCGGGAGGCCCCCGCCGCGTCCGAGCCCGCAGTGTCCAAGCCCGCCGAGTCCGCGCCCGCCGTAACGGCCGTACCGGGGGCGGCACTCGACCGGCAGGAGATCGTGGCCCGCCTGCGCACCCTGTACGCGGAGGCCCTGGAGTACCCCGAAGAGGTACTGGAGGAGGACGCGGACCTGGAGGCGTCCCTCGGCATCGAGTCCCTCCAGCAACTGGCCCTCCTGCGACGCACCGAGGAGCTCTACGGCGTCGAGGGTCTGCGGCACCACCCGCAGCTCCTCCAACTGGCCACCTTGGGCAGGATCGCCGACGCCGTCATCGAGGCCCGAGCGGCGGTGTAGCGCGGTTTCGTCCCCGAGAGGGGAGCACCGGGAACTCGCCGGCGGGACCGAACCGGTCACGGAGCCGGGCCCAGAGCCCGTCTTTCGGATCAGGCCGGATCAGCCCGCGGGCGTGGGTCCCCGGCACCGCAGCACACCACACCGGCTGGACGGACACCTGTGCCGGCCCTGCCCGATCAGAGGAATCCGGAGAGAACACCATGAGCAACCCACCCATCGCGGTCGTGGGGTACGGCGCGGTCCTGGCCGGCGCCGACAGCCCACACAAGGTATGGGAAGTCCTGGAAGCCGGCCGCAACCAGTTCAAGCCGCCCCTGCTGTGGAGCGCCGAGCACATCATGCCGCCCGAGCTGCAGAGCGCGGCCCAGGGCGGCTTCATCGACCGGCTCACGCCGCACCCCCGCCTGGCCGCCGAGATCGACGCCGGGGACTGGCCCGCCGACGCCCCGCCCGTCATGACGTTCCTGCGGCACTCCGCCCTCCAGGCCCTCGACGGACTGCGTTCCCGCGACAACGACCGCTGGCTGTGCGCGGCGGCCACCATGGGCGAGCACGAGTACCCCCACCTCTACAACGACGTGCTCGCCCGCACCTACGCGCGTCATTTCGAGCGGGCCACCGAGACCAGGCCCGGTGCGGGCTGGCTCAACGAGCACACCGGTGACCTCCTGGCGGCCCACTACCAGCGCGACTCCTTCCCCCCTGAGCTGTCCACGGCCCCCTTCTACCTCCACCGTGCCCTGGAGGGCCTCCTGCCGGCCGGCGCGGAGAGCGTCGTCGCCGAGGCGGCCTGCGCGAGCAGCCTCTACGCCCTGGACGCGGCCGTCCGCTCCCTGCAGCAGGACACCTCCGACATCGCCCTGTGCACCTCCAGCGTCATGATCAGTCCGTCCCTGTGCCGGCTGTTCGGGACCACCGGCACCCTGGCGACCGGGGACGAGATCCGTCCCTTCGACGAGAATTCCTCCGGAACGCGGACCGGCGAGGGAAGCATCACCCTGGTCCTCAAGCGCCTGGACCGGGCCCGGTCCGACGGGGACACCGTGCACGCGGTGATCCGCGGCATCGGGCTGTCCGCCGACGGCCGGGCCGCGTCGATTCACGCTCCCGCCGCCCGTGGCCAGTTGCTCGCGCTGCGCCGCGCCTGGCGGGAGGCCGGCATCGCGGCCGACGACCTCGACTGGATCGTCGCCCACGGCACCGGTACCACCAAGGGCGACCCGATCGAGCTCGACATGCTCCGCGACGCCCTGGCCGACCGGACCAGCCCCTGCCCGATCACCTCCGCGAAAGCGATCTTCGGGCACACCATCGCCAACGCCGGTCTGGTCTCCGTCCTGCACGCCGTCCTCGGCCTGCGCCACGAACGGATCCTGCGCCAGCCCTACTTCGACCGCTTTCCCGCGCCCGCCCCCGAGGCCGGGGCGACCGCGGCCGCGGCCGGACCCGCCGTCGATCCCGTCGCCGTCCCGCTGCGGCACATCGACTGGCCGCCCGGCGACCGCCCCCGTACCGTCGCCGTCTCCTCCGCCGGCCTGGGAGGGGTCAACGGTCACGTCGTCCTCACCGACGACCACCCGAGCCTGCGCTGCCCCGATTCCACCGGGGCGGACTCCCCCCAGGACGACATCGTCATCGTCGCCCGCACCGCGCTGTTCCCCGGGGCCGCCACCGACACGGTCGCCGCCTGGCTACGCGGTGAAGGACCGGCCCCCGAGCCCGGGTTCGGCGACCGTTACCCCCATCCGACCGATCCTCCCCTGCGCATCCCGCCGCCCACGCTCCGCCAGATCGACCGCACCCAGATCATGTCCGTCGAGGCCGTCCGCGATCTGGCGCCCGCCCTCGGGGCGGCCTGGGACGAACTGCGCCCGACCACGGCCGTCATCGCCGCCGCGGGAACGATGACGCGGCGCTCGGTCGAAGCCATGGCCCACATCCACCTCACCGACGCCACGGCGCCGGTCGCCGCGCTCCACGGCTCCGAGGCCGCCGAGGAACTGCGCGCGGTGCTGGCCGCCGCCGTGACCGAGGGGTCCGCCAGTCCGCACGCCCACACCTTCACCGGAGCGCCGACGGGCCTGGTGGCCGGCCGTGTGGCCAACTACCACGACCTGCAAGGCCCCATCACGACCTGTCACGCCGACACCGACAGCGCCCTCGCCGCACTGCGCCATGCCGAGCGGTGGCTGCACAACGGCTCCTGCGATCTCGTCCTCGTCTGCGCCGCGGACGGCAACTCACTGCCGCAGAGCGACACACCGGCCGGCACCCTCGATGTGCCCAGCGACCGCGCGCCCGGCGAGGGCGTGGTCGTCCTCGCCCTCACCCGGGCGCGGACCGCGGCCCGTCACGGCCTGCCCGCACTGGCGACCGTACGGACCCGCATGCCCCACCCGGACGATCCGCCGGCCCCCAAGGACGGGCAGCACCTCGCCGACGGCCCCCGCTACCGTGCCGCGGCCGGGGCCCTCGCGGTGCTGGGCGCCCTGACGACCGGATCGGACACCGTCATCACGCCCCGCACGCCGGGTGCTCCCGCGGTCCACATCACCCCGGCCGGGACGGCCGGCGCCGCATCCGACCGGGCGTGGCGCACCCTCCAGGAGGCGCCGGACGTACCGCAGGCCCACCCGATGCAGTACGGCCTGCACGAGCTTCCCGCGCCGGAGCCCCTCGCCGGTACGCGGCCCGACCCGTTCGCCCCCGGGACGCTGGTGCTGTGCGACGAGCCGTTCCTGGCCGGTCTCGTGCCCGACGCCCCGGACGTCCACCTGTGGAGCCCCGCCGCCACCCCGACGCCCCATGCCACGCCCGTGCGCGCCGAGGACGTCACCGCAGCCCTGGCCGGGCTGGAGGCGCCGCCGCGGCACGTGCGGATCCTGACCCGGCTGCCCGCCATCACCTCGCCGACCGCCACCGCGCGCGTCCTGGCCCTGCACGACCTCACCTTCGCCACCGTCAGCGCCCTGGCCGGGCCGCTCGCGACCGGCAGCATCACGGTGTTGCTCACCCACGCCCTGCCTGCCGGTGTCCCGCACCCCTTCAGCGGCCTGTTCACGGGGTCGCTGCGTTCCTTCGCGACGGAGCTGCCCGACTGCGTCGCCTTGACGGTGCTCGCCGAG
This sequence comes from Streptomyces sp. NPDC045695, assembly GCF_056432025.1. NCBI lineage: Bacteria > Bacillati > Actinomycetota > Actinomycetes > Kitasatosporales > Streptomycetaceae > Streptomyces > Streptomyces sp. NPDC045695. The sequence goes on from NZ_JBWKJU010000031.1 coordinate 34,462, forward strand.
GACGTGCAGCCGCGCAAGGCCCTCGGCCTGCTCGCCGCCGAGTCGTCACGGCGCGTGCCCGGCTGCGCCGTCGCCCACCTGAACGGCAAACGCCTCGGCTACCGGATGGCTCCGGCCCCCGGTTCGGAACCGGCGACCGCCGCGAACCCCGCGACCACGGCGCCCGCGTTCGCACTGGACGGGGATTCGGTGATCCTCGCGGCCGGCGGAGCCCGTGGCATCACCCCCTCGCTCCTCCTCGCCCTCACCGCCGACAAGGCCCCCCACCTCTACATCATGGGCCGCACCCCCCTGCCCGATCCGGACGAGGGACCCGTGCCCTCCCTGGCCGACCACATCCGCCGGGCCCGCGCCGAGGACCCCTCCCTCTCCGTCAAGGACATCAAGGCCTCACACGCGCGACGTGTCCGCGCCCAGGAGACCGCCCGGACCCTCGCCCGGCTCCGAGAACAGTGCAGCGCCGACCGCGTCCACTACCTTCCCTGCGACCTCACCGACGCCGAGCTGGTGACGCGGACGGTCCGGCACGTCCTGGACCGGCACGGCCGCATCGACCTGCTGCTCAACACCGCCACCGAGATCAGGTCCCGTGCCCTCGGAGTGAAGACCCTCGGGGACTTCCGCACCGTCCGGGACATCAAGGTCCTCGGCTACCTCCATCTGAAGGACGCCCTGCGCGACGCCCCGCCGCGCCTGTGGTGCAACTTCAGCTCGATGTCCGTGCTCTACGGCAACCCCGGGGACGCCGACTACGTCGCCGGCAACGACTTCCTGACCTGCGCCGCCCGCCACCACTCCACGCCCGACGCCGAGGAGTTCAGCCTGATGTGGGCCGTGTGGTCCGATCAGGGGGTGGGCTCCGATCCCCTCCTGGCCGAGCAGATCGCCAGCACCGGCCAGTACGAAGCCGTCAGCGCCCGCGAGGGCGCCGGCCAGCTCATCCGGGCACTGACCCACCACGCCCGCGTACCGGCCCTGGCCTTCCTGGGCGCCCAGGGCCCCGAGGCCGCGAACCATCCCCCGGAGACCACCTCCGCCCCCCACCCCACCTCCGCCCCGCCGCAGCCCGCGGCGCACGCGCCGCTCCTGGGACGGCGCGTGACGGACGAGGGTGGTGACAGCGTCTTCGAACACCACCTGCCCCACCCCCGGGACGCCGACGGCCCGGACGCCTGGGTCACCCACCACACGGTCAAGGGCGTCCCCGTCGTCCCCGGCACCTTCGGCCTGGAAATCGCCGCCGAAGCCGCCCTGGCCCTCGCACCGGACCTGCACGTCGTCGGCTTCCGGGACCTGCGCTGCCACAGCGCCCTGACCGTCCTGCCCCACCATCCCCCGCTGCTCATACGGACCCGGGCGCACCTGCTGCCCGCGGCCGACGACGGCAGCCGGCGGGTCCGCGTCCGCATCCTGACCGACCGTACGAGTCCGAACGGCACGGTCCTGGTCCGGGACCGCCTCTGCCACAGCGTCGACGTCCTCCTCTCCCCCGAGCCGCGCCCGATCCCCGCGCAGGACCATCCCCGGCCCAGCCGGCCGTCACCCGGCATCCCCCTGCACGAGCCCAACCCGCTCGTCCACCTCACCGGCCCCTTCGCCTCCACCAGCGGTCACCGCGCGGACCACCACGGTGCCAGCGCCCGGTTCGCGCTCGCCCCGCTCTGGCACCCCGCCTTCGCGGCGTTCCGCATCCCGGTACTCACCCTCGACGCCATGATCCAGACCGCGGGCCTCGCCACGGCTCCCGACGACACCCCCGTCCCCCTGTCGGCGCTCACCGGCATCGACGTCATCGACTTCGCCACCTCCCACAACGACACCGCCCTCACCCACGCCCATCCCGCCCCGGGGATCCTCATCCACGCCCCGGCTTCCACCGCCGCCGGCAGCGTCCACGCCCTCGCCGGCACCACCACCCTCGTGCGCATGCACGGCATCCACGGCGCGGTGCTGGGCACCCTGGACCGCGCCACCGGCCGCGTCGACCGCGCCGCCGGCCCCGCACAACCCCACACACTCGGCATCCCCGGCACGGCGACGCCCGCCATGCCGGACCCCACCGAAACGGCGGCCCGGTCATGAAATGGGACGACATCCTCATCCGCGCCACGGGCCGGTGGCTGCCGACAGCCACCGCGACCTCCGACGCCCTCGCCCTCGGCCTGATCCCACAGCGCCGCGCCGACCAGCTCGGCTCCTCTTTCACCACCACGACCACCGAGCAACTCGCCGTCCGCATGGCGACCCGGGCCGCCTTCGACGCACTGGCCAACGCCGCGGTCAGCCCGCAGGACCTCTCCCTGCTCGTCTACACCACCGTCGGCAGCCAAGCCCACAGCACTCCCGCCCAGTACCTCCAACGGGCCCTCGCCGCCCCCAACGCCGAGTGCTACGAACTGCGTGCCGCCAGCAACGGCGGCATGACCGGCCTCCTCGCCGCCGCCGGCCACCTCGCCGCCCGCCCCGACGGCGAAGCACTGGTCACCGCCGCCGCGATCTTCCCGCCCGAGCACTTGGACCGCTGGCAGGGCAGTCCGGGAATGATCATGGCGGACGGAGGCAGCGCGCTCCTGATGTCCCGCCGCTCCGGCTTCGCCCGGCTCTGCGCCACCGCCCACACCTCGATCCCCGAACTCGAGGAGTTCAGCAGGGAACAGGCGCAGATGGACGACGAGCAGTGGAACGCCAAGCGGCGGAAGTTCCTCGCGGACACCGGCCTGCCACCGCACGAACACCTCATCTGGAAGGCCTTGGACCGTACCCTCAAAGCGGTCCTGGCCGAGGAGGACATCGACTCCAAGGCCTTGGCGCACACCATCGTCCCGTCGTCCGCCTGGCAGATGGCCGACTTCTACTTCGCCGAACCCCTCGGTCTCACCCGCGAACGCACCACCTGGTACTACGCCCGTCAGACCGGCCACATCGGCCCCGCCGACCAGTTCCTCGGCCTCGACCACCTGATCCGCGAACGCCGCCTGTACCCGGGCGACTACGTCCTCATGGTCGGCCTCGGCGGCGGCTACTGCATGGCGCACACCCTGATCCAGATCATCGAACCACCGGTGCCCCGCAACCGCGTCCACGTGGACCGCTGATCCCGTGGTCCCCGGGGGGCGGAGCCGTCCGGCTCCGCCCCCCCCCTTCCCCCCAGTCGGGTCCCGGTGCCGCGTGGTGCGTCCCGTCATGGAGGCTCATGGGGCACGTTGGTACGCGGCGCCCGCCGGTGCGCGCGCCACCCCACAGCACGGACGCGGAGGTACACGGTGGGCGATGACCAAGAGGATCGCTACGAGCTGGTGTTCGACAGGAGGGAGCCCGGGGCGGAAGGCACGGACATCGTCGTCGTCAGACGCACCGATCAGACGGGTCCGGGCGGTCATCCCGTCTACGCCGACGACACGGGCATCATCCGTGCCGAGATCAGCGACCAGGGCGAGCTCCGGATACTGCCTTCAGGGGGCCAGCAGGCCCTGACCCAGCCCGTTCGCGCGCAGCGTCCCGCGTCGTGACCCGGGGCCGGTGAGGACGGTTGGTCCGGCCGCTCCCCTCAGGGCCCGGTCAGCGCTCGTACGTGCCGACCAGGGTGCCCGCGGCCAGTTCCTTGCCCTCGACCGCGCGGTGCACGGTGTCGACGGCCGGTCGGCCGTGCAGGCTGATCGGCTCGGACAGCGCGTACAGGCGGAAGAAGTACCGGTGCGGTCCGTGACCCGGCGGAGGCATCGGTCCGCCCCAGCCCACGTGCCCGAAGTCATTGGGCCACGGCAGCCCGCCCCGGGGTTTTTGCCCCTCCTCGGCCCCTGTGGCCGCCGGGTCGATTCCGGTGACCAGCCAGTGCAGGAAGGTGCCTCCGGGGGCATCGGGGTCCTCGCAGAGCAGCACCAGCTCGGCGGTCCCCTCGGGCGCCGCCGACCAGGTCAGCGGCGGCGAGAGGTTCTCCCCCTCGCCGCTGTAGCGGCGGGGGATCTCGGTGTGGTCGTCGAACGCGGTGCTGCGCAGTTCCATTGCGGTCATGAGCGGCGCCCTACCCGCGGGCGGCGGCGCGGACACCGGCCCGCAGGGCAGAACACCCGATCAGCGGCGCCCAGCCCCGCCCGTACCCGGAACCGGTGACGGAGCCGGAAGCACGCCGGGATGCGCGTCCCGGCCCCGCCGAGGATGGTGGATCCAGGCTCTTCTTTCCGTGCTCCGCCCGAGCGCGGCGGCCTCCGGGAGGTCCCATGCGCCGTGTACTCGCTTCTGTGCTCTGCGGACTGGTCGCGGCCACGACGGGCTGTGCCGGACAGGCCACGGTCACCACCACGCCGGCCGGCAGCACGTCGGCCCGGGAAGCGGCGATCGCCGTGGAGCGTTCGACGCCCACGCCCACACCGTCCCGGCCCGCTTCCGCCGCAGTGGGGACCACCATCGATCTCACCGGTCTGAAGGACGGCGAGAAGCTCGCGGTCACCCTCGTGAAGCTCGTCGATCCGGCCCAGCCCAAGAACCCGTACCTCACGCCGGAGGCGGGAGCACGGTTCGTGGCGGTCCAGTTCCGGCTGAAGAACACGGGCACCGACGTCTACCAGGACTCCCCCGGCAACGGCGCGAAGCTCGTGGACACCCAGGGCCAGCAGTTCGACGCGACGTACGGGGGGACCACCGCCGGCCCCGAATTCCCGGGCAGCATCACCGTCGCGCCCGGAGACACGGCGCTGGGGTTCATCACCTTCGACGTTCCCAGCGCATCCGAGATCGTCAAGGTGCAGTTCACGATGAACAGCGGGTTCTCCCGCAATACGGGCCAGTGGAACGTGCCCTGACGCGCTCACCGGCCCGCGCACGCAGCAGGAATGCGATCCAGCTGCGGTACGGCCTCCACCTCTCGGCCAGGCGGACCAGCTCCGCGACGTCGGCCGTCGGCCCCGGCAGGGCGTACGCGTCGGCCATGGCGGCGTGGAGCCGGGGTTCGTGGCGGGGGAACAGGTCGGGGTGTCCCGCGCCGCGTATGAGGATGAGTTCGGCGGAGAACGGGCCGATGCCCGGCAGTTCCCGTAGCGCGGCGAGGGCGTCCTCGGCGGGCAGGGCGCGCAGGCGGGCGGCGTCCAGTTCGCCGGCGGCTGCGGCTTCGGCCACGCCGTGCAGCCGCCGCACCTTGACCTCGGTCAGGCCGGGAAAGCTCGTGAGCGTGCGCAGGACCTGGGGGGCGGGGAAGGCGAACCGCTCGTGGCCCGCGACCTCGACACGGTGTCCGTACCGCTGGGCGAGCAGGGTCTTCACGGCGGCGGCGTGGCTCATACGGACCCGCTGGCCGATGACCGCCCATGCCGCGGCCTCGTAGGGGGAAGGGAAGCAGACCGGTCGCAGGCCGGGGAACTCGTCCATCAGCTCCGCGACCAGCGGTTCGGCGGACCCCAGCGCGGGCAGGCCGGAGCCGTCCACGTCGAGGGAGAGGATGCGGGCCACGTCGGCGGCGGCCGGGTGGCGGGGGGCGCCGGGCCCCACGGGCGACGCTCCACCGGCGCCGGTGGAGCGGGCGCCCGCGGAGGGTGCGCCGGTCGGGTGGAGCGCGATCTCGGCCCGTACGATCCCGGCCCGTACCGCGCCGGCCGACGACGTCGCCGACGTCTCGTCCTGTCGCACCGCGGCCGTCACGGTGAAGCGCCCGTCGTCCGAGGGGAAGGCCAGCCGGAGGGTCCCGTCCCGCCCGCCCGAGTCGGGGGCCGGGGCGAAGCCTTCGAGGAACCGCAGCCCGGCCGCGAGCGAGAACGGGCCCCGGGGTGTGAGGACGACGGCGGTCACGGTCAGCCTCCGTGCACGGTGAGGCGGTAGCCCTCGGGCCCGGTGAAGGTGAACGCGGGACCGAACGGGCTGTCGTGGAGCGCGGTGACGGCGACCCCGGCGGTCGCGAGCCGCTCGTGCACCTCTGCGGCGTCCGTGGTCCTCAGCCACAGCGCCACCCCGAGTCCGGGGCGGGCGTCGCCGTCCAGGTCGACGCCCGGGAGCGGCTCACGGACGGCGAACGGGATGGGACTGCTGGCGAAGACCACCGCGCCGGGCGGTGAGGCGGGCGCGCGGCGCATACCGAGGTGCGCTTCGAAGAAGGTCGCCGCAGCCTGCACGTCCCTTACCTGCAAGGCGACGAAGTCGGGGCCTTCGATGGTGGCGGGCATGGTTCCTCCGGGAGTTGGATGTCAACACTTTGACATCTGGACTGTAGGCACCACCCCGTCGGTATGTCAAAATGCTGACATGGAAGACCGTGCGCCGCTCCCCGTGCCCCACCCGGCCCAAGACGTCACCGAGCACGTCGGATACCGCCTCAAACGCGCCTCGGCCGCCCTGCGCGGCGCCATGGACAAGGCCCTGCGCGAGCACGGCCTCACCGTGCCGCAGTACTCCTGCCTCGAACTGCTCGACCAGAAGCCGGGCCTGTCCAATGCCGACCTGGCCCGCGGCACCTTCGTCAGCCGGCAGTCCGCGAACGTCGTGCTGCGCGGCCTGAAGGAGGCCGGACTCATCTCCCGGCCCGCCACCACCGACCACGGCCGGGCCCTGCCCGTCCACCTCACGCCCGCCGGACAGGAGCGCCTGCACGCGGCCCGAGCCGCCGTCTACGCCGTCGAAGTGCGCATGGTCGACGCCCTCTCCGGCAAGCGCCTGGCAGCGCTCCTGGCGGACCTCGACACCATGACCGAGGCACTCGGCGGGTGAGCGAACGCCGTTGCGGGGGGAGCGGGCGGGCGGACAGAACCGCCAGGTCGTCGCCCCCGCATGGCCGCCCACGCCCTACCCGGATCCCGCCTCGGCCTGCTCCGCCCGGTTCGGCGCGGCGGGCAGGTCCTGCACGTCCCCTTCCGGATGCGCCGTACACGCGCCGCTCGCCCGGAACGGCTCGGCGAGCTGGGCGAGATAGCCGACCGGATAGTCGGGCTTGGCCGCCATTCCGAGGTCCGCGCTGGTGAACCGCCGGGCCGGGTCGAAGGAGTAGGTGCCCAACATGCGGTCCCAGATGAGCGTGAAGAGACCGAAGTTGACGTCGCCCACCCCCGCCCACTTCAGGTGGTGGAAGCGGTGCCCTTCGTTCAGCGCCAGCACCCCGCGCAGCGGTCCCACGCGGTAGTCGGCGTTGGAGTGCTGCAAGAGCAGCTGGACGGCCGCCGCGAGGGAGAGCCCGGCGGCGACGTCGACCGGCAGCCCGATGACCAGGAGGGGAGCGACGCCGGCGGTCAGCTCCACGCTCTGGTGCAGGGGATGCTTCATCAGCCCGTTGAAACCGTAGAACCGGTTCACCGAGTGGTGGACCGCGTGGAACCGCCACAGGACCCCCACCTTGTGACTGGCGAAGTGCACCAGCGTGATGCCCGCGTCCGCCGCCAGGATCGCGAAGAGCACCTGGAGGGCGAAGGGCCAGCCGTGCGGCCACACGTCGGCGACGGTGACGACGGCGGCCAGCAGCGGGATGGCGGTCACGCTCGCGAGGACCAGGGTCTCGTTGACCACGGCGTGCGCGGTGTCACGGCCGCCGTCCCCGGCGGCCTCGTTCCACTCCGGGAGGTACGGCACGAGGCGCTCGGCGGTGAAGGACGCGGCGACCGCGACCGCGAGGAGAGCGAGCAGCCACAGCCTTGAGGCGCCCGCAGCCAGTAGAGCGATGCCCGCCCCGTTGATTCCCAGCAGCAGGAAGGGGGCGTAGAAGAAGCGTACGAAGTCGTTGCCCATGCCCCTCAGCGTGCGCCGCACCTGCTCGACCGGCTTGGACGGATCCGCCGCGCTCTCCGACGGCGTGTCGCACCCTCCTCGTCCTCCCCCGGTCCCCACACCTATCCATGACCTGTCACATGTGAAATATTACCTGCGCTGCGGCACCCTGCCGGGCTCAACTCACGGAAAGGCACGCCACGTTGCGCAGACTCGCTGCGGTGGGTGCGGCGATATCCCTCGCCGCCCTCACCCTCCTCGCCGCCCCGGCCGTCGCCGCCACACCACCCCCCGCACCGCCCCTCGGCGGGCCGCAGGCCGAACACGCCGCCGCCCCGCCGCCCGCTCCGCTGGAACTCCAGAGGCAGTCCCTGCGCCGCCAGGCCCTCGAAAGCGTCGCGGCGGGCGGCGCCGAGGGTCTTCGCGCGGAGGCGGACGGCACCCTCCCGCGGACCGCGAAGATCGGCAAGCGGTACGTCGAACTCGCCCAGGAACGCAAGGACAAGGTCTTCGTCATCCTGGCCGAGTTCGGCGACCAGACCGACCCCCGCTTCGGCGGCACCCCCGGCCCCCTGCACAACACCATCGGCAAGCCGGCCAAGGACGACAACCACACCCTGTGGCGCAAGGACTTCGGACGGGACTTCTACCAGCGGCAGTTCTTCTCCACCGACCCCGGATCGGCGTCGATGCGCGCCTACTACCGGCTCCAGTCCTCCGGCCGCTACGACATGGACGGCACGGTCTCCGACTGGGTCAAGCTCCCCTTCAACGAAGCCCGTTACGGCACCGACAACTGCACCGAGCCGGGCCAGTGCCGCACCAACTGGGACATGATCCGCGACGCCACCGCCGCCTGGTACGACGCCGAGCGCGCGAAGGGCCGTAGCCCCGGGCAGATCAAGGAGCAGCTCGCCGAGTACGACGTGTGGGACCGCTACGACGCCGACCACGACGGAAACTTCGACGAGCCGGACGGCTACCTCGACCACCTGGTCGTCGTGCACGCGGGCAAGGACCAGACCTGGGGCGGCGGCGCCCAGGGCAAGGACGCCGTCTGGGCGCACCGCTGGTTCGCGTACTGGAACCAGGCCGGCAGCGCGGGTCCGGAGGGCAACAAGGCCGGCGGCACCCCGGTGGGTGAGACCGGCATATGGGCCGGTGACTACCTCACGGGCGGCGAGAACAGCGGAGCCGGGCTGTTCTCCCACGAGTTCGGCCACGATCTGGGCCTGCCCGACCTGTACAGCTCGGACGGGGACAACAGCGTCAACTTCTGGTCCCTGATGTCTTCGGCGTCCTACCTCGGCAAGGGCCCCAACACGACGGGCGAGTTCCCCGGCGACCTCGACCCGTGGAGCAAGCTGCAACTCGGCTGGCTGGAGTACACGGAAGCCGACGCGGGCCGCAAGACCCGTGCGGTGCTGGGTGTTTCCGGCTACAACACCGAGGATCCGCAGGCGCTGCTGGTGCACCTGCCGCCCTCGGTGACGCGTACCGAGCTGACGGACCCGTACGAGGGCGCCAGCCAGTGGTGGAGCGGCACCGGGGACTTCATGGACAACACCCTGGGCCGTACGGTCGACCTCACGGGAGCCGGCTCCGCCCGGTTCGACGCCCGGGTCTGGCACGACACCGAGCAGGACTTCGACTTCCTGACGGTGGAGGCCTCCACGGACGGCGGTACGAACTGGGCACCGTTGGCGGGCACCGTCGACGGGGCGGCCATCCCCGCGAACGGCGTCTCCGGCACCTCGTCCGGCTGGCGGGAACTGAGCGTGCCCCTGGACCGGTTCGCCGGACGGAGCGTCCAGCTGCGCCTGCGCGTGACCTCGGACGGCAACACCCATGGCAAGGGCGTCACCTTCGACGACCTGCGGATCACGGCGGACGGCCGGGAGCTGCTGCGCGACGGCGCGGAGCAAGGTGCGAACGGGTGGACGGCACACAAGTGGTCGCGCACCGAGGGCCGTACGGGCACCGCGGAGCACCCGCGCGCGTACTTCGCGGAGAACCGCCGCTACACGGGTTACGGCAGCCTGCTGAAGACCGGCCCGTACAATTTCGGTTTCAGCGGCGACAAGGTGGAGTTCTACCCGTACCAGCAGGGCGTGCTGATCTGGCTCTGGAACACCGAGTACAGCGACAACACCACCAAGGCCCACCCGGGCGCCGGTCTACTGCTGCCGGTCGACGCCCGTCCCGAGCCGCTGCGGTTCGCGGACGGCAGCCTGCTGAACGCGCGCGCCCAGACGTTCGACGCGCCGTTCTCGCGCCGGGCGAGTGAGCGGATCGTGCTGCACAAGGCCGGTTCCCCGCTCGTGGTCCCGTCGCGGCCCGGGGTGGCGGTGTTCGACGACCGGCACGGCTCGTACTGGAACGCCGAGCTGCCTCAGCTCGGGGTCCGGGTCCCGGACACGGGAACGCGGATCACGGTGGAGAAGGAGGCCGCGGGCGGCGCCCTCACCACCCTCCAGGTCAGCCCCTCGCCCTGAGGTCCGAGACCGTTGCGGACGGCTCCGGCCGTCCGCAACGGCTGCCATGCCCTGGCCGGAGCCCTGGCCCGGGGCTTGTGACTCCGCCCACCCCCTCTTGACCCGGGAAGGAAGGGCTACCTAATTTCGACAGCATGGCCCCCGACTCCCCCGTCCCGTCCCCCGACCCCTCCGGCGCCCCCGCGCTGGTCGACTTCGCGGTCGACCTCACCTCGCAGGAGGTGCTCCGGCGCGCCCAGGTGATGGCGGCCCTCGGCCCGGACTGGAATCCGGTCGAGGTGCTGCTCGGCGAGGAGGAGGCGTACGAACTGCTGTACTCCGGACTCGACGCGGGGCAGCAGCGCCTCTACGACGACCTGGTCGCGGCCGGGGTGCTGCCCGCGCGAGGAGACGGCCGTGCTGCCGATTGACCCGCAGGCCGACCCCGGGCGCCGCGCCTGGGTGGCCTGCCCGAAGTGCGAGGACGCGCGCGACTGCGAGCCCTGCGGGCAACGGCGTACCTGCTCCACCCACTGGCGCTACCTGCTCGCCAACACCGGCAGCCTGCTCCACCTGCAGTGCCCCGCGTGCACGCACGTCTGGGTGCACGAGACCGGCTTCGGCGCCACCCGCTCGCTGTGGAACCGCGTCGTCGGCATGCTCCCCGGCTTCTGAAGCGCACCGGACCGCCCGGCCGACCGGGGCTCCGCCCCGCCCCGGCGACCTCACGGCCCGGGACGGGCCAGCCTGCCGAGCAGTTCCACCGCCTCGTGGACGGCGACCGGCTGGAAGAAGCGCGCGTCGGCCTCTTCGACGGCGGCGATCGCGCGCGGCGCCAGCTCGGCGCCGGCGTCGGTGGCGCGCAGCCGCTTGGCGCGGGTGTCGGCGGGATCGGTCTCGCGCTCGATCAGCCCCTTGGCCTCCAGGGCGCGCAGGACCTGCGAGGTCATCTTGACGTCGGTGCCGGCCTGGCGGGCCAGCGCCAGCTGGTTGGGCTGTTCGCCCTGCGTGTTGAACCACCAGGTGCAGGCCAGCAGCACGAATTGGACGTGGGTCAGGCCGAGGGGGGCGAGGGCCGCGGCGATGCCGCGCTGCCAGCGCAGCGTGGCGTGCCAGAGCAGGAATCCGGGACTCTCGCCCGGCGCGAGGGCCATCAGCCGCTCGCCAGCTCGACGAGGGCGTCCATGGTCGAGGGCCAGTCGGCGGTGATGGCCGGGCCGATCTGGGGGCCGACCTCGTCGGCCGCCGCCCCGGTGATCTCCATCCGGTACGTCACCCGCGTACGCAGCCGCTCGCCCCGGTCGAGCCGGTGGACGGTGCGCAGTACCAGGCCGTCGAACCGGGCCTCGTCCACGAACCGTTCGCCGACGACTGCTTCGGCGATCCGCAGGTGCACGGGGTCCGGGCCGGCCGGGTTCATCACGATGTCGGTGCCCGCCGCGAACGGGCCGCTGATCTCGATGCTCTCGATGTCAGCGTTCCACTTCCCCCAGGTCTCCACGTCGGCCCACAGGCGCCAGATCGCCTCGGGCGCGACAGTGGTCTCGGTGCTGTGCTCGTACGTCCACATCAAGGGGCTCCTCGGCTCGAACTGGAAAGGCTTCGCATAGATTATCTGCGCACAGACTATCTGTCCAGACGGGTCCCCCGCGGCTCCGAGGCGTCCTCGGAGCCGATCGCCCTCAGGCGCGCAGCGCGGCGTCCAGCTCGCGGACCAGCTCCCCCACGCGTCCGCCTCCGGGCGGTGCGGCCGGGAGCCGGCCGAGCACTGCGGGGACCGCTGCGGGTGCGTGATGGAGGGCCCAGTGCAGGGTCCCCGCCGCCACACTCACACTCCGGTCTTCCGCGGCTGCACACTCTTCTGCCCGCACCGCATGCGCTGCCGCACCGAGAATGTGTTTCACCTGGTGAGCGCTGGCCTTGGGGTGGAGGTACGCGGCGGCCGCCGCATGGCTCGCCGCCCGTGCCGCGTCGACCGCGGCGGGTGAAACGGCGTCCCGTGCGGCGCGGTAGGCCGCCCACGCGCTCTGGCGCAGGGCGGCCGTGCGCCGGCCGCCCCCGGCGAAGGCGTCCGCCGCGTCGATGGCATCACGGGGGCGCGTGTCGGCGGGCAGGCTCTGTTCGAAGACCGACAGGACCCTGCGCGCGCAACCGGCCGCGTAGCCCGCGATCTCGCGCAGCTCGTGTTCGCTCAGTTCGATTTCGTCCGACTCCGTGGGCACCGGTCCATGGTGCCGCATCCCCCGTCGGCCGGGGTGACATGTCAGGCCGGAGGAAGCCGCGAGGGTTCGGTACGGAGCACGGGCCGGACCACGGGCCGGGAGCGCCGCTCGCGGACACTCCCGGCCCTCGGCCCGCGGGCCGTCAGACGGCCGGGCCTCCGACGTACCGGCCGACGGGCACGCGCCTCACTCGACCGACTCCGGCATGGCGAACCGTGCGGCGATCAACGAGGCCAGGACGTCCGGTTGTTCGGTGAGGAAGTAGTGACCGCCGCCGGGGACCTCCTCCAGCTCGATCTGCGTCGCGTAGCGCTCCCACCTGAGGTACTCGCGCTCGTATCCCTCGGTCACGCTGTCCGCGTCACCCATGACGACCACGGTCGGAACGGTCAGCCGCTTCTCCTGGCCCTTCTCCGCCTCGACCTGGAAGAGCAGCCCCTGGACCATGTCGTGCCTGATCACGTTCAGGACGGTCTGCAAGTCGGAGTCGTCGAGTGCCCCGTTGAACCCTCCGATCGACGCCATGTAGGCGTGGAGGGACTCCGCCGGCAGGTTCGCGGCGACGTCCAGCTGAGCTCCCGGATCGGCTTCGGGCAGGGCGGCGCCGATGTACAGGGCGGCAGGTGGCCGGCCCGTCTGCTCCAGCCGTCGCGCCACCGCCACCGCGAGCGAGGAACCGGCGCAGTGGCCGTACAGGGCGAAGGGGCCGCTGAGGGAACTGCTGATCTCCGCGGCGATCAGCTCGACGCTGTCGGCCATGGACAGCAAGGGCTCCTGAGGCTGCGTCGGGTCGTGACCGGGCAGCGCGGCCGCCCACAGTGCCATGCCGGGCGGCAGCTCGGCGGCGAGGCCCTGGAAGGCCGCGGCGGTGCCGCCTCCGTACGGGATGCACACGAGCGTGAAGTCCGCGTCGGGCCCAGCTTCGTGGCCGGTCATCGGACGCAGGATCGGCTGCTTGCCGTCCGACTCCGCCAGTTCCAGGATGCGGCGGGCGAGCCGTACCGGGGTGGGGTTCTGGAACACGTCCAGTACCGAAAGCCCCCGGCCCACCCGGCGGGCCAGACGCACCGCCTTGAAGGAGTCACCGCCGAGGTCGAAGAAGTCGTCCTCGGCGCCGACGTCCGCGATCCCGAGGGCGTGGGCGAAGGCGTCGACGGCCTCCCGCTCCAGGGGAGTCCGCCCGGCCGCACCGCGCGCGGCGCGAGGGTGCGCGTACGCCGGCTCGGGCAGGGCCCGGCGGTCGAGTTTGCCGTTGGCCGTCAGAGGGATCTCGTCGATCGCCATGACGGCGGCGGGCACCATGTGCGGAGGCAGGCGGAGCGCGAGCAGGCGGCGCAGGTCGGCCGGATCCGCGGCACCGGCGGCGTCCTCCAGCACCGCGTACCCGATCAGCGCGTCGTCCCCCACCGCGTCCTTCCGCGCCACCACGCAGGCGGTCGTGACGCCCGGGCACGCGCGCAGGGCGGCCTCGATCTCCCCCAGCTCGATCCGGTAACCCCGGATCTTCACCTGGTCGTCCGCGCGGCCCCAGTACTGGAGGAGCCCGTCGCGCTGCCGACGGGCCAGGTCCCCGGACCGGTACATCCTGGATCCGGGAGCCCCGAACGGATCGGCGACGAACCGGCCGGCAGTGAGCCCCGGCCGGTCCCGGTACCCACGGGCCACCTGCTCCCCGGCGACGTAGAGCTCGCCCGTGACACCGGGAGGAACGGGCTGCAGGTTCGCGTCGAGCAGATAGAGGGCCAGCCCCGGCAGGCTGTGGCCGATCAGGCTGCCGGGCTGGGCCGCGCGGGGCGCGCTGTCGAGCGCGACGTGACTGGCATGGACGGTGGTCTCCGTGATCCCGTACATGTTGACCAGGACCGGAGCGTCGTCGGCATGCAGCCCGTACCAGTCCTCCAGCCGGGCCAGGTCGAGCGCCTCGCCGCCGAACACCACGTAGCGCAGGGCCAGCCGTTGGCCGGTCACCGGATCGTCCTTGTCGGCCTGGAGCAGCTGGTAGAACGCCGAGGGGGTCTGACTGAGGATGCTCACCTTCTCCTGGGCGAGCAACCGCAGGAGCTCGTCCGGCGACCGCCTGGTCGTGGTGGGGACGACGACGAGGCACCCGCCGTGCAGGAGCGGTCCCCACAGTTCCCAGACGGAGAAGTCGAACGAGTACGAATGGGCCATCGTCCACACGTCGGACGCCCGGAAGTCGAAGAGCTGGCGGGTGGCGGCGAACAGGGCCAGGACGTTGCGGTGGGGCACCACGACGCCCTTCGGGCGTCCCGTGGAACCCGAGGTGTAGATGACGTAGGCCGTGTTGTCCGGCGAGGTGGGCCAGCGCAGTTCGCCGGGCTCCAGGTCGTGGCGCGCCAGACCGGCCAGGTGGGCGAGGGTGGCCGCGGCATCGGTCTCCACGGCGGGTACCTCCGGCCGGCAGGCCCCGGCGGCCACCGCGCCCGACGTCGTGAGCAGCAGGAGGGGTTGAGCGTCCTGGAGTAGGAATCCGATCCGGTCCTCGGGGTAGTCGGGGTCGACCGGGAGGTACGCGGCCCCCGATTTGAGGACCGCGAGCAGCGCGACGACGAGGTCGGCCGTCTGCGGCATCGCGACCGCCACCAGCCGTTCCGGTCCGGCGCCGTGCTGGACGAGCAGCCGCGCCAGTTGGTTCGCCCGCGCGTTCAGTTCCCCGTAGGAGAGCGAGGACGTCCCGCTCTTCACGGCCGGGGCATCCGGTGTCCGGGCGGCCTGCGCTTCGAAGGCGTGCGCGAGGGTGTGGTGCGCGTCCGCCGTCGGCGCCGTCCGGTGCGGGCGGACCTCCAGGAAGCGGCGTCGTTCGTCGGCGTCGAGCAGGTCGACCTCGCCGATGAGGCGCCCGGAGTCCGTGAGCACCTGCTGCAGGAAGGCCTCGAACCTGACGCGGTGGTCCTTGAGGTCCTCGGCGGTGTAGAGGCCCGCGTTGGCGTCGAATCCGAACTTCAGGCCCTGCGGTGTTTCGTAGGCGCCGAACATGAAGTCCTCGATCGGGCCGGGCGTGATGTTCTGGTGCCGGGCCGGGCACCCTGCGAAGGTCAGCCCGGCGCCGAGCGTCAGGACGTTGGCGAGGGGACCGAAGATGCGCGCGTCCCCGTGCGTGCGCCGGAAGTCGCGGCGCATCTCCTCGAAGCGGTACCGGCGGTGCGCGCGGGACTCCCTGATCTTCCCGCCGACCTGCTCGACGAGCTCCGAGAAGCGCAGCGAGCCGGGGACGCGCAGCCTCAGCGGGATCACGTTGGAGACCATGCCGGGAGTGGTCGCCGAGGGTCCCGGTCGGCGGTTCGCCACCGGCAGTCCGACGACGACTTCGGCCGACCCGGTGAGGCGACCGAGGTAGGCGGCGAACGCCGCGATCACGACGCGCGGCAGGTTCGTCCCGTGAGCGCGGGCGCACGCGTAGACGAGGTCCGTCAGTTCGGCGGTGACGTGCCAGGTCTCCCGGACCGGCACCCCTGCCGGCATCATCGCGTCGTCGCTCAGGGCGGGCACGCGCTCGATGCCCTCGAACTCGTCCGACCAGTAGCGGCGGTCTTCGGAGAACTCGGCGGACGAGCGGTAGCGCTGGTCCTCTTCGACCAGGGCGAGCAGGGTGTCGAACTGCGTGTCCGGAACGGGCCGACCGGCGGCCAGGGCGTCGTAGACCTCGGCCGCGCGCTGCGTCAGGAGGTGGGTGGAGGCGCCGTCGGCGCCCAGGTGGTGGAGTTGGTAGAACCAGATGTGCCGTTCCGGGGATATACGGAGGATCGCGTGCCGCTGCGCCTCGCCCAGGACCGGGCTCAACGGGATGCCGGCCTGCGCGCCCATCCAGTCCTGGGCCGCTGTCCACGGCTCCTCCTCGCCGGTGAAGTCGACGAGGGGAACGTCCACGGACACGTCGGCTTCCACGCGCTGCCACGGGCCTTCGGCGTCCTCACCGCAGGATATGGACAGTGACTGCGCCTCGTGCGAGGTGCGGCGGACCGCTTCCTGGAGTAAGTCAGGGCTCACCGGACCGGTTATGTCCAGGAACTCGTTGATCATGTGGGCGAGCTTGGAGTCGTCCAGCTGGAGTCCGTACCAGATTCCGGCCTGGCCTTCGGTCAGCGGGAGCCTGGGTGCAGACGAGTTCTCCATGGTTCAAGAAACCCCGTTCATGAGGGAATGGCGTGCCCGCTGCCTTCCGGAAGCACGCCGGCGAGCGGATCCATGTGCGAGTCCGCGACCCGATGCTATTCATTGGATTCCCGTCGAACGGCCGAGCCGAAATCCTGTTGAAAGGTTCCGTTTCCGCGCGCAATCGCGCGAAGACTCGGGCTGGCGGGGCGCGCGCGCCGCTCGTCAGCCGCTCGTCAGCCGCTCGTCAGCCGCGTTCGAAGCAGTGCGAGTGGCCGATGACGCGGAAGCCGCGGCGTGCGTACCAGTGCCGTGGCCAGTCCGTCGCGTCAGCCGTGAGGAACCGGGTGCCGCACGCCCCGTCGGCCGCCCAGCGCAAGGCGGTGCTCAGGACGGCATCGGCGTAACCGCGCCCGCGGTGGGCCTGCGAGGTGATCAGGTCCTCGATCTGGGCCACGCCGGTCACCGGGTCCAGATAGAGATCGGCCCACGAGGCGACCTCGCCCGACTCCGTACGGGCACCGATGAAGTGCACGGCGTCGGCCCCTCGGCGGCGGGCCTCGCGCCGGTCGACGAGGTGGCGCAGGACCTCGTCACCGACGTCCGGGAGGAAGCCGCGCCACCGCCGGGTGAGGGGGATGCGCAGCGCGTCGAGGTCCACTTCCTCCGCGGCTCCCCCGGCCGGTACCGGGCCCTCGTGCAGCATGACCAGATACGTGGAGTGGGTGTATCCGGCCCGGAGCATCGGTTCCGCGCACGCCCGCGCGACCTCGTCGTCGAGGACCGAGACGAGCCGGTGCGGGAGATGCCCGAGCGCCTCCTCGGTGACGGCGGGCAGCGCCCCTGGGTCCACGGCCGTGTCGATGACGACCTGGTTGTTCGCGCGGGAGTGCGCGAAGGCGTCGTCGTAGACGGCGAAACCCCCGGGCAGGTCCACGGTACGAGCGGCCTGGCGGCGGGCGAAGGCGGACAGGAAGGCGTTGATCGGTTGCAGCGCTGGGTCAGGTCGCAGCGCTGGGTCAGGGTCCGGCATGAGGCGAGCGTAGGCAGCCGCGGCCGTTCCGTCTCCGCATTTTCCACCGCAGGGCCGAGCGCCGGGTGTGGGCGGCGCGGGCGGCGCGGGCGGTGCGGGCGGTGCGGGCGGTGCGGGCGGTGCGGGCGGTGCGGCTCAGCCGCTCGTGCCCAGCTGCCAGAACAGCCGGTTCTCCAGGCATCGCGTCAGGTACGGAACGCCATCGGTGTGACCCGAACCGCGCTCGTCACCGAGCATGCGCACGGCGAGGCTGCGATGCGCCGACTTCCACCGCTGGTGCCGGCTCTCCAGCCGGCTGAGCGCCGCGTCCAGGCGGTCCCGTTCCGCCGGGCCGAGGCCGCCCTCTCCCCGGAGGTCCCGATAGGCCCGGGCCAGTGAGTCATGGCCGGCGTCCGCCGCCTCGGCCCGAACGGCCGGTACGCTCGTGAAGGCCGCCGATTGCAAGCGCGACGTGGGCGGGACACCGCAGAGAATCTCGAACCGTTTGTACTGTTCCGACTGAATGGCACTGGCACCCTGCGTGTACTGCCGGAAAGCGGAGAATTGATCCGCCCGCATCGTTGCGGCTATCCGGAACAATGCGGCGGCGCGCTCGAACAGGGCCACCCCGTGGTCTATGCGCTCCGCAGCTCCTCCCGGGCGCCCTGCACGCAATGCACTGGTGGCCGCCCGCACATCTGCCGCCATCGCGGTGAAGAGCATTTCATGCGCTTGCAGGACGCGGATGAAGAAATACTCGTCATGCAGGACGGAGACGGGCTGCGCGGTGACGTCGAACCACCTCCAGGTCTCCGTTGCGGGTGGCCGGGGCAGCTGATCGGCGAGATCTTCCAGGCGGGACCGGGGCACGTCACCCAGCCGCGACGGCAGGCTGCCGGCTTCCGGCCGTCCGTGGCTCTGCGTCGCCAGCCGCAGGGCGTGCCGCAACCGTGTGGCCAGTGTCGCCTCGTCCGGGCGGCCTGCGCCGGGCCCCTCACCCGACCCGCACGCCGCCTCGATCTCGAAGCGGACGATGTCGGATATGAGCAGCGTGGACATGCGTTCCGCGCTCGACGCGGACTTCTGTTCGCCGCCCATGAGCAGCTCAAGGACCGGCAGCGACAGGTAGGTGAGATTCCAGAAACGCCCCTCGTGTTTGTCGAGCGCACAGTCGAGAAAGGCATCGAGAAAGGGGCGGCCCTCGGAATGTCGGCGCCGGATCTCACTGAGCTGGATCAGGAGATGATCCGGTAGGAAATGCTTTCCCGTCCGCCGCACGTGTTCCGTGACGGACCGGGCGAGGGAAATGCCGTCGGATGCGGCCGGAACCTGCTCGGCGGCCGCCCACCGCCTAACCTCCCGCAGCTTTGACGTACGGGATCCGCACCTGTGACGAGGTGGGCGGGTACAGCCCTTGGTCATCACCCGCATGCATCGGATCGCGCAGTTCTCGGAATTCATCGCCACGTTCCTCTCCCGTGTCGTCGCCGGCGTCTGGAGACCACTAGGCATGATCGGAACGCCGCACGTCACGTCTCGGAAATTCGTGTCTTGACAGGGCGGAGGACGGCCACCTCTGGCACCGTCCGCCGTCGCCACGGCCTGGTCCGGGCGGGCTGCGACATAGGCGCCGTGACATCGTGGTGCCATGACCATCGAAGTGCGCCCGGCTTCGGTCTTCGAGGACGTCCGTACCCTGCTCGGCCCGAAGTCCCCCGGATCCAACGTCTGCTGGTGCCTGAGCTACCGCATCCCGTCGAAGCTCAACAACGAGCTGCGCGGCCCGGCCCGCGGTGCCTACGTCGCCGAGCTGTGCCGTGACCAACCCCCGCCGGGGGTGATCGCCTACGACAACGGCGAGCCGGTCGGCTGGGCCGCCGTCGCGCCGCGCTCGGACACCTCCTTCGCCCGCAGCCGGAAGATCCCGCACGTCGACGACCTGCCCGTCTGGTGCGTGTGGTGCATCCGCGTACGCCCCGGTCACCGGCGCAAAGGGATCTCCCACGCCCTCATCGCGGGCGCCGTCGACTTCGCCCGCGCCCACGGCGCGCCCGCGATCGAGGCCTACCCCCTGGACAACGGCGACGCCAGGGTCGACCTGACGATGGCGTACGCCGGAATCCGGAAGAACTTCGAACGCGCCGGCTTCACCCACGCCTCCGACACCACGTCGGTCCTGGCCGGCCACCCCCGCGTCCTGATGCGGCTCGACTTGCGCTGACACCACGCCAACTCCCCCTCGCCCAAGCGGAGATCACGCCGAACCGCCCTCCCCAATGGTGCAGAGAACTCTATGCAGAGAGTCCTCTGCAACTTAGGCTACGGGCATGAGCGACGAAGAGAAGCGTGTGCCGACGGGCCCTCAGAAGCCCGTACGGCGACTCGATGCGCGCAGCCTCCGCGGCCTGGCGCACCCCCTGAGGATGACCATCCTCGAGATGCTGTCCCTCGACGGCGCTGCCACCGCCACCGGGCTGTCCGCACGTCTCGGCGAGAGCACCGGCACGGTCAGCTGGCACCTGCGGCACCTCGCCGACCACGGGTTCATCGAGGAGGAGACGGGCCGGGGCACCAAGCGTGAACGCTGGTGGCGAGTCGTGGAGGACACCAAGGTCCTCGAGACCTCCGACTTCAGCGACGACCCCGATACCCGAGGTCCGCTCTCCGTGTACATGCACGAGTTGGTGCAGCAGTACTTCAGCCGGGTCACGCACTACCTGAGCGAGAGCTGGGACCGTGACTGGCGGCGCGCCGGGACCATCTCCGACTGGCGTGACCTACGCCTGACGCCGACGCAGCTCGCCGCCATGAACGACGAGTTGATGGCCGTCGTCGCCCGTCACACCCTTCCGGCGGGCGCACAGCCGCAGCCCGGGGCGCTGCCGGTCATCGTGCAGATCCAGTCGTTCCCCCGCAGGGCCGCGGAACGGAGCGACGGAGCATGAACGCGAAACGGAGCCTGAACCCGAAAACGAACGTCGGTCTCCTGCGCCGGCATCGGGACTTCCGTCTGCTGTGGTGTGGTGAGACCGCGGGGAAGTTCGGTGCTTCCGTCACCGCGGTGGCGATGCCCTTGATCGCTGTGTCGACCCTGCACGCCGGCCCGTTGCAGGTCGGCTTACTGAGCGCTTCGGCCTGGCTGCCGTGGCTCCTCATCGGACTCCCCGTCGGCGTCTGGGTCGACCGCATGCGCCGCCGGCCCATCATGGTGGCCGCTGCCGCGGTGTCCTTCGTGCTGTTCGCCCTGGTCCCCCTCGCCCAGCGGACCGGCCACCTGAGCATCGGCCTGCTGATGGCCATCGCCCTGCTGACGGGCACGGCCGCGGTCTTCTTCCAGACCGCCTACAGCGCCTACCTCCCCAGCCTCCTCGACCCCGCGGACCAGCCCGAGGGCAATGCCAAACTCCACGGCAGCGCGTCCGCCGCACAGATCGGCGGTCTCGGATCCGCCGGTGTGATCGGGCAGGGCGTCGGGGTGGTGAACGCCATGTTCGCCAACGCGGCGACGTTCCTCCTCTCCCTCCTGTGCCTGGTGAGCATCCGCCATCGCGAGCCCCGCCCACCGCGGCCGGCCGACCGCAGAGCACTGCTCAGCGAAGTCGGTGACGGCCTACGGCTGGTCGCGGGCGATCCCTGGCTCCGTACGCTGACCCTCTTCGGGGCCGCCTCGAACCTGGCTCTCATGGGGTACCAGTCCATCCAGGTCGTCTTTCTCGTCCATACCGTCGGCTTGGCCCCCGGCGCGGTCGGTGGACTCATCGCGGCCACCAGCGCGGGCGGTATCGCCGGGGCGCTCCTCGCACGCCGTACCTCCAGCCGTATCGGGACGGCCCGTGCCACCTTGCTGTTCGAACTCGGTTTCGCGATGTTCGCCCTGCTCATACCGGCCGCCTTCGCGGGAGCCGGGCTGCTCCTCTTCGTCGTGGGCGGGTGGTGCGTATCGGCGGGCGTGGTCGCCGGCAACGTCATCAAGGCGAGCTTCCAGCAGCGCTACTGCCCACCGGAGCTCCTCGGGCGCCTGACCGCGAGCACGGCCTTCCTCAACTTCGGCACGATCCCGCTGGGAGCCCTGCTCGGCGGATGGCTCGGCACCGTCTACGACTTGCGCACCGCCATGTGGATCACGACCGCGGGAGTACCGCTCGCCGCGCTGATCCTGCTCTTCTCCCCGATCCGGCGCTCCCGGGACCTGCCCACGGCTCCCTCCTCCCCGAGTGGCCCGGGCGCGGTACCCCGTCCGGACTTCTCCCCGCAGTCACGCTGATGCCGGAACCGCGCACCGCGCCCGTGCGTCTGTCGCGAGGACGAGGGGGACGACCATGAGCCGGACATCGGGTGAGAACGTGCAGGGCGTGGAGACCGTCGGACGCGTCATCGCCGGTCTGGGCGCGACGGCCGGGGTGCTCGTCTGGGTGCCACGGGCGGCTTTCAGTATCGACGGCGGCTTCGAGGGCCACGCCCGGGACCTGAGCGTGATCTACGTCGATCTGCCGCTCATCGTGCTCGGCGGCATCCTCATTCCGCTCTCGGCCTGGACCCTGACCCGGCGGTGGGCGCGGCGCCCCTGGGTGGCGGCGCTCGTGGCCCTGGCCGCGCTCGCACTCGGTCTGTGGGGCCTCATCGAGTGGTGGACGCCCCGCCAGCACCCGGACCCCGGCTACCGAGGAGGGCTCTGACAGGCGGAAGGCTGCGGAGGGACCTCCGGTGAGCCGTGCGGCCATACTGGCCGATGATGATCAGGGGAATCCGGCCGCTGCTGCGCGGCTCCACGTACACAGGTGCGCTGTTCGCCTACTGCGGCGCGCTGGCGAGCCTGCCACTGCTGCCCTTCGCTCTGCTGCCGCTGGTGATGTGGGGATCCGCTCCGAAGCGAGTGCAGATCCTCCTGGTCCTGCTGGTCTGGGCGGTGCTGGTCGCCGCGGTGGGGCTGGCGCCTCCCGTACGGCGGGCGCTGGTCGCGTCCGCCCGCCGGCTGCTGCGGGTGCCGCTGCCGGATCCGGTTGCCGGGCGCCGGTCCTCCGGTTCACCTCGCCCCGACCACTGGCGGACCCCGCTCTGGCTCGTTCTGCACGTGGCACTGGGGTGGGCGGCGGCGGTGACGAGCGGCGTTCTCCTGCTCGCCGGCCTGACCCTCCCGGGGGGCCGGCTCGGCGCCGAGCTGGAGCTGAGCCTGTTCGGCTGGTCGGCGCGGGTGGAGGACGGCTGGGGCAGCTGGGCGACGGGGCTGGGCTGCCTCCTGCTGGCGGCGGCCGTGTGCGTACTGGTGACGAAGGCCCTGCGGTGGTCGGCGCCACGGCTGCTGGGACCCTCGGCGGCCGAACGGCT
>NZ_JBWKJU010000032.1:0-9503 GCF_056432025.1 Streptomyces sp. NPDC045695
GCCACCCTTGACCGACCGTCCCGCCCCGGACATACGAAGACTGCCGGGAAACCCCCAAAGGAACGGGCCGGGGGTTCCGGTGTAGGGACGGGGAGAGTCGCGATGCACGGCCTGGGCCCTGGCCGGGCAGTCCGAGAGGCGGGCCGATCGGGGCATCGGATCCCGGGACGGGGGCGGGGGCGGACGCGTCAGATCGCTACACGCTCCTCATCTCTCAGCGTCTGCCGGCCGTCCGGGGCCGGACATAAGCCGCCCACGACCGTCAGAAGTCCTCGAAGACGGCGTCTGACGGCTGTCTGGGCAAGTCCAGGCGCCAGAACGCGCCTATACCGAGCTGTATCCGGGTCTGCGTGGGTGGGCGACCGGAAAGCGCGTCGGTTTGCCCCAATTGCGGCGGTCTGTCCGTGGGTTGGTGGGAGTGGGGTCGCTCTGATGGGAGTACAGCTCGGCTGAGGCGAGGAATCACCGCCCAAGGCCCACAAGCGACCGGCAGTCGCCGTCGACGGGGAGCGTGTAGCGATCTGTGCGGCCTATTCCCAGCCCCGGACGGCCGGCGGACGCTGAGGGATGAGAAGCGCGTAGCGATCTGACGCGTCACTCCCGACCCGGGTCCCAGGCAGGCAGGCCCGCTCCTGGAGATCCGGCCGCCAGCGCCCAGGCCGCGCATCCCTGCTCTCCCCCGTCCCTACACCGGAACCCCCGGCCCGTTCCTTTGGGGGTTTCCCGGCAGTCTTCGTATGTCCGGGGCGGGACGGTCGGTCAAGGGTGGCCGAAGGCCATCGCGCAGCGACGCGACCGTAGGGAGCGCCCTTGAGGGACCGGCCCGACACGGAGAGACGATGAGACTGACGGGAAACCCCCAAGACCTCTCTGATGCCGCCCAAGGAGCTCCCGCCCTCCGAAGCCCCCGCCCTCAGCTAGGAACCGCCCCCCGGCGAGTCCCGCCCGCCCCCGACCCCGCCCCGCATGCCCCCAGCCCCCGCCCCGCCGCCGCCCAGGGCGGGTGGGCCACCACCGCGCGCGGGGAGGGGCCCAAGGGGGCGGATACCCCGCCCGCGTGCCCCCGTACACCCCCCACGTCACAGCTGGGCTGCAAGGCTGACCCGCCCCGGCCGGGGCACGCCGCCGCGCCAATAGAATCGCCGGGTGGATACGACCCTGGATGACCCCCTCGTCGGGCGCGTGCTCGACGGCCGCTACCGCATCGACGCCCGCATCGCGGCCGGCGGCATGGCCACGGTCTACCGCGCCGTCGACACCCGCCTCGACCGCGTCCTCGCGCTGAAGGTCATGCACCCGGCCCTCGCCGCCGACGCGGCCTTCGTCGACCGGTTCATCCGGGAGGCGAAGTCCGTGGCCCGGCTCGCGCACCCCAACGTCGTCGCCGTCTTCGACCAGGGCACCGACGGGCCGTACGTGTACCTCGCCATGGAGTACGTCTCCGGCTGCACCCTGCGCGACGTGCTCCGCGAGCGCGGTGCGCTCCAGCCCCGTGCCGCCCTCGACATCCTCGAACCGGTCCTCGCCGCCCTCGGCGCCGCGCACCGGGCCGGCTTCGTCCACCGCGACATGAAGCCCGAGAACGTCCTGATCGGCGACGACGGCCGCGTCAAGGTCGCCGACTTCGGGCTGGTCCGGTCCGTGGACTCGGTCACCAGCACCACCGGCTCGGTCCTCGGCACCGTCTCCTACCTGGCCCCCGAGCAGATCGAGAGCGGCGTCGCCGACACCCGCGTGGACGTCTACGCCTGCGGTGTCGTCCTCTACGAGATGCTCACCGGCTCCAAGCCCCACCTCGGCGGCACCCCCGCCCAGGTGCTCTACCAGCACCTCCACGAGGACGTCCCACCGCCGTCCGCCGCCGTGCCCGGCCTGTCCGTCGCGCTCGACGAGCTCGTCGCGCACGCCACCGCCCGCAACCCGGATCTGCGCCCGTACGACGCCGCCGCCCTGCTCGGTCTCGCCCTCGAAGGCCGCGCCCTGCTCAGCGACGCCGAGCTGGACGCCGTACCGCCGCAGGCGCGCGCCGAGGAGCGCTCCTCCGCCGAGGACCGCACCGGCGTCATCCCGCGCCCGGTGGAGGCGCGCCAGCCCGTGCACCACACCTCGCGCCTGGAGACCCTGCTCCCGCCGCCCGCGCCCGCGGCGCACCGGCCGGCCCCGAGGGGACGGCCCCCGCGCGGTGTGCTGCTGGTCATCGCCGGGGTCCTGCTCGCGCTCGGCGTCGGGACCGGTGTCTGGTACATCAACTCCGGACAGTTCACCAAGGTCCCCAACCTGCTCGGCAAGACCGAGGAGCAGGCGCGTTCGCAGCTGTCCGCGGCCGGTCTGGGGGTGAAGGGGGTCGAGCGGAAGTTCAGCGACGCCTTCGACCGCGGGACGGTGATGGACAGCGATCCCCCGGGCGGCAAGCGGATCCGCGGCAACGGCGCGGTGACCATCACCCTCTCCCGCGGCCCGCAGGTGGTCTCCGTGCCCGACCTCAAGGGCAGGCCGCTGGAGGCTGCCAAGGCCGAGCTGACGAAGGCCGGGCTGGCGCCCGGCGTCGTCACGCAGGCGTTCAGCCAGGACGTCGCCCAGGGCTCGGTGATCAGCACCGACCCGGCCGGCGGCCAGAAGCGGGCGCCCGACACGGCGGTCGCGCTCCTGGTCAGCAAGGGCCGCCCGGTGCCGGTGCCGAACGTGGCCGGGATCTCCGCCGAACAGGCGAAGTCCGCTCTGGAGGGCCTGGGACTGAAGGTCGTGACGGCTCCCGAGCAGGTCAACGCCCCGTCGGTGGCCGGTACGGTCGCCAACCAGTCGATCGCCGCCGGCAGTCAGGCCGCGGCCGGGGACACGATCACGCTGACCCTGTCCAAGGGCCCCCGCCAGCTGCCGGTCCCGAACGTGACCGGCCAGGACGTGGACGTGGCCCGCAAGACCCTGGAGGCGGGGGGCTTCAAGGTGAAGGTGGACCGGCCCTTCCTCTCCTTCAGCAACACGGTGGACACGCAGTCGGTGCCGGCCGGACAGAGCGCCCCCGAGGGCAGCACGATCACCATCAAGACCAAGGGGCTCTAGGCCGCCGTGATACGCAATCCAGTGGGCGGGCACGTTCCCGTCGCCGGCGGGCTCGCCTCTGTGGGCCTGGCCTACGCCCGGGAGATGGGCGCCGAGGCCGTCCAGGTCTTCGTCGCCAATCCGCGCGGCTGGGCCACCCCGACGGGGAACCCGGCCCAGGACGAGCGGTTCCGGGAGCAGTGCGCGGCCGAGTCCATCCCGGCCTACGTGCACGCGCCGTATCTGATCAACTTCGGCTCGCACACCGAGGCGACCGTGGAGAAGTCGGTGGAGTCCCTGCGCCACTCGCTGCGCCGGGCCCGGGCGATCGGCGCGCTGGGCGTGGTCGTGCACACCGGTTCGGCCACCGGAGGCCGCCCGCGCGAGGCGGCGTACGCGCAGATCAGGGAGCACATGCTGCCGTTGCTGGACGAGCTGACGCACGAGGACGACCCCTTCTTGCTGCTGGAGTCCACGGCCGGTCAGGGTTCCTCGCTGTGCTCGCGGGCCGAGGACTTCGGGCCGTACTTCGAGGCGCTCGACCACCACCCGATGCTGGGGATCTGCCTGGACACCTGCCACGTCTTCGCGGCCGGTCACGACCTGGCGGAGCCGGGGGGTACGAAGCTGACGCTGGACCTGCTGGTGGACACGGTGGGCGAGGGCCGGCTGAAGCTGGTCCACGCGAACGATTCCAAGGAGGGCGTCGGCGCCCACAAGGACCGGCACGCCAACATCGGGCTGGGCCACATCGGACCCGACGCCTTCGCCGAGCTGATGACGCACCCCGCGATGGACGGCGTACCGCTGATCACCGAGACCCCGGGCGGCAAGGAAGGGCACGCGGCGGACGTGGCGCTGCTGAAGAGCCTGCGCCCTTGAGGGACGGGGCCCGCGTCTCCTGGGTACGCCGTCCGGGTGACTCTCACCGCCGGCGAAGCCGAAAAGGCTGAAAAGCCCCTACAGCTCGGGGCCGTCCCCCGGCTCTTCCTGGTACGAGTAGCGCTGCTCGCGCCAGGGGTCGCCGATGTTGTGGTAGCCGCGCTCCTCCCAGAAGCCCCGGCGGTCCGCGGTCATGTACTCGACGCCGCGGACCCACTTGGGGCCCTTCCACGCGTACAGGTGCGGGACCACCAGCCGCACGGGGAAACCGTGCTCGGCGGTGAGGAGTTCGCCGCCCTGATGGGTGGCGAAAACCGTGCGCTCGGAGGCGAAGTCGGCCAGCCGCAGGTTGGAGCTGAAGCCGTACTCGGCCCACACCATCACGTGCGTGACCTGCGGCGCCGGCGGCGCCAGGGCCAGGACGTCGCGGGCGAGGACGCCACCCCATTCGGCGCCCTGCATGCTGAATTTCGTCACGCAGTGGAGGTCCGCCACCACGGAGTTGAAGGGCAGGGCCGTGAACTGCTCGTGGTTCCAGCAGTGCTTGTCGCCGTCGGCCGTCGCGCCGAAGACGCGGAATTCCCAGCGGTCCGGCTTGAACTTGGGTACGGGCCCGTAATGGGTGACCGGCCAGCCCCGCTGCAGCCGCTGCCCCGGTGGAAGCTCCAGCTGCTCTGCTTCCGGAGATTCCCGGCTTTCCGGCTGACCCATGACTCCATGGTGACAGACGTCGCGGGGTGGTCATGACCAGGTCTGTGCCGATTAGGGCAAGTCACTGCAACTCACACTAAGGAGGCACTTACTGGACGCCCTCCGGCGGCGGTGCAAGGATGCGCGCAATCCCCCCGGCCGATGCCGGGAGGTACCCCAGCCCCGTCATAAATGACATTGCCTGGAAGGAGCCTCTGCGATGCAGGGCGACCCCGAGGTCCTTGAATTTCTGAACGAGCAGCTGACCGGTGAGCTGACGGCCATCAATCAGTACTGGCTGCACTACCGCATCCAGGACAACAAGGGCTGGACCAAGCTCGCCAAGTACACGCGTGAAGAATCCATCGACGAGATGAAGCACGCGGACAAGATCACCGAGCGCATTCTGATGCTCGACGGTCTGCCGAACTACCAGCGCCTCTTCCACGTGCGCGTCGGGCAGACGATCACGGAGATGTTCCAGGCCGACCGCCAGGTGGAGGTGGAGGCCATCGACCGCCTCAAGCGCGGTATCGAGGTCATGCGCGGCAAGGGCGACATCACCTCCGCCCGGCTCTTCGAGGAGATCCTGGAGGACGAAGAGCACCACATCGACTATCTCGACACCCAGCTGGAGCTCATCGAGTCCCTGGGCGAGGCGCTCTACATCGCGCAGCTCATCGAGCAGCCGAGCTAGCTGCCGCTAGGCCACTTCCGCCAGCTCGGGCAGGGGCGCGAGGGCCGGCTCGGGGGCGGCGGCGAGCACGGCCGCCGCGTCGCCCTTCTCCAGCAGCTCACGACGCGGGCACGCGCCGCGGCCGAGGATGCCCTGGATGGTGCGCACGCAGGAGCCGCAGTCGGTTCCGGCCTTGGTGGCCGAGGCGATCTGCCGCGGGGTGCACGCCCCGGCAGCCGCGTGGTCCTTGACCTGCTTGTCGGTGATTCCGAAGCAAGAGCAGACGTACACGCGGTTCACCTCCGGGGTGGAACGGTTCGGCGGGCCATCCCCTATTCGGTGAGGCTTACCTAACCGTACCTAAAGTTAGGGTGACCTAAAAGACCCGGACACGACGATGGGGCGCGGATCACATCGATCCGCGCCCCGTCGTCGTACGAAGGTACTGACTGATCCCTACTGGTCGCGGTACATCTCGGCGACCAGGAAGGCCAGGTCCAGGGACTGGCTGCGGTTGAGCCGCGGGTCGCAGGCCGTCTCGTAGCGCTGGTGCAGGTCGTCGACGAAGATCTCGTCGCCGCCGCCCACGCACTCGGTGACGTCGTCACCGGTGAGCTCGACGTGGATGCCGCCCGGGTGGGTGCCCAGCGCCTTGTGGACCTCGAAGAAGCCCTTGACCTCGTCGAGCACGTCGTCGAAACGGCGCGTCTTGTGGCCGGAGGCCGCCTCGAAGGTGTTGCCGTGCATCGGGTCGGTGACCCAGGCGACGGTCGCGCCGGAGGCGGTGACCTTCTCCACGAGCTCGGGGAGCTTGTCGCGGACCTTGTCGGCGCCCATGCGGACGACGAAGGTCAGCCGGCCCGGCTCGCGCTCGGGGTCCAGCCGGTCGATGTACGTCAGCGCCTCGTCCACCGTGGTGGTGGGGCCGAGCTTGATGCCGACCGGGTTGGCGATCTGCGAGCAGAACTCGATGTGCGCGTGGTCCAGCTGCCGGGTGCGCTCCCCGATCCAGACCATGTGGCCGGAGGTGTCGTACAGCTTGCCGGTACGCGAGTCGGTGCGGGTCAGCGCGCCCTCGTAGTCGAGCAGCAGCGCCTCGTGGGAGGCGTAGAACTCGACGGCCTTGAACTCGGCCGGGTCGGTGCCGCACGCCTTCATGAAGTTCAGCGCGTTGTCGATCTCCCGCGCGAGCTGCTCGTAGCGCTGACCGGACGGCGAGGACTTCACGAAGTCCTGGTTCCAGGCGTGCACCTGGCGCAGGTCGGCGTAACCACCGGTGGTGAAGGCGCGCACCAGGTTGAGCGTGGAGGCGGACGCGTTGTACATCCGCTTGAGCCGCTCGGGGTCCGGGATCCGGGCCTCTTCGGTGAAGGGGAAGCCGTTGACCGAGTCACCGCGGTAGGTCGGCAGGGTGACGCCGTCGCGGGTCTCGGTGTCCTTGGAGCGCGGCTTGGAGTACTGGCCCGCGATGCGGCCGACCTTGACGACGGGCACGGAGGCCGCGTACGTCAGGACGGCGCTCATCTGGAGCAGCGTCTTGAGCTTGGCGCGGATGTGGTCGGCGGAGACGCCGTCGAAGGCCTCGGCGCAGTCGCCGCCCTGAAGGAGGAACGCCTCGCCCTTGGCGACGGCTCCCAGACGGGCGCGCAGCTGGTCGCACTCACCCGCGAAAACGAGGGGAGGATACGACTCGAGGTCCGCGACGACAGCGCGCAGAGCCTCGGCATCGGGGTACGAGGGCTGCTGCGCCGCGGGAAGGTGCCGCCAGGTCGCCTTGGCGGCGGGGGCTTGGGTTTCAGCGTTCACGGTCACCTCGTACACATTACGGCGTCACACGCGGCGTCCAGCCATGCGACCACAACGTGAGACGGCCGTCCGCCCCGAAGGCGCGGGGTGCCCGGCAGGAACGGAATCGATGGTTCAGCCCACCTCGTGAGACGGATACGGCGCTCCGGGGGCGTGGTGGGCTAAGGTGCCCGACATGTACGCGCACGTGAACCAGAACTGGTGGTGGCCCGCTCCCGGCGGCCCACTTCTCGCGCGTACCTGAGACACGCACGACGCGAAGGCCGCCCCGAGGGGCGGCCTTCCGCATGCGGTGCGAAGACACCGACGGACGCGGGCCGCTCCTCCCACCGGAAGGACGCTCCCGCCCCATGCACTCCAGCCAGCCGCACCGACCGAGCCCCCTGAGCCCGCTGAGCCGCCTGCTCGACGACTCCTGCCCGCCCTTCGCCCTGCTGCGCCGGCGGACCCCCGGGCGCGACCACGACACCGTCGAGGTGCTGATCGGCGCGGTCCACGAGGCCGAGCACCTCGCCGACCTGCCCGTCGGGGAGCTGCCCGCCCTCGCCCTCGTGCCCTTCCGGCAGATCCGGGAGCGCGGGTTCGACGTACGCGACGACGGCACGCCGCTGAGCGTGCTGGTCGCCGAGGAGACGTACGAGATGGCGCTCGACCAGGCACTGGCCGAGCTGCCCGCGCACGCGGTGCGCGTCGACGGCGGCGGCTTCGACGTCCCCGACGAGCAGTACGCGGCCACCGTCGAGCGGGTGATCGAGGACGAGATCGGCCGCGGCGAGGGCGCGAACTTCGTCATCCGGCGCACCTACGAGGGCCGGATCGAGGGCTTCGGCCGGGCCGACGCCCTCGCCCTGTTCCGTCGGCTGCTGCTGGGCGAGCGCGGCGCGTACTGGACGTACGTCGTCCACACCGGCGACCGCACGCTGGTCGGGGCCAGTCCCGAGGTCCACGTGCGGATGTCCGGGGGCACGGTCGTGATGAACCCGATCAGCGGGACCTACCGCTATCCGGCCGGGGGCCCGACCGTGGACTCCCTCCTCGCCTTCCTCGGCGACCGCAAGGAGACCGAGGAGCTGTCGATGGTGGTCGACGAGGAGCTCAAGATGATGTGCACGGTCGGGGACCGGGGCGGGGTGGTCGTCGGCCCGCGGCTGAAGGAGATGTCCCACCTCGCTCACA
The DNA here is from genome assembly GCF_056432025.1 of Streptomyces sp. NPDC045695. NCBI lineage: Bacteria > Bacillati > Actinomycetota > Actinomycetes > Kitasatosporales > Streptomycetaceae > Streptomyces > Streptomyces sp. NPDC045695. Next base: position 8,270 of record NZ_JBWKJU010000032.1, read on the forward strand.
CCGAGTACGAGCTGCGCGGGCGCTCCTCCCTGGACGTGCGGGAGGTGCTGCGGGAGACGATGTTCGCGGCGACGGTCACCGGCTCGCCGGTGCAGAACGCCTGCCGGGTCATCGAGCGGTACGAGAGCGGCGGCCGCGGCTACTACGCGGGCGCGCTGGCCCTGCTCGGGCTCGACGCCTCCGGGGCCCAGACGCTCGACTCCCCGATCCTGATCCGCACGGCCGACATCGGCGCGGACGGTGTGCTGCGGGTCCCGGTGGGCGCGACGCTCGTACGGCACTCCGACCCCGCGGGCGAGGTGGCGGAGACGCACGCGAAGGCGGCGGGCGTGCTGGCGGCGCTCGGGGTGCGGCCGGCGGCGCCCCGCCCGGCCTTCGAGGGGGCACGGCTGGGGCAGGACCCGCGGGTGCGGGCGGCCCTCGCCGCCCGGCGGGCGGACCTGGCCCCGTTCTGGCTGCGGATGCAGGAGCGGCCCGCCCCGCTCTCCGGCCACGCGCTGGTGGTGGACGGCGAGGACACCTTCACGGCGATGCTGGCGCACGTGCTGCGGGTGGCCGGGCTGGAGGTGACCGTACGCCGCTACGACGATCCGGGGCTGCGGGAGGCCGCCCTGGCCTGGGAGGGCCCGGTCGTCCTGGGCCCCGGCCCGGGCGACCCGGCGGACGGCGCGGACCCCAAGATGCGGATGCTGCGCGCTCTGACCGCCGAACTGCTGGCCGCGCACCGCCACGGCCTGGTCGGGATCTGCCTGGGCCACGAGCTGCTGGCCGCCGAGCTGGGGCTCCCGCTGGTCCGCAAGGCGCAGCCGGCCCAGGGGGCGCAGACCCGGATCGACCTGTTCGGGGCGGACGAGGTGGTCGGCTTCTACAACACGTACACCGCCCACTGCGACGACGAGCGGGCCGCCGCCCTCGCCCTGCGGGGCGTCGAGGTCTCCCGGGACCCGTCGACGGGCGAGGTCCACGCGCTGCGCTCCGCGGCGGGCTCCGCGGCCGGCTTCGCGGGGGTCCAGTTCCATCCGGAGTCGGTCCTCACCCTGCGCGGCGCGGACCTGCTGGGCGCACTGCTGCAAGGGGTCCGCGCCGGCGCCCCGGCGTAACGTCCCCGCCCGTCGGGGGGGGGGGGGGGGGGGGGGGGGGGGGGGGAGGGGGAGAGGGGGGGGGGGGGAGGGGGGGGGGGAGGGGGGGGGGGGAGGGAGGGAGGATGGGGGGGGGGGGGGCGGGGGGGGAGGGG
>NZ_JBWKJU010000032.1:9509-22407 GCF_056432025.1 Streptomyces sp. NPDC045695
CGTACCCCCCCCCCCCCCCCCCCCCCCCCCCCCCCCCCCCCCCCTCCCCCCCCCCCCCTTTCTCCCCCCCCCCCCCCCCCCCCCCCCCGACGCAGGCGCACCGGTCAGGCCGAGGGGCTCGCGGTCCTTCGGCCGGCCTCAGCCGAAGAAGACCCCGACCTCCTTGTAGAGCGCGGGGTCCACGGTCTTCAGCCGGGCCGTCGCCTCCGCGATCGGTACCCGCACGATGTCCGTCCCCTTGAGCGCGACCATTTTGCCGAAGTCCCCCTCGTGCACGGCCTCGATCGCGTGCAGCCCGAACCGGGTCGCCAGCCACCGGTCGAAGGCGCTCGGCGTGCCGCCCCGCTGGATGTGCCCGAGGACGGTCGTGCGGGCCTCCTTGCCGGTCCGCCCCTCGATCTCCTTGGCCAGCCACTCCCCCACCCCCGACAGCCGGACGTGACCGAAGGAGTCGGTGGTGGCGTCCTTCAGCACCATCTCCCCGTCCTTGGGCATCGCTCCCTCGGCGACCACGACGATCGGCGCGTAGCTGGCCTTGAAACGGGAGGTCACCCACGCGCACACCTGGTCCACGTCGAAGCGCTGCTCCGGGATGAGGATGACGTTGGCGCCGCCCGCGAGCCCCGAGTGCAGGGCGATCCAGCCGGCGTGCCGGCCCATGACCTCGACGACCAGGACCCGCATGTGCGACTCGGCCGTGGTGTGCAGCCGGTCGATGGCCTCGGTCGCGATGCCGACGGCGGTGTCGAAGCCGAAGGTGTAGTCCGTGGCCGACAGGTCGTTGTCGATGGTCTTCGGCACGCCGACGCAGGGGATGCCGTACTCCCCGTACAGTTGGGCGGCGACACCGAGGGTGTCCTCGCCGCCGATCGCGATGAGCGCGTCGACCTCGTACTTGTCGAGGTTCTCCTTGATCCGCCGGACCCCGTTGTCCGTCTTGAACGGGTTGGTGCGCGAGGAGCCGAGGATCGTGCCCCCGCGGGGCAGGATGCCGCGGACGGCGGGGATGTCGAGCGGGACGGTCATCCCCTCGACCGCACCCCGCCAGCCGTCCTTGAATCCGATGAACCGGCAGCCGTACTCCTGCTCGCCCTTGCGGACGACCGCCCTGATCACCGCGTTCAGCCCGGGGCAGTCACCGCCGCCGGTCAGCACTCCGACCTTCATGGAATCTGTTGTCGCCATGACGCTCACGCTAGTGGTGACCCACGTCACAGCAAGAGGGCCGGAAGAGGCAATTCAGGTGGAATTACGGGGCGTTGGGTACGCCCGTTCACTCGGACGAAGACGAAAGTACGATCGAAGACCCGGCCTAGGCGTCGTCGAGGCCGCGCTCTATCGCGTACCGGACGAGCTCCACCCGGTTGTGCAACTGCAGCTTGCCCAGGGTGTTCTGGACGTGGTTCTGCACGGTGCGGTGGGAGATGACCAGCCGTTCCGCGATCTGCTTGTACGAGAGCCCCTTGGCGACGAGCCGCAGTACCTCGGTCTCCCGGTCGGTCAGTTGCGGCGCCTTGGGCTCGTCGGAGGCGGTCGGCACCGGGTCGGTGGCCAGGCGCCGGTACTCGCCGAGCACCAGCCCCGCCAGCCCGGGGGTGAAGACCGGGTCGCCGGCGGCGGTGCGGCGGACCGCCTCGATCAGCTCCTGGGCGCCGGCGGACTTCAGCAGGTAGCCGGTCGCGCCGGACTTCACCGCCTCCAGGACGTCCGCGTGCTCGCCGCTGGCCGACAGGACCAGGACCCGCGGCGCCGGGTTGGCGCCGGCCAGTTCCTTGCAGACCTGGACCCCCGGCATCCCCGGCAGGTTGAGGTCGAGGACCAGGACGTCGGGGGTCACGGCGCGGGCCCGCCGTACCGCCTCGGGGCCGTCGCCGGCGGTGGCGACGACGTCGAAGCCCGCGGCGGCCAGGTCGCGGGCGACCGCGTCCCGCCACATCGGGTGGTCGTCGACCACCATCACCCTGATCTCGTGCAGCTGGTCCACGTCGGCGCGCTCACTCATCTCTTGGCCGTCCTCCCCCTCGGTACTTTCAATTCCACTTCGGTGCCCTGTCCGGGGACGGACACCAGCTCGGCGCTGCCGCCGAGGTCACGCAGCCGGCCGCGGATGGACAGGGCCACCCCCAACCGGCCCTCGCCCTCCGCCTGGTCGAGCCGGCCGGCCGGGATGCCGGGGCCGTCGTCGCGAACGGTCACGATCACCTCGTCGCCCCAGTCCTCGACCAGGATCCAGGCGCGGGCGCCCTCCCCGGCGTGCTTGCGCACGTTGTCGAGGGCGGCCCCGACCGCCGCCGCGAGCTCCCGCGCGGCGGGCACCGGCAGCGGCACCGGGGTGCCCGGCTCCGCGAAGCTCACCCGGGACCCGGCGTACGGGGCGAGGAGGTTGCGCAGATCCAGCTCTCCCTCGTCGGTGCCCGGCTCCTCCACCTCGTACGTGTCCACCAGCGCGCCCCGCGACTCGTCCCGGGAGACCCGCGAGGGCTGCACCAGCCCGCTGGAGACGAGGGTGCGCAGCGCCACCTCCTGCTCCCCCGCCATCCTGCCGAGTTCCTCGGCCTCGCCGCCCAGTTCGGCGCCGCGCCGCTGGACCATGGCGAGGACCTGGAGGACCCCGTCGTGGATGTCGCGGGCGAGGCGCTCGCGTTCGCGGGTGGCGGCCTCGATCTCCAGGGCGCGGGCGAGGGTCGCCTCACTGGCCCGGGCGACCTCGACCACGTACCCGATGGCCACGGAGGAGACCCAGACGAGCAGCACGTTGTGCAGGGCGTCCCGGGTGGGCTGGCCGCCGTGGATGAGGATGGTGACCGCGACCACGAAGGTGGAGGCGAAACAGGCCCAGCGCCAGCCGCCCTTGATGGCGAAGCCGAGGACCGCGCCCCCGGTCCAGATCGTGGGGAGGGTGGGCCCGCCCCCGATGATCCGCTCGTGGGTGTCGGCCAGCGGGGTCAGCCCGATGCCGACGAGGGCGACGGTGAGGTCGGCCACGAGGAAGCCCTTGGTGCAGCTGGCCGCGTTGGCCACCTTCGGGGTGGTGGCCAGGGTCCAGACCGCGAGGAAGCCGAGGTAGCCGGCCGCGGTCCAGGGGTGCGGGAACCTCTTGTACGCCGAGGCGAACAGCAGTACCGCGTACACCATGGTCAGCAGCCGGTACACCGTCAGGGCACGCCAGAGCGGCTGCTCCACCGACATGCGTACGACGCGTTCGCGTTTCGCCATCTCCCCCACCCCTCGCGGGCGGTACGCCCCGGCCTACTCCGCCGTGTCCTCGGGCTTCTCGGCCTTGGCCTTCTCGGCCTTCTCCGCCTTCTCGGCCTTCTCGGCATCGGCGATCTGGCGCTTGGCGGCCGTCGCGTAGATGTCGACGTACTCCTGGCCGGAGAGCTTCATGATCTCGTACATGACCTCGTCGGTCACCGAGCGGAGGATGAAGCGGTCGTGGTCCATGCCGTGGTAGCGGCTGAAGTCCAGCGGCTTGCCGATCCGGATGCCCGGGCGCATCAGCTTGGGGATCACCTTGCCGGGCGGCTGGATCTTCTCCGTGTCGATCATCGCCACGGGGATCACGGGCGCTCCGGTGGCCAGCGCCACACGGGCCAGCCCGCCGGGCTTGCCGCGGTAGAGACGGCCGTCGGGTGAACGCGTGCCCTCGGGGTAGATACCGAACAGCTCCCCGCGTTCGATGACCTCGATGCCGCTTCTGATGGCGGCCTCGCCGGCCCCGCGGGCGCCGGAGCGGTCCACCGGGAGCTGGCCGACGCCCTTGAAGAAGGCGGCCGTCAGCCTGCCCTTGATTCCGGGTGAGGTGAAGTACTCCGCCTTCGCGATGAAGGTCACCTTCCGGTCGAGCACGGCCGGCAGGAAGAAGGAGTCGGAGAAGGACAGGTGATTGCTCGCGAGGATCGCCGGCCCCTCTGCGGGAATGTTCTCGAGGCCCTCCACCCACGGCCTGAAAGCGAGTTTCAGGGAACCGCCGACGGAGAACTTCATTGCGCCGTAGATCAACTCGAAAGCCTTCCTGTGTCTGTCGAACAGACCATATCCCCTGCCTCCCCCGGCAGGAGCCCGACGACCCTGGCCGGTGCCACCCCGGTCGCGTACGGTGAAGTCACACAGAGCAACGCACCCCCCGACGTACCTCATCATCTAGGAGACCCAGGTGCCCGTCCTCCCTGGAGCCGAGCCGTTCCGCCACGAGGGCGGAGAGGTCGGCGTCCTTCTCTGCCACGGCTTCACCGGTTCCCCGCAGTCGCTGCGCCCCTGGGCCGAGTACCTCGCGGCGCAGGGCCTGACGGTGTCGCTGCCGCTGCTGCCCGGGCACGGGACGCGCTGGCAGGACATGCAGCTCACGGGCTGGGAGGACTGGTACGCAGAGGTGGACCGCGCCCTGCGGGACCTGCTGGACCGGTGCGCGCAGGTGTTCGTCTTCGGGCTGTCGATGGGTGGTGCGCTGAGCCTGCGGCTGGCGGCCAAGCACGGGGAGGCGATCAGCGGCCTCGTGCTCGTCAACCCGGCCAACAAGGTGCACGACCCGCTGGCCGTCGCCCTGCCGGTGGCCAAGCACTTCATCCGCTCGACGCCGGGCATCGCGAGCGACATCGCGAAGCCGGGCTCGGAGGAGGTCGGGTACGACCGGGTCCCGACGCGCGCCGCGCACTCGCTGCGGACGTTCCTGCGGCTGGTGGACGCCGAACTGCCGCAGGTGACGCAGCCGGTGCTGCTTCTGCACAGCCCGCAGGACCACGTCGTACCGCCGGTCGACTCGGCGCGGATCCTGGCACGGATCTCGTCGAGGGACGTCACCGAGACCCTGCTGGAACAGAGCTACCACGTCGCGACGTTGGACCATGACGCGGAGCGGATCTTCGCGGACAGCTATGCGTTCGTCGGCCGACTGGCGCAGAGCGTGGGCAGGGAGGGGGCGCGGGCGGGTGGCTGAGCACGAGGAGCAGTCGGGCGGGGTTCCGCCGTTGGACGAGGAAGCGGCGTGGGCGGCGATCGTCGCCGGGTACGGGCAGGAGCCGCCGGACCCGCCGGGGGCGCGGCCGTTCAAGCCGATCGAGAACCTGCTCCTGCCGGAGGAGGACGTCAAGCCGTTCCCGCGGGAGCCGGAGCTGGAGTCGAAGCAGGAAGCGAAGCCGGAGTCCGGGCCGGAAGTGAAGCCGGACGAGCCGGAGCTGAAGCCGAAGCCGGACGAGCCGGAGCCGAAGGCCGGTCCTGAGCCCGAGCCGCCGACGGCGCTGGGCAGTTCGGTGCTCTTCGCCCCGGGCGTCGGCATGGCCGGTCCGCGCGACCACTCGCTGGCGGAGCCGAAGGACGACGACCTGACCGCGGCGGAGGAGGGCCACTTCGTCCCGCCGGAGCCGGAGCTCCCGGAGGCGGACACCACGTCGAAGTTCGCCTGGCTCGCGGTGGTGGGCGGCCCGGTGCTGCTGCTCCTGGCCGTGCTCCTCCAGTGGGAGATGACCTGGTGGCTGACGACGCTGGGCATCGGCGGCTTCCTGGGCGGCTTCGCGACGCTGGTCGCCCGCATGTCGCAGGGCGACGACGATGACGACGACCCGGGCCGGGGCGCGGTGGTCTAGGCCGTCTCTTCCGGATCTTGCCGGGCCCGCGCCGCCCGGTCTTAACCGGCAAGATCCGAAAGAGACGACCTAGGGGGTCCGCGGCTCGAAGCCCGGCGAGGCTGAGTATTCAGCCTCGCCGGCGTTTGAGGCGCGGGGGTCCGGGGCAGCGCTCCCGGCAACGGCGCCCCACCCCGGACGGCGGGCTACGGCGCGGCCCGGAGCCGCAGCGCGGCCAGCACCGGCAGGTGGTCCGTCGCCGACCGCAGGTCGGTGGACGAGACGCCCGGCAGCCCCGCCGGAACCCCGCAGGCCAGGACTTCCACGCCCGGCGTGGCGAAGACGGCGTCGACGCGGCGGACCGGCGCGGACGCCGGAAAGGTCGGGCCGTCGCCCCACGGGGCCACCGACCAGCAGTCCTGCAGGGCGCCCGCGAGGGCCCCGAAGGCCGGGCCCTGCGGGCCCTCGTTCACGTCGCCCGCGGCGATCCCGTACGGCGTGTCCAGCTCCGCCACCCGTTTCAGGAGGAGGTCGGCCTGGGCCCGGCGTTCCGCGCGGTCCAGGGACAGGTGCGCGCTGACCAGGCCCACCCGCGCCCCGCCGATCCGGACCACCGCCGTGGCGAAGCCCCGCCGGTGCAGGCCGGGTGCGCGCGGCAGCAGCACGTCCTGGGTCCGCTCGACGAAGACCCGCAGCGAGCACAGCAGCAGCGGCCCCGCCGCGGTCGCTCCCCCGCCCAGCACCACCAGGTCGCACTTCGCGGCGAGCCGCGCCGCGTGCTTGCGCCACCGGAAGAACCGGGGCGCCTCCTGTACGAAGACGAGGTCCGGCTCGCAGGCCCGGATGACCCGTGCCAGCGCCTCCTCGTCGTCGCGCAGGGAGCGGATGTTGTAGCTGAGCACCCGGATCACGGCAGAACCGTCGGGCTCCGTACGGGACTTCGGCAGCTGGTCCATGCTCCGCAAGATACGCAGCCGCCCGCCACTCCCCAAGGGGCGCGGCGGGCGGTCCATACGAAAGGGGTCAGGCGTCAGGCCTAGGGCTCAGGGCTCAGCCCTGGCGGGCCAGGTCCGCCGCACCGACGAGCCCGGCCTTGCCGCCCAGCTGCGCGGCGAGCACCTGCGCGTGCGGGCGCCAGGCGCCGCCGACCAGCCAGCGCTTGAAGGACTTGCGGATCGGGTCGAGGACGAGGTCGCCCTCGTCGGAGACGCCGCCGCCGACGATGAACGCCGACGGGTCGAAGAGGGAGGCCAGATCGGCCAGGCCGGCGCCGGCCCAGCGGGCCAGCTCGCGGAAGGCGTCGACGGCCACCAGGTCGCCCTGCCGGGCGGCCTCGCTGATGTGCTTGCCCTCAATGCCCTCGGGGGTGCCGTCGCCGAGCGCGAGCAGGACCTTCGCGTTCTCGGGGGTGGCGTTGGCGCGCTGCTTCGCGTACCGCACGAGGGCGCGCCCGGAGGCGTACTGCTCCCAGCAGCCCTGGCTGCCGCAGCCGCACAGCAGGCCGTCCGGGACGACCCGGATGTGCCCGAATTCGGCGGCGACGCCGAAGCGGCCGCGGCGCAGCTTGTTGCCGATGATGATGCCGCCGCCCAGGCCGGTGCCGAGGGTGATGCAAATGACGTCCTCGTGGCCCTGGCCGGCGCCGAAGCGGTATTCGCCCCAGGCGGCGCAGTTCGCGTCGTTCTCGACGACGACGGGCAGGCCGATGCGCTGCTCGACCTTGTCCTTGAGCGGCTCGTGGCGCCAGTTGATGTTGGGCGCGAAGAGCACGGTCGCGCGCTTGTCGTCCACGTATCCGGCGGCGCCGATGCCGACGGCGTCGATGGTGTGGCTGCTGCTGACCTCGGACACGGCCGCACAGATCGCGTCCGTCACTCCGTCCGCCGTCGGCGGGGTGGGCACCTTGTACGTCTCAAGGATGGTGCCCTCTTCGTCGACCACGCCGGCCGCGATCTTGGTGCCGCCGATGTCGACGCCGATGGTGAGTCCCATTAGTCCCTCGGTTTCCGGTCAAGCCCCGCCACGGCCAACGGTACCCGAGGGCGGGCGTCCCCTAGGGGGTGTCTGGTGGGTCAGGCCGCCAGACACCCCCTAATCGAGATCGATCAGTCGAGATCGATCCGCTCGTCGGGGCCCGCGTCGGGCCCGTCGTCGCGCGGGTCGCGGTCCTGGGGCGTCTGGCGGGGGGGCGCGCCGTCGCCCCGCGTCCAGCGGCGCTCGTGGCCCTCGACGGCCGAGCGGTACGCCGCGAGCAGCTCGGATCCGGCGGCAGCGAGGTGGTCGAAGACCTCGGGGTTGCGCTCGATGACGGGTTTGGCGGCGGTCTTGGCCTGGTCGACGATCTGGCGTACCGCGCCTTGTGCGGCCACGCCGAAGAGCGGGTTGTTCAGGGCGGAGACCTTGTCGGCGACGGCTTCGAAGAGCTTGAACAGCTCCTCGGCGGCAGTGCCGGTGGCGCCGGCGCCGGACTCCTGCTGCCCGCGCAGGCGCTCCTTCTCGGCGGCGAGGGCCTCGGCGCAGGCCTTGGCCCAGGCGTCGTCGTCGGTGGGGCGGTCGGTGGCCTCGCTCATGGCGGACTCTCCTGCGGCGGCTGCGGGGCGTGCGGTACGGGCTACCTTCGACGGTACCCGAACGGGGGTACGGCGTTCAGGCCGCGCCGGGCACGCAGGGCTGCTTCAGGGCGTACGGGGCCACAGGCCGGGGTCCGGGGTGAAGCGGATGCGGAGCACTCCGTCGGCCAGGGCGGCGCCGGAGACGGTGCAGCGGCGCAGCGCCGCGGGGAGGGGAACGATTCTGCGGTACGGGCCCGCCGCGAGCAGCAGCTCGTCGCCGCGGCGGATCAGGTCGAGCTCGCTCTTGCGGACGCCGGGCAGCGGCGCCACCCAGACGAGTACCCCGTCCTCGGCGCGGCGGTCCTCGACGGCCCAGTCGGTGCGGGGTGCGGGCGGCCCGGGGACGAGCCCGGCCGTCTGCGCGAGGACGTCCAGGTCCTGCGGGTCGCGCGGGTCGCGGCCGAGGTGGGCGAGGGCGACCACGGGGAGCTCGGCGGCCCACTCGGCGGCGTACTTCTCCTGCTGGGCGGCGAGCCCGGCGAGCCAGGGGTCGGCGGAGCCCTGCGGCACCATGCGGTTGGCGACGACGGCACCGACGGGCAGCTGGTGCAGGGCGAGCCCGAGCCGGCCGAGCCGCAGCGCGTCGGCGGCGGCCGGCCCGGGCTCGGCGACCAGTCGCACTTCGGTGGTCTCGGCCTCGATGACGGCCTGGACCTCCGCGAGCTCCCCGTCCCAGCGGGCGGCGGCCTCGTAGAGCCACTGCGCGGGCATGGGGACTCCGGCCAGCTGGGCCAGTACGGGCCGCAGGGCGCGGGCGGCCTGGCGCTCCGCGGGGAGCAGCCGGGCGAGGTAGCGGCGCAGCTGCCCGGGCAGGGCGAGGGTGGCCGCGGCCTCGTGGAGCGGGGGCATGTCGACGACGACGAGGTCGGTGCCGGGGGCGCGGGCGGCCCGCCGCAGGGCGCGCAGCAGGGCGAACTGTTCGGCTCCGGGCAGCTCGGTGAGCTCCTCGGCGCCGAGCGGGCGCGCCCCGACCATCCCGAGCAGCGCGGAGCCGCGCTCCTGCAGGGCGACGAGCTCGGCCCGGAACGACTCGCCGGAGTCCACCCGGGCCACGCGCAGGCGTTCGCCTTCCGGGACCAGCGGCTCACCGGTCACCAGGAGCACCCGCCGCCCGTCGCGCGCCGCGGCGAGCGCGGTGGCCGCGGCCACGGTGGTGCGGCCCGATCCGCCGGGGCCGGTGATCAGCAGGATGTGCATGGGGAGGGTGCTCCGGATCGATGGGGTGCGGCGGCGCTGCCGGGGGCGCCCCCGGACCCCGGCGCCTCGAACGCCGGCGGGGCCGGTTCGGTCAGACGGTCTCGACGCGCTTCTTCAGGCCCGCCAGCGCACGGTCGATGATGACCTTCTCCGCCTTGCGCTTGATCATGCCGAGCATGGGGATCTTGACGTCCACGGTCAGCTGGTAGGTGACCTCGGTGCGCTTGCCGCCGTCCACCGGGGTCAGCCGGTAGGAACCGTCGAGCTGGCGCAGCATCTGCGACTTGTCCAGGGTCCAGCTGACCTCGTCCGTGCCCTTCCAGGTGTAGGCGAGGGTGTGGTCGTCCTTGATCGCGCCCGCGTCGAGCAGCAGCCGGACCTTCTCGGCGCGGCCCTGGGCGTCGGTGGCGAGCACCTCGGCCTCCTTCACCTCACCGGTCCACTCCGGGTAACGGGCGAAGTCGGCGATCACGGCCATCACGTCGGCCGGGGCGGCCTCGATGGTGATGCTTGAGCTGGTGTGTTCCGCCATCGCAGTCGCTCCTCCGGGGAGTGTTCGAGGAAGTGTCCGGCCTCCGGCCGCCGCTCGAAGGCTACCCTGCGTGCGGAGCTCACCACTCCAGGGCCCAGGGCCGCCCGGTGGCCGCGAAGTGCCCGACGTTCACGCACTCCGTGCCGCCGATCCGCATGCGCTGCGCCAGCGGCTGGTGCACGTGCCCGAAGAGGGCGTACCGGGGCCGGGTCCGGCGGATCGCGGCGAGCAGCGCCTCGCTGCCCCGCTCGAAGCGGCGCGCGACCGTGTCGTAGCAGAGCTCCGGTACCTCCGGCGGGATGTGCGAGCACAGTACGTCGACTTCCCCGAGCGCCTCCACCTTGGCCGCGTACTCCTCCACGTCCACCTCGTAGGGGGTCCGCATCGGCGAGGGCAGCCCGCCGCCGACGAAGCCGAAGACGCGGCCGCCGATCTCCGCCCGCTGCCCGTCCAGGACGGTGAGGCCGGGGCGGTCGGCGTACTCGGGCCACAGACCGGGGATGTCGACATTGCCGTAGGTGGCGTACGTGGGGTCGGGGAAGGCGGCGAACATTTCCGCGTACTGCTTGCGCACCGCGCCCTCGATGAGCTGCTCCCGGTCCAGGCCGGCCCACAGCTGCCGTCCGAAGACGTGCGCCTCCTCGAAGCGGCGCTGCGTGCGCAGCTCGACGATCCGGTGCGCGTTCTCGACGCCGAAGAGGTCGGGGAAGATCCCGCGCGAATGGTCGGCGTAGTCGAGGAAGAGGACCAGGTCACCGAGGCAGATGAGTGCGTCGGCGCCCTCTCCCGCCCTGGCGAGGTCTTCGGAGTTGCCGTGCACGTCGCTGACGACGTGCACCCGTGTGCGGGCTTTTCTGCCACGCGTGCTGCCACCCATGCGGCCACCCTAGGGGGGCCCGGCGGCCGGGGGTAGAGGGGGTGGAAGGGGCAGCTGGACCTGCGGTTACTTCCGTGTGGTGGCCGGGGTCGACTAGGGTCGGCACCTTAGGGCCGTGTCATGTGACGCATGGAACATCTGGCCGGTTCCCTCTATCCGGAACCCACTACTGATGGGTAACGTCCGGTCGGTCCACATGGTGGCGATGGCGCCCAGAGGAGCAGCAGTCTTGCGCGAGTTCAGCCTTCCGGCCCTGTACGAGGTCCCGTCGGACGGGAACCTGACGGATCTCATCCGCCGCAACGCCTCGCAGCATCCCGACACCGCCGTCATGAGCCGCAAGGTCGACGGCCGGTGGCAGGACGTGACCGCGACCGAGTTCCTGGCCGAGGTGCGGGCCACGGCCAAGGGCCTGATCGCCTCGGGCATCCGCCCCGGCGACCGCGTCGCCCTGATGTCCCGCACCCGCTACGAGTGGGTGCTGATCGACTTCGCGATCTGGACCGCGGGCGGCGTCACCGTCCCCGTCTACGAGACCAGTTCGGCCGAGCAGGTCCAGTGGATCCTCAGCGACTCCGGCGCCTCCGCCGTGATCGTGGAGAGCCCCGGGCACAGCGCGGCCGTGGCCTCGCTGCGCGACCGGCTGCCGGAACTGCGCCAGGCCTGGGAGATCGAGCAGGGTGCGATCGACGCCCTGAAGGGCGCCGGCGCGCAGATCACCGAGGCCGAGGTCGACGAGCGCAGCAGCCTCGCCAACGCCGACGACCCGGCCACCATCGTCTACACCTCGGGCACCACCGGCCGCCCCAAGGGCTGCGTGCTGACCCACCGCAACTTCTTCGCCGAGTGCGGCAACGTGGTGGAGCGCCTGAGCCCGCTCTTCCGCACCGGCGAGTGCTCCGTCCTGCTCTTCCTTCCGGCCGCGCACGTCTTCGGGCGCCTGGTGGAGGTGGCGGCCGTGCTGGCGCCGATCCGGCTGGGCTGCGTACCGGACATCAAGAACCTGACCGACGAGCTCCAGTCCTTCCGGCCCACGCTGATCCTCGGCGTGCCACGCGTCTTCGAGAAGGTCTACAACTCGGCGCGAGCCAAGGCCCAGGCCGACGGCAAGGGCAGGATCTTCGACGCGGCGGCCGAGACGGCGATCGCGTACAGCCGCGCGCTGGACGCCCCGGGCGGCCCGTCCCTGGGCCTGAGGCTCAAGCACAAGCTGTTCTCGAAGCTGGTCTACAGCAAGCTGCACACGGTCCTCGGCGGGCGCGGCGAGTACGCGATCTCCGGCGGCGCCCCGCTGGGCGAGCGGCTCGGCCACTTCTTCCGCGGCATCGGCTTCACCGTCCTGGAGGGCTACGGCCTGACGGAGTCCTGCGCGGCCACGGCCTTCAACCCGTGGGACAAGACGAAGATCGGCACGGTCGGCCAGCCGCTCCCGGGCTCCGTGGTGCGCATCGCGGACGACGGCGAGGTGCTCCTGCACGGCGAGCACGTCTTCACGGGGTACTGGAAGAACGAGACGGCGACCGCCGAGGCGCTGACCGACGGCTGGTTCCACACCGGCGACGTCGGCACCCTCGACGAGGACGGCTACCTCGCGATCACCGGCCGCAAGAAGGAGCTCATCGTCACGGCGGGCGGCAAGAACGTCGCGCCGGCCGTGATCGAGGACCGCATCCGGGCGCACGCGCTGGTCGCGGAGTGCATGGTGGTGGGCGACGCGAGGCCGTTCGTGGCCGCGCTGGTCACCATCGACGAGGAGTTCCTCGGCCGGTGGGCCGCGGAGAACGGCAAGCCGGCGGGTGTGACGGCGGCGGAGCTGCGCGAGGACGCGGAGCTGATCGCCGCCGTCCAGAAGGCCGTCGACGACGGCAACGCGGCGGTTTCCAAGGCGGAATCCGTGCGGAAGTTCCGCATCCTGCCCTCGCAGTTCACGGAGGAGTCGGGGCACATCACGCCGTCGCTGAAGCTGAAGCGGAACGTGGTGGCGAAGGACTTCGCGGACGAGATCGAGGCGCTCTACCGGGGCTAGGTCCTGTCGTCAAAGTGGCGCCGGTCAGGCCCGCGGTGTCCGGTGCCGTGCATCGCAAGGCGGAGGGGCGCCCGAGTACTGGACGTACTCGGG
>NZ_JBWKJU010000032.1:22415-55480 GCF_056432025.1 Streptomyces sp. NPDC045695
GGGGGGGGGGTTCTTGTCGTTTCTACTCTACTTCACCACCGGCGGGGGGGGGGGGGGGGCCCCCCCCCCCCCCCCCCGGGCCAGGCGGGACTTTGACGACAGGGCCTAGGGCCGTCTCTTCCGGATCTTGCCGGGCCCGCGCCGCCCGGCGCCCCCGCGGCCAGTGGCCGCAGGCCGCTGTCAGCGGGGGTCTGCGAGGATCCGGGGGCACCGCCCCCGGGCACCCCTAGAGCAGCTCGCGCAGGCGGTCGGCCAGCAGGTCCCAGCGCCACTTCTCCTCGACCCACGCCCGCCCGGCCGCGCCCATGCGGGCGCGCAGGTCCGGGTCCTGGAGCAGGGCGACGATCCGCTCCGCCGCGTCGTCCGGGGCGCCGCCGCGGACGACCCAGCCCGTCTCGCCGTCCAGCACCGCGTCCGGCGCGCCGCCCGAGTCGCCCGCGACCACCGGCAGGCCCGTCGCCGAGGCTTCCAGGTAGACGATGCCCAGGCCCTCCACGTCCAGCCCGCCGCGCCGGGTCCGGCACGGCATCGCGAAGACGTCGCCCGCCCCGTAGTGGGCGGGGAGTTCGGACCACGGGACCGCTCCCGTGAAGACCACCGAGTCCGCGACCCCGGTCGAGACGGCCAGCGCCCGCAGGTCCGCCTCGTACGGTCCGCCGCCCACGATCAGCAGCACCGCGTCGGGCACCGCCGCCAGGATCCGCGGCATCGCCTCGATCAGCGTGTCCTGCCCCTTGCGGGGGACCAGGCGCGAGACGCAGACCACCACCGGCCGGTCGGTCAGACCGAGCCGTGCCCGGACCTCGTCGCCGCCCGATCCCGGGTGGAAGGTCTTCTCGTCCACCCCCGGCGGGAGCTGCACCATCCGGGCCGCCGCCCGCTCCGTCACCGCCGAGGCGATCCGCGAGCGCGTGTACTCCCCCAGATAGGTCAGCGTGTCCGTGCCCTCACCGATCCGGCGCAGCAACTGCCGCGCGGCCGGCAGCTGGGCCCAGCCCGCCTCGTGCCCGTGCGTGGTGGCGACCAGCCGTTTCGCACCCGCCCGCCGCAGCGCCGGGCCCATCAGCCCGAGGGGGGCCGCCGCCCCGAACCACACCGACTCGCAGCCGTGTTCGCGCAGCAGGCCCACCGCCCGCCGCGTCACGCGCGGGGTGGGCAGCAGCATCGTCGTACGGTCGCGGACCACCGGGAAGGGCTGCTCCGCGTCGAAGGCCGCGGTGGCCTCACGGCCTTCCGCGCCGTGCTTCCACGTGGAGGCGTAGACGACGACCCGGTCGGGGTCCAGCCGCAGCGCCATGTTGTGCAGGAAGGCCTGGATGCCGCCCGGGCGCGGCGGGAAGTCGTTGGTCACGATCAGCGTCTTGTGCATCGCTGCCAACGTACCCGAAGCGCCCCCGCACCCTTCAGCGGAGCCCCTGGCCCAGCTCCTCGCGCAGGGCCTCCCGCCAGTCCTCCGTCAGCGCGGCCGGGTCCACCCCCACGCTCTGTCCGAGCGCCGTCGCCAGCGGCTCCTTGCCCGCCCTCTCGTACAGCCCGACGAGCGCCGCCTCGCCCCACCGCTCGGCGATCAGCCGGCAGGCCAGCCACGCGCCCTCGTACGCCCGGGCCAGCGCCTGCGGATCGCCGCCGAAGGCGAAGTCCTCCGCCCGGGGCAGCTCCCCCGGCACCTCACCCCGCCGTACGGCCCTCGCCAGCTCCGGGGCGCCCTGGGCGGGCGTGGTGGAGGCGCCGCGGTACGCCGCCCAGTCCGCGAAGCCCTCGGAGAGCCACAGCGGGGTCAGGACGGAGGTCGCGGCCCGCGTGGCCACATGGGTGACCTCGTGGGTCAGCACGATCCGCCGGCCGGCCCCGCCCAGTTCGGCGTACCCCTCCGGGTTGATCACCACCCGGTCCGCGGGGCCCGGCCCGGCGCCCACCCGGCCGGTGGTCACCGCGCCCATGCCCCGGTAGGCGTCGGCGGGGCGGCCCAGCAGCTGCGCCATCCGGTCCAGGGACGCGGGGACGAGCACGACCACCCGCCCCGCCCACGGCTGGGGCCAGGCCGCGCTCGCGGCGGGCACCGCCCGGTCGGCCTCGGCCGCGATCGCCGCCAGGGCCTCGGCAGACTGCCCTGAGCCGCCCAGGACCAGGCTGTGCGTACCGCGGACCACCGACACCGGCCCCTGGTCCCACAGCTCGGGCAGCGCGTCCGGGGCGGGCCGGTCGGAGCGCACGCTCCAGGCTCCGCCGCCCCCATCGTCCCCGGCGCCGTCGCGTTCGAGCGCGAGCTCGCGCTCCGAGCCGCCGGGGGCCGTGTCGTAGCCGGCCAGCCGGTAGCGCAGCCGCGCCCGTACGAGGGCCCGTACGCCGTCCCGCCGCACCGAGGTGACCTCGTACGCCCAGTCGTCGAGGGGGAGCCCGGAGAGCGTGGCGGGCGGGGTGCGCGACCAGTCGGCCACGGCCCGGCGGATGTCCGGCCCCGCGGTGTCGGCCGGTCGCGCGGCGCACCCGGTGAGCAGCACGCACAGCAGGAGCGGCAGTGCGCGTACGAGACGGTGAGCCGGGAACATCAGCCGATCGTACGCATGGACCGGTGGGGGTCAGGGGCGGGTCACCGACGACACGGGCATCATCCCGACGGGGTCGTAGCGCACCCGGGCCCCCGGGTAGGGGGCGTGGATCACCTGGCCGTTGCCCACGTACATGCCGACGTGGCTGGCGTCCGCGCGGTACGTCACCAGGTCGCCCGGGCGCGCCTGGGACAGCGGCACCTGCCGGCCGGCGTAGCGCTGGGCCTGTGAGGTGCGCGGCAGCGAGACGCCCGCCTGCCGGTACGACCACACCATCAGCCCTGAGCAGTCGAAGCCGGAGGGGCCGGTGGAGCCCCACACGTAGGGGCGGCCGACCGCCGCCCGGGCCGCCATCACGGCGGTCGCGGCGCGGCCCGAGGAGGGGCCGAGGGAGGGCAGGGCGGGCAGCGCGTCGGCGCGGCCGGCGGAGCGCGAGGAACGCTCGAAGTCGGCCCGCTCCTGGGACGGCATGGAGTTGAGCAGCCGCTGGGCGGCGGCGAGCTTGGCGGTGACGGAGCGCTTGTGCCGGGCCACGTCGGAGCGCAGGGCGTCCAGTTCGGCGATCTTGCGGGAGGCTTCCTGGCGCTCCTGGCCGAGCCGGCGCTGTTCCTCCCGCAGTTCGTCCAGCTGCCGGGCCTGGCGACCCGTCAGCCGGTCCAGGACGGCGGCCTGTTCCAGGTACGCGTCGGGGTCCTCGGCGAGCATCAGGCCGACGGCGGGGTCGATGCCGCCGCTGCGGTACTGGGCGCCGGCGAAGGTGCCGAGGACGCCCCGCATGGTGTTGATGCGCTCCTGGCCGCGGGCCACCGCGTCCTGGGCCCGGCTGACCTCCGCCCGGAGCCTGTCGGCCTTCTCCCCGGCCTCGTTGAAGCGTTCGGTGGCCTGCTCGGCTTCCTCGAAGAGCCGGTCGACCTGGGCGCTGACGCCGGACCTCGCGCTGCCGCCGGGCTCGTGCGGGAGGCCGGGGGCCGCCCCGGCGGGTGTGCCCGTCATGGCGACCGCGGCGGTGGCCGCGGCGGCGGTGAGGACGGTGACCTTCGTGTTCCGGTCGAGGCTGCCGAGCCCGGGCCGGCGATGGGACGCCACGTGAAACCGCTCCCTTCCGCGGGTGCGCGGCCCGGGTCCGCCCCCCGTGGACGGCCGTGTGCCGGGTTCCGCGCTGGCAGACAGTAGCGGGACGGCCACACCCCGACCAACGACCGACGGAGGGCACGCACAGTGACGCCCCGCCGGAGACGCAGGTCACCGGCGGGGCGTGTGGTCAGATCGCGGCCTTGCAATTCGCCCGGATGGGCGGTGTACGGCGCGCCACCCCGGGCGGGGCTGCGGCGTCAGCCGGCGACGCGGACCCCGTACGCGAACCCGCTGAGGGAGCCGTAGAGGACTCCGGAGGTCGGGTTGGCGGCGTGGAAGACCTTGCCGTTGCCCGCGTACAGGCCGACGTGCTGGAGGTTGGAGTAGAAGACCAGGTCGCCGGGCTGGAGTTCGCTGAGGCTGATCTTCGGGCCCTCCTTCACCTGGTCCCAGGTGGTGCGGCCGATGGAGACCCCCGCCTGCCGGTAGGCCCACTGGGTGAGGCCGGAACAGTCGAAGGCGTTCGGGCCGGTGGCGCCGCGGACGTAGGCCGAGCCGTTCTTGGTCACGGCGGCGCGCAGCGCGTCCGCCGCCCGGCCGGAGCCCTTCACGTTGCTCAGGGAGGCCTGCTCGGAGGCCGTGCCGCCCTCCTTCTTCGCCTCCTCCTTGAGCTGCGCGCGCTCCTGCGCGGTCAGGGTGTTGAGGAGGGCCTGGGCCTCGGCGAGCTTGTCCGTCGAGATCTTCTTCTTCTCGCCGAGCTCCTTGCGGGTGGCGTCGAGGTCGGCGAGCTTGCCGGCGGCCTCCTGGCGCTGCTGCGCGAGGGTGCGCTGCTTGGCCTGGATCCGCTGGACCGCCTCGATCTGCTTGCCGCTCAGGTGCTCCAGGGAGGAGGCCTTGTCGAGGTAGCCGTCGGGGTCCTCGGAGAGGAGGAGGGCGAGGGAGGGGTCTATGCCGCCGTTGCGGTACTGGGCGCTGGCCATCGAACCGATGGTGCTGCGCAGGTCGTTGAGGTCGCCCTGGCCGCGCGCGACCTGGTCCTGGAGCTGCCCGATCTCCTTTTCGAGCTCCTCCTGGCGTTCCTTGGCCCCGTTGAACTTCTCGGTTGCCTGTTCCGCCTCTGCGTAGAGCGCGTCGACCTGGGACTTGACCTCGTCCTTGCTCGGCTTCGCCGGCGCGGCGGAGGCACCCTGGGAGGAGAGCGCGACGGCCGCGGCCGCGGTGACGGTCAGTACGGTCACACGAGCACGGGTCGGCTGCTTGGGTCGACGGTGGGACGCCACGAAGGCGAGCTCCTTCTTCCTCGAGCCGCCGAAGAACGCAACTCGGCAGCACCTCCGCTGCCACCCCGAATGGGTGATCTACCGCACGAAGGTTTGAGCAGACCCTAGTGACCCGGCTGTGATCAGTTCAAATCCTGTCGGGAAAAAACTCGCTCCCCGACCAGGTTCTTTACCTACAGCCCACGCTCTGTGCCGGGCACTTGACGGTACGTCCATTGCGCCGGGGGTCAATTCCGGCATTCAGGCGTGGAGTTACGAAACGCGCGAAAGCCGCTTCAGGAGCAAAGCGGACGCCACGGGCCGCGCCCCCGCCTTGGCCACCCCGTCGGCGACCTCCCGGTCCGTGGAGACCACGACCACCGGCCGGCCGGGCGGCTCCGCACGCACCAGCTGGCGGATCAGCTCGTCCGCCGTCACCCCGGCCTTGGAGAACAGCACCCGCACCCCGCGCGGCGGCGCGAGCAGGACCGGGGCCGCCAGTTCCGCCCCGTCGAAGACGCAGGTCATCTCCGCGCCCGTCTGCGCGGCCAGCATCGACAGCCCGCCCAGCAGCCGCAGCCGCTGCTTCTCCAGCGGCATCGTCGGATACCCGGTCTTGGTCACGTTGTAGCCGTCGACCACCAGATGCGCCTGGGGCAGCGCCAACAGCTGGTCCAGCAGCGCCGGATCGGTCTCCGACAGGGCGCGCGCCGCGATGTCCTTCGGTGTCATCCGGCCCGGCTCCACCGCCTCCACGGTGTCCGCGGGCCGGGTGGAGACGGGCGGCAGGGCCAGCTCGCGGCGCAGCCCCTGGGCCGCGTCGAGCACGGTGTCCAGCAGCAGCCGCAGCCGCATGTCCTCGATGCTGCGCCCCTCACGGGTGGCCCGGCGCGAGCCCTCCAGCGCCGTCTCCACCTCCGCGAGGCGGGACTTGAGGCGCCGCGTCTCGCTCTCGGCGGCGGCGACCCGGGTGGCCGCGTCGCTGCGGATCCCGTCGATCTCGGCCGTCATCTTGCGCAGGGCCGCCTCGCCGCGCTTGACGTCGCTGAGGGCGCTGCGCAGTTTGCGCTGAAGCGATTCCGCTTCCTTGCGGGCCTCGTCCAGCTCGGCCCGGACCTGCTCACCGCCCGTGCGCTGCAGTTCCCGTACGTGGGCCAGCTCCTCGCGCAGGCGCTCCAGCTCGCGCCGGGTCTCCTCGCCGACCCGCTCGGCGTCGGCGCGCTGCGCCTCCTCCCCCGCGGCGGCCACCAGCTTGACCCAGCCGGCCGGCCGCAGCACGAAGGCGGCGGCCGCCACGTCCAGCGGATCGGCGGCGGCGGGCGGCGCGCCGGACTCCAGCGCCCCGGCCAGGTCGGCCTGCGTCTCGCGCAGCTTCTCGGCGACCCTGCCGCGGAACACGGCGTCGGTCTCGACCGCCGTGGCCATGGCGTTGCCCGCGAACTTGGCGCGCCGGGTGGGGGTGAAGCGGGCGTACTGGCGCAGCTGCGCCGGCAGGTCCGCGACCGTCAGCCCGCCGAAGGCGTCCGAGACGAGCGCGACGACCCGGCGCCGCACGCCTTCCGGCAGCGGGCGGTCGAGCGCCTCGGCGGCGTCGCCGGCCGCACCGGCCGGTTCAGCGCCGCTTGCTGGCTCCACAATCCGTCACCCCTACCGTGATCTACGTGCGGGCCGGGCTCCGTCAGGAGTCCGTGCCCGGCCTGTCCACCAGCTCGATCTGGTCCACCGCGTTGCACCAGCGGCAGCGGACCGACTCGATGGTCTCATTGACCACCTCGCGTTCCTCGACCTTCGGTTCCCCGGCCAGGTCCAGGTGGACGTACTCCACGACCTTCGACGAACGGGTGACGTCGAAACGCGTGAGGTTGCCGCACAGGGTGCAGCGCCACCGGGTGGTGTCGGTCGGAAGGGGAACCGTCATCAGGCCGCTCTCTCTTCTTCGTAGCTGATTCAATTAAAGCCGTCCGCGGGGCCCTCTGCGTGCGCCTGCGACCGCAGCTCGTAACCCTACGGCCTGGCACCGCTTCAGGTGGGTCCCGTTGCGTCATGCTCTGTCACATGATCGTAAGGTGGCGGGCCGTACGCGAGGCTGCCCGGGCAGCGGTGGTGACCCATGCGCTGATCGCCGGCTGCGGTGTGGTGTTCGTGCTGGGGCCGGCCTCGGGGCTGAACCCGGCCTACGGGACGGGCGAGGAGCTGCTGGCCGCCGGGGCCGGGTACTTCCGGCGCTGGGGCGTGGTCCCGGCGGAGCTCTTCACGGGCACGCCGCGCGCCTGGCTGACGCCGCTGACCGCCCTGTTCGTCCACGGCAGCTGGCTGCACCTGCTCGGCAACATGCTCTTCCTCCACGTCTTCGGCGCGATGACGGAGGAGCGGATGGGACGCCCGGCGTTCCTCGTCTTCTACGTCTGCACGGGGTACGTGGCCCTGGCGGCCTACGCGGCGGCCAACGCGGGCTCCTCGCAGACCCTCGTGGGGGCGTCCGGGGCCATCTCGGCCGTCCTGGGCGCCTTCCTCTACCTACTGCCCCGGGCGCGGGTGACGAGCCTGTTCCCCTTCCTCTTCTTCCTGCCGCTGCGGTTCCCGGCGTGGCTCGTGCTGCTGTTCTGGTTCGCCCTCCAGGGGGTGGCGGCGCACCGGGCGGGCAGCGGGCCGGGAGTCGCCTACCTGGCCCACCTGGTGGGCTTCTCGCTGGGCTTCCTCTACGCGTGGGCGCGCTATCGGCGTACGACTAGAGTGATGAGACCAGCGACGGCCACCGAGGGAGACAGCCAGCCGTGATCACCGCGATCGTGCTCATCAAGACCAGCGTGGACCGCATCCCCGAGATCGCCGAGTCCATCGCCGCGCTGGACAGCGTCAGCGAGGTCTACTCCGTCACCGGTACGTACGACCTGATCGCCCTGGTCCGCGTGGCCCGCCACGAGAACCTGGCGGACGTCATCCCCGGCCGCATCAGCAAGATCCCGGGCGTCGAGGCGACGGACACGCACGTGGCGTTCCGCACGTACTCCCAGCACGACCTGGAAGCCGCCTTCGCGATCGGCCTCGACGCGTAGGCCCTGCGGGCGGCTCGGCACTGTCCGGGCCGGTTGCCCTGCGGGCGGCTCGGCAGTGTCCGGCCAGCACCGGCGGGCCTGGTCGGCGGGGTCGGTCCGCGGGGCCGCGCCGGGGTGTCTCCTCGGCTCGCGCCTGCGGGCCCGTCTCGGCTGTCAAGGGTGGTTGCGCGCTCGTCCTGCGGGGACACCCCGCCACGTCCCCACTCCCCTCCGCCCTGGCACCCCTGCGCTGCCGGAGCCGGGCCGTGGGGCGGGGACACGCAGGAGGGTCCCCGCAGGACGAGCGCGCAACCCGGGCCGCACGGCTGGACCAAGGCCGCAGGCGCGAGCCGAGGAGACCCTCGTGCGGGGCCCCGCCCCACCCCTCACCGCCAAACCCGCGGAGCGACCCGGCGGGGCCCCGCCCCACCCCTTCACCGCCAAACCCGCGGAGCGACCCCGCAGGGGGACCTCAGACCGCCGGGACGCAGCGGCCCTCCTGCGTGCGGTACTGCCACTGGGCGCCGTTCGCGACCAGTTCCTTGACCGCGCGGACGAAGCGGTCCACGTGCTCGTCGGGGGTGCCCGCTCCGAAGCTGACACGGATGGCGTTGAGGGACCGCTCGCCGGGGGCCGCCTCGGGGGCCCCGCACTCGCCCTGGGCCTGCGGTTCGCTGCCCAGCAGGGTGCGGACCAGCGGGTGGGCGCAGAACAGGCCGTCGCGCACGCCGATCCCGTACTCGGCGGACAGGGCCGCGGCGAAGTGGGAGCTGTTCCAGCCGTCCACGACGAAGGAGATGACCCCGACGCGCGGGGCGTCGTCCCCGAAGAGGGACAGGACCCGCACGGCCGGGACCTCCGCCAGGCCTTCGCGGACCTTCGCGATGAGGTGCTGCTCGCGGGCCACGAGGGTCTCGAAGCCGGCCTCCGTCAGGGCCCGGCAGGCGGAGGCGATGGAGTAGACGCCGATCACGTTCGGGGAGCCGGCCTCGTGGCGGGCGGCCGTGGTGTGCCACTCGACGTCGACGCCGCCGTCCTCGCGCCGGGCCACCGTGCGGGAGGCGCCGCCGCCCGCCAGGTAGGGCTCGGCCTCCTGGAGCCAGTCCGCGCGGCCGGCGAGTACGCCCGAGCCGAAGGGCGCGTAGAGCTTGTGCCCGGAGAAGGCGACCCAGTCGACGTCCAGGTCCTGCACGGAGACCGGGTGGTGCGGGGCCAGTTGGGCGGCGTCCAGCACGATCCGCGCGCCGTGGGCGTGCGCGGCGGCGGCGAGTTCCTTCACCGGCCACAGCTCGCCGGTGACGTTGGACGCGCCGGTGACGCAGACCAGGGCCGGGCCGTAGCCCCCTCCGGTCGATGCCGTGCGGTCGGCCAGGGCCCGCTCCAGGGTGGCGACCGCCTCGTCCGGCGTGCGGGGGGCGTTGAGGTAGGTGACCCGCGCGTCCGCCCACGGCAGGAGCGAGGCGTGGTGCTCGGTCTCGAAGACGAACACCTGGCAGCCGGCCGGGAGTACGGCGGCGAGCAGGTTCAGCGAGTCGGTCGTGGACCGGGTGAAGACCACCTGGTCGGAGGGGCGGCAGTGGAGGAACTCCGCGACCGTGACCCGGCTCTGCTCGAAGAGGTCGGTGGAGAGCTGCGAGAGGTACCCGGCGCCGCGGTGCACGCTGCCGTAGTACGGGGCGTACGCCGCCACGTCGTCCCAGACTCGCTGGAGGGCGGGGGCGCTGGCCGCGTAGTCGAGGGCCGCGTAGGTGACCTCGCCGCCGGTGACGAGCGGGACGGTGACGTCCCGGCCGAGGACTGCGAGGGGCTCGGCACAGGCGGGGTCGACGGTGGCGGCGGATCCGGCGGTGGCGGTGGCGGTGGCGTTCAGGGTTGCGGACATGGCGGTATCTCCCGGCAGGCAGGGCTGAATGGCTTCGGTGGGCCCGTACGCGGGTACGGCGCTGCGGCCGTCCGGGGTACGGGGAGGTCCTCGGAGCGTTGCGGGGTACGCGGAAGCGACCCTGATCCGAGGGATGAAGAAGGGGCGGAGCCGCCCTATCGCATTCGCTTGCTCACGGAAAAAGCTCCTCGAGAAGACCAGGACCCCTGGTGTCGAGGGATCCGCGCTTGCCGTAGGCCTTGCTGCCTACGACCTGGTCATCACCCGGGGCACCCCGCCACGGAAGGAGGGTTGCCGGACAGCAAGCCGGGGCCTAAACGCTGTCACTCGTGACCTGGTCTGCATCCTGCCACACGATCGCCGAGGCGCAAGACCCCGGTCCGCATGGCGGACCGGGGCCGTGGCTCGAAACGGGGGCCGGGGGGTGATCGGAGCGGCGCTACGCGTTGCTGGCGGCCACCCAGCGCTCCAGCGCGGCCCGCGCCGAACCGGAGTCGATCGACTCCGCCGCACGGGTGATGCCCGCGGCGATCTGCTCCTCCAGCGTGCCGGTACCGGGGTCCAGGGCCACCAGCGCCGCCGCCGCGTTGAGCAGCACCGCCTCGCGGACCGGCCCGGGCTCCCCCGCCAGCAGGCGGCGGGCGACGTCCGCGTTGTACGAGGGGTCGCCGCCGGCCAGGGCGGAGACGTCGACCAGCGGGATGCCGACGTCGCGCGGGTCGAAGGACCGCTCCGACACCTTGCCGTCGCGCACCCACCAGACGCGCGAGGTCGACGTCGTGGTCAGCTCGTCCAGGCCGTCGTCGCCGCGGAAGACCAGCGCGGAGGAACCCCGCTCGGCGAGCACACCCGCCACGATGGGGGCCATCCGGGGGTCGGCGACGCCCGTCGCCTGGGACCGTACCCGTGCCGGGTTGGTCAGCGGGCCGAGGATGTTGAAGGTGGTGCGGATGCCCAGCTCCCTGCGCGCCCCCGCCACGTGCCGCAGCGCCGGGTGGAACTTCACCGCGAAGCAGAAGGTGATGCCGGCTTCCTCGGCCACCTCCACGACCCGCTGCGTGCTGAGGTTGAGGTTGACGCCGAGCTTCTCCAGGACGTCGGAGGAGCCGCTCGCGGAGGACGCGGCCCGGTTCCCGTGCTTGACCACCTTGGCGCCCGTACCGGCCACCACGACCGCCGACATCGTCGAGATGTTCACGGTCTTGGCCCCGTCGCCGCCCGTGCCGACGATGTCCACCGTCCGGCCCGGCACCTCGATCAGGTTGGCGTGGGCGTACATGGCGTGGACGAGGCCGTTGATCTCCGCGACCGTCTCCCCCTTCGCCCGCAGCGCGACCACGAAGCCGGCGATCTGGGCGTCGGTGGCCTCCCCGCGCATGATCCGGTCCATGGCCCAGGCGGTGTCCTCGGCGCGCAGGTCCTGACCGGTCAGCAGGGCGTCCAGAACGCCCGGCCACCCGCGGGCCGCCACGCTGTCGCCGCCTGCCGGGGTCACCAGGTTCATGGTCCGCTCCTGCTGCTAGTGGGCTGGTGGGCCGCTGCCGTGCCGCCGCCACGTCGAATGCGAAGGGCTTCAGCCTATCCAGCGCCGGGGGACGGCAAAGAGCCCCGTCCAGACACTGGACGGGGCTCTCGCCGTGGCGACACCAGGACTGTCCGAAATCAGTCCCTCAAGCGGTCGTGCGGAGGATCAGTGGTGGCCGTGGCCGCTCTGGATCTCCTTGTACTCCTCCACCGTGGGCTTCGGAATCTGGTTGTTCTCCGCGTAGAAGCCCTTGCTGAGCTTCGCGCGCAGCTTCTCCGTGGCCTTCACCTTGCGCTCGACACCGTTCTCGTCGACCGTCGGGCCGATCTCGACCGGCGCGTACTGCTCGTGCGAGGTGAGGGTGTGCAGCTGGCCCTGCGGGAGCGGCTCGTGGATCTCGACGAACTCACCGTGCGGCAGGCGCTTGATGATGCCGGTCTCGCGACCGTGCAGCACCTTGTCCCGGTCCCGGCGCTGGAGGCCGAGGCAGATCCGCTTGGTGACGATGAAGGCGAGGACCGGTACGACGAAGAAGCCGATCCGGACGAACCAGGTGATCGAGTTGATCGAGAGGTGGAAGTACTGCGCGAACATGTCGTTTCCACCACCGATCAGGAGCACGATGTACTCCGCGATCCAGGCGACACCGAAGGCCGTACGGGTCGGGACGTTGCGCGGGCGGTCCAGGATGTGGTGCTCGCGCTTGTCCCCGGTGACCCAGGACTCGATGAACGGCCAGACGGCGATCGCGCCGAGGACCAGCGGGAAGAGCACCAGCGGGATGAACACGCCCAGGACGAGCGTGTGGCCCCACAGGTTGATCTCCCAGCCGGGCATGGCTCGGATCAGGCCTTCCGGCATACCCATGTACCAGTCGGGCTGCGCACCGGTGGACACGTGGTCCGGGCGGTACGGGCCGAGCGCCCAGATCGGGTTGATCGAGGCGATCGCCGCGACGGCCGCGATGACACCGAAGACCAGGAAGAAGAAGCCTCCGGCCTTGGCCATGTAGACCGGCAGCAGCGGCATGCCGACGACGTTGTTGTTCGTCTTGCCGGGACCCGCGTACTGGGTGTGCTTGTGGTAGAAGACCAGGATCAGGTGGGCCACCAGCAGGCCCATCATGATGCCGGGCAGCAGCAGGATGTGCACCGAGTAGAACCGCGCGACGAAGTCGCCGCCCGGGAACTCCCCGCCGAACAGGAACATCGACAGGTACGTGCCGACGACCGGGACGGACAGGATGGCGCCCTGCATGAAGCGGACACCGGTACCCGAGAGCAGGTCGTCCGGCAGCGAGTAGCCGGTGAAGCCGGTGAACATGCCGAGGACCAGCAGCAGGAAGCCGAAGAGCCAGTTGACCTCGCGCGGCTTGCGGAACGCGCCGGTGAAGAAGACGCGCATCATGTGCACGACCATGGCCGCGACGAAGATCAGCGCCGCCCAGTGGTGGATCTGACGGATCAGCAGGCCACCGCGGACGTCGAAGCTGATGTCCAGCGTCGAGGCGAAGGCCTCGGACATCATGACGCCCTGCATGGGCACGTACGAGCCGTGGTACACGACCTCGTTCATGCTCGGGTGGAAGAACAGCGTCAGGTACACACCCGTGAGGATGATGATGATGAAGCTGTAGAGGCAGATCTCACCCAGCATGAAGGACCAGTGGTCCGGGAAGATCTTGCGCATGTTGGCCTTGGCCAGGCTGTAGATGCCCAGGCGGCCGTCCGCCCAGTCCGCTACGCGCTCGCCGGCAGGCGCTTTGCGCGCCTTCGTGTCAGTGGTCGCAGTGCTCATCCGCGCTCCCAGAATGCAGGACCGACGGGCTCTTCGAAGTCGCCGAGCGCTTCGAGGAAGCCTTCGTCATTCACGCCGATCCGCAGCTGCGGAAGCGCGTGACCGGCCGGGCCGAAGATGACACGGGCGCCGTCGGAGAGGTCGAAAGTGGACTGGTGGCACGGGCAGAGCACGTGGTGCGTCTGCTGCTCGTACAGGCTGATCGGGCAGCCGACGTGGGTGCAGATCTTGGAGTAGGCCACGATCCCGTCGTGGGACCACTCCAGCTCCTGCTTGTCCTTGATGTCCTCCGGCTTGATGCGGACGATCATCAGGGCGGCCTTGGCGATCTGGACCTGGAAGTCGTGCTGCTCCTCCTCCAGGCCTTCCGGCATGGCGAAGGTCAGCGAACCGACGAGGACGTCCTCGGGGCGCAGCGGCTCCATCGTGTTCTGGTTGATGAGCAGCTTGCCCTTGGACCACAGGGTCTTGCGGAGCTTGTCCTCGGGCAGCGGGCCCAGGTCGCGCATGATCACGAGGGCGGAGAGCGGCAGCATGGCCAGCGCGCCCAGCATCGTGTTGCGGATCAGGGGGCGGCGGCCGATGCCGGACTCGTTCGCACCGTCGGCGAAGTCCTGCATGACCTTGGCCTTGACCTCCGGCGAAGCGGCGATCTCGTGGCGCTCGTCGGCGACCTCGACGTCGGACATCAGGGTGCGGGCCCAGTGGACCGCGCCCGCGCCGATGCAGAAGAGGGCCGTGCCCAGCGTCATGCCCAGGGCGAAGTTGAGCGCGCTGATCTTCCCGATGGGGAAGATGTAGACGATCTTTTCGACCGGGATGGTCACGTAGGCGGCGATGAAACCGATCGTGGCCAGCATGGACAGCGTGAACAGCAGCGCGACGGTGCGCTCGGAACGCTTCGCCGCACGCTCGTCGATGTCCTGGATGCGCGGCTTGTGGACCGGCAGGCCGGGGTCGGCGAACGGGTCGTCCGCGACCGCTACGGCACCGTGGTGCGCGTCGCCCTGCTCGCTCGGCAGGTGCTTCTCTTCGGGAATCTCTTGGCTACTCATGACTTCTTGGCCTTAGCGGTGTGGGCCGCGACCCAGACGGCGACAGCGATCAGCGCACCCAGAGCGAAGATCCAGCCGAACAGACCTTCGGAGACGGGGCCGAGGCCACCGAGCTTCAGGCCGCCGGGGCTGGTCGACTTCTCGCCGTTCACGTTCTGGAGGTACGCGATGATGTCCTTCTTCTGCTTCTCCGGCATGGTGCTGTCGGGGAAGGAGGGCATGTTCTGCGGGCCGGTCTGCATGGCCTCGTAGATGTGCTTCGGGTCGACGCCTTCCAGGTTGGGGGCGTACTTGCCGTTCGTCAGCGCGCCACCCTCACCGGTGAAGTTGTGACACTGCGCGCAGTTGTTGCGGAACAGCTCACCACCCTTGGCGATGTCGGCGCCCTTGGGGTCGTACTGCTTCTCGGTCGGCGTGATCGGACCGGCACCGAGGGACGCGATGTACGCGGCCAGCTGGTCGATCTGCGCCTGGGTGTAGATGTTGGGCTTCTTCGGCACCTGGGCGCCGGGCTGCTGGGCGGGCATACGGCCCGTGCTCACCTGGAAGTCGACGGCCGCGGAGCCGACGCCGACCAGGCTCGGGCCGTCAGTGGAACCCTGACCGCCGGTTCCGTGGCAGGTTGCACAGCCCACGGCGTAGAGCTTCTTGCCCTCCTCGATGGCGAGGGACTGGGCGGTTTCATCGGCCTGCGCCTTGCCCGCGGGGGCGAAGGCGGCGTAAAGCCCCCCAGTAGCCGCCAGCGCGAGGAGTAGAACGACGACCGCCGCCAGCGGATGGCGTCGTCGTGCGGAGAGCTTTTTCACGGATTACCCCGGTGTCAGGATCTTCTGCGTCGGTGTGTCTGGATGGAGTGCCGGGTCGGGCCCGGTGACGTGTTCGCTACTTGATCAGGTAGATCGTGGCGAAGAGGCCGATCCAGACGACATCGACGAAGTGCCAGTAGTAGGACACGACGATGGCCGACGTGGCCTGTTCGTGGGTGAACCTCTTGGCCGCGTACGTCCGGCCGAGGACCAGCAGGAAGGCGATGAGACCGCCCGTCACGTGCAGACCGTGGAAGCCGGTGGTCAGGTAGAACACCGAGCCGTACGGACCGGACGAGAGGCTCAGGCCCTCGTGCTTGACCAGCTCGGTGTACTCGAACACCTGGCCGCCAATGAAGATCGCACCCATGACGAACGTGATGATGAACCACGTCCGGAGCTTCTTCACGTCACCGCGCTCGGCGGCGAAGACGCCGAGCTGGCAGGTGAGCGAGGAGAGCACCAGGATCGTCGTGTTCGTCGCCGAGAAGGGAAGGTTCAGGAAATCAGCCTGTTCCTTCCAGTACTCGGCGCCTGTCACGGATCGCAGGGTGAAGTACATCGCGAAGAGGGCCGCGAAGAACATCAGCTCGGAACTCAACCAGATGATGGTTCCGACGCTGACGAGGTTCGGCCGGTTGACCGTCGGGTGCGCGTGCCCGGTATCTACTGTCGTTGCTGTCGCCACGACCGACATTATGTCGGTCGCTTATCCCGCCCTCACCCCGGGGGGTGCCGTTCGGAGTGTCCGGGGCGTGTGCAAGGCCCGAACGGCCCATCAGATGACCCCGTCGCGGCCTCTCGTGCGACATGTGCGAACCGATGTTGACAGCGCATCGGGAGGAGTAGCATCCCGCGCAACATCAACGTGATTCACGGGACACGTGGAGGAACGAAATGCGGGCGACTGCGCGGGTTCTGGTCTACAGCGACGACGCGGGCACCCGGGAGCAGGTGCGGCTGGCGGCCGGACGCAGGCCGGCCGCGGACCTGCCGCCGGTGGAGTTCGTGGAGTGCGCGACGCTGCCGGCGGTCCTGTCGGAGCTGGACGCCGGCGGGATCGACGTGTGCGTACTGGACGGCGAGGCCGCTCCGGCCGGGGGCATGGGCGTGTGCCGGCAGATCAAGGACGAGATCTTCCGGTGTCCCCCGGTGCTGCTGCTGATGGGGCGCCCGCAGGACGCCTGGCTGGCCACGTGGAGCCGCGCCGACGCCGCCGTGACCCTTCCGGTGGACCCGGTGGAGTTCCCGGCGGCCCTGGCGGCGCTCCTGCGCTCCCGCCTGGCCTCCTCGGCCGCCTGACGGTGCGCCTGTGGGGCCCACGGCTTCCCATGGGCCCCACAGGGGCTTCCCGGCACGGGCGGCGCCCCTTCAGACGGTGGGCCTCAGGCGGGCCTGGTCGACCGGGCTGCGGCCCTCCTGGGTGCCCTTGAGCAGGGCGCTGCCCTGGCGCCAGTCCTTCCAGTCCATGTTCCAGTCGCCGAAGCCGTTGCCGAAGGTGTCCATGTCGTCGCCGATGCTGTTGACCACCTTGACGATGTCGCCCTCGGTGATGTTCTCGAAGAACCAGGCCGCGTTGCCGGTGCTCATACCGGTGCAGCCGTGGCTGACGTTCGCGTAGCCCTGGGAGCCGACGGACCACGGCGCGGCGTGGACGTATTCACCACTCCAGGTGACGCGAGTGGCGTAGTAGACGGGCAGGTCGTAGTTCTCGCTGCCGCCGATGCCGACGGTGTCGCCGCGCATCTGGACGAAGTACTGCTTGCCGAGCACCACCTTGACCCCGTTGCGGGTGGAGAAGCCGGGCTTGCCGGTGGTCACCGGAATGGTGTTGATCACTTCTCCGTTGCGCTTGAACGTCATGTAGTGCGACGAGGCGTCGGTGATGGCCTCGACCCGGTCCCCGATCTCCAGCTTCAGCGGCTTGGAGGCGGAGCCGTGGAGCTCGTCGGTGATCTTGATGCCCTCCAGGTTGCTCCGTACGGAGACGGTGGAGTGGGCGGGCCAGTACTCCTTGGGCCTGAAGTGCAGCTTCTTGTCGTCGACCCAGTGCCAGGCGCCCTCGACGCCGGGCGGGGTGTCGACGATCAGGCCCCGTTCCACGACCGCGCGGGCGGCCTTGTCCTTGACGGGCTCGCTGAGTTCAGCCGTGAGGGGCTGTCCGACGCCGTACTTGCCCTCGTCGGGCCCGAATTCGACCTTGAGGACCCCCTTGGCGGGGGTGGTGTCGAACGTGAGGGTGCGCTGCCCCGGAGCTCCCTGTTCGTCCTCGGTGCTCACGGTGACCGTGTAGCGGACGCCTGCGGCCATCGGGACCGTGCTGTGCCAACGGTCGCCCTTGGCGCTGAGTTCGCCCGCCAGACGGCGGCCGTGGGTGTCCACGGCCGTCACGTCGGTGATGCGGCTGTCGCCGCCCTTGACGGTGACCTCCAGAGGCCGGTTGGGATCGACGGGGCGGCTGCCGGAGGGCTGGTTGAAGGCGACCTGATCGCCCGCGTCGTACGGGCGGGCGGACAGCGGGTTGTCGCCGGACCCGCAGGCGGTGGCGCCGGCCCCGAGGGACGCGACCAGCAGGGAGCAGCTGAGTACCGTCCAAAGACGCGGTGAGTGCTTCATGGAGCCAACGCTATGAAAGTATGACAATTACGGCGCGCGGGGTGACTGCAAACGAGGGGCCCGGACTCCTCCGAAAGAGGTGTCCGGGCCCCGGGTTCGGCGCGGCGCCGCCGCGCGCGTGCTGCTACTGGTTCGCGTTCTCACCGCGGTAGTACTCGTACACCCAGCCCCACAGGCCGATCACGAGGATCGGGGCCGAGAAGTACATGAGCCACCAGCCGAAGACGACGCCCATGAAGGCGAGCGCGCCACCGATCGCCAGCGAGAGCGGCTGCCAGCTGTGCGGGGAGAAGAACCCCAGCTCGCCCGCCTCGTCGGCGACGTCGGCCTCCAGGTTGTCCTGGGCCATCTCGTCGACACGCTTGGCCGTGAAGGCCAGGTAGTAGCCGATCATGACGCTCAGGCCGAAGGCCAGGAAGAGCGCGGTGGTTCCGACGGGCTCCTTCGACCACACGCCGTACACGACGGCCATGATCAGGATGAAGAAGGAGAGCCAGAGGAACATCTTGCCCTGGATCTTCACTTGCCGGCCTCCTTGTCGCCGGTGAGGGCCTTGGTCCCGCCGGCGACGTGGTCCTCGAGGTGGTCGAGGGCCGCGATCTCCGGGTGGTGCAGGTCGAACGCCGGGGATTCGGAACGGATCCGCGGGAGCGTGAGGAAGTTGTGCCGCGGCGGCGGGCAGGACGTCGCCCACTCCAGCGAACGGCCGTAACCCCACGGGTCGTCGACCTCGACCTTCTCGCCGTACTTGGCCGTCTTCCAGACGTTGTACATGAACGGCAGCAGCGACAGGCCGAGCAGGAACGAGCTGATCGTCGACACCGTGTTCAGCGCGGTGAAGCCGTCGGCGGCGAGGTAGTCCGCGTAACGACGCGGCATGCCCTCGGCGCCCAGCCAGTGCTGCACCAGGAAGGTGCCGTGGAAGCCGATGAACAGCGTCCAGAAGGTGATCTTGCCCAGGCGCTCGTCCAGCATCTTGCCCGTGAACTTCGGCCACCAGAAGTGGAAGCCCGCGAACATCGCGAAGACCACGGTGCCGAAGACGACGTAGTGGAAGTGCGCGACGACGAAGTACGAGTCGGAGACGTGGAAGTCCATCGGGGGCGAGGCCAGGATGACGCCGGTCAGACCACCGAAGGTGAAGGTGACCAGGAAGCCGATCGTCCACAGCATCGGGGTCTCGAAGGACAGCGAGCCCTTCCACATGGTGCCGATCCAGTTGAAGAACTTCACACCGGTCGGTACCGCGATCAGGAAGGTCATGAAGGAGAAGAACGGCAGCAGCACACCGCCGGTGACGTACATGTGGTGGGCCCACACGGTCACCGAGAGGCCGGCGATCGCGATCGTCGCGGCGATCAGACCGATGTAGCCGAACATCGGCTTACGGGAGAAGACCGGGATGACCTCGGAGACGATGCCGAAGAACGGCAGCGCGATGATGTACACCTCTGGGTGTCCGAAGAACCAGAAGAGGTGCTGCCACAGCAACGCGCCTCCGTTCGCCGGATCGAAGACGTGCGCACCGAACTTGCGGTCCGCCTCCAGTACGAAGAGCGCGGCGGCCAGCACCGGGAAGGCCAGCAGGACCAGGACACCGGTCAGCAGGACGTTCCAGGTGAAGATCGGCATGCGGAACATCGTCATGCCGGGAGCGCGCATGCAGATGATCGTGGTGATGAAGTTGACCGAGCCGAGGATCGTGCCGAAGCCGGAGAAGGCCAGACCCATGATCCACATGTCGGCGCCGATGCCCGGCGAGCGGACCGCGTCCGACAGCGGGGTGTAGGCGAACCAGCCGAAGTCGGCGGCACCCTGGGGGGTGACGAAGCCGGCCACGGCGATGGTCGAGCCGAAGAGGTAGAGCCAGTACGCGAACATGTTCAGCCGCGGGAACGCCACGTCGGGCGCGCCGATCTGCAGCGGCATGATCCAGTTCGCGAATCCGGCGAACAGCGGCGTCGCGAACATCAGCAGCATGATCGTGCCGTGCATCGTGAACGCCTGGTTGAACTGCTCGTTCGACATGATCTGCGTACCCGGACGGGCCAGCTCGGCGCGCATGAAGAGCGCCAGGAGACCGCCGATGAGGAAGAACACGAACGACGTGACCAGGTACATCGTGCCGATGGTCTTGTGGTCGGTCGTGGTCATCCACTTCACGACCACGTTGCCCGGCTGCTTGCGCCGTACCGGCAGCTCGTTCTCGTACGAGTCAGCTGCGGCGGCACCCTGGGATTCGTTGAGGATGCTCACAGTTTGTTCGTCTCCGCATTCCGGGCCGGGTCGGTCTGCTTGATGCCGGCCGGGAGGTAGCCGGTCTGCCCCTTCTCCGCCAGCTCCTTCAGGTGCGCCCGGTACTCCTCGGGCGAGACCACCTTGACGTTGAAGAGCATCCGGGAGTGGTCGACACCGCAGAGCTCGGCGCACTTGCCCATGAAGGTGCCCTCTTCGGTCGGGGTGACCTCGAAGACATTGGTGTGGCCCGGGATGACGTCCTGCTTGAACAGGAAGGGCACCACCCAGAAGGAGTGGATGACGTCGTTCGACGACAGTATGAAGCGGACCTTCTCACCCTTGGGCAGGACCAGGGTCGGCCCGGGGTTGTTCGTGTCCGGGTTCCTGTCGCCGGGGACGCCCTTCTGGTAGACGCCTTCGGCGCCCGCGGGGAAGTCCTTGGTGAAGCGGTCCGGGATGGCGGAGAGTTCCTTGGGAACCTCGCCCTTCTTCGGGGTCGCCGCGTCGCCGTCGACGTTCTCGACGTAGTTGAAGCCCCAGCTCCACTGGAAGCCGATCACGTTGATCGTGTGCGTCGGCTTGGCGGAGAGGGAGAGCAGCTTCGACTCGTCACGCGCGGTGAAGTAGAAGAGCACCGAGACGATGATGAGCGGGACCACGGTGTAGAGCGCCTCGATGGGCATGTTGTACCGGGTCTGCGGGGGGACCTCCACCTTCGTCCGGCTGCGCCGGTGGAAGGTGACGCTCCACATGATCAGGCCCCACACCAGGATGCCCGTGATGAGCGCGGCCGCCCATGATCCCTGCCACAGGGAGAGGATGCGCGGCGCCTCCTCGGTTACCGGAGTCGGCATTCCGAGGCGGGGGAAGTCTTTCCATGTATACGAGCAACCTGTGGCGGTCGCCAGGACCACGCCCGCAGTCAGCGCCTGCAGCAGCTTCCGCCGCATCGGGCGCCGCGGCGAGCGGTCGGAGCCGTAGGGACTCACGTAGCGCCTTCCCGAGAGTCTCGGCCCGCGCGGCCGGCCGCGGCCGTGTTCGGGTCGGTCGCCGGCCCTGACGCAGGCAGGGGTTTGGATGTTTATGCGGACCAAACCCTACTGGACGCTATTTGGGGTCGCGCGGGGAGGGTGCCCAACGCGCCGCTACTGCCCCCGAAGGGATGGATCCGCCGTCCGGGGGACGGGGTGAATGGCCCTGAATGGTGGGCTCGGGAGCACTTCTGACGCCCCCTGACCTCGAACGCAGCCGGGCGCCGGTTAGCGTGACCGGATGCCGTACTTCGACAGCGCGTCCGCCGCCCCCCTGCACCCCGTGGCCCGGCAGGCGTTGCAGGCCTCCCTGGACGAGGGCTGGGCCGATCCGGCCCGGCTGTACCGGGAGGGCAGGCGCGCCCGGATGCTGCTGGACGCGGCGCGGGAGGCCGCCGCGGAGGCGGTGGGATGCCGCCCGGACGAGCTCGTGTTCACTCCTTCGGGGACGCACGCGGTTCACACGGGGGTCGCCGGGGTGCTCGCGGGCCGCCGGCGCGTGGGGCGCCATCTGGTCGTGTCCGCGGTCGAACACAGTTCTGTACTGCATGCGGCGGACGTGCACACGGCGGGCGGCGGGACGGTGGGCGAGGTCCCGGTGGACCGGTGGGGCGCGGTGGAGGCCGCCGGATACGCGGACGCGCTGGGCCCGGCGACCGCCCTCGCCTGCCTCCAGTCGGCCAACCACGAGGTGGGCACGGTCCAGCCGGTGGCGGAGGTGGCCGAGGTCTGCGGGGCGGCCGGGGTGCCGCTGCTGGTGGACGCGGCGCAGTCGCTCGGATGGGGTCCGGTGGAAGGCGCCTGGTCCGTCCTGGCCGCGAGTGCGCACAAATGGGGCGGCCCGCCCGGGGTCGGTCTGCTCGCGGTCCGCAAGGGCGTCCGCTTCTCCTCCCAAGGCCCTGCGGACGAACGGGAGTCGGGGCGCTCGCCCGGCTTCGCGAACCTCCCCGCGATCGTGGCGGCGGCGGCGTCCCTGCGGGCCGTACGGGCCGAGGCGGACGCGGAGGCGGCCCGGCTGCGGGTGCTGGTGGACCGCATCCGGCGGCGGGTGGTGCGGCTGGTCCCGGACGTGGAGGTGGTCGGCGATCCGGAGCGGCGGCTGCCGCACCTGGTCACCTTCTCCTGCCTGTACGTCGACGGCGAGGCCCTGCTGCACGAGCTGGACCGGGCCGGGTTCTCGGTCTCCTCGGGCTCCTCGTGCACGAGCTCGACGCTGACCCCCAGTCACGTGCTGCGGGCGATGGGCGTGCTGTCGGAGGGGAACGTACGGGTGTCCCTGCCGCCGGGGACCACGGCGGAGGAGGTCAACGCGTTCCTGGAGGTACTGCCGGGCGCGGTGGCGGGCGTACGGGAGCGGCTCGGCGTGTCGCAGCGCGCGGCCGGGGCGCCGGTGGCGGACTCGCTGGAGCTCGACGCGCTGGGGCTGCGGTGCCCGCAGCCGGTGATCGAACTGGCCGCGGCGATCGAGCGGGTCCCGGTCGGCGGCACCGTCACGGTCGTCTCGGACGACGAGGTGGCGCGGCTGGACATCCCGGCGTGGTGCGGGATGCGGGGGCACGAGTACCTCGGCGAGTCCCCCCGCGCGGTCGGCACGGCCTACACGGTCCGCCGCCTCGTCTGACCACCGGCCCCGCCAGGCCAGACCACCAGGCCAAATCCAGGCCCGCCCAGGCCAAACCCAGCCTCCGCCGGGCCAATCCAGCCTCGCCGGCGTTTGAGGCGCGGGGTCTGGGGCGGAGCCCCAGGAAACCCGGCTCCGTCCGGGGGGACCCCCACTCAAACGCCGGAGGGGCTGAAAAAGCAAAGGCTGGATCGGCTCGGTCGAGGCAAAGGGCGCCGACGAGGCGAAGAGGCCAGGCGGGACTTTGACGACAGGGCCTAGGCCAGGTGGGCCTGGACCTCGGCCGCGGCCTCGTCGCCGTAGGCCTTGGTGAAGCGCTCCATGAAGTGCGCGCGGGCCAGGGTGTACTCCTGGGTGCCGAGCGTCTCGATGACCAGCGTCGCGAGCATGCAGCCCACCTGCGCCGCCCGCTCCAGGCTGACACCCCACGCGAGGCCCGTCAGGAACCCGGCGCGGAACGCGTCGCCGACACCCGTCGGGTCGACCTTCGCGGTCTCCTCGGGGCAGCCGACGACGATCGGCTCCTCGCCGGCGCGCTCGATCCGCACGCCCTGCGAGCCCAGCGTGGTCACGCGGGTGCCGACCTTCGCCAGGATCTGCTCGTCGGACCAGCCCGACTTCGACTCGATGAGGCCCTTCTCGTATTCGTTCGAGAAGAGGAAGGTCGCGCCCTCCATCAGGGTGCGGATGTTGTCGCCGTCCATGCGGGCGATCTGCTGGGAGAAGTCGGCGGCGAAGGGGATCCCGCGCGTGCGGCACTCCTCGGTGTGGCGCAGCATCGCCTCGGGGTCGTCCGCGCCGATCAGGACCAGGTCCAGCCCGCCCACGCGGTCGGCCACGGCCTTCAGCTCGATCAGGCGGGCCTCGCTCATCGCGCCCGTGTAGAAGGAGCCGATCTGGTTGTGGTCGGAGTCCGTGGTGCATACGAAGCGCGCGGTGTGCAGCACCTCGGAGATGCGGACGGACTCGGTGTCGACGCCGTGCCGGTCCAGCCAGGCGCGGTACTCGTCGAAGTCGTAGCCGGCGGCGCCGACGAGGACCGGGCGGCTGCCGAGCTGCCCCATGCCGAAGCAGATGTTCGGGCCGACACCGCCCCTGCGGACGTCGAGGTTGTCGACCAGGAAGGAGAGGGAGACCGTGTGCAGCTGGTCCGCGACCAGCTGGTCGGCGAAACGGCCGGGGAAGGTCATGAGGTGGTCGGTGGCGATGGAGCCGGTGACTGCGATGCGCACGGCGTGGACGCTCCTGCTGAGGACGGCGAGGGACAGTCAAAACTACCCGCTGAGCGGGCCCAGGCCGAACCCCTGAAACTACCCTGAAGTAACTCTTTCTTCGCGTGAGCCTCGGTGCCTACGGTGCCTCCATGACCTACACCGACGGTTTCGGCCGCTCCGAGTACACCGCTGACGAGCTCGACCGGCTGCTGGGCGACTGCGCCCGGATGGCCCCGCACTGGGCGGTCGCGGCCGGTCCCCGGCCGGTCCGCGTGGCTCCCTCGCAGATCAACGGGATCAGCGTCCCGCCCGCCTCGGCGCGGCTGATCGCCGGCACCGCCGCGTACGGGGACCAGTAGGACCCGCCCGGTCGGGGCCGGTCCGAACCCGGTCGGGAACCGGTGGGGAACCGGTTGGGCGCCTGTTCCGTCACACCCGCATCAGACACTGCGGAACCGGTGAAGGAGCGTTGCGGTGACCAGCGAAGAACCCGACACATCACGCGGCACACGACGGCGGCCGGCCTGGGCCGTCGGCTCGATCGCGGCGGCGGTACTGCTCGCGGGCGGCGGCACCGCCTACTGGGCGTCCACGGCCTACGGCGACGGTACGCCGGGCCGTACGGGCGACAGCGCGGCCTCCGCGCCCCGTGACGCGGGAGACCCCTCGGGCCCGGGCATCGCGCCCGGGGAGCCCGACCCGTCCGGGGCCGGTGTGGTCTACCGGACCGACGTCAAGCTCCCGGAGGGTCCGGGCACCGCGCCGGTCTTCGTCGCGTCCGGGGAGGTCACCTCGCAGGAGGTGAGCCGGCTCGCCCAGGCCCTGGGCCTCGCCGACGCCCCCCGGCTCAACGGGGAGACCTGGCTGGTCGGGGAGGCGGCCGACGGCTCCGGTCCGCGGCTCACGGTGAACCGCAAGGCCCCGGGGGCCTGGAACTTCGCCCGTCACCAGGCGCCGGGCACCGACAGCGGCAACGGCGCCGGGGACAACTGCGCGCGCGGCAAGGACACCTGCGGCCCGGCCACCCTCCCCAAGGTCCCCGGCGGCGCGGACGCGCCCAAGCCGGTGTCCGAGGAGACGGCCAAGGCCGCCGCCGCCCCGGTGCTGGCCGCGGCGGGGCAGGACGGGGCGAAGCTGGACGCCCGGCTCACGCAGGGTGCGGTACGGGTGGTGAACGCGGACCCGGTCGTCGGCGGGCTGCCCACGCAGGGCTGGACCACGCAGGTCAGGGTGGGGCCGGACGGCTCAGTGCTGTCGGGCACCGGTGAGCTGAAGGCGCCCGTGCGGGCGGCGGCCGAGCAGCCGGTGGTGGGGGCCGTGGAGGCGCTGGCCCGGCTGAACGCGAAGTCGAGCGGCCGTGAGGGCAGCCCGGAGCCCAGCGGCTGCGCGACCTCGGTCCCGCTGGATCCGGGCGACCCCGCGACCCTGCCGTGCAACCCGGAGCCCCGGCCCATGAAGCCGCCGCGGACGGAGACGGTGCGGGGCGCCGTACTGGGGCTGGCCCCCGGGACGCAGAACGGGGAGCGGGCCCTGGTCCCGGCCTGGCTCTTCGAGGTGGCGGGCCAGGGCGGAGCCCCGGCTCACACGGTGGCCCAGCCGGCCGCCGTCGAGTCCGCCGGCTCCGCCGAGCCGGGCACCCCGGGCCCGAAGGACGGTCGTACCGTGCCGGGGTTCTCGTACGCGCAGGCGGACCGGAAGCTGACGGTGAACTTCTGGGGCAGCGTGTGCAGCACCTACGCCCTGGAGGCGCGGGAGCAGCCGGACACGGTCATGGCGAAGATCACGGAGACCCCGAACAAGCCGGGGCAGGCCTGCATCATGCTCGCGCAGGAGATGTCCCTGACGGCGACGCTCCAGCAGCCGCTGGGTGACCGGAAGGTGGTCGACGCGACCTCGGGCAAGCCGCTCCCCCGGCAGTAGCCCGTACGAAAAGGGCCCGCCTCCGGTCGGATGCGACCGGAGGCGGGCCCTCGTCGTACAGGTGGTCCGGGCTGGGCCGGGGTCCTAGCTGAACGAGTCGCCGCAGGCGCAGGAGCCCGTGGCGTTCGGGTTGTCGATCGTGAAGCCCTGCTTCTCGATGGTGTCGACGAAGTCGATCGACGCGCCGTGCAGGTACGGGGAGCTCATCCGGTCCGTGACGACCTTCACGCCGTCGAAGTCCTTCACGACGTCGCCGTCGAGCGAACGCTCGTCGAAGAAGAGCTGGTAGCGCAGGCCGGAGCAGCCGCCGGGCTGGACGGCGACGCGCAGCGCCAGGTCATCGCGGCCTTCCTGCTCCAGCAGGGTCCTGACCTTGTCGGCGGCGGCGTCGGACAGGAGGATGCCGTCGCTCACGGTGGTCTTGTCGTCCTGTACGGACATCTGCATTCACTCCCGAAGTGGGCGGCTCCCCGCCGGAGGCGAGGAAACGTCGGACTCTTGCCGTCGGTGGCAACGAGCGGGACCGCGGATTCATTCCGGGACCCGACGCTTGTTTCAGATATTCCATGCTCGCACACCGCGCGGAGGGTGAACCCGACTGGATCGCCCGGATCCGGGGGCTGATGCGTCACATTGACACTATCGGCATCGTCAAACTGACGTGAAGCGGTTATGATAGATAGCGTCAAGTAGACGAGAAGTCGAAGCGATGATCCAGAAGTCCCTTGTCGCAGAACAGAAAGGGTGCGTGTCGTGACCACCGCCCAGCCGTTGGACGTCCAGCCGACGCCCCTTGCCCTGCTGCTGCTCGGCCGCGAGGCCGACCCCAAGAGCGAGCGCGGAGTGGAGTGCCCCGGCGACCTTCCCTCGCCGTCGGACCCGAACCTCGTGGCGCGTGCCCGCGCGGCCAAGGAGAAGCTCGGGGACAAGGTCTTCATCCTCGGCCACCACTACCAGCGTGACGAGGTCATCGAGTTCGCGGACGTCACCGGCGACTCCTTCAAGCTGGCCAAGGACGCGGCCGCCCGGCCGGAGGCGGAGTACATCGTCTTCTGCGGCGTCCACTTCATGGCCGAGTCCGCGGACATCCTGACCTCGGACGACCAGAAGGTCGTCCTGCCCGACCTGGCCGCCGGCTGCTCGATGGCCGACATGGCCACCGCCGAGCAGGTCGCGGAGTGCTGGGACGTGCTGACCGAGGCCGGTGTCGCCGACGTCACGGTGCCCGTCTCCTACATGAACTCCTCGGCCGACATCAAGGCCTTCACCGGCAAGCACGGCGGCACGATCTGCACCTCGTCCAACGCGAAGAAGGCCCTGGAGTGGGCCTTCGAGCAGGGCGAGAAGGTGCTCTTCCTCCCCGACCAGCACCTGGGCCGCAACACCGCCGTCCGCGACATGGGCATGTCCCTGGACGACTGCGTCCTGTACAACCCGCACAAGCCGAACGGCGGCCTGACCGCCGAGCAGCTGCGGAACGCCAAGATGATCCTGTGGCGCGGGCACTGCTCGGTGCACGGGCGCTTCTCGGTCGACTCGGTCAACGACGTGCGCGCCCGGATCCCCGGCGTGAACGTCCTGGTCCACCCCGAGTGCAAGCACGAGGTCGTGGCGGCCGCGGACTACGTGGGTTCCACGGAGTACATCATCAAGGCGCTGGAGGCGGCCCCGGCCGGCTCCAAGTGGGCCATCGGCACCGAGCTGAACCTGGTCCGGCGCCTGGCGAATCGATTCGCCGCCGAGGACAAGGAAGTCGTCTTCCTCGACAAGACGGTCTGTTTCTGCTCGACGATGAACCGCATCGACCTCCCGCACCTGGTGTGGACCCTGGAGTCGCTGGCGGAGGGCACCCTCGTCAACCGGATCCAGGTCGACAAGGAGACGGAGAGCTTCGCCAAGCTCGCGCTGGAGCGGATGCTCGCGCTGCCGTAACGGGCGGTCCGGCAGACACACGAAGGGGCGGCCCCCGTACGGGGACCGCCCCTTCGTCATGCGGGTCAGACGCCGGTCGGCGTCTCCTCCTTCGGGGAGACCACCCTCAGCCTGGCCTCGCCGCGCGCCGAGCGCTTGGCGCGCCGGCGCTCCTTGCGCAGCTCCACCATCGTGTAGAGCGTCGGTACGAGCAGCAGGGTCAGCAGGGTCGAGCTGACCAGGCCGCCGATCACCACGACGGCGAGGGGCTTCGAGATGAAGCCGCCCTCACCGGTGACGCCGAGCGCCATCGGGAGCAGCGCGAAGATCGTCGCCAGGGCCGTCATCAGGATCGGGCGCAGCCGGTGCCGGCCGCCCTCGATGACCGCCTCGACGACGCCCAGTCCCTGGGCGCGGTACTGGTTGACCAGGTCGATCAGGACGATCGCGTTGGTCACGACGATGCCGATGAGCATCAGCATGCCGATCATCGCCGGGACGCCCATCGGGGTGCCGGTGACCAGGAGCAGACCGAGCGCGCCGGTCGCCGCGAACGGGATGGACACCAGCAGGATCAGCGGCTGGATCAGCGAGCGGAACGTCGCGACCAGCAGCATGAACACGATCGCGATGGCCGCGAACATCGCCAGGCCCAGCGAGGCGAAGGCCTCGTCCTGGTCCTCGGAGACGCCGCCGATGGAGGCCGTGGCGCCCTCCGGCAGGTCCAGTGCCTTGAGCTTCGTCTGGAGCTCGGAGCTGACCGCGCCCGTGTTGTCGCCCAGCGGCCGCGCCGTGACGGTCGCGGCGCGGGCGCCGTCGATCCGGGTCATCGCGACCGGGCCGGGGACCTCCTTGACCTCGGCGATGTCGCCGAGCTTCAGGGGGCCGACCCGCAGCGCCTGCAGTTCGGCCAGGGTGGTGGCCGGCTGCGCGGACTTGATGACGATGTCCCGCTCGGTGTCGTCCAGTACGGCCTTGCCCGCCGGGTTGCCCCGTACGGCCTGCGCCACGATGGCGCCGAGCGCGGCCTGGTTCAGGCCCGCCTCCGCCGCCTTGGGGGTGGCGGTGACGGAGATCCGCGGCACGGACTGGGACAGGTCGCTCTGGACGTCGGTGACGTTCTTCAGGGCGGCGACCTCGGCGCGGACCTGCTCGGTGGCCTTGGCGAGGACGTCACCGTCTCCGGCCTTGACGACCACGCTGAGGTTCTGGCTGCCGAAGGCGTCGCCCACCGTGATCCGGGTCCGGCCGATGCCGTCGAGCTTGGCCAGCTCGCCCTCGATCCGCTTCTTCACGGCGTCCGCCTCGCCGGCGTCCTTGAGCGAGACCTGGAAGGAGGCCTGGTTGGATCCCGTACCGCCGCCGAAGGCCGCGAGGAAGCCGGAGGAGCCGACGGTGACCTGGTAGCTCTTGACGCCGTCGACCGAGGCCAGCGCCTTCTCGATCTTGCGGCTCGCCTCGTCGGAGGCGCCCAGCGAGGTGCCGGGGGCGAGCTCCTGCTTGACCGTCAGGATGTCCTGCTCGCCCTGGTCGAAGAAGTTGGTCTTCAGCAGCGGGGTCATCCCGAAGGTGCCGAGGAGCACGACGACCGCGATGGCCACACTGGTCAGGCGTCGCCGGGTGGCGAAGCCCAGGACCCGTACGTAGAACCGCTGGAGCTTGCTGCGCGCCTCCTTCTCCTCGGCCTCGCGGCGGGCCCGGGCGGCGCTCTCGGCGTCCCCGGCCGCGACGCCCTTCGGCGCGCTCAGGAACCAGTACGAGAGCACGGGTACGACGGTGAGGGAGACGAGCAGCGAGGCCAGCAGGGCCGCGGTGACGGTGAGCGAGAAGGAGCCGAAGAGCTCGCCGATCATGCCGCCGACGAGGCCGATGGGCAGGAAGACGGCGACGGTGGTGAGCGTCGAGGAGGTGACCGCACCGGCAACCTCCCTGACCGCGGTGAGGATGGCGGTCTCGCGCTCCTCGCCGTAGCCGAGGTGGCGCTTGATGTTCTCCAGGACCACGATCGAGTCGTCGACGACGCGGCCGATGGCGATGGTGAGGGCGCCGAGCGTCAGCATGTTGAGCGACAGGTCGCGGGTCCACAGCACGATGAGCGCGAGGACCACGGACAGCGGGATGGACACCGCGGTGACCAGGGTCGAGCGGAGCGAGGCCAGGAAGACCAGGATCACGAGCACCGCGAAGACCAGACCGAGCAGGCCCTCGGTGGTCAGGCTGGAGATGGACTTGGCGACGGCCGGGCCCTGGTCGCTGACGACGGTCAGCTCGGCGCCGGAGCCGAGGGCGGAACGCAGCTCGGGCAGCTTGTCCTTGACGGCGTCGGAGATGGCGACGGCGCTGCCGTCCTTGTCCATGGTGAGGACGAGGGCGAGGCTGGGCTTGCCGTTGGTACGGGTGAGCGAGACGGCCTTGGCGGGCTCCTGCTTGACGGCGGCGACGTCGCCGAGGCGGACGGCCGGCTTGCCCGGGCCGGGGCTCAGGCGCAGGTCCTCCACCTGGGCGACGGAGGTG
The DNA here is from genome assembly GCF_056432025.1 of Streptomyces sp. NPDC045695. Classification (NCBI taxonomy): domain Bacteria; kingdom Bacillati; phylum Actinomycetota; class Actinomycetes; order Kitasatosporales; family Streptomycetaceae; genus Streptomyces; species Streptomyces sp. NPDC045695. The sequence goes on from NZ_JBWKJU010000032.1 coordinate 52,463, forward strand.
TAGCCGGCGCCCACGCGGACCGTGCGGTTCTTGCCCGCCTCGTCGAAGGAGCCGGCGGGTACGCTCGCGCCGCCCGCCTGGAGGCCCTGGGCGAGGGCGGCGCCGTCGAGGCCGGCGGCCGCGAGCTTGGCGTCGTCGGGGGTGACGGTGACCTGGAGGTCCTGGACGCCGTCCACGGTCACCTGGCCGACGCCGTCGATGTCCGAGAGGACGGGGACGACGGACCGGTCCAGCTGGTCGGCGAGCGCCTGCTGGTCCTTGTCGGAGGTGACGGCGAGGATGACCGTCGGGATGTCGTCGGTGGAACCGGCCACCACCTGCGGATCCACCTCGGCGGGCAGCCGGACCCGGGCCCGGTTGACGGCTTGCTGGACGTCGGCGACGAGCTGCTTGGTGCCGCTGTCGCCGTAGTCGAAGGTGGCCATGACGAGGGCGTTGCCCTCGCTGGCGGTGGACGTGATGCCGGTGATGCCGTCGACGCCCTTGAGCATGGCCTCGATCGGTTCGACGACCTGCTTCTCCACCACGTCGGGCGAGGCGCCCTGGTACGGCGCGAGCACGGACACCATCGGCAGTTCGATGGAGGGCAACAGCTGCTGCTTGAGCTGCGGGATGGCTATGGCCCCGAAGAGGAGCGCGACGATCGACACGAGGCCGACCAACGCTCTTTGGGCCAGGCTGAACCGGGACAGCCACGACATGGGTGTGAGATCTCTCTGCAGTGACGAACGCAAGGGCCTTTCCAGCCTCTCCCGCGGCGCGGGCGTCTTGCGTCGCTCCCAGGTCCCGTCCTTATCTGCGGCATACCGCGTCCGCAGTACGCCGTACTACTGCGCCCTACTGCGCTCGTGGATGGACCAGGCCCGATTCGTAGGCAATGACCACCAATTGGGCCCGGTCGCGGGCGCCGAGCTTGGCCATGGCCCGGTTCACGTGGGTCTTGACGGTGAGCGGGCTGACCTCCAGCCGTCCGGCGATCTCGTCGTTGGACAGGCCCCCGGCGACGTGGACGAGGACCTCGCGCTCCCGGACGGTCAGCGCGGCGAGCCGCTGCGTGTGCGCCCCGGACTCGGCCACGGAGGGGTCGGCGCCGCCGCCCTGGGCGAGGAAGGTGGCGATGAGCCCCTTGGTGGCGGCCGGGGAGAGCAGCGCCTCGCCGGCGGCGGCGACGCGGATGGCGTTGAGCAGTTCCTCGGGCTCGGCGCCCTTGCCCAGGAAGCCGGAGGCGCCGGCCCGCAGGGCCGCGGCCACGTACTCGTCGACCTCGAAGGTCGTCAGCATCACCACGCGCACGGCGGCGAGGTCCGGGTCCGCGCTGATCATGCGGGTGGCGGCGAGCCCGTCGGTACCGGGCATCCGGATGTCCATGAGCACGACGTCGGCGCGCGTCTGGCGGGCGAGCGCGAAGGCCTGCGCCCCGTCGGAGGCCTCCCCGACGACCTCCATGTCGGGCTCGGAGTCGACGAGCACCTTGAAGGCGCTGCGGAGCAGGGCCTGGTCGTCGGCGAGCAGCACTCGGATCCGGCTCACGGGGCTGGCGTCGGCAGGCGCGGTCATGCGCTCAGGGTAGGCGCGTCCCCGGATCACCACGTCACCAGGTCACCACGTCACGCGGTCACCAGGTCACGCGGTCACCAGGTCACCGGGGTCGCTGGGGAGCCTCACACCGGCAGGACCGCGTGGACGCGGTAGCCGCCGCCGAAGCGGGGGCCCGCGAAACAGGATCCGCCCAGGGCGGTGGCGCGCTCCCGCATGCCGAGCAGACCGTGCCCGCCGCCCGGCTCCGCGTCGCGGGGCTCCGCGCCGCCGCCGTCGTCCAGGACCGTCACCTCCACCGAGGCGCCGACCCGGACCACGCTCACCTCCGCCCTGACCCCGGGGCCCGCGTGCTTGCGTACGTTGGTCAGCGCCTCCTGGATCACCCGGTACGCCGCCAGGTCCACCGCGGCCGGCAGCGGCCCGGCTCCGGTGTCCAGCTGGACGATCACGTCCACGGGCAGCCCGGCGTGCCGGAAGGTGTCCACCAGATCGTCCAGGACGCCCAGCCCGGGCGCGGGCTCGGTCGGCGCCTCGGGGTCGCCGGACTGCCGCAGCAGCCCGACCGTGGCCCGCAGCTCGTTCAGCGCGGAGCGACTGGCGTCCCGTACGTGGGCCAGGGCCTCCTTGGCCTGGTCCGGCCGCTTGTCCATGACGTGCGCGGCCACGCCCGCCTGCACGTTGACCAGGGCGATGTGATGGGCCACCACGTCGTGCAGGTCCCGCGCGATCCGCAGCCGTTCCTCGGCGACCCGCCGCCGGGCCTCCTCCTCGCGGGTCCGCTCGGCGCGCTCGGCCCGTTCCCGGATGGCGTCGACGAAGGCCCGCCGGCTGCGCACGGCGTCCCCGGCCGCCGCGGCCATCCCGGTCCAGGCGAAGATCCCGAGGTTCTCCTGGGCGTACCAGGGCAGCGGCCCGGCGAGCATGGCCACGCCCGTCAGCCCCGTCATGGTGAGCAGCCCGATCCGCCAGGTCGTCGGCCGGTCGGTGCAGGAGGCGACCGTGTACAGGGCGATCACCGTGGACATGACGACGGGCGCCCGCGGATCCCCGGTGGCCAGCTCCAGCAGGGAGAGCCCGCAGGTCACGGGCAGCACGGCGCGCGGCTGCCGGCGCCGGAACACCAGGGCGGCGGCGCCCAGGAGCATCAGCAGCAGCGAGAACGGATCGGGGGTGCGCGTCCCGAAGGTGGGCCCGTGGGGCCCGTTCGGATCGGCGAAGGAGCCGACGACCATGGCGACGAACGCCCCGAACGCCAGCACGGCGTCGGTGGCCAGCGGATGCGTCCGCATCCACTGCCGGCTGGGGCCGAACCGCCCGGGCTCTGTCGTCACGCGGATACGGTACGGGCTGGGGGCGCGGCCGGGACACATACCCCTGCGGACACCCCTAGCTTGATCTTTAACCCTTGCGGCGTGGGCGAGGAGTCGTGGACTTCTTCGCTTTCGGTTTCGCGGTGTCTTGTTTGCGGACTGTGTGCAC
>NZ_JBWKJU010000033.1:0-51832 GCF_056432025.1 Streptomyces sp. NPDC045695
ACCGCGGATGGAGATGGGTGAGCTGTGTGATCTCGGGGATCGGTGTTGGTCGCTGAGTACAAAAGAACGGCGCCCCCCTTTCCCCCCCCACCCCCCCCCTCTCCCGGCCCCGGCGCCGGCCCCGGCCCCGGGGCCGCAGGGCATGCCCAAGGTCCTGGTGGTGGACGACCAGCCGAACAACCTGCTCGCGATGACCGCGGTGCTCTCCAACCTCGATCAGGAGCTCGTCGCCGTTTCCTCCGGCCGTGACGCCCTCAAGGCGCTCCTGGACCACGACGACTTCGCGGTCATCATCATGGACGTGCAGATGCCCGGCATGGACGGCTACGAGACCGCGGCGCACATCAAGCGCCGGCCCCGCACCCGCGACGTGCCGATCATCTTCCTCACCGCGATGGGCACCGATCCTGAGCATTCGGCCCGGGGCTACGCGGCCGGAGCGGTCGACTACATCGCCAAGCCCTTCGACCCGTGGGTACTGCGCGCCAAGGTGGCCGTGTTCACGAGCATCTACCTCGAACGGCACCCGTGAGGCCACGCCCGGAGCAGCGGCGCGCGGCCCAACCGGCATCCCCGTGCGGGCGTTCGGGTCCCCGCGCGTGGCCCGGTGACGCCCGCACACCGCCCGCACACCGCCCGCACACCGCCCGCACACCGCCCGTACATCGCCAGGATCACCCGTTCGAGTGCGGCAGACCGTCTTCCCACGGCCCGGCGTGTACGAGGACGATGGGGAGACACGACGCCACGAAGGAGGAGCACATGAGGGCACGTACCGTACGCACTCTGCTCGTTGCCGGGACGGTCGTACTGGCCACGCTCGGCTCTCCCACGGCAGCCCAGGCCCTGCCCGCGTGCCCGCGCAACGCCATCTGTCTGTGGCGCTTCCAGGACGGGACCGGCGAGGTCTACGTGTGGCGCGGCGGTTACGTGGACCTGCCCAGCAGGTTCACGGACCACGTCGGCTCGTTCCGGGCCAACAGGACCGGCGCGTTCATCGACTGGGCCACCGGAAAGGAGTGCCGTCCGGTCCGGGTCGGCGACTACGCCTCCAACTACCAAGGCCGTTTCGGCGGGAAGATCGACGCGGTCGCCACCAGCTGCTGACCATCGGCGCCCCGGGTAGGAACCTGCCCGGCAGGGCGGCCCGGCCGCCCTGTCGGAGCGTGCGCTCAGCGGCGGCGTGCGCAGGTCCAGGCCCCCATGCCCTGGATCTTGGCGAGTCTCCTCGCGGTCGCGATCTGCTCCGACTTCGTGGCGAGGTCGGCGCGTGGTGCGTACTTGCGGCCTCCCGCCGCGTTCCAGCTCGACTGGGTGAACTGCAGTCCGCCGTAATGGCCGTTCCCCGTGTTCGCCCGCCACCTCCCTCCGGATTCACAGCGGGCGATGGCGTCCCAGTCGGGGTTCGGTTTGGAGTGGACGGCGGCGGCATGGGCCCCGGAGACGTCCAACAGTGCCAGGGATGACAACATCATTGCGGCGGCCATCAGTTGGGCGATCTTGCTTCGGCTTCGCCGGTCCTTCGGGTGGCGCGACATCAGTCCTCCTTCGCTGTTGAAGCGGGCTCGCCGCGAACAGCGGGTGGGCCCGCGTACGACCGTCCTCCGGTCGTGGCCACAGCAGAGCACGGACCGACGTCCATCCAGCGGCACTTGCCGTCGGTGAAGGGCTGACGCCACCCGAACGGACGCTCCACAGCCCCTCATAGGGGCCACTGTGACCGTGATGAGGGGACGGTGGTCGCTGTGGCCACTGCCCGCGCGCAAGCGGCTCCGTTCACGCGACCGGCCCGTCGTCGCAGGAGCCGCGACGGCCCGTGGTGCCCGCTCCCCCGGGCCCGCCACGCCAGTGCTGGAGCCGCGCGCCGTCCCGCCCTCCCGCCGTCCCAGGGCGGCCCTGCGCCCCTGGGCGTGCGGAGCCTGCCCGGATGGGGGAAGCTGGGCATGGCCGCAGCGTCGACGGCAGGACGGCGGGACGGACGGGCGAGGAGGGCCACGTGGATGCATCAGGAGACGGCCGGCTCGTTCGTGCGCCCCGATCGGGGGTACGGGCGGCCACCTTGCTGTGTGCGGCGGCGGCACTCGTAGCGACCGCGGTCCCGGCCTCCGGGCAGACGCACCCGGGGGCCGTAGCGGATCCGCCGCCGGATCCGGTCGTGGTCGTCGACTGCTTCTCGCAGGCTCACGCACGTCCCGCGGAATACCTGCTGGCCTGCGGGGACGGAAACAACCGCCTCGTCGGACTCCGCTGGGACACCTGGGGTCCGAAGACCGCGACGGCCACCGGCACCGACATGGTGAACGACTGCCGCCCCTACTGCGCGGCCGGCCGCTTCCGCCCCTACCGGGTGACGGTGACCCTGAGCAGCCCAGAGCCCTGGCCGGGCCATGTAGACGTCCGGCGCTTCACCATGATCCGGCTCCTCTACACGGACACGGCACCGTCCCCGGTCCCGAAGGACGTGACCTACAAGCTCGTCTATTGAATGCACCGCTGCCCATAAGGCACCTTTGGGTGAAGGCCAGTTGAAGGCCGGCCGTTCGACTCAGGGGGATTCATGCGGGCCCGTGCACGCGCACTCTTAGTGACCGTTGGCAGTGCCGTCCTGCTCTCCGGCTGTTCCGGTGAACCCGAAGCCGCCACGCCGAGTCCCAGCCCGAGCGTTTCCCAGAGCCGGACGCCGACCCCGGCCACCTCGCCCGCGCCGACCCCGGCCAGTGCGCTCGTCGTCCTCTGGTACGGGCAGGGCGGCTCGGAGCGGTACAACGAGCTGGTCAGGCAGGCGCGCACATCTCACGGCCTGCACGAGGAGGGCCGCACCGTCTTCGACTTCAAGTACCTCTCCGAGGCACTGCGCACCGCCGAGGCGTACCAGCAGATCCCCGACGCTCCGACCCAGCAGGTGTGGGCGAGCGCGCTGCAGCACATCCGTAGTGGTATGGGGGGCGTCCTGTCCGCATCCTCCCTGGCCGCCTCGCCGCTGCCCGAGGACGAGGCGAGGGCCGCTGCGGCCCTCGGATGGGAGAACATCGGCAAGGGCCTCGGGGAGCTGAAGGACCTCGACACCCGGTTCCGCGCCTTCGGGGTCCTGCCTCTGAAGGATCCGTGGCAGGACTAGGCCGTCTCTTTCGGTGTCTGGTGGCTCAGGCTGGATGATCCACCGGCGTGGGGCTGAGCCGCTTCAAGGCGACGCCCACGACGAGCAGCAGCAGGCAGGTGGCCGCCGCCGCGTGGACGAGGAGCGCGTCGAGGCGGTCCGCCGCGAGGTAGGCACCGACGGCCAGCGCCACCAGCGCGCACACGCCCCGGTCGATGATGGACTCCACCGACAGCAGGGTCGCCCGGTAGGGGGTCGGCGGGATGGCCCCGTTGATCAGGTTGCGTTGCACCGGGTACGCGAGGCCCGCCGCGGCGGCGAACACGCACAGCCACAGGATCGTGCCCAGGCCTCCCGACAGGGTGGTCGCCGCGAGCGTGAGGGCCATGACCACGCTGAGGACGGTCACCACGGTGGTGTCGGAGAGCCTGCCGCGCACCCAGCCGGTTCTGGCCGAACCGACGGCCTCGGCGACCGTCATCGCCGACAGCACCGCACCGTGGTCGGCGACGGGGAGGTCCTTTTCGAGGAGCAGCGGTTGGAAGAGGTTGACCTGGCAGATGCGGGCGAGGGTGAAGACGGCTACGCCCTGGACCATCAGAGGCCCGAGGGACCGCGACGTTCCGAGCACCTTCGCGGCCTGGCGGGCCCCGGCGAGGAACCCGACGCGCTGCAGGGGTGGGTGCGAGCCCCGGCGGGCGGCCAGGACGGCCGGTAGGGCCGGGAGGGCCGCCGCGCAGGCCAGCGAACCGAGCGCGGACAGCGCCGTCAGGACGTAAGGGGCCTCGTGCCGGACGTGCATCAGGACGCCGACCAGGGGCCAGCAGGCGATCTTCGCCCAGAGGCCGAGCGCCCGGGCGGTGCCCTCGGCCTGTACGTAGTGTGCGCCGGCACCGTGCGCGTGCAGGTACTCGTACAGGTAGGCGCTGGACGCCCCGGACACCAGCGAGCGGGCGGCGGCGATGGCGAGGAAGTGCGCCATGAAGCCCACGAAGGACGGCGAGGCGACGGGGAGGAGGTTCGCGGCGGTCATGGCGGCCGCCCCGAGCTGCATGCAGCGGCGCTGTCCGATGCGGTCGGCGATGAAGCCGGTGGGTATCTCCAGCAGGCAGAACGCCACGTAGTAGACGCTCTGGATGCCGAAGATCTGGCTGTCCGACAGGCCTGCCTCCTTCTGGTACTGGTAGAAGACCGGCATCCACCACAGCAGGTTGAACAACAGCTGGAACCCGTTGTTCAGCCGGATCACGCGGAGCGCCGCGGCGGGCGGGCGGACGCGGCGTTTCGCGGGCGTGCGCAGGAAGAGGGGCATGGGCGACCTCGGGTGGGGCGGTACGCGGAACGTACGGACCGGTCAGGCGCTGTACGGGCGCAGCTGGAGGATGTGGAGCGCGCCTCCCGGCCCGAGCAGCCATTCGATGTCCAGCGGGCCCGCGAAGGTGTAGTCCGTGGCGAAATGGGACTGGAGCAGGCGGCCCGCCAGCGCGAGTCGGCCCAGGTGGGCCCGCGTGTCCTGCGGCAGGTCCTCGGTGGCCGCGCCCAGGGAGACCGTGCGGCCGCCGCCCTCGACCGTGTTGTACAGGTACTGCAGGGGCATCGTCCGGCCGTCGACGACATCGGCCGTGGAGCCGTGCGCACAGTTGAGGTACACGTTGCGGAAGTCGGCCCGGTTGGTCGGATTGCAGGTGACCATGACGCCTCCGAGCGGGGACGGCTCGTAGCGCTGGACGATGACCCCCATGTAGGTGTCGTCCAGGGAGATGCCGGCCTGGTGGCGCAGGCGCACACTGCGCGGGGAGAGCAACGAGGCCCATACCCGGCGGATGGCGTCCAGCAGGCCGGGCAGGTCGGTGACCTTGGTGTGGGACTCGTAGATTCCTGCCGCGGAGAAGCCCGGCAGGTCCTCGGCGTTCGAAGAGGACCGCACGGCGAAGCGGCCCGTGCCCGTCAGGTGTTCGACCAGCTGCGTGTCCAGGGCGCGCACCAGGTCCTCGGGCACCGGGAGGGTGCGCACCACGTGCTGCAACTGGAGGCAGAGCGTGTCCACCGCGTCCATGGAGTTCAGCTCCAGGGCCATCTTCAGCTTGCCGATGCTCTGTTGGACGGCCGGCGAGGAGTCCAGGAAGCGCTGTTGGACGGAGAAGGGGACGGCGATGCCCGCGGGCGCCTGGACGTGCCGGGTGAGGAACTCGCTCGCGTACTGGGCGAGATCGCCGTCCTCGGGCATCCCCAGCCGGGCGGCCAGGTGGCCGAGGAGGTCGGCCCGGGGCGGACGGGGCACGCCGTAGTAGCCGGTCAGGCGGCTCGATCCGTGGCGCAGTACGTGGTGCAGTTCCCCGAGGTTGGCGGCTTTGGTGCCGTAGCGGTTGCGGTCACCCGCCCGTAACGCGGACAGCGGTACGAGCGGTACGTCCGTCACGTGCGGGGTGTCGAGGCGGACCCGCTGCGTGTGCCACGTCGGTTCGGCGAGGTCCGGCGGCTGCGGCGCGGGCTCGATGACGTACCCGTCGGCGGTGACCTCGTAGCGGACCCAGGCACCGTCCAGCTTCTCGTGGGCGATCGTGTCGAGGACTCCGCGGACGATGGCGTTGGGGATGCCCCAGCCGGCCGCCAGCATGTTGGTGTGCGAGAGCGGAGTGGTGGGCTGAGAGTTGATCAGACCGGCGAGCCGGGGGATGTCGTCGGGGACCACCGGCATGGCGACGATGTCGTACCAGGTCAGGTCCGCGCGGGCGGCGAGGTACTCCTCGCGCGAGGCGAAGGCGCGGAGCCGGCCGGTGGCCGAGGCGAGCGTCAGCGGCACGAAGGGCGTGGTCGCCAGGAGCGCGTGGCCGCGTGCCCGGGGCACCACGGTCTCCGGGACGGCGGCGAGGGCGCTCTCCTGCGCGTGGTTGGCCGGCTTCACCAGCAGCTCCAGCGCGGGATCGAGGTGAGCCCGTACGAAGGCGTGGAATTCGGTCAGCAGGTCCGCGCCCATGGTGTCGGCCTCGGTGGTCTCCAGGACCATGAACGGCTCGTCCCGCTCGGGACCGCCCCGGGAGTGGAGCGACAGGACGCCGAGGAGGAAGCGCCGTGCGGGGTCCTGGTAGACGTCGTGGTTGAAGCGGTCGAGTTCGGCGTCGAGCTGGTCGAGGCTCAGCCCCTGGATCTCGGCGGCTATGTAGTTGACGTGGAAGGAGTGCACGGAGCTGTCGAGGACGTGCCAGCGGCCTTGGTCACGGTCCACGACGACCTTCACGTACGGGTGTCCGCCCAGCATCCCGGCTAACTGTTCGAAGAGGGGCAGGGTGAGCAGGGTGTCCACGGCGGCGCCCCGGGGGGCCGGCGCGGCGGTGAGGGCGTGCGGCAGCGCCGCGATGATGCGGCCGCAGTCGGCCAGCAGCTGCGGCCCGGACTCGGCGGTGAGGAAGCACAGCGCCGCCATGGAATTGGCTCCTCCCGCCTCCTCGTACGGCGGGATCGGGCTGCCCGGCGCCAGGCTGTGCTCGCGCACCAGTTCTACCCGGGATCCCGGTGCGACCAGGGCGGGCCAGTCGACGGCGTCGAAGTCCCAGGCCGGCCGTTCGGTCCAGGGCCGGCCCTCGGGGTCGGCGGCGAGGATGACGAGGGATCCGGCGGCGCCCTTGCCCTCGGTCAGCATCCTCTCCGGGTAGTCGACCTCCCGGCCGAGCAGCTGGCGCACCAGCATGCCGATCATGTCGAGCCCGAAGACGGTCTCCACTTGCCGGGTGGTCATCACCCCACCGAAGCGGGCCGCCGTCTCGATCAGCCACATGGCTCCGGCCGCGCCGAGTTTGATCTCGGTGTGGGTGGCGCAGGTGGCGAGTCCGAGCGCGTCGACGGCGGCGCGCGACACCTCCTCGATCCTGTGCTGGAGGGCGGTCGGGAGGGCGGCCGGAGCCAGGCTCGCCCGCTCGGTGAAGGGCGCGATCGTCGGCATCCGCCCGGTGATGCACAGCGGGTGGTAGTGGCCGTCGGCGACGATCCCCTCCACGCTGGCGTAGTCGCCCCACCCGTCCCCGTCGAACCAGTCGGAGGCCTCTCCGGTCACGATCTCCTCCAGCAGGAAATCGCTGACGCCCTCGTCCGCGGCGTGCAGTTCCGCGTAGCCCTGCGCGGAGGAGGCTTCCATGACGCGGCGTCCGGTCTTCCAGGCCGCCGCGGCCTGCTGCTCGTTCCACACCGTGAGGTGAGCCGTGGAGCCGGCGCTCCAGGCGGCCTTCAGGAGGAGCGGCGGCGTCAGGGTTTCGAAGGCGGCCTTGATGTCCTGCGGAGCGTGGACCTCCGCGAACCCCGGTACGGGCAGCCCGGCGTCACGCCAGATCCGGCGCATCAGACGCTTGTCCCGGGCCCCCGCGACCCGCTCGCCGGCACCGCGGAGCCCCAGCCGCAGGCTCGCGTGGGCGACGGCCACCACCGCGTACTCCGACAGGGTCAGCACCGCCTCGGCGCCGACGCGGCGGGCGTGGGAACAGATCAGATCGACCAGTTCCGCCCCCTCGCCCGGCGGGGCCGTGGTGACCGACGCGCATTCGGGCCGCCACACCGATTCGGTGGTCCGGGGCAACGGCGCGAGCGCCAGGACGTGCACGGCGGCGTGGGCGGCGATGCGCGGGACGGCGTACTCCAGGGGAGGGCCGCCCTTGGCGTAGACGAACAGGATCGGGGTCATGGTGCTCCTGGGGTCGAGGAGACGCGGCGCGCTGCGACGCGTCCCGGCGGACGATCCGTACGCGGTGGAGCCGCGTACGGACCAGGGCTGACTGGACCACGACGGAAAACTGTGGGCGTACGTACGGATGTACGCCTACTCGGTTACGCGTTCGCCAAACAACTGCGCTCGCCCAGGGGGCCGGCATGAGGGTGTTTCAGCCACCCGGGCGGGGAGCCCGGGGATCGGCCGCCCCGGGGACCGGGGCACGGACCGCGAGGGGGGTCACAGCTTGCGTGGTTCGGAGTTCCTGGCCGGGTCCGTGATGGTGGTGCCCGCGGGGACGAAACCGCGCTGGCCCTTGGCGGCCAGGTCCTTCAGGTGCTGCCGGTAGCGCTCGGGTGAGACGACCTTGGCGTTGAAGAGCATCCGGGAGTGGTCGACGCCGCAGAGCTCGGCGCACTTGCCCCGGAACGTGCCCTCCTGGCTGGGCGTCACCTCGAAGACGTTGACGTTGTGGCCGGGGAAGACGTCCTGCTTCATCAGGAACGGCAACACCCAGAAGGAATGGATCACGTCTTTGGACGTCAGGATGAACCGGACCTTCTCGCCCTTGGGCAGCCACAGCGTAGGGCCGGGGTTGCCGGTCTGCGGGTTGCGCGTGCCGGGGACTCCCACGTCGTAGACGCCCTCGGCACCCGCCGGGAAGGCCTCGATGAGCCTGTCCGGAACGATCTGGAGGTCCCGTTCGGCCTTCGCGTCACCGGTGTCGGCCTTGCCGTCCACGTCCTCGATGTAGTTGAAGCCCCAGCTCCACTGGAATCCGACCACGTTGATGGTGTGGGAGGGCTTCTTGGTGAGCGCGAGGAGCTGGGCCTCGTCACGGGCGGTGAAGTAGAAGAGGACCGAGACGATGATCAGCGGGACCACCGTGTACAGCGCCTCGATGGGCATGTTGTACCGGGTCTGCGGGGGAATCTCGACCTTCGTCCTGGTGCGCCGGTGGAAGACGACCGCCCAGATGATCAGACCCCACACCAGCAGTCCGACGACGAGCGCGGCCGCCCACGAGCCCTGCCAGAGGGAGAGGATCCTCGGCGCCTCTTCGGTGGCGGGGGTCGGCATGCCCAGACGGGGGAAGTCCTGCCAGTTGTACTCGCAACCGGACGTCGTCGCCAGGAGCAGGACCGCGGTCGGCCCACGCAGCGGCCTGCGCCGCTTGGGCCCCTGCGGGGAGCTGTCACAGCCGTTGAGATTCACGTAGCGCCTTCCCGGGATGCTGCCGGCAGATCCGAGGCCGACGGCGACCGGCCTCCCGCGCGGTCGCCGACCCGACGCCGACAGGACGTGCAGATCTTTATGCCGACAAAACACTACTGATCAGGGCCTGGCGACGCGTCCAACGCGCCGACGCCGTACGGGACGTTCCCGGCAGCGGGTCCCAAGCAGCGCGGGGCAGTCGGGAGAGAGCCGTCGCGGGCAGTCAATGCTGGTCAGGGCCCCTGCTGCTGCGCCGTCGACACCCTGGCGGTGCGACCGCGAGGGCTGGCGGCCCAGCCCGGCACCGCCGCGCGCCGTCAGTCTGGCGGCCGCCATTGCCCGCGTCCGGGTGACGGCTGTTCGGCTCACCTCCCTGCGGCCAGCCCGGCAGATCCTGATGGATCAAGGACGAGCTCGGGCGGATCGACGCGCCGACGCCGTACGCGATCGGCGTTCCCTCAGTCGGCGCGGCGCCTGCCCCGTTGGCGGCGCGGGTACGGGAAGAGCCGCGGGGAGCGCTTGGCGGCCACGTCTTCGACCCAGCCGAAGGTCAGGACCAGCAGGCCGAGCAGCGGGATCGCCACCAGCAGCGTGAACCACGGGCTCATCAGCAGCCACTGGAGGTGCTGGTAGAAGAAGCGGACGCTCCAGAGCGGGTCGATCAGCGGGACGGCGACGACCAGCGCGACCTCGTGCCAGAGGTAGACGCTGACAGCGCGTGCGTTGAGCAGGCTGACCAGGCCGTTCCAGCGTTCCAGCGGTCTGGGCCACTGCTCCCATGACGGGCTGACGTGGAGCAGGATGGCCACGAAGCCGAGGGACCACAGGGCCTGGGCGATGGGCCAGGACTCGATGTCGGTGGGTTCGCTCGGATTGACCGGGCGCGTCTGCAGGTACCAGAGGCCGGCCACCATGATCAGCGGAGCGATGGACGGCACCACGTACTGGGGGATCTTCTTGAGCAGTCCCTCCTGGTGGGCCATGCCGAGGATCCAGCAGGATCCGAACATGGTGAAGTCGTTGGCGGTCTCCCAGACCCGGCTGTAGATGAACTCCTGGTCGGCGAAGAAGGTGTTCATGACGATCGACAGCGCCAGCGGAGTGAACAGCGTCACCACGGGAAAGCGTCGCAGTGCCCGCAGCATCAGCGGGGAGAGCAGGACGTACCACAGGTACGCCCGGAGGTACCACAGCGGGACGATGATCTGCGCGGCCCAGGTGGCTTCCACATGCTGGAAGCCCGCCAGGCTGTCCGCGTACGGCGGAGTGCTCAGCGGCAGGATCCAGAACGCCAGCTTGGACCACCACCAGGTGGCGTGGCCGTCGGACTGGGGGCCCCAGCCGTCGAGGATCTCAAGGGTGATCATGACCGCGCCGAACAGCCACATGGGCGGCAGGAGCCGGCGCAGACGGCCGCGGATCACGCCGAGCGCGGGACGGCTGAGCGAGCGGGTCATCAGCGAGCCGGCCAGCGCGAACATCACGCCCATCGACGGGAAGACCAGCGGCAGCCAGAACCAGCCCATGTTGTGGTAGAGCACCACGCGCACCAGCGCCAGCGCGCGCAGCAGGTCGAGATAGCGGTCCCGGCCGCCCTTGCGCAGGGGTTCCGCCTCCCGCTCCGGCTCCTGTCCCGGCTCCGGCTCCTGGCCCCACTGCGGCTCCGGCTTCCGCTCCGGCTCCGGCCCCGGTCGCAGAGCGGCGGGGATGCTGAGCTTGAGGGTGTCCTGGGTACGCCCGAACTCGATGGGTGCGGTCATGGTCAGGCCTCCACGGGTGCAGCGACTTCGCCGGTACGGCGGAGCTTCTGCCAACGCAGTCGGCCACCGGTCATCGCCGTGATCGCGGACTGCAACAGGACGATGTACATCAGCTGCCGGTACACCACTTGCTGGATCGGCAGGCTGATCAGGTGCCAGGGCTTCTCATGGTCGAGCCGGAAGGCGTACCAGGACAGTGCGCCCTGGAGCAGGATGAAGCCTCCCCAGCTGGTGAGGGTGAGCGTGGCGTCCGCGAACAGCACGCCGTACAGCAGGAATATGTCGACCAGTGGCGCCAGCAGCGGGGCGACCACGCCGAACAGCACGATGAGCGGCAGCCCGACCCGGCCGAAGCGCCCGGCGGGCCCCCGGGCGGTCACGGCGCGGCGGTGCTTCCACATCGCCTGCATGCTGCCGTAGCTCCAGCGGTACCGCTGGGACCAGAGCTGCTGGAGGCTCGCCGGAGCCTCGGTCCAGGCGCGGGCGCGCTCGGCGTAGACGATCCGCCAGCCGTCGCAGAGCACCGCGATGGTGATGTCGGTGTCCTCGGCGAGGGTGTCGTCGCTCATCCCGCCCGCCTGCCGCACGGCCTCCTTGCGGAAGGCGCCGACCGCGCCGGGAATGGTCGGGATGACATTGAGCATGTCGTACATCCGGCGGTCCAGATTGTGTCCGAGGACGTACTCGATGTGCTGCCAGGCGCCGATCAGGCTCTCGCGGTTGCCGACCTTCGCGTTGCCCGCGACCGCACCGATCGCCGGGTCGCCGAAGGGCTGGACCAGCTCGCGCACGGTGGACGACTCGAAGACGGTGTCGCCGTCCATCATCACGATGATGTCGTGCGAGGCCGCCGCGATGCCGGTGTTGAGTGCGGTGGACTTGCCGCCGTTGGGCTGGCGGATCAGCCGGACGAACGGCAGGTCCATCTCCTCGACGATGTCCGCCGTGCCGTCCGTGGAGCCGTCGTCGATGACGATCACCTCGATGGGATGGTCACTGGCGGCCAGGGATATGAGGGTGTTGGCTATGCATTCGCGCTCGTTGTAGGCCGGGACGAGGACGGTGACCGGCTCGGTGACGGGCGGCCCCCAGGCGTCCAGCCTCTTGGAGCGGCGGGCGTGGATCGGTGCGAGCACGAGCATCAGCGCGAAGCGGCCGAAGTTGAGGAAGCCGACGAGGGCCAGCAGCCCGACCAGCACCGGCAGGGTGAGTACGGCGGCCTGGCTGGCCGCGATGAACCCCTTGCCCGCCCACAGCTGGAAACCGTGCACCGGCACGGTGGCGTTGGAGGCGCCGAGGGCCTCGGAGATGGTGGTGAAGCGGTAGCCCTCACCCTTCAGCTTGACGATGATCTGTTCGAGCGCGGCGATCGTCTGGGTCCGGTCCCCACCCGCGTCGTGCAGCAGGATCAGCTCGCCCGCGCCGGGCTTGGACGGCATGGCCGCCTTGACGATCGCATCGACGCCGGGCCGCTTCCAGTCGTCGGTGTCGCGGTCGATGAACGCGGTGAGATAGCCGCGCGCGCCCACGTACTTGATCACCGGGTAGTTCCAGTCGTCCAGCGCCGATGCGTCGGAGGAGTAGGGCGGGCGGAACAAGGCGCTGTGGACGCCGGCGACGCCGGCCAGCGCCAGCTGGGTCTGCGCCAGCTCCCAGCTGACCCGGGCGTGGGACTGGTACACCAGATCGGGGTGGGTGAAGGTGTGCACGCCGAGTTCGTGGCCGCCCGCGACGATCTGCCGGATGAGCTCCGGGTGGCGCGTGGTCATGGCGCCGGTCACGAAGAAGTCCGCACGGACGTCGTGGGCGGCGAGCAGCTCCAGGATCTTCGGGGTCCACGCCGGTGAGGGACCGTCGTCGAAGCTCAGCACCACGGTGCGGTCGGGGATGTGGTAGCTCACGGGGTGCGCGTTCTTGGCGCCGCGCGCGTCGATGACCGGGCCGCCCTTGAGCAGGTTGTCCGGCACGGTCGTCTTGTCGACCGAGATCGCGATCCGGTCGTCGTGGAACACCTCGTTGGTGGCGAGGCCGCGCAGGACGATGAGCGCGAGCAGGCAGGCCAGCAGGGACAGCGGCATGAAGAAGCGCAGTGGCGGCGCGGCCAGTCGGCGCGGCCTCAGCAGGGACTGACGGCGGCGCTGGTGGCGGGACAATGGCGCTCCTGGAGATGGGTGGTGCGAACGATCAGGGGTGCTTGGCCGGCTGGCCCGAGGGCTTCGCCTTGGCCGCGCGCGACGCGGTGGTCGTGGGCTTCGGTGTGGCGGCCGGGGTTTTCGTCTGCGGTGTCGCGGACCGCGTGGCCGTCCGGGGTGGGGACGACGACGAGGACGACGAGCGGGACGCGGTGGGCGATACCGAGGCCACGGGTGAGGGCGAGGGGGCGGCCGATCGCGAGGGTTGCGCCGGTACGCCCATCGCCGGGGCGTCCGCCTGCACACCGATCAGGCTGCTGCCCATGGCGACCGCGAGGGTCGCGCCGACCACGGAGACCGGCCAGCCGAGGCCCCGCAGCAGACGGCCGCGCAGACCCGACTGGTCGACGAACACCGGGGAGGGAAGGGCGGACTCCTCAAAGCTCGACTCGTACATGTCAGGCTCTGGGTGCGCCGACCCGCGTTCCATGGAAGTGATGACTGGGCGCACCGTGCGAGGCCTTTCAGTGCCGGATCCGCAGACCCGGGAGCGTAGGGCGAACGCTAGCGGACTGGCTTGAAACCAATCCGCTCGATGTGTGCATTTGATCCGATGTACGGAGGTGATGTGATCGGATTGAAATGCCAATCGGCACGTACCAACCAGTAGGCGGTCCCCGCATGCCCGCCCGGAGCCGCACCCTGCCCGGGGTGGTAGCTTGCACGCCTCATGAAGATGACCACCTCATGTGATCAGCCACTGATCTCATGTACAAGGGTGTGTCCTGAAACCACCTCTACCGCCCAAGGAGCCCGTGTGAGCCAGCCCCGCCGCACCTCTCGTCGCCGCGCGTGGACCGTGCTCACGCTGCCCGCCCTCCTGTGCGTACTCGCCGCGTGCTCGGGCGGCCCGGCATCCGGCCACGGCGACGATGGCGCCGGGCCCGGGCGGAAGGCCTCGCCGACCCCGTCCGGACCGCCGGGAACCCTGTTCGACGGCTTCCACTACAGCGGCCCCGACGATCCCGCGCTCAGCGCCCACGGCTGGCAGGTCCGTACCGACGGGGGCGGCCCGGGGATCAAGGACACCTGGTCCACCGCGGGCGCCGGCTTCCCCTCCGACCCGACCGCCCAGGGTGGCAGGGCCATGCAGTTGCAGTCCTCCACCGACGGCACCAAGCAGGGCACCAAGCAGGTGGAGGTGCAGACCACCGGCACCAACCTCTTCACGGGGACCTTCGCCGCCCGGGTCCAGTTCAGCGACAAGCCCGCGAGCGGCCGCAACGGCGACCACGTCGTCCAGACCTTCTTCCCGATCTCCCCCTCGGACGCCTCGGCCAACTACAGCGAGCTCGACTTCGAGTACCTGCCGAACGGCGGCTGGGGTTCGGTGGGTCCGCGACTCGACAACGTCAGCTGGTACAAGGCCGACCCGCCGGACCGGGTCAACCAGACGCTCAAGCAGCGCCTTGAGGGGTGGCACCTCCTGATGATCACCGCCGTGAACGGCAAGGTCACCTATGCCCTCGACGGCAAGGAGCTGTTCACCAGCTCCGGCAAGTACGTCCCGCGCGAGAAGATGGACATCCACTTCAGCAACTGGTTCATCGACCTTCCCTTCACCGGTGGTCCGCGCACCTGGGACATGAAGGTCAACTGGGTCTACTACAAGGCCGACGAGGCCGTTTCCCAGGCGGACGTCCAGAAGACGGTGGACGGCTTCTACGGCGCCGGCACCCACTATGTCAACACCGTGCCCAAGTAGCCCTGACGCGGGCCCGCGCCCCGCGCCGACGGCGCTGGGCGGGGCTGGGCGGGGCTGGGCGGGGCGGGGCTGGGCGGGGCTCGCCGGGCCTACCGGGAACGGGCTTCGCGCGTCCTGGAACGGTTCTCCTTGCGGATCGCTTCCACCAGTTCCGACCGGCTCATGCGCGACCGTCCGCCGATGTGCAGCCGCCGGGCCAGCTCGTACAGGTGCTGCTTGCTGGCGTTCTCGTCGACGCCTTCACCGCTCGGGGCCGACGTGTCCCCCCGCGTCGCGGCGCGCGGGTCGGAGGGGCCCATGCGGCCGTGTTCCTTCCGCTCCCAGTGGTCGGCGACCTTCTCGTACTTGTGCTTGAGGGCGCTGAAGGCCACCCGATGGGCCCGCTCGCCCTCCCCGTACTGCTCCACGGCCGAGTCGTGGGCCTTGATCCAGGTGTTCTGCGCGTCCGTGGGTGAGCGCTCCAGCGTCGAGGGGAGTTCTTCGCGTCCAGGCATGATCCACCTTCCAACGTTCGTGAGAGGGGAACTCGCCTCGTCAGCGGGCAGGTTCCTTCTCGCTGACGCCGACCGACTCCTCCACGACCTTCGCGAGCCGCCCGAGCATGTCGCGGTGACGCAGCTGGATCAGTGCGTCGAGCGCCGCGTTGTGAAGGGCGCCGACGATTCCCCGCAGCGGGTGCTCGTCCAGGATGACCAGGGACTCCTCGCCCCAGGGACGGATCTCGATCGCCACGCGGGCCGTCCCGACGGGGCCGCTGTCCACTTCCAGTTCGAGTTCGTCGGGAGGGTTCACCCGCCGGACGACGGTGCTGCCCGAAGCCGTCCACGGTCCGATCCGGACGGTGTACTCGATGGCGGAGCCGAGCTCGGGCCACAGGCCGCGGGCCACGCGTGCGTCGCTGGTGCCGACCACCCATGCGTCGTAGCGCGAGCCGTCGGCGAGCACGGCCCAGACCTCGCGCGGTGCGGCGTGGATCAGATGGTGTCGTACGGCCATGGTCACTCCTCGGGGCGGAGGTACGGGTTCTGGTCCGGCGGGCCCGTCCGAGCGCTCCGTGCAGCCGCAGCCGCTTCGCCGCCGGGCCCGACGAGGCCGGTGGGCGGCAGCGGGCCGTCCCGGCGCGCGAGCACCCGCCGGGAGCGGTGCGCGACGATCGACGGCAAGCAGGCACGCGCCGCCTGGGCGCCGCGCAACCAGGCCGGTGCGTACACGCGGCCCGACCGGCGTTCGATGCCGCGGACCATGGCGCCGACGAACGGGGCGGTGCCGTGGACGACCGAGGCCGGCCAGGGCATGTGGGTCCTCAGCTCGTGGAAGACCGCGGTCCTGTCGCCTTCGCGGATCATGTCGGTGTCGGCCCAGCTGAGGTAGGCGACGCCGACGGCGACGCCCCGGTGTCCGACCTCGGCGCGCAGCGCCTGCGCGAAGGCCTCGGCCCCGGCCTTCGAGGCGCAGTACGCCGTGAGGAGGGGCGCGGGGGCCAGGGCCGCGAGGGAGGCCACCTGGAGGTAGTAGCCGCGGGTGCGCAGCAGATGGGGCAGGAAGCAGCGGGCGGTGAGGGCGCTGCCGACGATGTTGACGTCGATCACCCTCCGCCAGTCCCGGGGGTCGCACTCCAGCAGCGGGCCTCCGAGGGCCACGCCGGCGTTGGCGACGACCACGGAGGCCTCGCCCAGGGTGCCCCGCACGGCTTCGGCGGTCGCCGAGAGCGCGTCCGCGTCGGTCACGTCGGCGTGCCAGTGGGCCGCCGGGCCGGGCAGATCCGCGGCCAGCCGGGCCAGCCGCTCCTCTTCCAGTCCGATCAGGGCGACCCGGGCGCCGCGCCGGGACAGCCCGTACGCCAAGCCCTCGCCGAGCCCGCGGGCCGGGCCGGTCACCACCGCGACGCGGCCCTGCAAGGGGCAGGAGCCGTCCGTCCGGTACCGGGGGCCGCGGGCTGTCACGGCAGGCATCTGCCCGTCGGGCCTGCTCGTACACCCGGGTGCCTTGAGCGAGTCCCGGGCCACTGCGCGAGGGGGCGTGCCGACGGCCGGGCCGGGGTAGACGGCTGGGTGAGGTGGTGGGGCCGCGACGCCGGATCCCAGGAGGTGGCCGATCATGGTCTTGGACCTGCATGCTTCTTCGCACGGAGGTGCGCCGTGATCGCCCGGGCGGCGAACGTGGGGCAGCGTCAGGAGACCTGCGACGAACGCGCCGACCGTCTCTGGCTGGAACTCATGCACGAGCTACGGGTGGTGCTCACCGCCGTCCAGCTGCTCCTGGCCTTCCTCCTCGCGGTGGCGTTCACACCGGCCTACGGTCAGCTGCGCCACACCGACCGGGCGCTCTACCTCGTGTGCGTACTGTGCGGGGTCGGCGCGATGGCGGCGCTGACGGGGCCGGTGGCCCTGCACCGGCTCGTGACCGGCCTCAGGCTCAAGACCGAGATGGTCGCGTGGGCGTCCCGCCTCGTCGCCGTCGGCATGACCTTGCTGCTCGCGATGACGTCCTTCGGCCTGCTGGTGGTGCTCCGCCAGATCACCAGCCCCGGCGCCGCCCTCCTGCTGGACACCGCCCTCGCGCTGTGGTGCGCCGCGTGCTGGCTCGTCCCGGCGTCCCTCCTGCGCCGCCGCCGGAGCCGGACCGGCCCCGTCCAGCGGCCGCCCACCGCCGCACCGGCAGTTCCCGTACGCGAGCCCGGGCACCCCGGGCACCGCGCGGGGCATCAGGCGCCGGTCAGCTGAGCAGGTCGCCTGGCTGAAGCAGCCTTAAGCCGCAGTGCTCAGGCCCGGGCGCAGCGCCGACGGGCTTCCCTCGGCCAGGTAGCGCACCTGGACGGTGGTACGGCGACGGCGCAGCAGGAAGCCGGAACCGATCGCGGCGGCGGTGGCGATGCCGCCGATGACCAGGGCTCCCCGTACGCCGGCCGTTTCCATGAGCAGGCCCAGCAGCGGCGGCGCGGCCAGGCTCCACACCGTGCGTACGGTGCTCCACACGCCCAGGACCCGGCCGCGCAGGTGCGCGGGCGGATCGGTCTGCAGCACGGTGGTCCCGGCGGTCTCGGATACGGACTCGACGACCGCCATCGGCAGGACGAGCACCAGCAGTACGACGAGGGAGGGGGACAGTCCGGCCGTCACCTGCAGGAGGCCGCCGGCGGCGGCGAGCACGCCGACCATCCGCACGGTGGGCTTGCGCAGCCGGGCTCCCAGCACCGCGCCGACGATGCCTCCCGCCGCCAGGACGGTGGAGACCGTGCCGAAAGCGGCGGCGTCGCCCGCGAGGGGGCCGGTGACCAGCACTGCCAGGGTGAGCCCGTAGTTGCGCCCGAAGAGGGCGCTGACCGCGCTGATGGCGGCGAGCGCCACCAGGCGCGGACGGCTCAGGAAGAAGGCGAGCCCCTGGCGGGCGGTCATCGCACCGCCGGGTGCGTCGCCCTGGCCCGCCGCCCCCTTCTCCAGGGGTTCGGCCGCCGGCGTGGTGTCGCGTCCGTCCCGCGCGGCGCCCCAGGCCCGCCCGGCGGGCTTGAGGAACGGGATCACCGCGGCGACGAAGAGGAAGGAGACGCCGTTGCCCGCGTAGGCGGCCGCCGTACCGAGGAAGGCGACCGTCACGCCGCCGAGGGCGGCTCCCGCGAGGCGGCCCGCGTTGTGGACCAGCGAGCCCACGCCGATGGCGGAGGGTACGTCCTCGGGACGGACGAGGTCATTGCCCAGCAGGGCGCAGGCGGGGCCGTCGACCGTGGCGATCAGTCCCGTGACGGCGGCCAGCGCCATCAGCACCCCGAGGTTGAGGTGGCCGAGTGCCACGAGGACGGCGGTGACGAAGGCGACGGCTCCCAGCAGCGCCTGGCTCACCGTCGCGGTCAGCTTCAGGGGCCACCGGTCCACCGCGGCGCCGCCCATGAGCCCCATCAGCAGACCGGGGGCCGCCTGGACGGAGAGGGACAGCCCCGTCGCGGCGGCGGAGCCGGTGATCTGCAGCACGAGCAGGTTCTGCACCGTGAGCTGCATCCACGTGCCCGCGTTGGAGACGAAGTGGGCCACGGACCACCAGCGCATGCTGCGGTAGCGCAGGGAGCGCCAGGGCGAGCGGTCGGGGGCGGCGGAAGGCGGCGAGACGGCAGGGGAGGGCGACGAGGAAGACACAGTGGGGTACCTGAAAGAGCGCAGGGCTCGGCTGTTCGCGAGGGCGGAACCGGGGGACGGGACGACCGCCATGCTCCGGCGTGCCTACCGCGGGGCGGTGGGGGCGGCTGGCGGAACTCGGCTCGGAGAGGTCTCCGTCCCGCCGATCCATCGTGGCAGACGCTGCTTCCAGCCGACGGCAGGAACCCGTACGGCATACGGTCCACAGCGCCCAATGGGACTGGACTCTGGGGGTGTTGGCGCTCCGCGTGGGTTTGCTCACAGGAACCGGGCCCCGGCCTCGCGGTGACCGCGGTCACCCCGGGTCGGGGAGCGCGCCGCACGCGCCGTGGATGCCGCGCGGGCCGACGCCCCCCTCCCGGCGGGGGCATGTCCTCAGCGTGCTTGAGCGTCGCAGCCGTGGGAAGACGCCCCGGCAGCAGCACAGTGGCTTCATGCACCGCTCGGCGCAGGACGTGCGCCGAGCGTGACGAGCAGCGGAGATCACCATGAACCTTCCATCCTTTGACTCACGGCACAGCGACGCGGCGTTGTGGGGGCGCCGCCGCGGTGGTCTGGACCCCTGGCACGATTTCGAGAGGGTGCAGGGCCAGATGGGCCGCCTGCTGGAACAGGTCGCCTCCTCCCCCGGCACCGTCCCGTCCTCGGCGCCCGAGGTCCAGGAGGAGGAGACCGGCGGGTCGTACGTGGTGAAGGTCCGGCTGCCCGGCGTGAGCCGCGAGGACATCGTGATGGAACTGGACGGACAGGACCTGCACATCACCGCCGACGCCTACGGCAGCCCCATGGGCGGGATGCGTACCCGCCGGCGGAGGCGGTTCGCCCACGACAGCACCCTGCCGGACGGGGTGGACGGCGAAAGGGCCCGGGCGAGCTTCCACGAGGGCGTCCTGACCGTACGGATCCCCAGAGCGGCCGAGGCCGCCGCCTGAGCTCATAACCACCGCCTGGCCCGGCGCTCACCGGCCCGTCAGGGGCGGCGTGAGGTGCTGTTCCAGCCAGTCGGCGGCGGCCCGCCGGTAGAGGCGGCGGTTGTCCGCCCGCAGGAACTCGTGGCCCTCGTTGCGCAGGGTCAACAGCTCCGCCTCGACCCCGTGGTCGCGCGCGGCGCGCACGAACTGCTCCGACTCCGTCGGGGGGACGTTGGTGTCGTGCTCGCCGTGCACGGCCAGTACGGGGGCGCGCAGCCGGTCGATGCGGCTCATCGGGGACAAGTCGCGCAGCAGGTCCCGGTCGTGCTCGGGATGACCGTACTTGGCGGCCGCGGACTGGGCGATCCAGGGCTCGGTACCGGCGAAGAACGTCGCGAAGTCCGACATGCCGCACACGGCGACGCCCGTGCGGAAGAGCTCCGGGTGCCAGACGAGCGAGGCCATGGTGAGGTAGCCGCCGTACGAGCGGCCCATCACCGCCAGCCGCAGCGGATCGGCGTATCCGCTGGCGACCACGTGGGCGGCGCAGTCCGCGACGTCCTCGATGGCCGCGAACCGGCCGGTGCCGAGGTCGGCGTCCACGAAGGACCTCCCCCAGCCCGAGGAGCCGCGGACATCGGGGGCGAAGACGTCCAGGCCCCGGCCGAGGATCTCGTGGTAGAGCGGGCTGAACACCGGTCGCTCCTGCTCCTCGGGACCGCCGTGGAGATGGATCACGCACGGGCCCGGCCGGCCGGGGTCGCGTTCGGGCGCCCGGTAGTACCAGCCGCCGAGCAGCAGCCCGTCCCGGGCCGGGCAGCGCAGGGGGACCGGGCGGACCGGGGGCCGCCCGGGGGGCGCAGCGTCCTCGTCACGCGCCGTCCCGCCGGTGCGCACCGGCGGGAGGCCGCCGGTCAGCTCCCAGATGCCGGGCCTGCGCCGGGAGCCGGACAAGGCGGCGAACAGCCCGCCGCGCCCGAGGGGCGCCATCCGGGTCACGACTTCGTGCGGCAGGGACGACCGGTGCGGAGGGCCCACGGCGTCGTCCGCGTCGGCGCCCGGGAGGCCGACGCTCTCCAGCTCGCTCGCGCCGTGCACGTTCCAGGCCAGCAGGGCCCAGCGGCCGTGGTCGGGCAGGCTCAGCAGGTCGAGGGCGGTTCCCTGCCGCTCGGCGGCCACGGAGAGGTCTTGCGGTGCCGCGTCCTCGTCGAGGCGCACGCGCAGGAGCGCGGCGAACTCCCGGTCCGCGTCGCTGCGCAGCCACAGGGCGCGCGAGTCGCGGGAGAGGCGGCCGATCCACGGATCGCCGTCGGCGACCGGCAGCCGGAAGGTGACGTGTCCCGAGGTCCGGTCCAGCAGGAGGGCCTCACGGCGCCCGCGCGGCCCGCGGCGCAGCAGTACGAAGCGGCCCTCGGTGCCGATGTCGCACACGCGCAGTGAGGCGGCGCCCGCTTCGCTGTACAGCAGGACGGGCGCCTGCGTGCCGTCCGGGTCGAGGAGGTAGGCGGCAAGCCCTCCCCCGGCGTCCGCCCCGGCGGCCGGCGGCATGCCGGTGGTGGCCGCGGCGAGCGAGGCCGCTCCCGGCGGCGGCGTGAGGAGCGGCAGACCACCCGTCGCCGCACCCCCTCCCGTACCGGGCAGCGGATCGAGGAGGGTCGCGTGGCCGTCGCGTTCGGTCCATGCCGGCTCGGACGGGATGTCCGGGAGGGCGGGTCCCGCGTCCTGCGGCAGGTGACCGGCGCCGCTGTGGGTGCCTGGGGCGGCCGACGGCTGGGCGACCGTGACGGCCAGGGCGGAACCGTCGCGGGTCCAGCAGCCCAGGTGCGCGGAGGCCCCCGGCTCGGCGCCCGCGAGCACCTGCCGCCCGGCGCCGTCGGGGCGTACCGCCAGTACGCGCGTGTGCTCGCCGCCTCCGGGCGCCGAGGTGTACGCGATCCAGCGGCCGTCGGGCGACCACGACACCTCGGTCACCGGGTCCGGGTCGGCGTCCAGGACGTGCGGCTCACCGCCGCGCGCCGGAGCGCTCCACAGCTGGGGCACGCCGGCCCGGTCGCAGATGTACGCCACGTGCTCGCCGGTGGGGTCGGCCGACGGGTACCAGCACCCGTGGGCCGTGAGCACCGCGGGCGGGTCCGCCGCCGGCGTGTCGGCCAGCTGGAGGGGGACGGGAGCGGGCGCCGGTGCGGGCGGCGGACCCGGCGCGGCGCGGCCCGCCTCCGGTCCGACGACGCCGCCGGCTGTCGGCAGGCGTTCGGCGGGCGCGCCGTCGGCGTGCGGGGCCCGGCCCGGCGCCGGGGCGTGGGCGGGTCGGGAACGGTGCTGGCGTACGGAGCGGTCCAGGGGCATGTCGGGCCTCTTCGCGGGCTTCCGGGGGACTGTCACCGTTCGGGGTCAGTTGATGCCGTGGGTCTGCAACCAGATCTCCAGCGAGGCCACCTGCCACAGGGTGCTGGCTCCGCGTTTCGTGCGGTGGCGGGCGGGGTCCGCGAGCAGCCGGGCCACGCGGTCCTGGTCGAAGAGGTTGCGTCGGCGTGCTTCCGGGGCGGTCAGGGCGTCACGTACCCGGGTGAGCACCGGCTCGGCCATGTGCCGGACCGCCGGCACCGGGAAGTATCCCTTGGGCCGGTCGACGACCTCACGGGGCAGGATCTGCCGTCCGATGTCCTTGAGCACGCCCTTGCCCTCCTGCGCCAGTTTCAGTTCCGGGGGGCAGGCGGCGGCCAGTTCGACGAGCTCGTGGTCCAGGAACGGCACCCGTGCCTCCAGGCCCCAGGCCATCGTCATGTTGTCCACCCGCTTGACCGGGTCGTCGGTCATCAGCATGTGCACGTCCAGGCGCAGGGCGGCGTCGAGGGTGCTCTGCGCGCCGGGGGACGCCATGTGAGCGCGTACGAACTCCCGCGAGGCGTCGTGGTCGGCGACCACGTCCGGGTGCAGCAGGGCGGCCACGTCGGCGTGCGTGCGGTCGAAGTAGGCCTCGGCGTACGCGTCCGGTGCGTCGGCGCGCCCGGCGGCTGCGATACGTGGGTACCAGTGGTAGCCCGCGAACACCTCGTCGGCGCCCTGGCCGCACAGCACCACCTTGACGTCCTTGGCGACCTGCTCGGACAGCAGGTGGAACGCCACCGCGTCGTGGCTGACCATCGGCTCGCTCATGGCCCCGATCGCCGTCTCCAGCGCGGCGGGAAGCCGGTCGGAGGGAATCATGAACTGGTGGTGCTGCGTCGAGAACCGCCGGGCGACCAGGCGGGAGTAGTGGAACTCGTCGCCCTCCTCGTCGCCCTCCGACTCGAAGCCCATGGCGAAGGTGGCCAGGCCGCCCTGCCCCTCCTGCGCCAGCAGGGCCACGATCAGGCTGGAGTCCAGGCCGCCGGACAGCAGAACCCCGACGGGCACGTCCGCGACCGTACGGCGCCGCACGGCCGTGCGCAGGGCCTGCCGCAGGGCTTCCCGCCACTCCTGCGGGTCGGTGCCGAGTTCGGGGCGGCGGGTGTAGGAGGGCTGCCAGTAGCAGCGGTCACGGTAGGTACCGTCCCGCTCGACGACGCGGACGGTTGCCTGCGGCAGCTTGCGTACGCCGGAGAGTATGGTGCGCGGCGCCGGCACGGTGCCGTGCCAGCTGAGGTACTGGTGGAGCGCCACCGGGTCGAGAGAGGTGTCGACGCCTCCGCCTGCCAGCAGGGCGGGCAGGGACGAGGCGAAGCGCAGGCGGTCGCCGTCCTGCGCGAGGTACAGCGGCTTGATGCCCAGGCGGTCGCGGCCGAGCACCACACGGCCGGTGTGGTGTTCCACCACCGCGAAGGCGAACATGCCCACGAGCCGCTCGACGCAGGCGTCGCCCCACTGGCCGTAGGCCTTGAGGAGCACTTCCGTGTCGGAGTCGGAGAAGAAGCGGTGGCCCAGCCCTTCGAGGCGCTGCCGTAGCTCCCGGTAGTTGTAGACGCAGCCGTTGAAGACTCCGGTGATGCCCAGCTGCGGGTCGGTCATCGGCTGCGCGCCGCTCTCGGAGAGGTCGATGATCTTCAGTCGGCGGTGGCCCAGGGCCACCGCGCCCTGGGACCACACGCCTCTGCCGTCGGGACCCCGGTCCTCCATCTCATCCGTCATGCGCTCGACCGCGGCGAGGTCCGGCCGCCCGCCGTCGAAACGCACTTCCCCGCTCACGCCACACATGCGACACCCCTCATTGCGCTTGTACTCCGGGGCCACCGCATCTGCGGGCGCACCCGGTGATCGACATATGGGGCGCCTGCCCGCTCAAAGGTCTCTTAAGCGACGTGTTCGATCTCCGGGCCCTGCGGAGGAGCCGGGCGGGGGTCCGCGTGCGGTGCGCCACCCCGGAAAGCGGGCAAAAGTGAAGGAAACGGGCGGAGGCTGAAATACTCGCCCAGGTGATCACTGTCGGAGTCGAGGAAGAGTACCTGCTGGTGGATCCGGTCACCGGCCTTCCGGTCCCGAAGCTCGACGCGGTACGCGCGGCCGCGGGTCTCGATCCGGTCACCACGGAGGGCGAGGTACAGGCCGAGCTGCTGCAGGCCCAGGTCGAGGTCGCCACTCCCGTGTGCACCGACCTCGGCGAGGTCGGCGGCCACCTGCTGCGCCTGCGGCACGCCATCGGTTCCGCGGCGGAGCGGATCGGCTGCCGTGCGGCCCTGACCGGGGCGGCGCCGGTCAAGGCCGATGTGCGGGTGCCCGTCACGCGGAAGACGCGGTACCTGCAGATGCGCGGCCATGCCCCCCGCCTGGTGGACGAGCAGCTGATCAACGGCATGCACGTACACGCCGCCGTCCCGGACCGGGCCATGGGCGTCGAGGTGCTCAACCGGATCCGCGTCTGGCTCCCGACGCTGCTGGCCATGTCGGGGAACTCCCCGCTGTGGGAGGGACGTGAGACCGGCTTCGCGAGCTGGCGCACCCTCGTCTTCGGCCGCTGGCCGGTGAGCGGTCCCACGCCGGTGTTCGCCGGCGTCGACGACTACGACCGGCGCGTCGCCGCCCTGGTGGAGTCCGGCGTCATCGCGGACACCAGGCAGGTGTACTGGCAGGCCAGACTGTCGGAGACGTACCCGACCGTCGAGATCAGGTGCGCCGACGTCCAGCTGCGGGCCGACGACGCCGTGATGTTCGCGGGCATCGTACGGGCCCTGGTGGCCGTCGCCCTCCGGGAGGCCACATCGGGTGCGCCGCTGCCGGAGTGCCCCCAGGAGCTTCTGCACGCCGCGACCTGGCAGGCCGCCCGGCACGGCATGAGCGGTCCGCTGGTGGGGCCGTGCGGGGGCCGCCACAGTGCCCGCGACACCGTAGCCCTGCTCATGCGGCACATCGGTGCCGCCCTGGAGGAGGCCGGGGACACGCGCGAGGTGACGTCCCTGGTCCACCGGCTGCTACGGGACGGCGCCCCGGCCGAGCGGCAGCGCCGGGCGATGGCGGAGGGCGGCCTGCCGGCGCTGATCGACCTCATCACCACCCAGAGCACCGCGCCCTGAGGGACGGGCGAGCGGCCGGGCGCCGCGGGCGCCGAAGGGACGTACGGGTGCCGGTACGGGTGCCGGTACGGGTGCCGGTACGGGTGCCGGTACGGGTGCCGGTACGGGGCACATGGCGCCACGTTCGGCTGGACGTTCAACTGGCCAGGGCGAAGACGCCGATGAAGAAGGCCATGTAGAGCAGCAGGAGCGCACCCGCTACGGCCGCCGCGATGAGGAACGCCTTCATCACCCTTTCCGCGGTCCGGCGGTCGTGGGCGGGTCGCACAGGGCTCCGGGGGCTACGCTCGTGGTCGGTCACGGCGCCATTGTGCCGATCGGGGTGGCGGCGGGCCATCCGTAGAAGTACTCACATGCGACGGCCGCCTCCCGCGCACCGCCTGGCCGGCGGGGTGGAGCCCGGACGCGAAGGCGAGAACGTCGCGGACCGCTTCGCGCAGAGAGCCGAAGTGACGGTGTACGCCGTCCACCGAACCGGAGCGGACGTCCTCGTCCTCCAGCGAGCCGGGCCCGCCGGGTTCACTGATCACGCTTCGATCATGTCAGCAGGTTCCCGGCGGGCCGTTGGGGGGCTCGCCCTGTCAGGGACGTGCGTAGGGCCGGGTCATGATCTCCATGTTGTGGCCGTCCGGGTCGTCGAAGTAGGCGCCGCGACCGCCGAACAGACGGTTGGTCCGGCCGGGTTCGGTGTGGCTGGGATCGGCGTAGTAAGTGACGCCGACCGCCTCCAGGCGGGCGACCATGGCGTCGAACTGCTCGTCGGGCACGAGGAACGCGTAGTGCTGGGACTGGATCGGCTCGTCCCGCTTCTCGTAGTAGTCGAGCGTCACGCCGTTGCCGAGGTCGACGGGCAGGAACGGCCCGAACGGGGCGCCGACCTCCAGGCCCAGGATCGCGGCGATGAACTCGGCGGACAGGTGCCGGTCGCTGGCGTAGACGGCGGTGTGGTTCAGCTGGACGGCGGCCGTCGGCAGCTCGGAGGCGTGCGGGTGCTGGGCGTGGGACATCAGGATGGGTCTCCGGTCTCGTCTGCTGGGAACGGGCGCCGCGCGCGGGCGCCGGAGCTTGAAGACGCGGAGAAGAGGGGCGGGCCTCTGGCCCGCCTCGTGCTCACGCCGAGGCCGGGAACCCCACTCGTGCATGGCCCATGGCCGACCCGGCAGTCACCCGACCGACCTTACTGACCCACACGGCCCGGGGACAACGTCGTTTCTCGGCCGTGGCCGTGGCCGTGGCCGTGGCCGTGCCCGCAACGGGCGGGCCGGGCGTTCGCCATGCCCTGCGCGCGCAAGGTGTGCCGACCGTCTCGGCGGTCAGCCGAGAGCACGCGACGCTTAGCCTTGAGTCTCCAGTGACTGGAGACAGCAGGGTGGGGGACATGGACGTTACGACCCTCTACTCGATCGGGGAGCTTTCCCGGCGGACCGGCTTGTCCGTGAGGACCATCCGGTTCTACTCCGATGCCGGGGTGGTGGCGCCGACCACCAGAAGTCCCGCCGGCTACCGGCTCTACGACCTCGACGCGCTGCTCCGTCTGGAACTCCTGCGCACACTGCGGGAGCTGGGCATGGATCTGGCCACGGTTCAACGGGTACTGGACCGCGAGCTCTCGGTGGCGGAAGTCGCCGCGGCTCACGCCGACGCCCTCGACGTCCAGATCCGGGCCCTGCAACTGCGTCGGAGCGTTCTGCGAGCCGTGGCCGGATGCGGGGCCGATCCCGAGGAGACCAAGCTCATGCACAAGCTCACCCAGTTGTCCGGCGAGGAACGCCGACGGTTGATCGACGACTTCCTCGACGGCACCTTCGGCAGAGCGGACGCCGGGCCGGACGCGTCCGCGTTGGCCATGGTGCGCGCTGCCACGCCCGACCTCCCCGACGATCCATCCAGCGAGCAGGTCGCCGCCTGGGTGGAACTCGCCGAGCTGGTCGGTGACGAGGACTTCCGGGCCCGGATGCGCCGGACGGCCCGGTGGCAGGCCGCCGGGCGCGCGCTCGACATCGAGAGCGGTGCCGGCGAGGAACTGATGGAGTTCACCCGTCAGCAGGTGGCCGCGGCGATGGAATCGGGCATCGACCCGCTCGGCGACACGGCTGCATCCGTGCTCGACGACCTCGTGCACCGCTTTGCCGAGGTGTTCGCGCGCACCCCTGACGCGGAGTTCCGGGAGTGGATGGCCCGGCGGTTCGAAGAGGCACACGATCCCCGGGTGGATCGGTACTGGCGGCTGGTGTGGATCGTCAACGGCTGGCAGGTGGTACCGAACCTGGTCCCGGTGTACCCGTGGCTCATCCGGGCGCTGCGGCGGGGCGGGGCGGGGCGGGCTGACATGAACTAATCGTGATTACAGCCGCAATGGCCGGAAATCCTTGGCCAATTTGGTGACAAGCGCACTGATGTTCCATCATCGTGACTGCACGTCAGTTCTTGGCGTGCAGTCGAGGAGGCGGGGCGCCGGGGGCCCCCGTTCACACCGGCGGATCCCGCAGACGATCTCTCGCTTCGTCGCGCCCTGCCGTGGCTCCTCCCACCCACTCCCGTCACCTAGGCAAAGGCCCATGTCCGCCCAGCACCTCTCGGACCTCATACGTTTCGCCCGCCACAACTCGCCCTTCTACCAGGACCTTTACGCTTCCCTGCCGCCGCACTGCGACCGCCTGGCCGACCTGCCCGTGGTCGACCAGCAGGCGTTCTGGGCGGCCAACGCACTTCCCG
The DNA here is from genome assembly GCF_056432025.1 of Streptomyces sp. NPDC045695. NCBI lineage: Bacteria > Bacillati > Actinomycetota > Actinomycetes > Kitasatosporales > Streptomycetaceae > Streptomyces > Streptomyces sp. NPDC045695. The sequence goes on from NZ_JBWKJU010000033.1 coordinate 27,905, forward strand.
ACAGCCGCGTGCTGACCGGCCCGCTCAGCGAGGCGACGGTCTACAAGACCGGTGGCACCACCGGGTCCCCCAAGTTCTCCGTCTACACCCGCGACGAGTGGCGCACGTTCGTCACCGCCTTCGGCCAGGGGCTCGCGGACACGGGCCTGCGCCCGGGGCACCGGGTCGCCGACCTCTTCTACGCCGGGGAGCTGTACGCCAGCTTCCTCTTCGTCCTCGACTCGCTCGCCCACGCGCCCGTGGACAACGTCCGCCTGCCCATCGGCGGCGGCGCGCCGCTGGAGTCGACGATCCCCACCCTGCGGGACCTCGCCGCACAGGTACTGGCCGGCACGCCCACCACCTTGTGCCGGCTCGCCGAACAGGCCGTGTCGTCCGGTGTCCGGCTGGATGCCGTGGAGCTGCTCCTCTTCGGCGGCGAGGCCCTCTTCGACGACCAACGGCGACTGCTGGCAGCCGCGTTCCCCCGCGCCCAGGCCCGTTCCATCGGATACGCCAGCGTGGACGCCGGTCTGCTCGGCCGCCCCGTACCCGGCTCCGACGCCCGGGTCCACCGGGCCTTCACCCCGTACTCGGTCGTCGAGATCCTCGACGACTCCACCGACGAGCCCATCACCGAACCGGGGCGGCCCGGCCGGGTCGTCGTCACCAGCCTCTTCCGCCGCCTGATGCCGATCATCCGCTACCCCGCCGGCGACCGGGCCGAGTGGACCGGCACCGGGCCCGGGCACTTCCGGATCCTCGGCCGCGCCGAGGAAGGCGTACGGGTGGGCCCCGTGTCCCTCTACACCCAGGACGCCCATGACGCCGTGGCCGCGGCCGACACCGCGGGCCGCGTAGTCGGCATGCAGCTCGTCGTCCGCCGGTGGGACGGCCGCGACGGGCTCGTCCTGCGGCTGGCGACGGCGCCCGGCGACAACGCCGCCGGTGACCGCGCCGCTGGCCACCACACCACCCGTGACGATCCGTCCGGCCGGGAGGCGCTGGCCAAGGCCGTCGTCGCGGAGCTGGAGAGCGTACGGCCGCTGTACCCGGACAGCGTGCGCGCCGGGTTCGTGCATCCGCTGTCCGTCGAGTGGGCACGCCACCGCGACCTCGTCGTCAACCCGCGCTCGGGCAAGCTCGTCCGCGTCCTCGACGAGAGGCCGACCGCATGACCGCCGCCTCCGTGGCCGTGAGCGAAGCCGAAGACGGCGCAGCGGCCGGCGTCGGCGGCCGGCGCGCTCCGCTGATCCTGCGCAACCGCGCCTTCGGCGCCGTATGGCTCGGCCAAGTCCTCACCCAGGCCGCCGTACGCATGTTCCAGGTCGGCGTGTCGTGGTGGATCGTCGCCTACGCCGTGCGCGACGCCCGGGGTCTGGCCTCCGGGCTGTTCATGGCGGCCTGCACGCTGCCCGCGGTGGCGCTGGCGCCCGTCGTGGCCCGGGCCGTCGCCCGGTTCGCCCACCGTTCGGTTCTGCGGACCGCCGCCGGCCTGGCCGGCGCCGCCTCGGGCGCCCTCGCCCTGTGGGCCTACGGGGACGGTCTGCCGCTCCCCGCCGTGTACGCCGCCGCTCTCGCCCTGGCCACCTGCCAGGCGTTCTTCGACCCCTGCCTGACGACCTCCGTGCCCGCACTGGTCGACGACGCCGACATCGAGACGGCCACCGGCTTCGAGCTGTCCACCCAGTCCCTGGCCGGCCTCGGCGGAGCGCTGCTCGGCGCCCTGATCGTCGACCGGGCGGGCGTGGCCGGGCTGGCCGCAGGCTGCGCGGCCGCCTACCTCGGCGCCGCCCTCCTCGTCGCGAATGCCCGCTTCCGCACCGCCGCGACGGACGGGGTGGACGCGACGGACGGGGTGGACGGGACGGACGGGGTGGACGGGGCGCACGCGGCGGACGCGACCGACGCCGTCACAGCCGCGCCCCAGCGGCGTACGCTGCGCCGCATCCTCGCGGAACTGCCGTACGTGCGGCGGATCCTGGTCTGCTTCACCGCGGCGAACCTCTTCACCACCGCCGTGTTCGTGGTCATCCCCCTCTACACCCGCTCGGTCCTCCTCGGCGGGGGCGGCACCGTGGCACTGCTGGAGGCCTCCCTGGGCGCCGGCGCGCTCATCGGCGCGTTCACCGGCGCCCGCGTGCCGGGGCGTCCCACGGTCGCCGGTGCCTACTGCCTGGGCCTGATGGCCCTCGCCCTGGCGCTGCCCGGGCTCATCGCGCACCGCCTCGTCATGGCGGGCTGCCTGGTCGTGGCGGGCTGGTGCGCCGGGGCCGTCAGCGTCCGCTTCGTGGCTCTCTTCCAGCGGCTGGTGCCGGCGGCGGACAAGCCCGGCTTCTTCGCCGTGATGCAGGCCGTCCTGGGGGCCTCCCTGCCGGTGGCGTCCCTCGTGTTCGGCTCCGCCGGCGATGTCCTCTCGCCCCAGACGCTGTGCCTGGTGCAGGGCGTCGGCCTGGTCCCCGCCGCCTGTGCGCTCGCCCTGCTCGGTCCGGGTACGCCCGGTACGACCGGTACGCCCGCCCAGCCCGCAGCCGGTCGGGACGCCGGTGCGGGCCCCGACACGCTCCCCGTCGGAGGCCGGCCGTGAACCCCGTCATCACCCCGGCCGTCTGCGCCGACATCGCCGAACTGCGCCAGCTCTACTACGCCGTCTACGGGCCGCACTACCCCGTGGCCCTCGGCACCGACCCGGCCGAGATGGCCCGGCTCATCGAGGACCCGTACTCGCTCTGGCTCGTGGGCCGCTGCCCCCAGACCGGGGCCCTGACCGCGTCCGCCGCCATCCACGGTGAGGCGGGCAGCCGCATCGGCCGTCTGGAGGGCATCGCCGTACACCCGGGGCACCGCTCGACGGGCCTGGCCGGCGCCCTCACCGGGGCACTGTGCGCGGCGATGCTGGACACCGGGCGGCTGGACTCGGTGTACGCCACGGTGCGCACCGTCAGCGCCGGCCCGCAACGCGTCGTCGCGCGCAACGGCTTCCGCCCGCTGGGCATCCTGCCCAACGCCGTGGATCTGCGCAGCCGCGAAAGCCTCGCACTCTACGCGCGTCACTCCGCCGACGTGCTGGACCGCCGGATCCCCGTCACCGAAGTGCCCGCCCCGTTGCTGCCGTTGCTGCGCACGGCCGGGGCCGCGCTCGGCATCGACTACCCCGCGGTCCGGGCCGCCGCGGGCCCGCTCCCGGCGCCGGCGCCGCAGGAGGCCGCCGAGCGGCTGGAGTTGATCGAGGCGCCGGCCTTCGTACGCCGCCGGTTCCGCGAGCAGTTCCCCGGCGCCGAGGGCTGGTTCTACCCGCTGCACACCCCGAACGTGCTGCTCACCCCAGAGGACGGCCGGTTCGAGGTCTACGCCTACCTCAACCGCACCGGGGGCTACTGCTCCCTGCTGACCGCCCATCCCGGTCCGGCCGCGGCGGCCGCGTACCTCGGACCCGTCACCCGGGCCCTGGCCCGAGCGGGCGCCGGCTACGTCGAGGCCCTGGTGCCGCTCGCGCACCGGGAGGCCCTCTCGGCCTTCCTGTCGCAGGGGTTCGTCGCCGGGGCCGTCTACCCGGCGATGCGCGCCGACGGCGACGGCTTCCACGACTACGCCGTGCTGTCCCGTTCCAGCGAGCGGATCGACTTCCGCGGCGTCGTCGTCGAACCGCCCCTCCAGCCCTATCTGGACTGCTACGTGTCGGCCTGGGCGTCGACGCACCTGCCCACTTCATCCGAGGTTGCTCCATGAACCGCATGAACCCCCATCTCGCGCCGGTCGCCGTACCGGACCCGGCCCTCCTGCCCCACGTACAACAGCTGTGCGACCTGACCGACCCCTACGCCTTCGGGCCCGCGCAGGACGAACTCTTCGCCGCCGCCATGGCGGAGACCAACGCCTGGCACGCCGAGCACTCCCCGTTCTTCCGCTCCCTCTACGAGGCCACTCCCCCGGCGGAGCCGTACCGCGCGCCGCTCGTCCACGCGAACTTCTTCAAGCGGCACGAGGTGCTCTCCGTCCCGCGCGAGGACGTCGAGCTGCACCTGACCTCCTCCGGCACCACCGGCCAGAAGTCGCAGATGTTCTTCGACCACTGGACCATCCGCTCCGCCCAGCGCATGGTCGCCCGGATCTTCGAGCGCAACGGCTGGATCACCCCGGACCAGGAGGTCAACTACCTCCTGTACAGCTATGAGCCGGCGCCCTCCCTGAACCTGGGGACCGCCTTCACCGACAACTACCTGTGCGACTTCGCCCCGGCGCGCAGCGTCGCCTACGCACTGCGCAACACCGGCGGCGACCACGAGTTCGACCCCTTCGGCTGCATCGCCGCGCTGCGCCGCTTCGAGCGGGAGGACGCTCCGGTCCGCATCCTCGGCTTCCCGGCCTTCCTCTTCTTCACCCTGGAGCGGATGCGGGCGATGGGCCTGCCTCCGCTGCGCCTGCCCGAGGGCTCCCTCGTCGTCCTCGGCGGCGGCTGGAAGGGGCACGCCGACCGGCGCATCGGCAAGGAGGAGCTGTACGCCCGGGTCACCGAGCAGCTCGGCATCCCGGGTGAGCGGATCCGGGACACCTTCGGGTCGGTCGAGCACTGCATCCCGTACATCGAGTGCGACCACCACCGGCTGCACGCGCCCGTCTGGTCGCGGGTGACGATCCGCTCCACGCGCACGCTCGAACCCCTGCCGTACGGGGAGCCGGGTTACCTGCACCTCGTGTCGCCGTACATCACCTCCGTGCCGGCGCAGAGCGTGGTCATGGGCGACCTCGCCTCCCTCCGGCCGGGGGAGGACTGCGGGTGCGAGCTGCAGACCCCCTGGTTCACCGTGCACGGCCGTGCCGGGGTGAGCCGCAACCGCAGCTGCGCGGTGGCCGCAGCCGAACTGATGAAGGGCATGGCGTGAGCGAGACCGAGAAGCACCACTACTGGCAGGGCGCCTTCGTCGACGACGAGGAGGCCGGGCGACGCCTCGCCGAGCTGCCGGCCGCGGTCGAGGCCGCGCTGGCCACGGTGCTGGAGACCGAGACCGTCCTGGCCGCCTGCGACGCCCTCGCCGGCGCGCTGCGTGAGCCGGCCCACCCCGTCCACGCCCGGCTGGCCCCGCACCTTCCCGCCGGGCAGGACCCGGCCGTACTGGCCGAGCTCGGCGCCCTCCTCGGCCGGCGGGAGCTGACCCGCAAGCTGCGCCGGGAACTCGGCGGCGCGGCTCCCGGCCGGCTGAACCGGGCCGATCCGCGCGAGACGGTCTACGAGGCGTGGGCGCCCGTCGGCCTGGTCGCGCACATCGCCCCCGGCAACGCCGCGACGGTCGCGCCGCTGAGCATCGTCGAGGGCCTGCTCGCCGGAAACGTGAACATCCTCAAGACCAGCAGCGCCGACACCCTGCTGACCCAGCACCTGATGGCCGAGCTCGCGGCGCTGGACCCCAGCGGTGCACTGGCGGCGCGGATCGTCGTCCTGCGCTTCCCGTCCTCCCGGCAGGAGTGGCTGCGCCTGATGTGCGCGCCCGCCGACGCCGTCGCCGTATGGGGCGGGGAGGGCGCGGTCGAAGGGGTCGCGGCCCATGTGCCCGCCGGCTGCCGGCTGGTGGAGTGGGGGCACCGGATCTCCTTCGCCTACCTGACGGGGGACGCCTGGTCGGATGCCTGCGTCCTCGAAGCCCTCGCGGACGACGTGTGCCTGCACGAGCAGCAGGCGTGCTCCAGCCCCCAGGTGGTCTATCTCGACACCGAGGACGAGGGCGAGGTGTTCGCCTTCGCGGAACGGTTCGCCGCGGTCCTCGCGGACCGGCCGGCGGCCGTGGCCGCCGCTTCGGCGGGCGGGCCGGACCCCGCCGAGGCGGCCGAACTGACCACGACCGAGCTGGTGGCCCGGCTGGAGGAACACCTGGGCCTGACCCGGGTGTTCGCCGCTGCCGACGGCTCGTGGCGGGTCATGGCCGACACCCGGTCCCCGCTGACCGCCTCGCCGCTGCACCGCAGCGTGTGGGTCAAGCCGCTGCCCCGCAAGCGGCTGATCGCCACGTTGCGTCCGATGCGCCGCTACCTGCAGACGGCGGGCCTGGCGGGCAGCCGGACCGACGTCGCCGAGCTGTCCCGTACCGTCCTGGCCGCGGGTGTCACCCGCGTCACGCCGGTCGGCGCGATGCTGGAGAGCTACGCGGGCGAGCCGCACGACGGGGTCTACGCCCTCCAGCGGTACAGCCGCCGCGTCGCCGTCCAGGCGGACCCGGCCCGCTTCGCCACCACCGCCTGCCTGGACGACCTGGCCCTGCCCGTCGTCCTGCCGCCGCCCGCGGGCCCCCTGCTGGGCAAGGAGGACGTGCAGGAGCGGGGCCGGCAGATCACGCGGGCCGATGCCGAGCTGTACTTCCGCAGTGGCGGCAGCACCGGCGCACCGGCGCTGTCGGTCTTCAGTTACGACGACTACGACACCCAGATGCACGCCGCCGCCCGCGGTCTGCTCGCCGCCGGCTACGACCCGGTCGGGGACCGCACGGCCAACCTCTTCTACTGCGGCGGCATGTACGGCAGCTTCATCAGCTTCTTCTCGGTCCTGGAACGGCTCGGCGGCGTACAGCTGCCGCTGTCGGCCGGGCCCGACCACCGGGCGACGGCGCAGGCCGTCATCGACCACGGGGCCGACACCCTCTTCGGCATGCCCTCCTACCTGTGGCAACTGCTCCACGCGGAGGCGGACTCCCTGCGCGCGTACGGAGGCCTGCGCAAGATCTTCTACGGTGGCGAGCACTTCACCCAGGAGCAACAGCGCACGCTGAAGGAGACGTTCGGCATCGAGACCGTCCGCTCGATCACCTACGGCAGCACCGACCTCGGCCCGCTGGGCTACCAGTGCACCGAGAGCTCCGGCGGTGTCCACCACCTGCACGCCGACCTCCACACGATGGAGATCCTGGACCTGACCGAGGACCGGCCGGTGGCCCCGGGCGGGACGGGCCGGCTGGTCTTCACCACGCACGCCCGGCGCGGCCAGGACCTGGGCCGCTACGTGATAGGCGACCTCGGCCGGGAGGTCCCGGGCCGCTGCGCCTGCGGCCGGCACGCGCCCCGCTTCGAGCTGAGGGGTCGCACCGGTGACGTGATGCGCGTGGCGACGTACTTCCTCGACCACCGCCGCTTCATGGACCTGGCCGAGGAACAGGGGGGCCACCGGGGCGAGCTGCAGATCCGGCTCGACGGTGCGCAGGCGCGCGAGCGGCTGACCGTACGGGTGGAGCGGGCCGCGGCGACTGACCCGCAGCGGCTGCGGGAGGTCTTCCTGGCCGGCTACCCGGAGCTCCGGTCGGCGGTGACGGAACGCCTGCTGGACCTGGCGGTCGAGGCGGTCGACGGCGCGTCGCTGGACCGCAGCCCGACCAGCGGCAAGCTCCTCGCGGTGGTGGACACGCGCCGCTAGGGCTGGGACCGGGATGGGTGCGGGACCGCCTCCGGCCGCGACGGCCGGGGGCGGTGCTTTCCCGCGCCGGCAAAAACGCCCTTTTCGGCCCGGCGCACCGGTGTCCGCGCCGCCGCCTGGGAAGCGGTGTCCGCGACCCTCTCGGCGGTCGTGGTCCAGGTTGCTTCCTGGTCGTGCTGGGGGTGGGGGGCGCGCGCGTCACCTCGGGCGCCATCGGGGTCTCCACCCTGGTCGCGTTCCTCCTCCACCTCTTCCCACTCGCCCCCCCCGGATCGGCCAAATGGTGGAAGGAGCGCCAGCGCGTCGCGATCGCCAGGGCCCTGCTACGCCGCCCGAGACTGTTGCTGCTGGACGAAGCCACTTCGCAGCTCGACGCGGCCAACGAGGCGGCACTGCGCGACACCATCACCGACCTCGCCGGCCGCATCACCGTCCTCGTCGTCGCCCACCGCCTGTCCACGGTCACCACGGCCGACCGCATCGTGGTGATGGAGGCCGGCCGTGTACGGGCGGTGGGCACCCACGCCGAACTCCTCACAGCGGACGCCCTCTACCGCGAACTGGCCACCACGCAGCTGCTGAACGGCCGGTGAGCGCCGGCAGTGCGATGACGACGTCGAGCGTTCGCCTTCGCTCGACGAGCCCCCTCGTGGGGAGGCGTGCTCAGGAGCAGGAGGAGGATGCGCTCGTGTCCCCGTAAAGGGCGGCCAGATTGTCCTGGGCGGGCTGGGTCCGCCCAGCCTCCCTCCGTGCGAACGCGCGCAGGACGTTGGCGGTGACCGTGCGCGTGAAGTGTCCCGCGCGTGCGTCCAGGCCGTGGGGGGCCTTGCCGGTCCCGGGCGCCCCGGCGTCGAGCGCCTCGACCCAGCGCATGGTGCCCGTGGCGAAGACCGCGGCGCCTCCCGGCAGGGTCAGGTAAGCCGTATCCGCGTACGAGCACCGCCCCTTGCACGTCACCGGCGAGTGCGCGAGGACCTCGATCGGCCGCGGCGTCGGATGGGACAGGTTCACCCGGTCGAACTCGACCCCCACCAGGTGGGGGAAGGAGTCGCCGGCCCGCGCGCCGGTACCCGCCAGGAGCCAGTGGTCCGGGTGGGAGACGACGTAGGGGGCGTTGACCGGATAGCCGTCGTAGATCACGCCGAGCAGCGAGCTCTCCGGCTCGGGGGCGGGCTCGCGCCGGAAGTCGTTCGTGGGTGGGAGGCCCTGCTGGAAACCGGGGTCCTGGGCGTAGTCGTTCTTATAGCAGACCACGATGCGGTCCGGCGCGGTGGAGGAGGCGGCGAAGCGGATCCTGCGGTAGCAGCAGTTCGCGCCGAGGACGGCGAGGTTCGTCCCCGCATCGCGCGCCCGGGTCACGTGGCGGCGCTGCTCGGGACTCCAGTATTCGTCGTGGCCCGGGGAGACCATGGCGGCCGCCCCGCGCAGGAGGTCCGGATCGCGTGCGACGTCCAGGCCCGTCGTGTACGCGAGGGGAAGACCGAGGCGCTCGGCGAGCGCGATCAGGGGCGCCTCGAACACGAGGAACTGGCCGGCGCCTTGCCGGTTGGCGTACGGGCGGTCGAAGGAGACCTGGAGGGACCGCGACCCGTTCTTGCCCGTCGAGCCCTTGTAGAGGTCCGCGCCGCCCCAGCGGTTGTACGCCTGCCACGTGGCCACGGCGTTGATCACGACCGTACGGCCGGCGGTGCAGGAGGACCGGACGGTAAGCGGCACGTAGCGCTGGGCCCGTCCGTCCTGGGTGTCCAGCCGCAGCAGATAACAGCCTTCCGGCCACCCCGAGGTGTCCACCCGTGCCGTCGGCTCCCACGGAGCGTGCGCCATCCGCGTGCCGGGGTCGATCGTGGCCGGCGGCTGGCGGACACCCGGCAGAGCGGCCGACTTCCAGACCAGGCGGGCCCTGGCGCCGCCGTACCAGCCCATCCGGTACGCGGAGACGGTGTAGAACGCCGAGGTCGTCGAGACCCGCAAGGTGAACGGCTCACCGGGGCATACGCTGACCCGGTCGGCGAAGCCCTCGACGGCGCCCGCCGGTCCGGCCCGGGTGATCCGCCAGTCGGGGGAGCCGGGCAGCGCGTTCTCAGCCTCTACGTCGAGCCCGTCCCCTCGCCGGACGCGATCCACGCCGGTGTCGGTGGCGTCGGCTGAGTCGGCAGCCGCCGCGGCCTCGGCGACCCCGGCGGCCGTCGTGAGCCCCGCGGGCCAGGGCGCGAGCACGGCGGCGGCGAAGCCCAAGAACAGCCGGCGCCCGGGCGCCTTCCGGCGCTCCCCCGCCCCGCCGGGCAGCCCCGTCTCCTCCACGACATCACCCCGAGAGTCAGAACCACATGGGAAAACCGTTCTAACCCATGACGCCCCCGCTCCCCCGCGCGCCACGAGGGCGCGCCCGGTGCGGAAGCGGGATCGCGCTTCGCGGCCCCCGCAGGTCAGGCCGGGGCGTTCCAGGCCGTCGTGAGCCCGTCCAGCCACGCGGGCGGCAGCGCCGCGGCGTCCCACTCCTCACGCAGCTCCTGCGGCGCGGCCACCAGTCGCTCCAGTACGGCGATGCTCGTGGCGGAGTGGAGGAGCGAATAGCGGCCGTGCACCGTGATGGAGCTGTCCGGTCCGTACGCCGCGAACAGCCGCTCCAGCCGAGTCCGGTGGGCGGCGACGAACTCCGTCAGCCGTCCGGCGTACCCGGCGCGCCGGCGGCGGCTCATCGTGCCGAGGACGGCGGCGAGCACCTCGTCGGTCACCTCCGGATCCAGCTCCGAGCCCGCGGTGAACGAGAGGTACAGAGGGGTGACCGCCACGCGCGCCCGCGCCACCTCCATGCGCCCCGCCCGAGGACGCTCCCCGGCCGGACCCTGCTGCCCGTCCGCCCCCACGACCTGGACCAGGGTCCGCTCGGCGACGGCGCCCAGCCCGTCCAGGAGGCAACCGGCGCCGTCGAGCCAGCCCGACTCGTACGCCTCTCCCTTGTCGCCCGGCACGCTCAAGCCGCCGCTCAGCTCCTCGTGCGCGAGGGCCAGCGCACCCGCTTCCAGGAGCCCGACCAGTTGCCACGCGTCACCGGCCGGGATCCCCCCGCGCGCGAGGAGCTGCAGCAGCGTCGTCCTCGCGTTGTCGACACTGACCTCGTCCGGCCACTGCCGTCCCTCGTCGGCCGCGCTCATCAGTTCCTCCTCATCACCCGGGTAGTGCGGTGTGTGCGACACGATCGCTGCCCTCTACGGTCCAACGCCCGACAGCCAGGCTGTGCTCCCCATCAGCGCACCGATCACATCGACGCCCTGACCCGTCACACCGCTCGGCCCGGCCCGGCCCGGCCCCGGCCATCACGAACCAGGGCAGTATCCGATCCGCCTGCTCACCGGACCGGACTGGCGACAACATCATCACAGGCCGGGCTCGGCGGGACGCCGAGGACGTTCAAAGCCATCCGGTCAGACCGCCGGGTCAGGGGTGCGCTGTCATCGCTCCCGCCGTGTCGCACAGGGCGGTGCGCAGGTGGACGAGAGCGTCGTAGTCGGCGATGTCCGTGAACCGGGCCAGCAGGCGGTCGATGAGCGCGTCGTCGCCGACTGCCACCGCGCGCACGATCGCCTCGACCGCCTCCCGCACCGCGGGGGACGGCTCCTGCGGACCGTCCGGGGCCCAACCCGGAGCAGTCCGCGGCCCGGTGGGCCACTGCGCCACCTCGACCCGCACACCGCGGGCCACGCCGAGCCGGGCACGCACCGGCCTGACGACGAGCCCTCTCTCCATGGTCATGCACCGATCCTGGACCGCCTTGAAACCGGCCAAACCCCCTCGCCTCACGGAAAGGAGGCAGGACGGGAGTGGTACCGGGGGGCGCGCTTTCCGGCCATCGACGCGCTCACCCGCCGCGGCGCGGCGCAACAGCCAGCCGCGGCACGCCACGGACGGGGGCATCTCCGCAGCGAAGACCACCGCGCCCCGTCGGCCGGCAGCGCCTGCGCCGTTAGCCTGCGGGGATGGAGATCCGAGCGGGCCGAGTGCCGGTCCACTACGTGGAACACGGCACCGGCCTGCCCGTGCTGGTGCTCCACGGCGCCGGCGTCGATCACCGCGAGGCGGAGGCGTGTTTCGAGCCGGTCCTCGACGGCGCTGCGGGGCTCCGGCGGATCTATCCCGACCTCCCTGGAACGGGCAGAACCCCCGCTCCCGAGACGCTGCGCAGCGCCGACGACGTCCTGGACACCCTGCTCGCCTTCGCCGACGAGGTCACGGGCGGGGCCGCGCACCTCCTCATCGGTCACTCGGCGGGCGCGTACTACGCGCAGGCGATGGCTGCGCGGCGCCCCGCGCACGTCGCCGGTCTGGCGCTCGTCTGTCCCCTGCCGGCGGGGCTTCGCGACGTTCCGGAGCACCGCGTCGTCACCGGATCCGAAGAGATCGGTGACGACGCATTCCGGAGTTACTTCGTGATCCACACCCCGGAGATGCTCGAACGGTACGACCGTTACGTCGCCCCGGCGGCCGCGCTCGTCGACGAGGCAGCGCTGGAGCGGATCGGCGAGCGGTGGGCGCTCACCCCCGATCACGCGCCGGCATACGCGGGGCCGACGGTGGTCGTGGCCGGACGGTTGGACTCGACGGTCGGGTACGCCGGCGCCGTCGACCTCGTCGACCACTACCCGCACGCCTCCCTCGCCGTGCTCGACGACACGGGACACGCCCTGCCCCACGAGCAACCGGAACTCCTGCGCGCCCTCCTCACCGAGTGGCTCGCGCGCGTCGAGCGCTCGATGTGAAACGAAGCGGGTTCGGCCGGGATCCCGCCGGGATCTTCGGAGCCTTCCCCTCCGCCTTCGTGCGCACCGGCCCCGCGTACGCTCGTCCCCGTGCCAGCCTCCCGCCTCCACCGTGTCGCCGTCCTCGTCCTCGAAGGTGCGAAGCCCCTCGACGTCGGCATCCCCGCGCAGGTCTTCACGACCCGGGCGAGCATGCCGTACGAGGTACGGGTGTGCGGCGCGGCGCCCGGCCTCGTGACCGGCGGCGACGGCCTGTCGTACCACGTGACCCACGGGCTCGACGCGCTCGCGTGGGCCGACGTCGTCTTCGTCCCCGGCTACCGCTTTCCGGACCGCGACGACCCGCCGCAGGCCGTCATCGACGCCCTGATCGCCGCGCACGCCCGTGGCGCGCGGCTCGCCGCCATCTCGACGGGCGCGTTCGCGCTCGCCGCCACGGGTCTGCTCGACGGCAGACGTGCCACCACCCACTGGCACTACGCCCGCGCCCTCGCGGCCAGGCACCCCCTCGTCCGGCTCGACGAGAACGTCCTCTTCGTCGACGAGGGGAGCGTCCTCACCTCGGCCGGCGCCGCCTCCGGCATCGACCTGTGCCTGCACATCCTGCGGGGCGACCTCGGCGTGGCCGCCGCCAACCACGCGGCCCGGCGCCTGGTGGCGGCCCCCTACCGCAGCGGCGGCCAGGCGCAGTACGTGCCGCGCAGCGTGCCCGAGCCGCTCGGCGAGCGGTTCGCCGCCACCCGCGAGTGGGCGCTGCACCGGCTCGGCGAGCCCCTGACCCTGGAGGCGCTCGCCCGGCACGCCGGGGTCTCGCCCCGCACGTTCTCGCGCCGCTTCGCCGAGGACACGGGGTACACGCCGATGCAGTGGGTCATGCGCGCCCGGATCGACGTGGCCCGTGAGCTCCTCGAACGCTCGCAGCGCGGCATCGAGCAGATCGCCGCCGACGTCGGTCTCGGCACGGGGGCGAACCTGCGCTCGCACTTCCAGCGCATCCTGGGCACCACCCCGACCGAGTACCGGCGCACCTTCACCCGGGGCGAGTAGCCGGCCGCTGGTCTGCCACCGGCCTGCCTCCCCGTGGCGAGATCCTTTTGAACCATGGCGATCACGCCGCTGTCGCGGGCAGGCGCCGGGCGCGAACCTGATGGCGAACGAAAGGGACATCGCTCATGACTCGCATCGCCATCAACGGATTCGGCCGCATCGGACGCAACGTGCTGCGTGCGCTCCTCGAACGCGACAGCGACCTCCAGGTCGTCGCCGTCAACGACCTCACGGAGCCCACCACCCTCGCGCGGCTGCTCGCCTACGACACCACCTCCGGGCGGCTCGGCCGGCCGGTGACCGTCGACGGAAACGTCCTCGTCGTCGACGGCCACCGCATCACGGTGCTCGCCGAGCGGGAGCCGGAGCAGCTGCCGTGGGCCGAGCTCGGCGTCGACATCGTGCTGGAGGCCACCGGCCGGTTCACCTCGGCCGAGGCCGCCCGTGCCCACGTCAAGGCGGGTGCCAGGAAGGTGCTCGTCAGCGCGCCGTCCGAGGGGGCCGACGTCACGCTGGCGTTCGGCGTCAACTCCGACGCCTACGACCCGGACGCGCACACGATCGTCTCGAACGCCTCGTGCACGACCAACGCGCTCGCACCGCTGGCCGCGGTGCTCGACGACCTCGCCGGCATCGAGCACGGCTTCATGACGACGGTGCACGCCTACACGCAGGAGCAGAACCTGCAGGACGGCCCGCACCGCGACGCCCGTCGGGCCCGCGCCGCCGCCGTCAACATCGTGCCGACGACGACGGGCGCCGCCAAGGCGATCGGCCTCGTGCTGCCGAACCTGGAGGGCAAGCTCTCGGGCGATTCGATCCGCGTGCCGGTGCCGGTCGGCTCGATCGTCGAACTGAACACGACCGTCGCCCGCGACGTGACGCGCGAAGAGGTCCTGGAGGCCTACCGGGCCGCGGCCAGTGGCCCGCTGGCCGGTGTGCTGGAGTACTCGGACGACCCGCTCGTGTCGTCCGACATCACGGGAAACCCCGCCTCGTCGATCTTCGACTCGGAGCTCACCCGCGTCGACGGCCGCCACATCAAGGTGGTCGCCTGGTACGACAACGAGTGGGGCTTCTCCAACCGTGTGATCGACACGCTCACCCTCCTCGCCACCCGCTGACGAGACGGCCACGGCGGATGACGCCGGCAGCACGGCTCGCAGCTACGCGGGGCCGCCACCCCGTCCGGTGGCGGCCCCGCGGCGCGTTCGAGCGCCTCGACGCCGCGAGGTCCTGTCCGGACAACACACCTAGGCCGTCTCTTCCGGATCTTGCCGAACCCGCGGCGTCTGGCACCGCACCTGGCCGCGTTGTCGGGACGTCCGGGTACGTCCAGTACGCGGCACGCCCCTCCGCCTTGCCATGCACGGCACCAGACGCCGCGGGCTAGGCCGACAAGATCCGAAAGAGACGACCTAGAAGTCCCCGTAGCGCATGCGCCCCAGGGCCGTCATCGGGCGGTCGTGGGCGGCCACCGGCGACGGGAGGCAGGTGGAGCCCGTGAGGTAGCGGTCCACCGCGGCGGCGGCCGCCCGGCCCTCGGCGATGGCCCACACCACCAGCGACTGCCCCCGCCCCGCGTCGCCCGCGACGAACACCCCGGGCGCCCGCCCACCGGCCGCCGCGAAGGCGGCGTCCCGCGCGTAGTTGCCGCGCTCGTCGAGCTCCAGCCCCAGCTGCTCGCGCAGGCCACCGGCCCGCTCGGGGCCCGAGAAGCCGAGGGCCAGCAGGACCAGGCCGGCCGGCAGGGCGCGCTCGGTGCCGGCCAGGGGGCTGCGGCCCACCGGCTCGACGGCGCTCAGGCGCAGCGCCCGTACCCTGCCCTCGGCGTCTCCCTCGAAGCGCAGGGTGGCACAGGAGAAGAGCCGGGGGTCGCTGCCCTCGCGGCCCCGGGCCTCCTCGTGGGCGTGGGAGATGCGGTACGTCCTCGGGTACACCGGCCAGGGCTCGGCGTCGGTCCGGTCCGCGCCGGGCTCGGGATTGATGTCGAGCTGGACCACGGAGAGCGCGCCCTGCCGAAGGGCCGTACCGAGACAGTCCGAGCCGGTGTCTCCACCGCCCACGACGATCACGGGTCTGCCCTCGGCGCTGACCGGCGACACCGGGTAGTCGCCCTCGCGGACCCGGTTGGCGCAGGTCAGGTACTCCATGGCCTGGTGAATCCCGAGCAGCTCGCGGCCGGGGACCGGCAGTTCCCGGCGTTCGCCGGCCCCCGTCGCGACGACGACGGCGTCACACCGGCTGCGCAGCTCGGCCGCGTCGGGTATATCCGTACAGCCGCCAACGTCCCTACCGCCGCCGCCGATGTACGAACCCGTGACGAACACGGTGCCCTCGGCCCGCATCTGCTCGATCCGACGGTCCAGGTGCGCCTTCTCCATCTTGAACTCGGGGATGCCGTACCGCAGCAGTCCCCCCAGCCGGTCGGCCCGCTCGTGCACGGTGACCGAGTGCCCGGCCCGGGTCAACTGCTGCGCTGCGGCCAGTCCGGCCGGACCCGAGCCGATGACGGCCACCGTCTTGCCGCTGCGCCTCTGCGGCGGCCTCGGCGCCATGTAGCCGCGTCGTACGCCCTCGTCCGCGATCGCCTGTTCGACGTTCTTGATGGTCACGGGGTCGGCGTTGATCGCCAGGACGCAGGCGTCCTCACAGGGAGCCGGGCAGAGCCGGCCCGTTACCTCCGGGAAGTTGTTGGTGGCGTGTAGCCGCTCGTACGCCGCGTGCCAGTCCCCGCGGGCGGCGTACGCGTTCCATTCGGGTATGAGGTTTCCGAGGGGGCAGCCGGTGTGGCAGAACGGAATGCCGCAGTCCATGCAGCGGTCGGCCTGTCGGGAGACGAGCGGCAGGTGCAGCCGGCCCGCGTAGACCTCGCGCCAGTCGCCGAGCCTCTCCTCCACGGGGCGGGCCGGAGCGGCCTCGCGGGGGATCCGGAGGAAGCCGAAAGGATCGGTCACGCACCGCCTCCCTGGGATCGTTCGTGGCGGAGTGCACGGCGCGCACGGTGCTCGCCGTGCGCGTTCCGTGGCGGTTTCGACCAGATTACGCCGTCTGAGTGGCGACGCCCCACCGGGAGAAGTCCGGTGAGCGGACGGGCGCGGAAGGTGACGACGGGCCCGTGGCGGGCAGCGCGGGCGGGTAACGTGGTGCGGATGATGGTGGGCACCCCGGACACCCGGCTCGTCGTACTGCGCGGGAACAGCGCCTCGGGAAAGTCCTCGGTCGCGGCGGGGGTGCGCGCGCGCTTCGGCCGGGGCCTGGCCCTGGTCGGCCAGGACGTCATGCGCCGTGACGTCCTGCGCGAACACGACCGCCTGGACGGCGTGAACATCGGCTTGATCGACACCGTCGCGCGGTACGCCCTCGACGCCGGCTACCACGTCGTCGTCGAGGGCATCCTCTACGCGGACCACTACGGCGGAATGCTCGCGCGCCTGCGCGCCGACCACCGCGGACCGACCCACGGCTACTACCTGGACGTGCCCTTCGAGGTGACGCTCGCCCGGCACGCGACCAAGCCGATCGCGAGCGAGGTCTCCGAGGCGGAACTGAGCTCCTGGTACCGGCCGCGCGACCTGCTGCCCGGCGGCGTCGAGACGGTCATCGACGCCGCGAGCACCCTCGACGACACGATCGGACGCATCCTGCGCGACGCCGGCCTGGCCGGCCCGCCCGGGCGGAGGGAGCCCTGACGGCGCGTCCGGCTCGCGGCCAGGCCGGTGATGCTCGGGTCGCGTTGCGCCGCGCGGGGACAGGTTATTCGTCTCCGGCAGACGACACTGGACCCATGAGCGAGCACCGCTTCACCCACGACGACGACAGCGCCGGCTTCCACCCGGCCGCTGCCCGTACACCCCGCTACCCGCACAACCTCCGATACGAGAAGCCGGCGGGGGCGGCCCGGACCAGTGCCGAGGGGCACACCCTGCGCGCTCTGTCCGACCTCACGGTGGTGACCTGCGCCTGCGGCCTGACGACCCCGGCGCTCCCCAACGACGACGCGCGGCTCCTGTACGAGCAGCACCGCAACGTGATCCGTGACGAGATGGCCTAGAAGAACCTGTCCCCCTCGCCCCCTAGTCCTGCCAGTAGAACAGCAGCCTGTGGACGTCCAGCGGGTCGCGCCTGCCGAAGTAGTACACCCCGAGGCGGGTGACCTCGATCGAGCCGACGGCCGGGTCGATCCAGCGGAAGCCCGCCGATTCGAGGGCGCCGCGGACAGCCGGATCGTCGTTCTCGTCGGCGGCGAAGCGGCCGAGCGTGCTGATGTGCACCTCGCCGCCGCTCTCGCCGTAGCCGATCACGTCGTAGGTCCCGTCCCCTTGGCGGTGAACCTCTGCGCAGGAGACCGGCGGCTGCGACGCGAGGCCCGCCGCGGTGAGCGCGGTCGTGGCCCGGCTCAGCCACTCGGCCGGGTCGGGACTGGTCGGCGGCTCGGTGCACAGGGCCTCGATCCGCCACCGCGGGTCGCTCCGCTCGGCGCACTCGTGTCCGTACTCGTGGACGATCGCCGCGCGCACCTCCTCGTCCAGTCCGGGCACCTCGACGCGGGGCCGCCCCAGCACCTCGCACAGCCTGCGGGTCTCGGCGGTGTCACCGGTCAGGCGGTGCAGCGCGTACGCGGCCCACACCTTCGCCTGGTGACGCCACGGGCTGAAGGCGAGCGTGGCCAGGGCCGCCGCCGCCGCACGGTCACCCGAGCATGCCACGCGTCTTGAGGACCGCCTCGGTCATGCCGTAGACGCTCTCCTCCGCGTTCGACGCCCAACGGTCGCCTATAACCGCGCAGGTGCGAACGAAACCCCCGCACGGCCGAGGAAGACATCACATTCAAGTGGAAAATATGAGACAGAGCAAAGACGTTATGCGTTCGTTACTTAAGGGAGGGTGAGGTGGAGATATCCGGATTTTTCATAGATCTACGGGCGTATTCTCGGCTCTCTCCGCCTCCTGGAAGGCGTCCGCAAATACCACGGGCCGCGTCCGCTTCGTAACCCCTTAGGGCCATGCAATATGCGCCATGGCTGGGTAACTTCGGCCCGCATGACTGCTCATGCAGAACTAGCCCGACACAGGAAGACCCCGCCCCCCACCCCGCTCCCCACCACGACCACCCCCACCACCGCGGCGGCCGTGACGACGCATATCGACCGCCCCCGCCCAGGTGACGGCCCCCAGCTGTGGCGCCTCGCTCGCGACTCCAGGACGCTGGACCTCAACTCGGCCTACAGCTACCTCCTCTGGTGCCGTGACTTCGCCGGCACCTCCGCCGTGGCCCGCGACTCGTCCGGGCGCGCCGTCGGATTCGTCAGCGGATACCTGCGGCCCGACAGCCCCGGAACCCTGCTCATCTGGCAGATCGCCGTCGACGCATCCGTCCGCGGTCTGGGAATCGCCGGTGCCCTGCTCGACGGTCTCTCCGCCCGAGTGGCGGCAGAACAGGGACTGAGCTCCCTGGAGACCACCATCTCACCCGACAACCGCGCGTCGCAGCGGCTGTTCACCTCGTACGCCGCACGGCACGGTGCCACGCTCACGCGCGAAGTGCTGTTCACCGCCGAGGAGTTCCCGAACGACGGGCACGCCCCGGAGGTCCTGCACCGCATCGGGCCGCTCCACTTCTGATGCCGGTGGCGCACTCCGTCGCCCCCGCATCCCGCTATCCCGCTATCCCGCTATCCCGCTATCCCGCTATCCCGCTATCCCGCTATCCCGCTATCGAACACCCCACACCCGTTGGAGAGTTGCCTTGACCATGACCGAGCCGGTCCTGTCCGTCTTCGAGACCGTGGAGTCCGAGGTGCGCACCTACTGCCGCGCCTGGCCCGTCGTCTTCGACCGCGCCACGGGAAGCCGGCTGTACGACGAACACGGCCGCAGCTACCTGGACTTCTTCGCGGGCGCCGGGTCCCTGAACTACGGCCACAACAACCCCCTCCTGAAGCGTGCCCTGCTCGACTACCTGGAGCGGGACGGCATCACGCACGCGCTCGACATGTCGACGACGGCCAAGAGGACCTTCCTCGAGACCTTCCGGTCCCACGTCCTCGAACCCCGCGCACTGCCGTACAAGGTGATGTTCCCGGGGCCCACCGGGACCAACGCCGTCGAAGCAGCGCTCAAGCTGGCGCGCAAGGTCAAGGGCCGCGAGTCGGTCGTCTCCTTCACCAACGCCTTCCACGGCATGTCCCTCGGCTCACTCGCCGTCACGGGCAACGCCTTCAAACGGGCCGGCGCGGGCATCCCCCTGGTCCACGGCACCCCGATGCCCTTCGACAACTACTTCGGCGGCAGCGTCCCCGACTTCCTCTGGTTCGAGCGGCTGCTGGAGGACCAGGGCTCCGGCCTCAACCACCCGGCGGCGGTCATCGTCGAGACGATCCAGGGCGAGGGCGGGATCAACGTGGCCCGCGCGGAATGGCTTCGCGCCCTCGCGGACCTGTGCCGGCGACGCGACATGCTGCTGATCGTCGACGACATCCAGATGGGCTGCGGCCGCACCGGTGACTTCTTCTCCTTCGAGGAGGCGGGCATCACCCCCGACATCGTCACGCTGTCCAAGTCCATCAGCGGCTACGGACTCCCCATGTCCCTCTGCCTGTTCAAGCCCGAACTGGACCTGTGGGAGCCGGGCGAGCACAACGGCACCTTCCGCGGCAACAACCCGGCCTTCGTCACCGCGACCGCGGCCCTGGAGGCGTACTGGGGCGACGGCGTCCTGCGCGAGCGGACCCTCGTCCAGGGCGGGCGCATCGAGAGCGCACTGCGCGCCCTGTGCGACGAACACGGCCGGCTGGGCGCGGCGTACCGGGGCCGCGGTCTGGCCTGGGGCGTCGAGTTCGCCCAGAAGGAGCGCGCCGCGGAGGTGTGCCGCAGGGCATTCGAGCACGGTCTCCTCCTGGAGACCTCGGGACCCGAGAGCGAGGTCGTGAAGCTGCTCCCGGCGCTCACCATCAGCGGCGACGAACTCGACGAGGGCCTCGACATCCTCGCCCGCTCCGTCCACGAAACCGCCTGACAGCACCCGTACACCAAGAAGGGCACCACCATGATCGTCCGCTCGTTCCGGGACATCGAGGGAACCGACCGCCACGTCAGGGCGGCATCCGGCACCTGGGAGAGCAAGCGCATCGTCCTGGCCAGGGAACGTGTCGGCTTCTCCCTCCACGAGACCGTCCTGTACGCCGGCACCGAGACGTCCATGTGGTACGCGAACCACGTCGAGGCCGTGGTCTGCACGGAGGGGCGGGCCGAGCTCACGGACGAGGAGACGGGCCGGACCTACACGATCACGCCGGGGACCATGTACCTCCTCGACGGCCACGAGCGCCACACCCTGCGCGTGCAGCAGGACTTCCGCTGCCTGTGCGTGTTCAACCCGCCCGTGACCGGCCGCGAGGACCACGACGAGAACGGCGTGTACCCGCTGCTCACCGAACCCGACCCCAGCTGACGCGCACAGACCCGCGCACGCACAGAGAGGAGAGGCAGGCACCACCATGACCCACGCATCCACCCGCACCGTGAAGGACCTGTACCCGACCAGGGGCTCCGAGGAGGCGCTCACCGGCCGTGTAGACCCCGTCGTCTGGTCCGAGCCCGGCACACCGGGCCCCATCTGGGCCCACGAGCTGGAGAGCTTCGAACGCGACGGCTACCTGTCCGTCGAAGAGCTCATCACACCCGACGAAGTGGACGTCTACCGGGCCGAGATGGACCGGCTGCTCCGTGACCCCTCGACGCTGGCCGACGACCGGTCCATCGTGGAGCCGAAGTCCCGGGAAGTGCGCTCCGTCTTCGAGGTCCACCGGATCAGCGAGGTGTTCGCGGCCCTCGCCGCCGATCCGCGCGTCGTGGGGCGCGCGCGGCAGATCCTCGGCTCGGAGGTGTACGTCCACCAGTCCCGCATCAACGTCAAGCCCGGGTTCGGGGCCAGCGGCTTCTACTGGCACTCCGACTTCGAGACCTGGCACGCCGAGGACGGTCTGCCGCACATGCGCACCGTGTCGGTGTCCATCGCGCTGACGCCGAACTACACGACCAACGGCGGCCTGATGATCATGCCCGGGTCCCACCGGACCTTCCTGGGCTGTGCCGGTGCGACGCCGAAGGACAACTACAAGAAGTCCCTCCAGATGCAGGACGCGGGGACCCCGTCGGACGAGGCGCTGTCGAAGTTCGCCTCGGCGTGCGGCATCAAGCTCTTCACCGGCGGGGCGGGCTCGGCCACCTGGTTCGACTGCAACGCGATGCACGGCTCGGGCGACAACATCACGCCGCACCCGCGCAGCAACGTGTTCCTCGTCTTCAACAGCGTCGAGAACCGCCCGGCGAAGCCCTTCGCCGCCCCGGTGCGCCGCCCCGCGTACATCGCCGCGCAGGACTTCACGCCCGTGGGCTGACGCGTCCGGCCCGCCTATCCCGGCCCGGCCCGGTCCGGCCCGTCAGGGGCGGTTCGGTGCCGGGTCCGGGTCCTTCCCCGCGTGTGCCGAGCGCGGGGCGTGTCACTGAGCGCCCAGGGTCATCCACCGCTCGGGGTTCTCCAACGGCGTGAAACCGACCTGGGCGTAGACCGCGTGCGCGTCCGCGGTGGCCAGCAGGATGCGCCGAAGACCGTACGGGGCTAGGTGATCGCGCACCGCGGTGACGAGCGCGGTCCCCAGCCCCTTGCCGCGCGCTTCCGGGGCGATGTACACGTCGCACAGCCAGGCGAAATCGGCCTGGTCGGTCACGACCCGGGCATAGCCGAGCTGCCTGCCGGAGGCCCGCTCGTAGACGCCGAAGTTGAGGGAGTTGGCGATCGCCCGGTCCTGCTTCTCCCGGGACCGGCCGCGGGCCCAGTACGCGTCCTGCGCCAGCCAGTGATGGACCAGGTCAGGATCGATCCGCGCGGTGTCGGTGGATATCTCGTAGTCGGCGGGAAGGTCGGTAGTCATGACCGCATGCATTCCTGATCGCTCGGCCACCGCTGATTTTCCCTACGCCAGCGAGTGCCGCACCCAGACGTTCGGCTCGACGTAGACCGCGTAGCCCTGCTCCGGTGCGCAGTGGACGGGGGTGAGGGCGCCCGGGACGTGGACCGGGCCCGGCGCGTCGAAGGGGAGGCCGGTCCATGCGCGCCACTGGTCGAGCGAGCCGTTGACCGTCATCGACAGCGGGGCGACGGAGTCGACGACTCCGCCCGCGCGGACGTGCACGCGCAGCCAGGGGTCGTACGGAAGGCCGTCCTCCCGCGTCCGGTACGCGTACTCGTGGATGGAGGTGTCCGGCTCGGCCGACTTGGCGCTGGGCCGGACGGGCGCCACGGCCTGGGCGAAGCCGCGGGCGCGGGCGTTGGCGCGCATCGCGGCGAGCATGAGCCCGGACAGGCCCTGGCCCTGCCGGTCGACGGCCACGCTGATCTCGATCGCGCTCACCGTGTCGGGCCGGATCCCGCGCCGCTGGTCGGAAAAGGCCCACATCAGGATCCGGTCCCAGCCCTGGGCGGGCAGCACCCCGTCACGGCCCGGCGCGTACTGCGCGAACGGCAGGCTGAAGCCCCGGGCCACCACCACGTCGCCGTCGGTGGCGATCAGGACGTACTCCGGGAACTCGGCGACCATCCTCGGGTACAGCAGCCAGGCCAGCGCGTCGTGCTGGGCGAACTCGGGCCACGAGTCCGCCATGTCCCAGAGCCGCCCGGCCAGTTCTGGACGCTCGGCCAGGGTCGTGATCACGATGTCGCTCATGCGGGCAGGCTAGGTCGCCCCGCATCCGGCCTCAACCGCTTTGAACGTCGTCGCGCTGAGCGCGCTCACTGCTCAGGGCCTTGTTACATGACCCCGAACTCGTTCGGCGCACTCGACACCCCTGGCGTGAATGAACTGCTTATGTGGCCGAAACAGTCCTGCACTTACCACGACCGGACCGCCGCCCCTCCCCTGCCGCCGCATGTCAACTGGTCATTGACCCATGCATCTTGCAAGGGAGAGTTACGGACATGTCCGCATTGAGCAACACACGTCCAGGGTCGTGGCGGTTGATGGCGCATGCGGACCAGAGTGTGGCTCCCGGCAATGACGCCGGACCGACCGTTGAAGGAGTCATCCGCATGTCTGCTTCTCACACCACCCGCCGGGCCCTCGCCGTCCTCCTGGCCGCCGGCGCCCTGGTCGGCGCGGCCGCCCTCCCCGCCGCCGCCCACGACGACGACCGGCACGGCCACCGCGGCCAGAACTCCTCCCTCGTCATCGGCGACGTCCACACCAACACCCGCGGCCACGACCGCGACCACCGCGCCCTCAACCGCGAATGGGTCGAAATCAAGAACACCGGCCGCCACGCCGTCAACCTCCGCGGCTACACCCTCACCGACCGCGACGGCAACCGTTACCGCTTCAACCACCTCCGCCTCGACGGCCACTCCAGCGTCAAGGTCCACACCGGCGCTGGACGCGACACCCACCGCGACGTCTACCAGGACCGCCGCCACCAGATCTGGGACGAGCGCGACACCGCCACCCTCCGCGACGACCGCGGCCGCACCATCGACACCGAAACCTGGGGCCGCAGCGGACACCACCACCGCTAACCCCAGCCGGCAGCCACACCGTCGGGGGCTGTGACCTGCCAACCCACCCCGGTCGTGGGGGGGGGGGGGGGGGGGGGGGGGGGGGGGGGGGGGGGGGGGGGGGGGGGGGGGGGGGGGGGGGGGGGAGGGGGGAGGGGGAGGGGGGGGGAGGGGGAGGAGGGAGAGAGAAAAAAGAGGAA
>NZ_JBWKJU010000034.1:0-46304 GCF_056432025.1 Streptomyces sp. NPDC045695
AAAGAAGCCCACACCAACCCACTTGGGGGAAAAAACAGGGAAAAAAAACGACCTCAAACAATAGCTCAACCCCAACCAGCGCCTCCCCCCCCTGTGGGTTCCCCCCCCCCGCTGTCGGTGTCCGGACCGTGCCGGGCTGCTGCCGCCGGGGTCCGTTGCCCGGGGGCGGCGGTATGAGCGCCGGCGCCGGGGGCGAGCCGGGCGACCCCGGGCCCCCGGCCGGGGAGGGGGCCGGGGCGGGGTGTCCGGGATGCCGTACGGATCGAGGCGGCAGCCCCTCGTGCGGGCGAGCCTGCCGCATGACGCCGGGGGGAAGGGAGTCATGCGGCGGGGCCCGCTCCGGAAGCGCCCGCACCCACGGGTTCGCTTCCGACATTCACGCGTCTAACCCGACTGCCGTCCGGCAAACGCTCACACCCCAAAGAATTTTGAGGAGATGTCAGGGCGGGGGTGTTCTCGCGGTACGTGAGCGGACCGTCCCCCCGTCACGGCCGCCTCCCACCGCAGGTCATCGGGGGGGCAACCGAAAAGACACTCCCTACCGACCCGGGCGCAGGGCATCCGTCAGCGCAGGCCAGGGGCCCTCCTCGAAGGCCTGTTACCAGCCTGTCAGCCTGACGACCTGACAGCCCGGCTCACTTGAGGTGCCTGTCGAAGAACCGGTTCCCGTCCTCCACCTCGAACCACGGTGTGCCAGTATGTCCGCCCGGATTGGCGTGCAGCGTCTTCTCCGTGGCGCCGAAGGCGTCGAACAGGTCCAGGGCCCGTTGCCGCGGATTGCCCTCGTCATCCCACTGCAGCAGGAACAGCAGCGGAGCGGTGACCTGGCGGGCCTCCTCGCGCTGCGCGCGGGGTACGTACCCCCCAGCGAAGAAACCGGCGGCCGCGATGCGCGGCTCGGTCACCGCAAGGCGGATGCCGACGGCGGTCCACCCCGAGTACCCGACCGGGCCGCCGATCTCGGGAAGCGCAAGGAGGGCGTCCAGGGCGGCCCGCCATTCCGGGACCGCCTTTTCGACCAGCGGGCCGATGAAGGACTCGAAGATCTCATCGACCGGCTCACCGGCCTGCATCGCCCGGCGCAGTTCGGCGCGAGCTTGTTCGTCGGCGGCGGAACGGGGCCGGTCGCCGCACCCGTAGGCATCGATGCTGGCCACCGCGTAGCCGCACGAGGCGGAGTACCGTGCACGGGCCACCAGCCGGGCTGCTCCCTTGGGGAGGCCGTTGTTGTGGGCCATCAGGATCAGCGGCGCCGGTCCGGCGGATTCAGGCGTCCACAGGGTTCCGGGGATCTCGCCGAGGGTGAATTCGCGTTCGAGGACGCCGTCGTCGAGGCGCTGTTCGGAAAGGATATGCATGGTCGTGCCTTTCGGGAGTGCTCAGGAACGGCGCTCCCGGACGACCTGCCTATCGTCCGACCGTGACCCCGGAGGGGAGCACCCATGTCGATACTGCGTTCACGGGTACCACCTCCTCGTTCTCTCCCACGGCCTCCGGAAACGTAGCAGGCCGCCGGGGGCCCTCCAAGCGAGTTTTCCCACGGAGTCTCCGTGACGTCTCTGCGACGTCTCCGCGACCGGAGGGGCGATCGCCCCTCCGTCCGGGCACGGCATCCGGTGTTCAGGGCTGCGCCCATGCAGTGGTTTGCCGATGCCAACTGGCACTAGTTCAACAGCCGTCACGCCCTGCACAGTCAAAGGCACCGGCATGAGACGAAGGGGACCGGGTAGTCGGGGGACGACTGTTACCTCAAAGTAGGAGGAACTCCCGTGCTCTTCCTCGTAGGTGCACTGCTCGTACTCGGCGTCATCCTGGGCGCCGTGGCCCATCTGCCGGTACCGGTCAGCGTGGCCGCCGGCTTCGCGATCGCGCTCTGGCTCGCTGTTTTCGCCGCACGTGAGCGCCTTTCGGGCCACCGTGCCGGGCGCCCCGACCATCGCCAGGGAGGTCTGTGATGAACCCGCGTACTGACGCCAAGGTTCCGGCACGCGCCCAGGTTCCGGCGCATCCCCGCCCTCGTACCCGTGGCCGCTACCGTGATGCCGACGCGATGGCCGTCACCGCGTTCGTCCTGGGTCTGGTCGGACTCCTGGTGATGAACCTGCTGCTCGGCCCGATCGCCGTCGTCCTCGGCTCCCTCGCCCTGTGGCGGCAGACCACCAGGCCGGGCCGCGCCCGCCTGGGCATCGCCCTGGGCGTGGCCGACCTCGTGGTCCTCGCCTTCCTCGTCACCGCCGACGACACGTGGTCGTGGAGCCTGACCTGAGCCGAACCGCTCAGTCCGGCCGCGAGGCCGAGGCCGAAAACGGGGCTCGCGAACTCTCGCGGCATTCCGAGGAGAAGGCTACGGGCGCGGCGTGACCGAAGTAGCCGCAGACTGCAGGGCGACCACCAAGGCGAGGTATCCGCCGGGTATCCACACCTCAGGCTTGGACCAGCGCTGTTCCATCAGGTCCCCGTTCCGTTGCGTTCGTCCTGCGGCGGGCGTCGTCGTGGCTCAATGCCTCCGACCCTCCGACCCTCCGGACCTGCGGTCGGTCAGGCGGGAACACCGGCACGGTCCAGAACGGCAGCCATCTCGGCCTCGGGAAGCGCCGGATTGCTACCTGCGCTGGAGGCCAGCTCGGGGACATGGAGTGCCTCGCGGAGCCGGTGGAGCGGCAGGCGCGGGTCGCCGGCCGCCGCCTGGCGGGTCCAGACGCTGGGGTCGTGGCTGAGCCGTTCGATCAGCTCCGGCGTGGCGGCCGGGTCCCGCACGGCCAGCCGACGGTAGTTCCCGTCCGGGTGGTTCGCGTAGCGGGCGGCGAGGCCCTCGTGGGGAAAGCGGGGGTGCGTCTCCGCCATCCAGGCGGAGAACGTTCCACCCAGCCGTGCGAACACACGCATCAGGACCTCCTCCGGAGCCTCGGGGTGGTGAATGCCCAGGAGGTTCTCCAGCACCGGGTCCTCGACGCGCGCGAGTAGGCGCAGCAGGTCCGGGGGCAGGTTGGGGCTTTGGGCGGCGGCGCGCCGCAGCAGCGGGTGGGCGGAGGTCGCGGCCCGGCGCAGCGCCTCGGAGTCGGCGAGCCCGTCCCGTACCCACCACACGCCGTCACCCCGGTCGAAGTCACCGACTGTGAAGTCGATCGCCATGCGCCGCGCCTCATCCAACTCGGGCCGGAGGGAGACCGCGAGCCGCACGGCCTCGTCCGAGTCGACGGCGAGCCGCTCCACGAGGTCGGCGGGCAACGACCGGTTCTCGGCAAGGGCCGCCAAGTGCGCCCGCTCGGCGACGCATCGCTCGGCGTCGGCGCGGACGAGGAGCCCTCGGCGCAGTGCCTCGGCGGCGGACTTCGGATCGCGGAGGAGTTCGGCGGTGACGCGTGCGTCCCGTCGGCACTCCCACAGCGCGGCGGCCCGTCGCACCTCGGGGTCAGGGTCGGCCAGCAGCGCCGACTGCTCGCCCGGTGCCAGGACCTCCCATGCGCGCACCGCTTGCCGGCGTGCTGCCGAGCTGTGATGAGTGGCCATCGAGGCCACGAACGACGGCGCCAGGTGGGGCGAGTCCAGCAGTGCCGTCCGGACAGAAGGGGCGGGGTCGTCGAGCAGGCGGGCGCATACGGCGTCCGGGAGCGGCGCGACCTTTCTGCGCGGGTCGGACACCTCGGGTCCGTACGCAAGAGCAGCCCGCACCTTGGGAGAAGGATCGTCCGCGAGCCGGGCCCGTTGTGCAGGCTCTGCCCTGGCGCTCATGGCGAAGTCGATCCGGGCGCCCGGGTTCGGGTGGGCCAGGATCAGCGCGACGGCCGGCTCGGGGAGTTCCGCCCGCTGGAGTGCGTCACGGGGCGGACGTTCGCCGTCCTCCTCGAAGGCGAGCAGGCGCAGGAGCAGCGGTGTCGGCAGCGCCGAATTGCGGGCGACCCCGTCCAGCGCGGACGCGTGGAACGCCACCATGATTCCCCTACCCCGTGTCTTCGTCCCGGTTGGTCCACGGCCATGATCTCCCGCCATCGGTTCGTTGCCGTGCCCGCCCCCTTGGGGACTCTAACCAGGCACAGAGGCCGATCGACTCCGTGCCCGACGACAGGGGCGCGCCCCACGAAGAGCTGCTCCGACACCTGGCGGTGCAAGTCGCCAGAAGTCTCGATACCCCCGTCCGGCTCGGTACCGCAGCACGGGTCTGCCTGAGGGCCGTGAGACCCGTACGCTCACGCGCGCTGCACGCTGGTCTGACGGGCTGGGAATGGGAGGGGTCGCCGCTCCTGACAGCACCGCCTGGACTTGTCCGGCCGATCATGGTTGTGGGCTGTCGGGCATGATGCCCGGGTGAGCATCATCGTGAAGTTCTTCGTGGCGCCGGACGACACGTCGGCGGGTCTGGCCCTCCGGACCGGGCCGGGACGGGCATTCGAGTCGCTCTCCTTCGGGAACTTCGATCCCGAAGAGGCGGTGGTCGAGTGGGAATGCCTTCTGCTCGGCGGCAGCTTCGAGGAACTCGCCGAAGCCGGGGAGCCTCGCATGGTCGCCGGCCAGGACCATGACGGGTGCGTCGTCTTCGCGCTGTCGACCCGCCTGTCTGCTGCACTCGCGGACGCTGGCCAGTCCAGGTTGCGTGACATCGCTGCCGCGTGGGCTCAGTTGCGGGCGGAGGACGGCGAGGCCATCGACACGGAGATCGCGGACGCGATCGTGAGTAACCTGGCTGAGCTCGTCAGCAGCGCCCGGCGCCAGAACCAGGGCGTCTTCTGCTGGGTCGCTTAGACGCTCATGTGCGAAGCGATGGCGACGGCCGCCGCGGTGTCGGTGCCGAGGAAGACGTAGCGGCGCTTGTCGTAGAGAGTGGCGACCGCCCGGGACTGCTTCAGGTGGTTGATCGCCTGTTCGAGCGTGTTGTGCTTCTTGTAGCGGTCCTCATCGAAGCCGGTCGGCCGTCCACCGCGTGAGCCCTTGCGGATGCAGGCCGCCTGGCTGTCGGCCCGGTCCGGGATGGTCTGGCGGATGCCCCGTCGTCGCAGGTACTCGCGGATGGGGCCGTGGCTGTACGCCTTGTCGGCCGCGAGGCTGTCGGGCTTCTTGCGTGGCCCGGCCCGGGCCAGGTCTGGGCACCCGGATCTCCTCGCGGACCGGCTTGAACTGGGTGCTGTCCGCCCGCTGACCTGGAGTGACGATCAGGGGCCGCGGGCGCCAGCGGCCGTCTGCGCCCGCCGACCTGCCACAACGCCCGTTGCTGACCGGCAGGAACGGCCGCAGCTCCCACTCGGCATCAGTCAGATCACCCCCCATGAGCGCACTCCATGAAGACCTGGTGCCCGCCGTCGAAAGTCAACTCCTCCACGGTGGCGAGGGCCCCGGCGGTATCTGCAACTCCTCGAAGTAGGCCCGCGCCTCGTCGAGGATCGTGTACTCGAGCTCGTTCTCCTCGACGTAGGCGTCGAGGTCCTCGATCCCGCGCGCCCCCATGTGCTCCGACCACGAGGAGCTTGAAGTTGAAGTCGCGGAAAGTCGTGATGGTGTACGTATCTCAACGGGGACTGACACGGTCGGCGAGCGCTGCTCCCGTGCCCGCGGCGGGCTGGGACCGAAGCCCAGAGGCAGGCCCACGCGTGGACCGCCGGCCGTCTGACCACCTCACTGCCTCCTGAGAAGGGCCTGCGCCTCGGTGGTGTGGTGGTGGAGAGCGGCCGCGCATGAAAGTCGCTCGCGTGGCCGGTCGGCTGAAATAGTGGCCAGATGAGTAAGGATGCCGCGGTTATTGTCCTGGCGCGTGGGGCGGAGAAGGTGATGGAGCCGCTTACCCGGCGGGTTCCTTCTCGGGCTTCACGTTCGCCGTGCCGACCGTGCCGACCGTACCCACGGTACTGACGGCAGCGACTGCTGACGGGAACCCATGGCTCGGTGAGCCGGCCGCCGGATAGCCGGATCGGAGGATCGCCCGCGGCACCGAGCGGCCGCGTCGGGAACAGCCGGTCCGGTCGGCGCTGTTGCATCGACCGGGGGACCGCGCCTCGGGCGGGGAGCACGGAGACCGCAAGGCCGTCCGCTCCACCCGGGTCGGGGCCCCAGGATCGCGGTACGCCCGCCGCGCACTTTGACCAGCAAGCACTTTTACAGGAGGACTGTTTCATGACTGACCGGCCGCCCTTGACGCTCATGGCAGTGCACGCCCACCCCGACGACGAGGCCACCGGAACCGGAGGCGTCCTCGCGCGGTACGCGGCGGAAGGCATCCGCACGGTTCTCGTGACGTGTACCGACGGCCGCTGCGGTGACGGACCGGGGGGCGTCAAGCCGGGTGATCCGGAGCACGACCCGGCGGCCGTCGCCTTGATGCGTCGTCAAGAACTCGAGGTGAGCTGTGAGGTCCTACACGTCAGCGACCTTGAGATGCTGGACTACGCCGACTCCGGGATGATGGGCTGGCCGAGCAACGACACCCCCGGATCCTTCTGGCAGACCCCCGTGGAGGAAGGCGCCGCCCGGCTTGCGGAGCTCATGCGGCACTACCGACCCGATGTGGTCGTCACGTACGACGAGAACGGCTTCTACGGCCACCCCGACCACATCCAGGCCCACCGCATCACGATGGCCGCGCTGGAGATGACCGAGCTGACACCGAAGGTGTATTGGACGACGATGCCCCGCTCGGGCGTACAGCGGTTCGGGGAGATCATGCGCGAGTTCGGTGAGGACATGCCGCAGCCGGATCCTGAGGAGGTCGCCGCGATGGCCCAGATCGGCCTTCCCGACGACGAGATCACGACGTGGGTGGACACCACCGCGTTCAGCGGTCAGAAGTTCGATGCGTTGGCCGCGCACGCCAGCCAGGGCGAAAACATCTTCTTCCTCAAGATGGGCAAGGAGAGGTTCGGCCAGTTGATGGGCATGGAGACCTTCCTGCGTGTCAAGGACGCCACCGGCGCTCCCGTACCCGAGAACGACCTCTTCGCCGGCCTGCGCTGATCCGCCCGCGCGCCCCGGGGGCCGGGGCCCGGGCCCCGGGAAAGCCCAGCGGCCGCCGCACTGCGCCACCGAGCGAGCCACCCGCCCGGAGGACGTGCACGAGCGTTCGCTCTGACGGCCCGCCTCGAAGCCCCCGCCCCCGGCGTCGACGCGTGCCGCCGCGTTCCATTGGCGTCCCGGTCCGGCTTGGCGGCCATCCCCGCGACGCGGTCCCGGGAACCGGGGATGGCCACCCTCCTCGCCGTTCAGGCGGGTGATGCGAGCTCCGCGCCGGTGTCGGTCCGCCTCCGCGCGAGCCACCTCGGCGTCGTACTGGCTCGCGTCGAAGTGGAGCTCCGGCGGCGGATAGGGCATGGCGCTGTGGCCGACTTCCCACGGAACCTCCCACTCCGACCACTGCACGATCTCCCCGAACCGCTGCACGGTCACGGTCAGGAAGCCGCAGCATCCGCCGGTGCACTCCGGTTCCCCCAGCTCTAGCCGGCGCGCCTCGCCGGTCGCCCCTAGAGGGCTGGGCCGGCCGGACGGCAGCGCAACGGCCGCGTAAGGTCCACGACCGCCTTCGCCGACCGCCTCGTCGACCACATCCTCATCGTTGACCCAGAACCGCAACTGGGCAGGAAACCAGGGTCCCCTCGGCAGCACCCTGATCTCCAAACGATCGAACATCAGACCACCCTACGAGACGCGCTGACATCGGCATTTGCCGTCGGGATTCGTGAACCAGGCCTCCGCTCGGTGCATGGTTCAGCCTCTGCTTCTCAGCGCAGTGGCTCGGCCAGACCGACGATGATGCCCTCCGGCCCGCGGAGGTAGCACAGCAGATAGCTGTCCTCGAAGCGGGCTATCTCCCCGACGAGTTCGGCGCCGTGAGGGCGCAGCCGGGCAACGGTGTCCTCAAGGTCGTCGACGGCGAACATGACACGGTGGGTGCCCAGAATGTTGTGCGGCCGGTTGCGCGGCCCGGGGCTGATCGCAGCGGGGCTGCGGTATTTCGCGAGCTCGATCCGGCTGTGCCCGTCCGGGGTCCGGACCATCGCAATGTCACAGCGGACGCCCTCAAGTCCGGTGCACTGATCAGCGAACGGACCCTCGACCTCCGCCCTGCCCTCCAGCTCCATACCGAGTTCCACGAAGAACGCGATGGCGGCATCCATGTCCTCGACGACGATGCCGACGTTGTCCATCCGCTGAATCGCCACGCTCGTCTCTCCTTCTCCCTCGTCCGGCCGGTGGTGGAAGATCCGGATCGCGCCTCAGTACCGCTACCGGAGCCCCGCGAGCCGGGCGCCACCACCGAGGCTGCGGGCGGTGCATGCTGCTGCTCCCATGAAGAGGATCGAGGCTTCGGCCCGGGGCCGCTGCCAGATGTGGCCCGCTCAGCGACGGCGTTCTTCCGGGGGATCGTCCTCGGGCTGCAGGCCGAGCATGTCCAGCAGGGCCCTGAGATCCGCAGGACCGGTGGCCCTGGCAGCGAGGGCGCGGCGGGCTGCAGCGCGGTCCACCGAGCCCACCCGTGACAGGAGCGCCGGCTCTTCACAACCGAATGGATCCTTCATCCACCGATGCCACCACGGCTGCGGCATTTCCGCAGCCGCCACTGCTCCAACCACCAGGGCAGCCTGGCGCCCGCCCGTGGTGTGGCTCAGGTGTGCAGGCGGCCAGGGGAGAGGTGAGCAAGGCGCAAGGGGCACAATCCAGGGAACTGATTCGGTGGCTCATTTCGCTCGGCGCAAGTGCATCAGGACTGCGCAGGCGTGATCACGGCATTCGGGGAAGGATCGCACCATGAGAGTCGTGGTGTTGTCCGATACGCACTCCCCCCGGTACTGGAAGTCGTGTCCGCCACGCGTTGCCGAGTACCTGCGCGAGGCGGACGTGATCCTGCACGCGGGTGACGTCTGTACGGCAGACGTTCTCGACGAGCTGGCCCAGTACGCGCCCGTGCATGTGGTCATGGGCAACAACGACGGGCCCGACGTCGCTGCCTGGGGTGCGCCGGAAACGTTGCAGCTGACCCTGAACGGCCTGGCTGTCGGCATGATCCACGACAGCGGCCACAAGACCGGGCGGACCGGCCGGATGCGCAACCGGTTCCCAGAGGCCGATCTCGTCGTCTTCGGGCATTCGCACATCCCGATGGACCAGACCGGTGACGGCGTCCGGATCTTCAATCCCGGCTCGCCGACCGACCGGCGCCGTCAGCCGCACGGCACCCTGGGCGTCCTGGACATCGAGGACGGAGCGCTGGCCGACGCCAGGATCGTGAACGTGACCTAGTCAGCCAGGAGACAGCCTGCACGTCCGCTTCGGCGGGCGGCGTCGTCGCGAGACAGCGAGACAGCGAGCCAGGCCGACGAGGAACCCCGCACTCATGGCCGCAGGCCACCCGGCCGACGCTGACCCCCGTGGAGGCCGAGCACAAAGCGGCTCGGGCTTGACGGTTTCAGGGCGCCGCAGAGGGGTGGGGACCGTCGGAGCCGCGCTGTGCGTCGCGCCAGGACTGCTCGGCCCAGATGGTCTTGCCGGTCGAGTCGTGCCGGGTGCCCCAGCGCTTGGAGAGCCGGCCGACCAGAAACAGTCCGCGTCCCCCTTCGTCCAGGTCGTGGGCCCGGCGGGGGTGGGGGGAGGTGCTGCTGGCGTCCGAGACCTCGCAGATGAGGCTGCCGTCGTGGATCAACCGCAGCTCGATGGGGGCATCAGCGTGGCGGATGGCGTTGGTCACCAGTTCGCTGACGATCAGCTCGGTGGTGGCAACGGCCTCGGGCAGTCCCCACCGCAGCAACTGGGCCGTGGCGCGCCGGCGTGCCTGGGGAACGGCGGACGGGTCGCCGGGCACCGCCCAGGACGCCACGTGGGAGGACGCGAGCGCGCGGGTCCGGGCCACCAAGAGGGCCACGTCGTCGCCGGGGACGTCGGGCAGCAGCGTCTTGACGACTGTGTCGCAGACGTCGTCCAGCCCTGTTGCGGGGTGGGTTAGCGTGGTCCGCAACTGGTGGCGGCCGACGCCGATGTCACGGTCTCCGGCCTCGATCAGGCCGTCGGTGTAAAGCACCAGCAGACTGCCCGCGGGTACGGGGAAGGCTGCGGCTTCGAAGGCCACGCCGCCCACGCCCAGGGGCGGGCCCGTCTCCACGGCAACGAACTCGGCCGTGCCGTCCGGCGAAACGATGACCGGCGGCGGGTGGCCGGCGCTGGCGAGCGAGCAGTGGCGTGAGACCGGGTCGTACACCACGTACAGGCACGTCGCTCCGACCTCTCCACCGGCTTCCGCGTCCTGCCGTGCCTCTTCCAGGACCAGATCGTCGAGGTCGGTCAGCAGTTCGTCCGGAGGGAGGTCGATGTCGGCGAGGGTACGGACCGCGGTACGCAGCCGTCCCATGGCGGCGGACGCGTAGATCCCGTGGCCGACGACGTCTCGGACGACCAGAGCGACACGGGCGCCGGACAAGGCGATGACGTCGAACCAGTCGCCGCCGAGGCCTGCCTGCGGATCCGCAGGCAGGTAGCGGGCGGCTGTTTCCACAGCCTGCTGGACCGGGGGCCGCTGGCGCAGCAGGCTCCTCTGGAGGGCCAGTGCGGCGCCGTCGCTCTCCTGGGGCACGGCCGCCTGGACGAACCACTGGCTCTGCCCGTGACCGTCCAACAGCGGGCAGGCCCGCAGATCGACCTCGATACGGCGGCCGGACTCGTCCCGCAGCAGGGCACGCCCGATCCAGGCCTGCTGCTGAGCCAGATGCCGCCGGGCGGAATCGGGGAGGGCGTCCGCCAGCAGGTCGGCCGCGGGGCGCCCCACCACGTCCGGCGCCGCGTAACCCAGCAGCAGCTGGGCGCCCGGACTCCAGGCCGTCACTCTGCCCCGTGCATCGACAGCCGCCGCAGCGATCTCCGTCGCCGGCACGAAACCGTTGCCGCTGCGATCAAAAAGGGCACCGGGCCTGCTCATGTTCGGTGTGGCACCAACTTGGCGCATGTCCCCACGCCCCCTACTTCCTCCCGCCTTCGGCAAGACGTCCTTCCGTCATGATCGACGCGTCGCTTGGCCGGCCCCGCGAGGGTCTTCTCACGTCATTCCATTTCTACATAAACCAAAATGTTTAAAGTTTCAAGAGGTGCTTCGGAGGGGGGAGTGGCGGGCGCCCCTATGGTTCTTTGCACCCAGCGCGAGATCATCGGCCCCTGGGTGGGGAGGGGGAGGGAGGGCAGGAGCGGGGAAGGGGAAGGGGAAGGGAAGAGCAGGAAGGCGGGGGAGGCGAAGCGGTATCCCGGCACCGGCCGGGATTCGGCGTGGGAGGCGGTACGCCACGCTCAGGAGGAGCCGTGGAGTGGTTTACGGACGGCGATTACTGGCTGAGCAGACTCGTGTTCCAGCGAGGTCTGTCCGTGGTCTATTTCATCGCCTTCTTGAGTACCGCCCACCAGTTCCGGGCGCTCATCGGTGAGCGCGGATTGCTTCCGGTCCCGCGTTTCGTCGCGGCCGTCCCTTTCCGCAGGTCGCCCAGCATCTTTCAGCTCCATTACTCCGACCGCTTCTGCGCGGTCATCGCCTGGACGGGCGTGGCGCTCTCCGCCGCCCTCGCCGCGGGTGCGGCGGACCGGATGCCGCTATGGGCGTCGATGCTGCTGTGGGCGCTGCTGTGGGTGCTCTACCTCTCCATCGTCAACGTCGGTCAGACGTGGTTCGGCTTCATGTGGGAGTCGCTGCTGCTCGAAGCGGGCTTCCTGGCGATCTTCCTGGGGAACGAGGAGACGGCGCCACCGCTCATGATCCTGTTCCTCCTGCGCTGGCTGCTGTTCCGGCTCGAATTCGGCGCTGGACTGATCAAGCTGCGTCACGACCCCTGCTGGCGCGACCTGACCTGCCTGTACTACCACCACGAGACCCAGCCGATGCCCGGCCCGCTGACCTGGTTCTTCCACCGCCTGCCGCGGCCCCTGCACCGCGTCGAGGTCGCGGCCAGCCACGTGGCGCAGCTCGGCGCCCCGGTGATGCTGTTCGCGCCGCAGCCGACCGCGAGCGTGGTCGCCGGTTTCATCGTCGTCACGCAGCTCTGGCTCGTGGTGTCGGGCAACTTCGCATGGCTCAACTGGCTCACCATCCTGATCGCCGTCACCGCGATCGACGGGGCACGAGCTGCGGACGTGCTCGGCATGCCCCAGCCCCCCGCCTTCGCCGACCCGCCGACCTGGTACGAGGGCACGGTGCTCGCCGTCACCGTGCTCATGGTGGTGCTCAGCTACTGGCCGGTACGCAACCTGCTCTCCCGCCACCAGGTGATGAACTACTCCTTCAACCCCTTCCACCTGATGAGCACCTACGGAGCCTTCGGCACCATCGAGCGCACGCGCCATGAGGTAGTGCTCGAAGGCACCGACGAACCAGAGATCACCGACGACACGGTGTGGCAGGAATACGGATTCAAGGGCAAACCCGGTGACGTACGCCGAATTCCCCCACAGGTGGCCCCCTATCACCTGCGGCTCGACTGGATGATGTGGTTCGCGGCGATCTCACCCGCGTACGCCCGGCCCTGGTTCACACCCCTCCTCGCCAAGCTGCTCGACAACGACCCCGCCATCCTCAAGCTGCTGCGCCACAACCCCTTCCCGGCTTCCCCGCCCACCTTCCTGCGCGCCCGCCTCTACCGCTACCGCTTCACCGACCTCGACGAGCTGCGGCACACCCACGCCTGGTGGCACCGCACCTTGGTCGGGGAATACCTCCCTCCCGTCACCA
This sequence comes from Streptomyces sp. NPDC045695, assembly GCF_056432025.1. NCBI lineage: Bacteria > Bacillati > Actinomycetota > Actinomycetes > Kitasatosporales > Streptomycetaceae > Streptomyces > Streptomyces sp. NPDC045695. Next base: position 12,677 of record NZ_JBWKJU010000034.1, read on the forward strand.
AGGCAAGATGAGGCCGTGCTGATCACGGCGCCATGCTTGCGAGCTGGTCGAGACCTATCACTGTCGATGCGGCACCACTTGGACCAAAACCTACGAGGTCCAAGGCCGAGAGCCGGACACGTTGTCGGGTAATGCCTGATCGCCGCCCCCACGGGTCCTCGTACCGCAAGGGATCCTCGGACGCCTTGCCTCCGCCGACAAGGTGTCGCACGCTGGCGGAGGCTCAGTGATGAGGGGCGGGGCACTCCCTCACGCTTCCCCGAGGGTGACCGGCAGCGTCGCCTCCATCCCCTTGCGCAGGTACGTGACCCGGACTCTCTCGCCCGGTTTGTGCGAAGCCAGAACCTCGGCCAGCCCCCCGATGGTCTTGGTTTCCCCTCCACCCACCCTCGTGATGATGTCCCCGGGCCTCAGGCCCGCCTTGTCCGCGGCGCCACCCGGCGCCACGTCCACCACTGCGACGCCCACGGGCCCGTAGTCCCCATCGAGCACGGTGCGTGCGGTGATGCCCAGTGCTCCCCGGCCCGAATGTGTGACCCGGCCGTCCTTGATGAGCTGGTCGGCGATCGATTTCACCGTGGAGGCGGGGATGGCGAATCCGATGCCCGGTGCCGCGCCGCCACCGAGTCCGGGGTCCCGCGCCGCCAGCGTCGGAATGCCGATCACCTCACTGTCGAGGTTGGCCAGTGCGCCGCCGCTGTTGCCCGGGTTGATCGGCGCCGAGGTCTGCACCATGTTGGCGATGGCCACCGTCGTGCCATCGGCTCCACCCCCCTCGCTCACGGTGCGGCCGACCGCGGAGACGATGCCCTGGGTGACGCTGCTGGACAGGCCCAGCGGTGATCCCATGGCCAGTACGATCTGGCCCACCGCCACCTCGGGGGAGTCGCCGAACCTTGCGGCCTTCAGGCCGGCCGGGAGACCGTCCAGTTTCACCACGGCCAGGTCCTGCTCCGGGTAGGAGGCGACCAGCCGGGCCTCCAGCGGCTGCTCCCCTGTGGCTACGGTGACCTTGAACGCCTTGCTCGTACCGACCACATGCGCGTTGGTGACGACATGACCCTTGCCGTCGTAGATCACACCCGACCCGAGACCGTCCTCCGTCTGGATTTGGACTACGGAGGGCAGCACGTCCTTGATGACGCTCTGATAGTCGTCCTCCAGATCGTTCCCATTCTGGGGAGCCGCCGCAGGCGCGGGCCTCTCGCGAGCCGGGCTGTTAGAGCACCCGGCGAGGGTGACGATCGCGAGGGTCACGAGCCAGAGCAGACACCGTCGTGCAAGCGATGCGGGCATGCCCGGAGTATTCCATTTGTCCGCACGGGTTACCGGCACAGACAGGCGCGGTCAGAAGAGATTGCCCACCGGCAAGGGGCGTTCCGAGGCCCCCGCCTCCTTCCCTATTCGGAAGGAGGCGGGACCACCGGCCGTTTCCGCTTCTGACAGGCGGTGTTACTTCGTTACTTCGGCATCAGGACGGTGTCGACGATGTAGACGTTGGCGTTGGCGGTCTTGACGTTGCCGCAGACCACGTTCGCGGTGTTGTTGGCCTTGTAGGCCCCTCCGGAGCCCGTGGTGGTGACCATGCCCTTCTGGAGGGTCTCGAAGCTGCCGTTCTCCAGCTGCTTGGGGGTGAGCTTCTGGCCGACGACGTGGTACGTGAGGATCTTGGTGAGCTGCTCCTTGTCGGCGAGGACCTTGTCGAGGTCGGCCTTCGGGATCTTCGCGAAGGCGTCGTTGGTGGGGGCGAAGACGGTGATGTCCTTGGCGTTGTTGAGGGTGTCGACCAGGCCGGCCTGCATGACGGCGGCGACCAGGGTGGACAGGGCCGGGTTGTTGGACGCGGCCGTGGCGACCGGGTCCTTGGCCATGCCGTCGAAGGAGCCCGCGCCGTCCTTAGGGACGCCGGCGCAGGCCGGGCCGAAGGGCTTGTCACCGGTCATCGTGTCGCCTGCCGGGGTGCTGGCGGCGGTCTTGCCCTCATCGCCGGCGGCCGCGGGGGCGCTGGCCTTGGTGTCACTGCCGGAGTCCGAGCACGCGGCGAGGGAGAAGGGCAGCAGGGCGGCTGCGGCGACGGTGATCGCGGTACGGCGGATCTTCATGCTGTTCATGATCGGTTGCTCCCGATGAGACAGGGCGAGGATCCCCAACGAGATGGCGATGAGGGCGAGTACGGCGACGATCCCGAGCTGCAGGACGGCCTTGTCGTTCTCCCCGAACGTCCGGATCGCGAAGTCCTTCACCGCGGCGGGCGTCCGGTCGATCACCGCACCGCCCACGACGGTCACCGGCCCGGCCGCGGGCCGCATCAGCCCGGCGACCAGCTCGGCCACGGCGAGCGCCGTGAACGCGGCCAGGAGTCCGGCCAGCGCGCCGAGGGCGGCGCGGGAGAGGGTGCTGCGGAAGCTGCTCACAGCCGTCATTCGGCAGCCTTGGCGCGGCGGATTGGTCCGACCCCCGAAAGGGTCAACCCGTACTCCGGTGTTGCCTTCAGGCAGCGGGCAGCGGGCGGCCCTGCGGCCGCCCGCGGACCCCCTTCCGCCCGCCCGGGACGGATGTACGGGGGTTTGCGACGACGGAGGCAATCCGTGCGGCGGTTCGTACCGAATTGTTCACGTGAGGCTCCTGATCGAGCCGCACACCACACCGATCGAAGGATCGATATCGAAGGAGGTGAGTGCGATGACCGCATCCGTGAACGTGCGCAGGCTGGTGGCCGGGGCGGCTTCGGCCGGGCTTCTGGCCGGGACGTGCGTGCTGGGCGTATCCGCCACGGCGAACGCGGCGCCGGCACCGTCCGCGGTGACCTCGACGGTCACCGGCGACCGGGACCACCGGCAGGACCGGTGGGACCGGCAGGACCGGCACGACCGGTGGGACCGGCATGACCGGTGCAGCTGGGTGCAGGGCCACTGGGGCAAGAAGTGGGTCAAGGGCCACTTCGAAGGAAAGTGGCACCAGGGCGCCTGGCACAACGGCTACCGCGACCGCGACCACCACGGGAAGTGGCACGACGGCTGGTGGGGCAAGGGCCACTGGAAGCAGCACTGGGTGCCCGGCCACTACGTCAGCCACTGGATTCCCGGCCACTGGAACTGCCACGACAAGTGGTGACCGCCGGCAGACCGTCGTGGGGTCCTGGGATGACCGGGACCCCACTTCCGTTCCCCTCCACCCCGGTCTCCGCCGCGGGTGCCGCTGACTCCAAGGAATGATCATGGACACCGCCATCGCGTCCTGCGGGTGTCCGGCCACGCTGCACATCCCGCTCCCGCCGGGCGCACAGGCTGCCCGGCACGCACGACGGACCGTGGCAGGGCTGCTGGCCCTTGAGTCGGCGTCCTGCCCGAGCGTGGTCGCCGAGGACCTCGTACTCATCGTCTCCGAACTGGTCACCAACGCGGTCCTGCACGCGAAGGGCCCCTACGCGCTCACGGTCGGACTGGAAGACGGGCGGGCCGGCGTCGCGGTCAGCGACGGGTCCCCCGACCTGGCCGAGTACCACGGAGACGGCAACCGGCGGCGGCCCGAGACGGGCGGCCGCGGACTGAAGATCGTCCGTGAGCTGGGCGCTGACCTCTTCGTCAGCCGCTCGGACATCGGCAAGCAGGTCATCGCGGTCCTCACGTGGTAGGCCACCCGCAGGACGCAGGAACTGCGGGTGGCTGTGCTGACAGCCACCCGCAGCCACCCGCAGCCACCCGCAGCCACCCGCAGCCGGCCCGCCCGGCTCGGGCGCATACGCGAGGCGCCCCCAGGAGCGCCTCGCGCCCCGTGCCGGGTCAGGTCACCGGTCCGCGCCTCCCCGTCGTGAGGGCGGCGGACCGGCGCTCTCCCCGCCGTACGGGGCCAGGCGTTGACGCAGGTGTTGCCGAACGACGGGCTCAGCAGACCGATGACGCTTACGCTGTTGCCGCACGCGTTGACGGGGATGTGGATCGGTACCTGGATGAAGTTGCCCGAGCCCACCCCCGGCGAGTACGCGGCAACGCCCTGCGCGCCCGCGTCGGCGGAAGCGGCCGACGCGCCCGCCACCACGACCGCGCCGGCCACCAGGGCCACGGCCAGACCTCGTCGCACACGAACCATGTCTGTTACCTCCGGTGAGGATGCGCGGCCGCGCGGAGGTCCCGCGCGGCCGGTGGGGAAAGCCTCGTGAACACCTCCGGCTCCCTCACACGCCGTCTTCGCGGCCGCTCCCCGGCCGGCTTGGCGCCTTCCGCCCGCTTCACTCCAACGGGCCAACCCTGCTCGGTGTGGCGGACGAAGAGGCTCCCATCCGCAGCCCGGTCCGCTACGAAGAACCCTCGACACGCGCACACGTATCCGAAGGCCCAGGCCCTCCCACGGGGACGCTTCGGCCCCGCACAGACACGACTCAAGGACCGGCATGCGATGGACGCCCCGCCCCACGACGGCCGACCCGGGCCGCCGCTTCGCCTCCTCACCACGGCCGGAGCACCGCAGGTGAACCAGCCCATCCCCTTCAACCCCGGCCGCTCCGCCGAGCCCGCCCGCAGCGACCTGACCGACGTCATGCAGAAAGTCGCTCACGGCGACAAACAGGCCTTCTCCGCCCTCTACGACGCCCTCGCGCCCCTGGTCTTCGGGATCGTGGTCAAAGTCGTGCGCGACCGGGCCCAGTCCGAGGAGGTCGCCCAGGAGGTCATGATCGACCTCTGGCGTCAGGCCGCCCGCTACCGCGCCGACGCCGGCTCCGTCACCACCTGGGCGGCGACGATCGCCCACCGGCGGGCCGTGGACCGGGTCCGCTCCGCCCAGGCCGCCACCGACCGCGAGCACGCCCAGGCCGCCCGCGAGCACACCACCGCCTTCGACGAGGTCGCCGAACAGGTCGAGACACGCCTGGAGTCCGAGCAGGTACGCCGCTGTATGCGCGGCCTGACCGAGATCCAGCGCCAGGCGGTAACCCTGGCCTATTACCAGGGCCTGACCTACCGTGAAGTCGCCGAAGCGCTGCGCACACCGCTTCCCACGATCAAGACACGCATGCGCGACGGGCTGATCCGGCTCCGCGACTGCATGGGGGTGACCGCATGAAACACCACGCCACCGACGCCCACGCCCTCGCCGCCGCTTACGCCCTCGGCGCACTTGAGGACGGCGAACGCCAGGACTTCGACGCTCACCTTCAAGCCTGCGAGGCCTGCCGGCAGGAGGCAGCGGAGTTCCAGGCGACCGCGGCGCGCCTGGCGGCAGCCGTCTCCCAGCCACCACCCCCGGCAGCCAGAGCACAGGTCATGGCCGCCATTGACGGCGTACGCCAGCTTCCCCCGCGCCTTCCCGTCCCCGCCGCCAAACCCGCCCCCGGCGGCATGCTGCGTCGCAAGGCCGTGCCCCTGGCCCTGGCCGCCAGCGTGGCCGCCGCCGCGCTCGGCGGCGTCGCGGTATGGCAGACGCAGAACGGACAGGACCTCAAGCAGCAGGCCCGCCAGGCCGAGCGGCAACTCGATGCGGTGAGCGCCGTTCTGGCGGCCCCGGACGCGCGGACCGTGCACGGCCGGGCGGCCAACGGCGCCTTGGCCACGGTCGTGGCCTCCGAACGGCAGAACAAGGCCGTCTTCACCGCTGCCAACCTGCCCGCACCGGGAGCGGGCAGGACCTACCAGCTGTGGCTGGATCACGACGGCAGGATGCGCCCGGCCGGACTCATCGACGACGATGGCACCGTCGTCCTGACCGGCAACCCCGCCGACGCGGGTGCTGTCGGGCTCACCCTCGAACCCGCCGGAGGCTCCCCTCAGCCCACCACCCAGCCTCTGCTCCTGATGCCCCTTCCCGCCTGACCGGGCGCCCACCGCCCCACCGTCCCACCGCCGGGCGCCCGCACCCATCAACCAATCGAGGTTCTCTCATGGCCAACACCCCGAAGATAGGGGACGTCGTCGGCGACTTCCGCCTGCCCGGCGGGCACTTGGACGGCGACACCTTCCACCGCACCGATTACGCCCTGGCCGAGCAACGTGGTCAGCCCCTCGTCCTCGCCTTCTACCCCGGTGACGACACCCCGGTGTGCACCGCACAGCTGTGCTCCTACTCCGACGGCCTGGCTCAGCTCCAGGCCGCCGGAGCCGTCGTGTGGGGCATCAGCCCGCAAGGAGTCGACAGCCACGAGGCCTTCGCCCGCGACCGGCGCCTGCGGATGCCGCTGCTGTCCGACGAAGGGCGTGCGGTGGCGAAGTCCTTCGGGATCACCGCACCACTGATCGGACTGCGACGCTCGGTGTTCATCATCGACCCCCATGGACGCCTGCACTGGAAGCACGTCACCGCCGTCGGCGCCACCTACCCGCCCGCGGCCACCCTGAGCGCGCAGCTCGCCGCCCTGACGGACTGAGCCAATGGCGCGGCAGGCTGGCGCCGCCCGCGCCAGGGGGACCCGGGGGGGGGGGGGGGGGGGGGGGGGGGGGGGGGGGGGGGGGGGGGGGGGGGGGGGGGGGGAGGGGGGGTGGGGGGGGTTCACGCCCACCCCCCCCCCCCCCCCCCCCCCCCCCCCCCCCCCCCCCCCCCCCCCCCCCCCCCCCCCCCCTCCCCTCCCCCCCCCCCAGCCCCGGGTCCGTCAGCGGCTCAGGTCCCGATCAGCGGCTCAGGTCCCTGAACCGCTTCACTGCCAGCGGGAAGAAGACCGCGATCAGGGCCACCGGCCAGGCCACCGCGAGCAGTTCTGCGTGGGTTGCGGCCCAGGAGTCGCCACCCGCGCCCGGGTTGCCGAACAGACCGCGCACCGCGGTGGCCGTTGCCGACATCGGGTTCCACTCCACGATCGCGCCCAGCCAGGACGGCATCGATTCGGGGGAGTCAAGCGTGATGGCCAAGCAAGAGCTGCTCCTCGCCCACGAGGTCGCGCCGAGCACCGTCGGTGGCCCGCCCCGTGTCGAGTACGAGATCACCGACAAGGGCACCGAGGAATACCTCAGGCTGCTGCGCCAGGCCCTGACCTCGCATGACCAGCAGGTGGACATGCTCTCGGCCGGCATCGGATTCATCGTCGACCTTCCGCGGGGCGAGGCCGTCGCGCTCCTGAAGGAGAGGATCGCGGGGCTTGAGAAGTGGCGGTCCGAGGTCACCGAGTACTACACGCCGCAGAACGGGCCCGAGCAGCTCGGACACATCGGTGAAATCATGAACATGTGGCTGCACGCGGCCGACGGCGGCGCGGAGTGGACGCGCGGCCTGATCGAGCGGATCGAGTCCGGCGCCTACACCTTCGCGGGGGAGGGCGAACCCTTCGTGGGCGTGCTCGCGGACGACGAGCCCAACCCGTACGCGACGGGACCGCACCCCGAGGACAACCGCTAGCGACACACCGGGCGGCGCCACCGGGTTCAGGGTCGCCGTTCAGCGACGGGTCATTGGGTGCCCAGGCGGCCCAGGTCCTCCTGGGCGACGGCGAAGGCCAGAGGCCGAACCCGGCCGGCGGCCAGATGGACCTTGGCACTCAGGCAGCGTGCTGGTGGGCTCGTACGACGTTCGAATCGACCGAGACGGTCCAGTCGATGTCGTCGGCGGCGTCCTCAGCGGCCAGGACGGACGGGAGGATCCGTTCCCAGGTGCCCCAGCCTAGTCGCCTTGCTCGGACTCCTGGTAGAGCCGCTGGGCGAAGGCGCCGAGGGCCGTTCCGTAGCTTGCCTCGTCGTCGCTGCTGATGTTCACCGCGACGACGCTGCCCTCGGCAGGGTCACCCGAGAGGTACGGGCCGCCGCTCGACCCCCGCCCCATGATGCAGGGAACGCGCAACAGTGCCTTCCTGCCCGACCAGGTGGCGACGCCCGAGCAGTACAGGACCTGGTTCGTGTACGGGTAGCCGAAGAAGGTCGCCTCCGTGGCCGGTTGCGCAGTGAAGGAGATCGGCTGGACGCCGGTGAAATCGGAGATGTTCCGTCCGTCGGGACCGGGGTTCATCTCCAGCATGGCGACGTCCCGTCCGTCCGTCTCCCAGTCCTCGGCCATCCGTACCCGACGCACCGTGAAACCACCGGCGGGCCCTGCGCCGTTCTCGTACCCCGGAACGAAGTAGAGGCCCCCGTCCCAGGTGGCCTCGCTCGCGCGAGCGCCTTCGACCGACGTCCTCACGCAGTGCGCGGCGGTGATCACAGTGCGGCGGCCGACGACCGTTGCCGTGCAGGCACCGGAGCCGCCATCCGCGCCCGACGCGTAAACTCGCCCGACCGTACGGGCTATCGAGCCGCCGCCCTTCCACGCGGGCTGGACCAGGTCATCCTTGGCGTCCCAGCGGGCCACGTCCGCGATGCCGCCACCCGTCCAGTGGTCCTCGGCCGCGCGCCGGTCCTCCACGCGGGTGGCCTCGTCGTGAACCACGATGGGCGTGTCGGCGGGTGCAGGACCGTCACGTCCTTCGGTGAGCAACGGGCCGCAGCCCGTGGTCCCCCACAGAGTGAGGGCGGCCGCGCAAGCCGCTCCCCATGTACGCGTGTTCCCCATGCCCCTGTTGTCCCTTGTTCCAGTTCCCGTGCTCGCCGCCAAACCGACGGAAGTACGGGCAGCGGCCTTCTCCGGTCGCTGTCCGGAGCCTGCACACGCGCGGGTCGATCACTGCGTAGAGCCTACGAGGGCCCGGGAGGGCCCACACGACCGGGTGGCCGGGCGGAGCTCGTCACCAGCACGGTCGACGGCGACGGCCGCCTTCGAAAGGGACACTCCTGGTGCCGCATCAGGCAACGCTTGCCCTGATCGCGAGGGACGGAGGGCTGGCTTGCGGGCCGGCCGTTGAGACAGGCCCTTAGGAGTCTGAGCGCAGCCCCAAGGCGCTGTGCTGAATCGGTTCACCGGCGGGCGAACCCCCTTGAGTCGCTCAGCCTGTCTGAGAGGGCCGTGCCAGAGATGCCACCGGTCCGCGACCTGCACGGCTTGTGGAGCCCGGCAGTGCACCCTCGGCGAAGAACGGTTCACGGTCCGGCACACGACCTCATTCCGGGCCGCTGGGCCAGCCACGCGGCCAGGCTCGACGACTCCCGGTCGGGCAGCAGGTCGATCGGTCGGCGGGTTTCGACGTCAAACGTGAGCCAGAACCCCGACCCGTGAATGAGGCCATGCCTCCGATGGCAGTGCTGAAACTCGCTCGAACAGGGTCCTATGGGCGGGGCGGTGGAACGCCCGGTGGGCAGGGGCCGCCCTCCGGCCCCCTCTCGGGCGGGCAGCAGGGGCCGCCCCTGCCACCGCAGCCCACTCCCCGGGGCCCTGGTGGTGGATTGCGGGCGGCAGCCCTGTCGCGGGGCATGAGCCTCTGCGGGCATGGCGGGAGGAGCAGTAGCAGGGTGTGCCGCTGTGTCTCCTGGAACCTTTCGACCAGGTTCGCGCGGGTTGCGGGTCATTCGCCGCCGTACGGCTGACCGTGGTGTTCTACAGGAGTAGGGCGGCCGCGGAGATCCCGAAGTGGTTCTCCGGGCAGGACTGCCGCCTATCGCCGAGCGCAGAAGAGGCAGAAGAGGCAGAAGAGGCAGAAGAGGTGGAAGAGTCGGAAGGCGGTGGATCGCCCCTGACGCCAGGGGCCCATGCCAGTGGCTACGATGCGCCACGGAGTGGACGGCCGGCCCCTTCTGCAAGGCCGTTGACCACCGCACCTGGGCCAACGGCACGTGCGCGAAACGCTGCGGAAATGAGGAGCCGTCATGAGTACGGGGAAGTGGCTGTGGATATCCCTGTGGCGCTACGTTCTGACCGCCCTGCTCGCCTGTGTGGCCGCCGCCTCGGTGCTGCCCGCCCTCGGTGACGGACCCTTCGTTGAGGAGTTCGCGCTCGGTATGGGGGTCGGGCTCGTGGGGGTGCCCCTCCTGACGATCGCGACCATGTTCGTGATCGTCCTGCTGGCCGGTCGGCGGTTCGAACCTCCGACCGGCGGTCCCCAGCGGATCCGGGGCGGCTGGATGGTCGTACTGCCGCTGGTGCCGTTGCTGCCGGTTGGGCTGCTCATGCCACTGCAATACCTGATCATGGTGGGTGCGCAGCTCGCCTACGTGATCTGGGTACTGCCCTGCGACGACGCCCGTGATACGGCGAACGTCCTGCGCTCGCTCGCCGACCCGGCCGTCCCCGCGCAGCAGCGGGCCCAGACGGCACGGGCGGTCGCGGAACTCCGGACCAGGCCGGTCGTGGAAGCCCTAGTGCTCGCCGCGACGGACGAGGAGCCCGAGGTCGCGGAAGCGTCTATGGAGAGCCTGAGCGCCATCTGGCGGCACGACGGCGTCGTGGGGGAGGACCTGCTGCTGAGGCTTCCGCCGCAGCACCAGGACCGGGTCCGGGCTCTAGGCATCAAGGTCCGCAACCCTTGGTGACAGCCGCTGCGTTCGTGATCGACCGGCCAGCCAGGAGGCCACCATGCCGTTGCCCAGTCTGCTGGGCGTCTTCGCCCACCCCCACGACGAGGCCCTCGCCGCTGGCGGAGTCCTCGCCCAGCACGCCGACTCCGGTGCCCGGACGGCCGTCGTCACCATCACCTGGGCCCCCGACAGCCATCGCGCCGCAGAACCCGCCGACGCCACAGCGGCCCTGGGCGCCGGCAAGCCGAGAATGCTGGGGTACGCAGACCACCGCATCCCACACTCCGCCCCAGGTCGCACGCGCTTCTGCGACGCACCGCTCGACGAGCTGATCGAGGAACTCAACTTCGGTCGAGGCCGAGCCTGAGACGAGCGGCGCGCCTCCTCCCCTGACTCACCACATGACCCATGGGAAACTGGCCAGGTCCGGGGCGGGACGAGTGGTCCAGGGCGGCCCAACCATGCTCGACCAGGCACCCGAGAACGGTCGGGTCACGGGCGTCGGTGCTACGACGGCGAAACCGAAAGCAGCACCGGTCATGGCTTCTGGCCCGGCTCGGGAACCGTTCCCCTGGATCCTGCGTGAACCCTTGATGGTGTAGTCGGCTGGTGGAGGGGATCCAATGAGAACACGGACGATGGTGAGCGTGGCGGTATCGGCCGGCGTGGTGCTGGTGGCGTGCGCGTGCGGTCCGGAGAAAGCGAAGGAGGATGCGGGCGCGAAGCCTTCGCAGCCGTCCGCGTCGACGTTGACGAAAGAGCCGTCGGCCGCGTCGTCCGCGTCCACCGGCCCCGAGAAACCGTCGGCCGCCCCTACTGGCAACCAGCCCGCACCGAAGACGAAGGAGCGCGCCATCCAGCGGTACGAGCAGTACCTCCACGGCCTCGGGCGCGAGGACATCGACGTGGTCTGCGAAGTGGCCGGGCCCGGCGCGAAAAAGGCACAGGACCAGGGATTCGGTCCCTGCACGTCGACGTACGTCATCGTCTTCCAGATGATTTCACCCGAGCAGAAGAAGGCGCTGCAAACCGCGACCGTCGATCCGCAGCGCGTCACCGTGCACAGCCTCGACAAGATCGAGATGCCGCTCGAAGCGGTCCGGACTTCCGGCACCTTCACCGAGAGCGACCTCGGCAGCTACACACTGGAGTACCTCAAGAACGATTACTACATCACCGACGGAAAGTGACCGCTGCACGCGAAGCCGCCTGGCGGCAGAGGCAGTCTCGTGAGCGTGGGTCAAGCCCCACCGCTTGGTCGACCACAGTGGACTCCGCCGGAGGGCCTGGGCCGCTTCGCGGGTGTACGTCCGCGGCGGCGAGGCACTCCGTATCCCAAGTCCTTGAACCGGGCGACCCCGTGGGATGGGAGTTCACTGACGGTGCCCTATCTTCAGGCGCGGGAAGGTGTCCGTGCCGCCGACGATGTAGTCGCGCTCCACGGCACGGCTGGCCTGCAGAAGTCCAGCGCCGGAGGCTCGGCACCGCCTTCTCCTGAAGGGTCGTACGCTCTCAGGCATCACTGGCGCGGGCGGGGGGCTGCGAGGCCGTGCGCTTTGCCGTGTGCTTTGCAGTTCCGTCACGTCGACGGGCATCGGGCGTACGGATGCCCCCTGGGGAGGTGTCTCCCCAGGAGGAAGATTTCCCGCCGGTTGCACCCGTGCGCGAGCCGTGGGGGAGTGTTGCTCACGCGCGGTGAGGGGAGGGTAGTGCCGTACCGGCGCCGGTGTGCTGACGGAGACCGTGCTGGCCGTCTGAGGGCTGGTGAGACCGCGCCGGTGTCGCAGCAGGCGCAGGCCTCACCCACTGCGTCGCCCTCGTCGCCCAACTCCGCCGTCCTCGTCGGGGCCCGTCATCCCGGTCGGGCGGCGCAACCCACGGTCGCCGACGGACCGATGCTGGCTTCGGCCCGCACGACCATGAAGCGCTGCCGTCCCACGAGATGCCGTCCTACGAGTTCGTAGCGGTGAACCGGCGGGATGCGCCGGACGACGGTGAGCTTTTATGGATGAAGTACGACCGTACGTACTGCTCCGCGATCGTTCGCGAGGGGGTGGCCCGGATCGAGTGCGGAACACTGCCGGATAGCTGGCCGCGCAAGGGTGCCCTGAAGGTGACGACGGGCGAGCCGTATCAGGAGAAACCCGGCGAGCGGCCCAGCCTGTTCGGAGCGGGTGAAGTACTGGATCTCGAACCTGTCCGCCGACGTTCCCGCCAAGGATCTGGTCCGCCTAGCGAAAGCACGGTGGCGGGTCGAGTGCGACTACCGCGAACTTTTGCCGGAACGGACCGTAGTGGTGCCGTACTGGCCCATGAGGCCGGGGCGAGCTGTCGGTGCTGGTGCTGGTGCTTTCGCGCTTGGCGGTCACGATGGCTGGACTTGGTCGAAGAGGGCGAGAGCTTCGGCGGGGTCCGGGCTCACGAGGCGTTCCAGACCGGCCGTCGTGATGTTCGCCCATCTGCTGGCCCGTGCCCACATCTGTTCCTCGAAGGCGCGGACGGCCTCGTCCAGATTCCCAGGGCCGGTGGCGATGGACTCGGCGAGTTCGGCGCCCTCCAGCATCGCGAGGTTCGCGCCCGCCCCCAACGGGGGCATCAGGTGGGCGGCGTCGCCCAGTAGCGTCACCCCGGGGACGTGGGTCCAGGTGTGCGACACGGGCAGGACGTAGAGGGGGCGGTGGACGAAAGCGGTGGCGTGGCGGAGGAGGCCGAGGACGGGAGCGGCCCAGCCGTCGAACAGCGCCAGCAGGCGCGATCGCACGGCCTCACCGTCGGCCAGGTCAAGGTTCGCGTGCCAGTCCAGCGGGGCGCGGAACTGGGCGTACACCTTGACGTGGCCGCCGCTGTTGCGTTGGGCGACGAGAGCTCGGTTCACCCCGTACACGGCCACGGAACCCTCGCCGATCAGCCGGGCGAGGTCGGGATGGCGGGCGTCGACGTCGTCGAGGGAGGTTTCGACGTAGGTGACGCCGGTGTAGTGCGGTGTCACTGATGAGACTGCCGGCCGTGTTCGGGACCAGGCGCCGTCCGCGCCGACCACGAGGTCGAACGTCTCCTGACGTCCGTCCGCGAAATGGACTGCTACACCCTCCCGGGCCCCCGGTACCACCTGCGTCACGCTCCGCCCCCACTGGACGTCGAGAGGGCCGAGCAGCAGGTCACGGAGTTGCCCGCGGTCGATCTCGGGATTGGCCCGGTCATCTGGACGGGGTCGCCAGTCGCGCAGGACGGTGCCGTCCGCGTCCAGGATGCGCATGGCCTGCCCCTCGGGGCGGGACAGCACCTGGAACTCCGTCAGCAGACCCGCCTTTTCCAGCGCGAGCTGACCCAGCCCCTCATGCAGGTCCAGCGCGCCGCCCGGCGGGCGGACGTCGGGGGCCGGATCACGTTCGAGGACGGTGACGGGGTAGCCGTGGCGGTGCAGGACGCGGGCGAAGGTAAGGCCTCCAGGTCCGCTCCCGACTACAGCGATACGATGTCTCATGGCGATACACTGTATTGCCTCAACCGATGTATCGCAGCAGAACGGTGGGAATCCATGAGTGTGTGGGACCGGCCGGAGCCGCCGACTCGCCCCGTGCCGCTCGACCGGGAGCGGATCGTCGCCGCCGCCATCGCGCTGGCCGACGAGGGCGGGCTGGACGGGGTGTCGTTGCGCAAGGTCGCCGCCCGGCTGGATGCGGGCCCGATGCGGCTGTACGGGTACATCTCCACCAAGCAGGAGCTGTTCGACCTCATGGTGGACGAGGTCTACGCCGAAATCCTCCCCCAGGAGCAGCCCGGCGACTGGCGGGAAGCGCTGCGTACCCTCGCCCAGCGCACGAGACACGCGGCTCTCCGGCACGAATGGCTCGCCGACCTGCTGGGCGGCCGCCCAGCCCTGGGCCCGAACGCCCTCGCTGTGGGCGAGGCCACGCTGGCCGCCCTGGACCGCCTCACCGACATCGACACCGCCATGCGCGCGGTGGAGACGGTCAGCGCCTACTTCACCGGCGCGATCAGGCGCGAGATCGCGAACCTTCGGGCCGAGCGCGCCACTGGCCAGTCGAAGCACGACTGGCAGCGCGCCTCCGGCCCCTATCTGACAAGGATGTTGGCCACCGGTCGCTTCCCGGCGCTGACCAAGGCCGTGTACGACGGCACGGACGTGGACGCCGAGGCATCCTTCGAGACCGGCCTGGACTGGGTCCTCGACGCAGTGGCCGCCAGACTCACTCGGCCGTCGGCATGACGCTCGGCCCCTGCCGCAGGTCAGCGAGCTCGGCGCCCGGTGCCCACGGGCCGTGAAGGTAGCAGTCGGTCGTTCATGCGGACGTGAAGACGCTCGGCAGGACCCGTACGGCGGCGGACGCCAGGTCCTGGGCCGTGACCCGGGACGACCGATCCGCGCATGGGTTTCGACGACATCCACTCCGCGGTCGACGACCGCTCCCGCCTCGCCTCCTGCGAGGTCCATGCCGACGAGAAGGTCGCGACCTGCGCAGACTTGCCGGCCCGCGCGGCCGCGCTCATACACTGCCACGGCATCACCCGGATCGAACGGGTCCTGACCGACAACGCCTCCACACCTGCAACCACCATCGCTGCCACACCGCACAGGCCGGACACCCGCCCGTCAGCCACCGCAATCCCGCTGCGGGTCAATCACCTAGGCGGTGGGGAGGAGGTCTGCGACGAGTGCGGAGAATTCCTCGGGGTCGAGGACACGTATGCCCAGTTCTTCGGCCTTGGTGCGCTTGGAGCCGGCCTTCTCGCCCGCGACCAGGAGGGTGGTGCGCTTGGACACCGACGAGGAGGTCTTTCCGCCGGCCCGCTCGATCAGCTCGTTCATCTCGTTCCGGGACAGCGCTGCGAGGACGCCCGTCATGGAGCCGGTCACCACGACGGCCTGTCCGGCCAGCGGGCCGCCCGCCGACTCCTCGCCGTCGTTCGGCGCAGTCGCGGGCTTCTGAGGCGTGGTGACCTGCGTGCCGACCCGCTGCGCCTGGAGTTTGTCGAGGAGCGGGGCGAGTTCGACGAGTTCGGCCGCGATGACGCGGGCCTTCTCGGTGCCGATGCCGTCGACTTCGGCCAGGGTGTCCGCGTCGGCGGCCCGGATCGCCGCCATCGAGCCGAAGTGCGCGGCGATCCGGCGGGACATGGTGCGGCCGGTGCCGCGGACTCCGAGGGCGCAGAACACGCGGCTCAGTGCGGCTCCGCGGGCGGTCTCGATGGCGGCCAGGAGGTTCGCGGCGCTGGTCTCGCCCATCCGCTCCAGCCCGAGCAGCTGCTCACGGGTCAGCGTGAAGAGGTCGGCGATGCCCTCGACCAGTCCGGCTTCGACCAGCTGGATCGCGCGCGTGCCGCCGAGGCCTTCGATGTCGAGCTGATCCCGGCCGGCGGCGTAGATGACCGAGGCCACGACCTGGCAGCTGCGGCCGCGCACACAGCGCCAGCGCTGTTCGGCGCAGTCGATCGCGTCGCCGCAGCGGGGGCACGCCTCGGGGAAGAGGATCGGGCTCTCGGCGCCGGTGCGCTGGTCGACGAGCGGTGCCTCGATCCGGGGGATCACGTCGCCGGCGCGGTACACGAACACCTGGTCGCCGATCATGAGCCCGCGGCGGGTGATGTCGGACGGATTGTGGAGCGTGGCGTAGGTGACCGTCACGCCGTCGATGACGACTGGCTCCAGGACGGCGCGCGGGGCGATGATCCCGGTGCGGCCGACGTTCCACTCCACGGCCAGCAGGCGCGTCACCTTGTGTTCGGCCGCCAGTTTCCGGGCCACCGCCCATCTCGGGGCGCGCGAGCCGTTGCCGGCCTGCCGCTGGTCCTCGGCCGTGTCGGCCTTTACGACGACACCGTCGATTCCGAACGGCAGTTCCGCCCGCAAGCCGGCGATCACGTCGATGCGTTCCTGCACCTGCTCTACGGTCTCGCAGCGCATCGGGGCGGCGGCAGTGCTGGCGGCCGTATTCGCGCCGAGCGCGGCCAGCTTCTCCAGCAGAGCGACATGGCCGAGGTCGTCCAGGCCGATCGCGCTGTAGGCGAAGAAGGTCAGCTCGATGCGGTAGGGGCGGTCCTTGGCCCGCAGCGTGCCGGCCGCTCCGCTGCGCGGGTGCGCGAAGGGCATGGCCTCATGGGCGAGCCGGATCCGGTTGGCCTCCTCGAACTGGGAGGTCGTCAGCAGCACCTCGCCGCGCAGCTCGACATCTAGCGGCTCGGTCAGGACCGGCGGCAGACCGACGACGGCGTCGGCGGCGTGGGTGATGTCCTCGCCTGCCCAGCCGTCTCCGCGGGTGAGGAGCTGAACGAGCCGGCCACCCCGGTACCGGGCGGCCACCGCGAGGCCGTCGAGCTTCGGCTCCACGCACCACCCTGCCACAGGGCGCCCGAGACGCCGTTCCAGCCCTGCGGCCCACTCGGCGAGCTCGTCAGCGTCGAAGACGTTGTCGAGGGAGAGCATCGGCACTGAGTGCGGCACGTCACCCTGTACGGCCCCGCCCGCCACCTTCCCCGTAGGCGACTCGGCAAGCGCCTCGTCCGGGTGGGCGTCCTCGTAGGCCGCGACGGCACGCAGCAGTCCGTCGTACTCGTCGTCACCGAGCGGGGTGGTCCCGTCGCCGTAGTACGCGGCCGACGCCGCCAGGGCGGTGGTCACGGCCTCCGCGTAGGCGGCACGGGAGAGGAGGGCGCTGTTTTCCGTCATGAAGGTCATCATGATGCCCGGCACTGACAACCGGCTCAGCCTGGCGCACTCCGAACTGACCGGCTCACGCGGACGATGGTCCGGTTCGCAGAACGTTCTCGTCTCCTGTCGGGGCCAAGTCGTCGCGCTGGAAACGCCGTATTGCCGGTGATGGACCGCGAAGGCGTGTTCGGCGATCCGGTGAAGTCCACCTGACGCTGGCGATGGACCTGCGGACGCACTCGCTCTGCGCCTTCCGGCTCAAACTCGTCTCCGACACCTCGGTACACCGGCAGCGCCGACGTCACGATGCTGCGGAGAGATGGGCCGCTGCCGATGCGGGATGCCGGAGGGCGAGGACCTGAAGTGGCGCTACCCGGGCCTGCCGGCGGCGGTAGTCGCCGAGTTCGCCGCCCACAAGGTCGCAGGCCTGCCGTTCTTCGTCCCGCAGCGTGTCTCGTCGAGCGGTGGGAGGCGAGGACGACGTCCGTAACGGCCAACCGGAGGCGACTGTGAAATTCGCTATCTGATCACCGGGGCACGGTGATAGACATCCGGCGTGGAAAAGAATCTTGAGTTCCCTGACCTGTTGCGACGGATCGATGAACGGTCGACCGCGTTCCGCACCGCGGTCGCCGCCGCGCCCAGTCTCGACGCACAGGTGCCGACCTGCCCCGGGTGGACGCTGTTCGATCTGGTGAAGCACCTGGGTGGGGGAGACCGTTACTGGGCCGCCATAGTCGGCGCGGGGCCCGCCGACGTTCCCCCGGCCGAGGCCATCGCTGCGCGCGCCGCTCTGGAATTGCCGCGGGAGCGTGAGGCGCTGCTGGCCTGGCTGGCCGCGTCGACGCAGCTTCTGCTGAGCGCCCTGCGCGAGGCAGGGCCGGACGCCGGCTGTTGGGCGTGGTGGAGTGCCCTGCAGACGCCGCGGACCTCCGGCGGAGTCGCACGGCACCGGGTCCAGGAGAGCGCGGTGCACACCTACGACGCCGAGCTCGCCGCGGGCGCCCCGCAGCCGCTGCCGGCCGAGGTCGCACTCGACGGTGTCGAGGAGTTCCTGTTCACCTGCGTCGCGACGCCCAGCGCCTGGCCGCACAAGCCCACGGCCTTCGACTTCCACACCACCGAGGGCCGCTCCTGGCGCCTCACGGTCGACGGCGACGGCGCACGCTCCACCCGCATCCCCGCGCCCACTGCCTCGAACGCCGAGGACTCGGACGCAGCCGGCGCCTCCATCCACGGCACGGCCAGTGAGTTGGTCCTCTACTTGTACGACCGCATCCCCGCCGGCTCCTTGCACGTTGACGGAGACGCAGGGCTGCTCGACCTGCTCCGCGCCTGGGAGCCAGAGGAGTAGGACGTATCGGGGGTGGTTGGCCAGAAGAACGGCCGCCCGACGCAGCGCGCGGGCGGGCGTCTGGGCGCGGGCGTGGCAGGGGCCGGGCGGTTTGGTGTGCGAGGAGGGGGCGTTTGTCGGGCGGTAGCCGGGCCGGACGGCCGCGGCAGCGGCGCGTTGCCGTGCTGGCTGCCGGAGGTCGGTGGTGGTGTCTTTTCAGGCTCGGAGTCAGCACCCACTTCCTTGTGCGCTTCCAAGGCAACGTCGTCTGACGTGAGAGCCCGGGCCATGAACGGCCGAACCTGGCCGGGCCTGTTGGAACTACTGGAGACGGGTCGCAGTCCGGACCAGGTCGGCGACGGCTATGGACCGACTGTGCGGTGGCCAGGCGATCACGGTGGTGACTTTCGGCGCATCCAGCACGGGTACGGCGGCGAGGTCACCGGGCAGTTGGGTTCGGCACGACTCCGGTGAGACCGCGCAGGCCCGGCCGAGCGCGACGAGCTGCAACAACTGCGCGTGGTCGCGGACCTGCGGGCCGGGACCGGGCGGGTAGGCGCCGTGGGGGTCGGGCCAGCGTGGCAGGGGCAGGCCCGGCAGGTCGGCGATGTCGGCCATGTGCACATGGGCCCGATCAGTGAGTGGATGCCCGGCCGGCAGGACCACGACCTGGCCCTCTGTGCTGAGTTCTTCGGTGTGGAACCCGGCTGTCGAATCGAACGGGCGGTGCAGCAGCGCCACGTCGGCCCGGCCCTCGCGCAGGAGTCGGGCCTGCTCGGCCGGGCCGCACAGGATGACGTCGATGAGGACCGCGCCGGGTTCGGCGGCGTACGCGTCGAGCAGTTTCGCCAGCAGTTCTCTGGACGCGCTGGCCTTCGTCACCAGTACCAGGCCGGGTCGGCCGGTCGCGGAAAGCGCGGCGCGGCGGGTCCGGCGCTCGGCGGCGTGGACCGCGTCGAGGGCGGCCCGGCCCTCGGCCAGTAGGACCGAGCCGGCCTCGGTCAGGGCAACGGTGCGGCTGCTCCGATTCAGGAGTACTACCCCGAGCCGGCGTTCGAGCTGCTGGATCGCCCGTGACAGAGGCGGTTGTGCGATCCCGAGCCGGTGCGCGGCGCGCCCGAAGTGCAGCTCTTCAGCGACAGCTACGAAGTAACGCAGTTCCCGGGTCTCCATCCGGCCACGCTACCCCGGATCCATACCCTGACGGTATCGTTGCCCACCCGATCGGTCTTGGACCCCCGGCGGAGTGCGCAGGCAGCATGGTCCCCATGAGCGAACGAACGATTGCGCTGGTCACCGGCGCCAACAAGGGAATCGGCTACGAGATCGCCGCGGGCCTGGGCGCCCTCGGCTGGAGCGTCGGCGTCGGAGCCCGCGACGAGCAGCGCCGTAAGGCCGCGGTGGAACGGCTGCACGCGGCCGGCGTCGACGCGTTCGGCGTACCCCTGGACGTGACCGACGACGCGAGCGTGACCGCCGCCGCACGACTGATCGAGGAGCAGGCCGGACGCCTCGACGTCCTCGTCAACAACGCCGCCATCACCGGCGGCACGCCGCAGGAGCCCACCCGGGTCGATCCAGCCACCATCCGGACGGTCGTGGAGACCAACGTGATCGGCGTCATCCGCGTCACCAACGCGATGATGCCGCTGCTACGCCGCTCCGCCTCACCGCGGATCGTGAACATGTCCAGCAGTGTCGGCTCCCTCACCCGGCAGGCAGGAACCGCTGCCGAGCAGACGACGGGACCGATCGCCGTGGCGTACGCGCCGTCGAAGACGTTCCTGAACGCCGTCACCCTCCAGTACGCCCGGGAGCTGGCCGGCACGAACATCCTGATCAACGCCGGCTGCCCCGGCTACGTCGCGACCGACCTCAACGGCTTCCGCGGCGTGCGCACCCCCCAACAGGGGGCGGCGATCGCCATCAAACTCGCGACCCTGCCTGACGACGGCCCGACCGGTCAGTTCTTCGCAGACACCGGTGAAGTGCCCTGGTGATGGGTACGGGGTCATCACCCGCCAAGTGAGGCGGCCTAGCCCGCGCCGGGTCGTCGACACAGGTCAGGCCAGGCTCTGCCTCGCCACCGTGATCGACATTGCCTCCCGCAGCATGGTCGGCTGGGCCGCCGCCGCCCACCTCGGTACTTCCCGGATACACCAGCCACGCATGCGCACGGCTGGCAGCCGACCTGGGCATCCGGCTCTCCGTCGGACGCATCGGCGTCTGCTGAGACAACGCCTTGCGACGGCCGTCGGTTCGGTGTGGAAGTCGCGGCCGATCAGGTCGGGGCGGGCCGCTGCCTGCCGGCCCCGGACGGTGGTGCGGTGCCCAGTCACGTCCAGGGTCACGACAAGCCGCCCGTCGGCTGCCCTGGGCAGCGGCGCTCCGGCCACCACCGGCCGCAGGTGCATGGCGTCGACCCCACCCGGAGCCACGGTGAGGTCAAAGGGCAGGCTGGTTCCGCTACGGGAGGACGGTGGCGCGCAGGTGCGTGCGTAGCCGCAGTGCCTCGTTCAGCTGGGACCGGAACAGCGCCGGATTCTGTGCGGCCAGCGCGGTGAAGATTTCCACCGCTTCCTCCGCCTCGGTCAGCGCCTCGCGCAGGCCGTGCTCTTGGCCGATCCGCAGCAGCACCACGACGATCAGCAGGTACCCGAGCTGGGGCCGGTAAGTGGTCGGGGCTTCCCCGGCGAGCCGGCGCCAAATGGGAAGCGCCTCCTCCCCGGCGGCGATGACGTCCTCGTGCCGGTTCAGTACCGTCAGCGGCCCGCCGAGCTTGCCGAGGGCAAGCGCCAGCAGCAGATCGGCCGCGGGATCATCGAGGCGCCGCCAGAGCGTCACGGCCCGCTCGCCGACCATGACCGCCTCTTCGTGCCGTCCCACCCGCGCCAAGAGGCCGCCGAGCCGGTCCAGGGCCATGCCCAACTCGAACTCGCAGCCGCCGGGGTCGGCCTGTGCCAAGTGGCGCCAGACTTCGACCTCCTGCTCTGCGACCGCGACGGCCTGGTGCAGGCGAGTCAGCTTCGTCAGTGGCCGACCGAGGCTCTTGAGCGAAAGCGCCAGGTGCAGTCGATGGGCCTCCGGGGCGGTGTGGGCGAGCTTCTGCAACACGGTGACCGCCGGCGCGCCCTCCTTGACCGCCTCCTCGTGACGGCCCACCCCTCTGAGCGCGTCGCAGAGGACCACCAGTGCCGCTGCCAGGCGCGGAACTGCTGTCGTTTCGGTACGGCACGGCCGGTCCCGGACTGGGTTCCTGGGAGGGGCCGGCGCCCGACCGCATCCCTACCGAAGCCGTCCGTGAAGTCGCCGCCCACTCCGTTCTGGTGCTGACGGGCCTGCCGTCGGCAGGGCTGCGCCTGCCGACGGCAGGCACGGCATCAGGAGGGCTTCGTACGAGGTGGGCAGCCCGTGCCGAGATGGCCTGCGGGCGGGGGAGGGATCAGCAGCGGCTTCGTCGTAGCCGCTTTCTGTTGGGGCCGCAATCCAGGGCCGGCCCGGGCGGGCGGGGTGCGAGCATGCCGCATGAGCAGCTTCCTTCGCAGGACCAGTCGGAGCAGCCGGCCTGACCACGGCACCGGACCGACCACGGGATCTCTCTGGTGCCGGTCCGCATGCCTCGTGCGCGACACCGCCGTTCTGCCGGCCGGCTGTTCTGACGTTGCCGGACGAGTCGCGCAGTACAACACCCGGGCGCACGGGCCTGCGGCACCCGATCGTGCCGGAGGTGAGCAAGTAGCGGCGGCGAAGTGCACCAGCCGGGTGCCGGCGCAGCTGAACCTGCCCGGGGTGCCGTCCGAGACGGGAAGCACAATTGTGGCCATGTGGAGGAGAAAGAAGCAGGACAAGCCCGATCGCACCCCGGCCGATCGGTTCACCGCGCCGCTGGTGAAGAACATGTCAGAGGCCGGAGACTTCAGCCATGAGGCCATCCAGAAGCTGGGTAACCCCGTGCCGATGCTCGTGACGAATGACGGGGACGAGTTGCTGGAGCTGTGGCTGGAGCCGTTCGGGCAGGACTACTGGCTGCGGCCCGGCGAGGCATTCATGGTCACGTCGTACGGGCACTGGGACGACCACCCCTTCGAGACGGCCCATGAGCCGAACCGGATCACCGTCTGGGCCACCTCGTGGTTCGCTACGGTCTCCGACGCCGATGGCAACGAGGTCCCAGGCGGGCAGGAGCGGCTGGAAGGCCTGCACGAGTAGGCCGGGCAGCGGACGGGAAGGCGGAGAAGGCGGGGTCTTGCGGCCGCTCCCGACAGCGCTGCCGCCCCAGCCTGCCTCGCTCGTACCGAGCGAGGCCGCCACCGCCTGACCTCGGACGTGTCGGCCGGTCCGCACCGTCGGCGGCCGGGGGGTGCCTCGGCGGAGCCCCGCGCGGACCATGCCGTAGATGACCGGGGCATGCTCGGCAAGCAGCGCAGGCGTGCAGTTGCTGCGCGGGCATCGGCGCTCTGGCAGGATCGCAATCTCCTCCACGTCGCGGCGGTAGGACGGCAGTACGGTGCGCAGCCACCGCTGCACCGACCAGAACCGGGCGGCTTTCTGGAGGGTTTTTTCTGGCCGCCTCCGCACTCGTTCTGCCACCCGCACAGGGGGACGGCTTTGCTCCGCCCGGCACAGCACCGGGACGGCGCGTCACATCACACCAGTACAAACGGTGCCGGCTACGACTGCAGTTAGTCGGTGAGGGCCGCCTTGACCACTGCCTCGACACGGGTGCGCTGCTGTTGGGGAGTGGCCAGGGGGTGGGGCCGCAGGGTGTAGACCGTCCGGCGGTGGTCATCGGTGCTCGCGAAGACGCCGCTCGTCCAGCCGCCGCTGGAGCCGGTCTTGCCCCAGATCTTCCTTCCGTTCAGCTCGATTCCCATCAGCCCGCCGGCACTGAAGCAGGCCGTGCCGGTGGGGCAGCTGGTGTTCTCCGGGGCGCCGGGGACCGCGGGAACCTCGAAGAGATGCCGCTGCTGGACCGGAGGGAGGAGCCGCCCGCCCAACAGGGCCTTCAGGAACGCGTCGAGGTCGCCAGGGGTGGACGTCAGCCCGCCCTCCGACCAGGCCCAGGCGATGGCCGGGTCCTCGGAGAGCAAGGTGCTGCGCAGGGCCAGCGGGCGCAGGATCCGCCGGTCGAGCTCATGGATGTAGGAGCGGCCGGTGACCTCCTCGACGAGCAGCCCGGCGACGAAGCTGTTCAGCCCGTTGTACTGCTGGACGGTTCCCGGGGTCGGGATGCGGCCGGGGCGGCCCGCCGCGTCCGCCGCGAAGGAGGCGGCCACCACTCCACGGGGGTCGAGCGGCACCCGGGCCGGACGGGGCAGGTCGCTGGTGTGGTCCAGGAGCTGGCGTACCGTCACGCTGGCGTAGTTCACGGGGAGCAGCTCGGGTAGGTGGCGGCGGACGGGCTCGTCGATGCCGATCCGGTGCTCGGCGACCAGCTGAAGCACCACTGCGTCGGTGAACACCTTCGTTACGCTGCCCACCGGGAAGCGGCCGTCCGCCTCCACCTCTCCGGCCGTCCCGGTGTACAGGCCGCGCATGCCCCCGCCGGCCACCCGCACCACGGCCGCGTCCGTCACCCCGTCCGGCAGGGTGGCCAGCAACGCCCGGACCGTGGTCGCGTCGCGGGTGTCATGGTGGGAGGCGAGCACGCTGGGGGCGGCCGTGGCCGTGGGAGCGGCAGCCAGACCTGTGGCGACTGCGGCCAGCGCCATGCAGGTGACCGTGAGACGGTGGGCGGCGCGGGGACGAGTGGTCATCGGTGGCTCCTGAGTACGGGGCGGGCGCTCGGATCAGCGCGGTACCCGCGCTAGACCAACCTTCGCCTCCGCACCGCCTGCCGATCATGGGTGATCACCCTGAACCACCCCTGAACTCAGCCCGACCCCCTTCGGGGTGCCGGGGCGGCGGGTCAAGAATCTGGCCGACCACCGATGACTACGACGCCACCATCCGGACGCTGCCGCGCCGCCGGGATGGAGTCGACGCCCGTGTGAACAGGACTGGACGCGCACAGCTCTGTCGTAACAGAATGAGTTGCGACGCGGTCGGCATCGGCCGCTTCAGGTAACGGGAGGTTCCATGAGCGCGAGTAGTCGCATGACCGTGGCCACGCACGCGCTGACCTGGATGGCGCTGGTCTGCCCCAAGCGGTCCGACGGCATTGTGACGTCCGATCAGATCGCCGTCAGTGTCAATACCAACCCCGTCGTCATCCGCCGCATCCTCGGCAGCCTGCGCGACGCCGACCTGGTCGTCTCGCAGCGCGGCCAGGGTGCGGGCTGGAGGCTGGCTCGCGCCCCGGAGTCGATCACACTGAGGGACGTCTACCTGGCCGTTGAGCCCGATCCGCTCATCGCATTGCACGCCGCAACTCCCAACCAGGAGTGCCCCGTCGGCCGGGGCCTCCCACCCGTGCTGCGGGAGGCGTACAGCCGGGCGGAGGAGTCGATGAAGGCTGAGTTGGCTGCGGTCACCGTCGCCGACGTACTGAGGGAGACGGTTGCCTGAGCCTGGGGATCATCCTCTGAACTCCAGTCCCACCCGGCTGGTCCGCAGGGACCGGCCTTTCTTCGGACCATTGTCGTAACCATTTCTGTTACACCTAACATCCTGGAGGTTCCTCCGTCGTGTACCGATCACTTGTCGTCTTAGCCGCCGGAATGTTCGCCGTAGGCACCGACAGCTTCGTCATCGCCGGCATCCTGCCGGACGCAGCGGACTCCCTCGGTGTCCCCGTCGGCACCGCCGGCTGGCTGCTCACCGCCTACGCCTTGACCTACGCCGTGCTCGGTCCGGTCATGGCCGCGCTCACCGCGCGCTGGCCGCGCCGCACGCTGTTTCTCGCCGGTTTTGCGATCTTCACCGTGGGCAACCTCCTGACGGCCTTCGTCCCCGTCTTCGGCGTGGCCCTGGCCTCGCGGGCGCTCGCCGGGCTCGGTGGCGCCATGGTCACCCCCGCCGCCGTCGCCGCAGCTGCCGCCCTCGCGCCACCAGAGCGTCGCGGCCGCGCCATCGCCACCGTCATGACGGGCCTCAGCGCCGCGACCGCACTCGGTGCGCCCATCGGCACGGCGATCGGCAGCCTCACATGCAACTGGCGCGCCACCATGGTGTTCGTCTCCGCGCTCGGAATGCTGGCCGCCGCGGGTATCGCCCTGCTCCTGCCCGCGATCCCCACACCCCCGACGATCCCGCTGCGCACGCGCATCACCCCGCTGGCCGACCGTCGCATCGGCCTGACCCTGCTGACCACCCTCCTCGTCTACACCGGCCTGTACACCGTCTACTCCTTCATCGGCGAAAGCCTCGACCGCGCCACCGGCGGCAGCGGCACCACCCTTGCCGCCCTGCTGTTCGTGTGGGGCCTGGCCGCCACCGTCGGAACACTCGTCTCGGGCGGTCTGATCGACCGCTTCGGCGGTCGCCGCATCATCAACACCTCCATCACTGTGGCGGCGATCGACTTCGTCCTGTTGCCATGGACGAGCGAACACCTGCTCTCCACCGTCGCAGCACTCCTCGTATGGGGCGTCTGCGGATGGGGACTCCTGGCACCTCAGACCCATCGCCTGATCACCGCTATGCCGACGGGGGCGCCACTGCTCACCGGCCTCGCCTCGGCCGTGGTCTACATCGGTGTCTCGGCTGCGCCCCTGGTCGGGCAGGCCGGAATGGCATGGTTCGGCGCACACTGGCTCGGCGCCGTCGGCGCGGTGTTCATCGCACTCGGCCTCGTAGCGGCGGAGGCAGCGCACGCCGTCATCCGCCGACGCGGGCCGGACCAGGTGCCCGCGGCACAGGCGCAACTGTTGCCGACCAAGTAGCGCAGCACCGCACCTCATGACACCGACACCTCATGACACCGACACCCCACGTACAGCGAGGACTGAACGACAGTGATCACCACGAAACGCCTCCGACTGCGCCCGCTCACCCTCGCCGACACCGACTGGTGGGTGCGCCTCCACGCCGACAACGACGTCAACCAGTTCGTCGGCAGCTACACTCACCGGCAAGCCGCCGCGCGCCTGCGCGACGTCCACCAGCAGTGGGCCCAGCGCGGCCACGGACTGTGCGCCGTCGAACTGAGAAGCACCGGCGAGGCGATCGGACGCTGCGGCCTGAACTGGTGGGAGCAGTTCGGCGAGACCGAGATCGGCTGGACCTTCGCCCGCACGCATTGGGGCCGGGGCTACGCCACGGAAGCAGCCGAAGCCGTTCTTGCGTGGGGCTTCGGTCCGCTGGGGCTCAAACAGGTCACCGCCATGATCCACCACGGCAACACTGCCTCTGCTGCCGTCGCCCAGCGTCTCGGATTCACGCCCCTACGCGAGGACACAGTCCTCGGCCGCCCCTGCACCGTCTATGCCCTGAACCGAGACGACTTCCCCTCCTCCTGAACGCGACCGCCGCCGACTGCGTCAGTCTCGAAGAGTGCGACAGCACTGAGGACCGACAGAGGTGGGACGTCCGGCCGTTCTGGATATGACCCGGGTGCAGCAACGGGTGCGGTCCGGGCCGGCGTGTGTGGGTGAGACCCGGTCCCGGTTTTCCCTGGCGGTACCGCCAGGCCGCGCCCCTGTTTCAGACAGCGGGCTCCGGCCGGTGACGGTTGGTCAGTTCGTGACCGTGTCGGTGCTCGTGCCGAGGTGACGCCGGCCGGGGGAGCGGGGCGCTGACGCGGCACCTCGGGGACCGTGCAGGCTGGCCCGGCAGCCCCGTCGGCGAGTCGGGCCCCGGTGAGGGGCGTCGTGTGGCTGCGCCTGAACGTTCCTGTCGCCGTCCTGCCGGGGTCCGACGCGAGGGTGCCGCCTCCAGCGGCCGACCTGCCACCGCCTCACGACTACCCGGGCCCGGGCCGAACACCAGCTTTACCGGAGACGGGCCAGCACTCACTAAGCACCGCCGCACATCCCGAAGACACGAGCGACCCACTGATTCATACGGGCTTCGAAGTCCGTTGGCGAGGTGATGTCCGAGGCCGGGAGGGACCCTGCGTCGTCGAGGCTGGCGATGAAGTCCACGTCGGCCCAGCCGCCCCGGAACAGCACAACCGACAGCTCGGCCTCGCCCGGCCCAGAGATGACCACGCCCACCGAGTCGGGGTCATGCACCCGGGCCCTGCCGGTCTGCAGAAGCTGTGGCCACGAGGCCTCGGCATCCCTCCAGGTCACCTGGCCCACTTCGAGGCCAGCCGACCTCCAGCCCACCGTCTGGGCAGCCAGAACTGCAGCCACCCCACCAAGATCAACGACCCTCTCCATGAGGTGATGATCCCTCATGGACGAGCCCCGGCGGTCCGGGAATCGGGCACCGAGACCACGGGACAAGATCGTCAGCCTGTACCTCTTCTCACCGAGCCGCGACTGGGACCACCCGGCAGGTCCCTCACCCAGGCCCCGTGAGCAGCAGGAATGGTTCCGGTGTGAGAAGCCGTTGCCATAGCGATCATGGAGTCTGTCGATCGGACGGGAGTCTCGATCGGGTGATCGCGGGGCTTGCCCGGCATGAGAGCGGAGCGTAGCGGTATGCGGGGAAAATCCAGGGGAGCCGACCGCCGCGCGCTGCTACGGTCGGGCATCATGAGCTGGCTTCCCGATGACTTCGTCCACCCCGTCCGGGTACCGCTGCCGGGCGGTGGTCATCACCTGCGGCCGATCCGGGAGGTGGACACCCCGCTCGACTATCCGGCTGTGATGGGTTCGCGCGAGCGGCTGTGGACCATCTTCGGCCCGGCCTGGGGCTGGCCCGCGGCCACCATGACCTACGAGGCCGACCAGGCCGACCTTTTGCGGCACGAGAAGGAGATCGCCGCGCACCAGTCCTTCAACTACGCGCTCTTCGACGCGGCGGAGACAGCGCTGCTCGGCTGTGTCTACATCGACCCGCCGGAGAGGGCCGGCGCGGACGGCGAGATCTGCTGGTGGGTGGTGGACGAGCTGGTGGGCAGCAAGGTCGAGCAGGCCCTCGACGCGCTGGTGCCGCAGTGGATCGCCGCCGACTGGCCGTTCGAGCAGCCGCGCTTCCTCGGCCGTGACATCTCCTGGTCGGACTGGCTCGCCCTGCCGCAGCATCCCGACACGTAAGTGGTTGTCACCCGTACCGATCTCGAAGGCTGTCGGTCGAACGGAAGTCTCGATCGGGTGACTGCGGCGGCTTCCGCGCGTGAAAGCAGGGCCTCCAGATAGCTCGGGGGTGCGATCCCATTCCGAGTGGTTCCCGGAGGCCCTGTTGTCTTAGTTGTCGGTCCCGAGCATGTTGACTTCAACTCGCCCGCCGTGTCGTGCGATTGCCTCGCGCACCTGTACGGCAATGCGGCCGACCGAAGCTGCGGTGCCCGAAGAGTCACAGCCCCACTGCCGGTCCCGCCATGATGTCCCCTGAACCACGGCGGACCAGCCGAGCACGCTTGTGGGCCAACACCGATGTGACTCAGCCCCTCCGGTCCTTGACCGTCCAGCCGTCGCCCAACTCGCGGCGCAGCGCTTCCAGCGCTGCGTCGGCCTCACGCCGGAACAATTCGTGCTGCTCACGGGACCAGGGTGAGGGACCCGCCGGGTGGTCCCAGTCGAGTGAGGACTGGTACAGGTCGGCCAGTCGCATCAGCTCCTTGCTGGTTTCCCGGGTGATAGGGAGCTTCTGCGGGTCGCACGGGTATTCGTAGGGGCTGTCGAGGCCAGATGGCCACAGCGGGGTGTCGACGCCGTATTCGAAGAAGAACCGCAGGTGATGGGACATGCCGCAGCCTTTCACAGAACTGGCGGCCAGCTGAAACGCTCAGGGGTCGACCGGATTGCTCAGTCACATCGACAGCAGAGCTGAAATATCAAGTTCAGCTTGTCGTTCAACTGGCGGTCTCGAACGGCGGATCGTACTTGGTCGCGCACCTCGGGATTCAGCGGACGTGAGGGCGTCCCGTGCATCCGACCCAGGCCCGGCGTGGGCCTTGCCGGAGCGCGGCGTCCGCAGCGTTCGGGAACGTGGGTGCAGAGGACGTGGCTGCGGTGCGGGTCAGGTTCCGGCGGGGGCCACATCGGATGCCGCCCGTGCCAGGTATGCGTCGATCGCCTGTTGCACGGGTGGGGCCGGCTACTCGCGGCGCGCGAGCTCCTCTGGAGTGGGCACGTACGGGCTGCCGCCGAAGTCGACGGTGACCGTGTGCCGCAGGACATCGTCGCTGGGCAGCAGGAGCGCTTGCGGTAGGCAGTTCGCGCATTGGCCCTGCCCGGCACGGTGGTTCCTGGCAACATCAATGGGAATCGAACATAGGGGGGTTTATGCGTTTCGGCGTCCGCTTACTCGCCACCGCCACCGCCACCGTCGCCACCGGAGTGCTGCTCGTCGGCTGCTCCTCGACCCCGGCTGAGGAGTTGAAGGACTGGTGGTCCTCGGGGGGCGACGACAGGGTCAAGGCGCTGTCCGACAGCTCGAGCCACGTCAACACGGCGAGCATGCAAGTGATGGACGACAAGCGCACCGCCTGTCAGGAGCTGCTGGCAGCGGTGGGCAAGGCGAAGAAGTTCGGCACTCCTCCGAGCAAGAAGGCCAAGGGTTTCTGGGAGGAAGCCCTGACCGACTTCGAGCACGGAAGCAACGCGTGTGTCGCCGGGGTCGACCAGAAGGACGAGCCCCAGACCAACGAGGGCATCCGCGAGGTGCAGAGGGCCATCGGCATCCTGGCTTCCGCGATGTCCATGATCAGGAGCGACATGGAGGCCAAGTGATCCGGTGATCCGCCAGGATCACCGGAACCCGGGATCGCCCGAACCCCGGATCGTCACAACCCCGGGGGCGTCCGGCCGGGCGCCCCGGGCGGCGGCCTACGTGCGCGGGATCAGTAGGGCCGCCGCCGCGCGGGCACGCTCCCGGGACGTCGTCCGGGCGGCGTCGCGCTGCCCAGCACCACCCGTGTGCTCAGCCCGTCGAGCAGGGCGAGCAGCTCCGAGGCGCGGGCGTGGATGTCCAGGCCGGCGTCCAAGCGCTCTTGGTCCACGCCCTTGGCGAGCAGCGCCTCCAGGTCGTCCCGCCAGCCGTCGTCGATCTCCTGCTGCGCGGCCGAGCCAGGCGGCGGCCTGCTCGCAGCCGATCAGGCCGACAGCGCCCTCAGCGCCCACGAACGGGAGCATGTGGAGCCCTGGAAGACGCGGACCTGCCTGACCACGGTCGAGGACCGGCCCGCCCATTGGGGCGCACCGGCCTCTGCCCCTACCGGACCCCTCCCCAGCGGGCATCGGCAGTGCTGGCGAACGTCCGGGCCCTGGGCATACGTGTCCTGAGCGACCTGCCCGCGGCTGTCCTACGGGACCAGATCCCGGCTGGTATCGCAGAAGCGCACCTCAGCACCGATCCGGTCTCCCCGCACACCGGACAGGCAGCGGAACGTCCGGGACTCATGGCCCCGCCCCGAGCCGCGGACACAGCAGTAGCGGTCACCGTGGCCCTGGGCATCCTGGAGCAACCAGGAACTCACGGTCGGCTGCCGGAGGGGGCGTTCGGGCCGGAGCGGCCGTGTCCGTGGTGGCAGGTGAGCCGAGGAAATGACACGGGCTTTGAACATTCTGCGGCGCCATCGCGTGAGACGCCTGAGGAAACACCCAGGTCAGAGGCCCGGCAGATGGGTGGCGTGGAGCCCGAACCCGCCGGGAGCGGGCCACCAGCTGCCAGAGGCTCCACCGCTGGCGGTGTACCGGGTGCAGCGCCGCCTGCGGCACGAGGCGGCAAGGGTCATCGGGCATCCGAGACCGCGATCGACCCGACGACTCCTATCCGGCCGGCTGCAGTGCCCAGTAGTGCGGTTCGATGGGGGCCTGCCTCACCACGATCCGGCCGGTCACGCCGGGGCCGTCCACGATCTTTCCGTACGAGGGGGAGAAGTCGCCGGGTGTGTGCACGATGTCGGCCCACACCACGCTGCCGGGCCCGTCGGAGCCGTAGGCGACGGTCCACTCGGCGTACCTGTCACCGCAGCTGGTGACCGAGACGCTGTGCTGCGGCGTCACCCTCACGCAGGTGCGCGGGTTCGAGCCCGACGGGGAGACTTCCATCATTCCGTCGGGACGGCGCAGCACCTGCCAGTTCGCCGAGGTGGACGGGGTGTCCGTGCACGGCGCCCCCCGCGAGCTCGAGCAGTTGGTCCTGGAGCTCCTCGACAAGAACCCCGACCGCCGGCCGCCGCGGCCGACACCCGCACCCGACTCACCCGGCTGCACACCGCGCTGGCCGCCCGCGCTGACGCGCCCACCGCGACAGCGCACCAGCCCCCGCACACCCTGGTCGCCACCATGACCGCCACCTGCGCCGCCGGCCACCGCCGCGAGACGGGTGCCCGCCGCACGACCGTGTCAGCGGCCGGCCTGACTGCGGCCGCCATCACTGGCATCCTCTCGTTGATCACCACCCTGCCAGCGGCCGGGACGACAGCACTCGGCACTCTCGCCGGCCTGCTGCTCGCCGCCTCTACCTTCTTGACCCGCCCCAGCCATCGCACGCTGGACAGCTGAAGATCACCACGGCCGCGCTGATGACCCTGCTGCTCCTGACCGGCGGCGCAGCGCTCACCATCCTCGTCACCGACGTCTCCCGGTGGGCGGCTGCCCTGGCCATCAGCATCCTCGGTGGCCCCGCCCTGGTCGCTTGCGCCAGCGCCCTGCGCCACTTGGTGGAGCACACGCTCCACCGCACGGCCTGGCACGGCGACCTCGCGACGACCGCCGGCGCCCTGCAGACCACCACCGCGCTGTCCGCCGCCCACCACGCTGGCTTTCCGCCCCTGACCCTCATCGCCGCCGGCATCGTGCTGTGGCCGGCCACGGTGCTCCTCACCGCGGTCCTCACACCGCGCCGAAACCGCCAGGAGCCTCTCGCGCCGACCCGGTCCGCCGTTACCCCCACATGAACCACGTAAAGCCGCCCGCGCCGGCTGGATCGCGACTCCGCGCAATGTCGGCCTGCGCAGCTTCGGTCGCCTCGGCGCGGTCAGCCGTGGCCTTCGCACTGCACCACCTCGGTGTCTTTCAACCCGTCCTGACGGTTGAACAGCGCGGTCGTCCCAGCGGCAAGGCGACGCCCCGGGGCGATGTCGGTGGCTGCCTCTATGCTGCGCCGCGCAGCGAGGCATGACGCCGCGCACCCTGGCCAACCGACGAAATTCGTTGACCAGCCGGTACGTGGCTTCCGTCGCGCTGGGTTCCCGTGCAAAGGCGCCCACGTTCCCGCCCCTGAGCGTCGGCGCCGACGTGAACGCACTCAGCACCGATGGGTCCGCCGAACCGGCTCGCGTTTCGTCACCTGGGGCGGCCCATTTCGTCGGCAGCCACCCTTCGAGCGGGGAGTTGGACCCATGGCGCGCACCGGCAGACCGCGGAAGGACACTCGCGAGCCTGAAGAGATCATGCGGCCCGGGCTCTTCTTGCCCGGATCCAGACGGTCGTTTCCTTCGGCGCGTTCACCGAAGCCCGTACCGTCTGCCAGTCGAGTATCACGGCGGTGGGGCCCTCGTGCCGCCTGCTGCTTTCCCGGCCCTGCCAGCGCAGCAGGTCGTGGACGGTCTCGGCGGTGCCGTCGTCACGCCACTTGCCGAAGTAGTAGTACACCGCGCTCTTCGGCGGCAGATCGTGGGGCAGGTAGCGCCACTGGCAGCCGGTGCGGGCCTGGTAGAGGATCGCGTTCACGATCTCCCGCATGTCATAGGCGCCCCCGTGGCCGCTGACCGAGGGATGCCGTGCCTTCCACGCGGTGATCACCGGCCGGATCAGCTCCCACGCTTCATCCGGCAGGTCACTCGGGTACGGAGGACGTTGGCCCATGCCCACCAGCACACCGCGCGCCGACCGGACCGTGAAGCCGAGAACCGGACAACCCGCCTTCAACCGCTACGAGAGCCACCGAACTCTCGCGGAACCCCCTCTCAGAGAGCACTTGTGAGCCGCTGGCGCCGCCTGGCGGAGCGTGAGGCCTCGTCGGACCGGCGCTGAGCAGGGTTTCAGCAGATGCGCTGGAGCATCGCTTCCGGGAGGACAACGGCAGGTCATGACCGTGTACCCAGCCCATGTCCTAGTGGACGGGGCCGGGCAGGGTCCCAGCAGCGGCACCGGCCCGGGCGTTCACCGTACGGGCGGCCCGGTCCCGCGACGGCGCCGAGCGATCTAAGACGCCGTTTCATTTGGCGAGTCGGCGATGGCAGATGAGGGCTGCGGCTATGCTGACGAAGGCGAGGAAGTGTTC
The DNA here is from genome assembly GCF_056432025.1 of Streptomyces sp. NPDC045695. NCBI lineage: Bacteria > Bacillati > Actinomycetota > Actinomycetes > Kitasatosporales > Streptomycetaceae > Streptomyces > Streptomyces sp. NPDC045695. Next base: position 46,200 of record NZ_JBWKJU010000034.1, read on the forward strand.
AGCCTTGCGTTCGTAGCGGCGGTGGAGCCGACGGCAGCCTGCCAGCCAGGACACGGTCCTCTCGACAACCCATCGGTGGCGTCCGAGCCGTTGTGATGACTCGAT
>NZ_JBWKJU010000035.1:0-42834 GCF_056432025.1 Streptomyces sp. NPDC045695
CTACGAGCGCAAGGCTGAACACTTCCTCGCCTTCGTCGGCATAGCCGCAGCCCTCATCTGCCATCGCCGACTCGCCAAATGAAACGGCGTCTAAGTGGCTCGCGCACGCAGCGCCCCTTTCACCTGCAGCAGTCAAATCCAGTCAGATGACTGACCGTCCCTTGAAACCCCGGCCCGGCGACGGTTGCGGGCAACGCTGCACGGTGGGGCGGCAGGGCTCAGTTGCACGGACGGCGGTGCACGGGTGCACCTCGCGGCATGGGTAAGGGGACGGCCAGGGCCGGAGCGAGACGGGTCACGCCCCTTGCCTGGTAGCAGAATCCTGCTGGCGTTCCTCCTTAAGCACAAGAAATGACATCTTTGTGTGAGGTAAGTCAGGCTTAACCCATGCAGATGCCAGATCCCCGCTTGCTCGCCACCTTGGAGTCCGTGGTGCGCCACGGCTCGTTCGCTGCCGCCGCCGGCGAACTCGGTTACAGCGCCCCCGCCGTCTCTCAGCAGATCGCCGAACTCGAACGCCGCGCAGGCCTTCGAGTCTTGGAGCGCCGCCCCGTGCGTCCCACGCCCGCCGGCCAGGTCCTCCTCGATGCCGAACAAGGGGTACGCTCCGCGCTGGCCGCAGCTGCCCTGGAACTCGACGCCCTGCGGGCCGGCACGTCCGGGCGGATCCGGCTCGGCGCTTTCGCCTCGGCCGCCACGAGCATCGTCCCGAAGGCTCTCGCACAGTTGCAAACGTCGTACCCCGACGTCCGGGTCAGCCTCTCGCAGCTGGACCCCGAGGCCGGCTACGGCCGGATCAAACGGGGAGACGCCGACCTTGCCCTGACTTATGACTACGACTTCATTCCCCAGCCGCCGCCGCGCACACTGCGCCGGACCCTGGTTGCACGGGACCCCGTCGTGGCGGTGCTTCCCGCGGGCCACGAGCTGGCCAGCCGGGAGGTCATCGACCTGGCGAGCCTGGCCGGCGAGACGTGGGTCGCCGCGCCCGAGGCCGCGCTGCGGCTGGAGCTGCTCGCCCAGATGGCCAAGACATCAGGCTTCGAGGCCCGACTGGAGTACGAGGGCGACGACTTCAACACCATCTTGGGCTTCGTCGCCGCGGGCCTGTGTGTCGCGGTACTGCCCCGCTTGGCCCTGCCCCGTGGTGTGGCCAATGTCGTCGCGAGACCGCTGGCCAACCCGGAGCTGACACGGTTCATCTACACCGTACGCCTCGACACCCGCCACGCCCCCGAAGCGCTGCTGGCGCTCGAGCGAATGCTGACAACACAGGTCCGGGCAGTCATTGCCTGAGCCCCCGCCCAGCCGTTCGGCGGTGCACTGACACAGTCGGTCATGTGTGAATACATACGTCGTGGCGCCCGTCCCAGGTCGGGTGCTGCCAAACAATCGCCCGCGGGAGGCTCCTGGGGAGCTGACCGCTGTCGTGTAGTGACGTGACGCGGAAACCTCTTTCCGTATGAGCGCTGCCGTGATTCGACGTGGCGACATCGTGGCGCTGACTGATCACCGGTCTCGTGGCCGCGAACATGGCAGCCTGGCGTGGGCATGAGCGTCACCCCCCGACATGGACGCCTCGGCGGTGGAGGAACACCGTCGACAGCCGATCACGCCGGGGGGCGGTCGACCTGGACTGGACGACGTGACCGATCAGGACTGGCGATGGGCACAACGAGACGCCCTCCGGATGAACCGCTCCATTGCAGGTACGACACGTGACGGACACCTCTAGGACCTCTCCGCAGTCGTGCCGAAACACGATCGGCGGACCATCCGGAGTGCGCGGGACACGCCAAGGTCGCGGGCCAGCTCCTGGAATTGCCATCATCCACGGGCGCGAGATCCCGCACTTCGCGTGCGACCGATGGTTTGCCCTGAGCTGCATCGGGCGGCAGCTGCCTCGTGGCGTGATAGCCCTTTCGTCGAGGGCGAGGCCGGCGCCCATGGCGGGGATGCCAATCGTCCTCCCCGCGCCCACGACCAGTCCGCGAATACTGTGCCGCCCGACTCGTGTGGTGATCAAGTGGGAATTTCCGAGTAATACCGTTGGAAAAAAATGACTGTTTATGACCGTGTTATGTTTGCCGGGCTTTAGCGGCTGTGGGCCGCGGGTCGGCACCAGGGGTTCGCCCTTGACGGAGCTGCAGCGGGTGGGTGAGAACCGTGCGCGCGCCTCACTCCACCGCACTGCTGTGGACCGGTACGAAGCAGGCTCCGCGGGGATTTATCCGTCACGGAAACCAGCAAGCGGCACGACCGCCGACTATGCCCCGAGTAGGCCGCTGAGGCAATGTCCGTCGCCCTGCCCAGATTCCGGGCCGGTGATAATGACGAAATGAAATGAGTGGAATGACTCGCCATCAATACCGCTGCTCAGTCCGTTGGTCGGACATGGACGTCTACGGGCACGTCAACAACGCCGTATTCCTCACCTACCTGGAGGAAGCGCGCAGCGACATACTCGGTGGCCAGGCCGCAATAGCCGGTGTGGACACCTTCGCAGCGGGCTGCGTGAGCGCGAAGCACGAGATCGAGTACAAGGCCCCCCTGGAGTGGCGCGAAACTCCAGTCACCGTCGAGGTCTGGGTTACCGGCCTCAGGGCGGTGTCATTCAACCTCGCCTACGAGGTGAAGGACGAAGGGACTCTGTACGCGAGGGCAGCCTCCACGATGGTTCCCTACGACCTGGAGGGCAAGCGCCCGCGGCGCCTCACCGAGGCTGAACGCGCTTACCTCACAGGATTTCTGACGCAGCAGTGACCGCTTGACCGGGCCGGCCCGAGTCACCCCCGCAGGGGCGACGGCCGCTGTCATGGGTGACGACCGTCTACCACGCCCGAGTGGGCCTTTCGCCGTCTCAATCCGTCTCCGCCCGCGGCTCATCGTCGTGTTGCGGGATGAGTAGGTCACAACCTCTGATGAGGCAGGAAGTCTGACCCGCCTCACTCGCATAGGAAAGAAACAAGTGAAGAATCGCTTTGTCCCCTTCTTTGTTGTGTGTCTGTTGAGTCTGAGTGCGTGTTCCGCAAATGGTCAGGGAATGCAACCCACCGAGACGTCGTCGAGCACAACTCAGGCGACGCTGTACCCGAACACGGATGCAGGTTTCCGGAAGCTGATCATGGCTGTACGTTTTGACGAGGATGTGGTGGCTTCACTGGAGCCGAACTCCGCTGACTATGCAGCGGTCTTCGAGCCGGAGTTCGCGGCCAAAGCCGAGAAGATGTACGAAAAGTGGATCTGGTCCAAGCCCCCCGCCTCGCTTGACGTCGCCCCTGAAAAGACCGAAATCGAGGTGGCGAAGGCTACCACGGACGACCTCAGGAATTGGGCGAATCAGCCTAGTGAAGAATTCCCCCTTGGATATGAGAAGGTGGCCCCTTACTTCAAACCCGGAACGACGATCTACCGGTGGGAGTATCTGGAGCCAGGCGAAGTTCTCGGTGACGCGTACGACGGAATGGCCTACGTCAATGGGCGCTGGGTGTGGTTCCCGAAGCTGTGGCGCGTCCTCGACTAGCGCTGACCCAAGACCGTGTTCCCGTGGTGAGGCGGTATTGGCCTCGGGCCTCTCGCGGGGACGTCCTGCGCGCCGGTCAGTGGTTACGCCTGGCGGCCGCCCGGTGCCGCCGGCCTCTGCGATCATCAGTCCGCCCGGGGCGGCTCTGGGCGCCCGATGTCACCTGCGGGGGCGGGAGACGGGTGGTCTACCGCTGCGGGAAGTAAGCATGGCTTATCCCACACAAAGGTGTCTTTACTTGCGCTTACTTCTGTGCGATTGCAGGATTCTGCCGCGAGCAGGAGCGGAATCGTATGTGCCACCTGCCGCAAACCTCTTCGTCGAGCAGCGCACGTGGTTCCCGTGTGTGATGCCTGCTCCCGAGTCCGGATATGCCTCCTCGCAGGCCGAGGTGCGACCGACATCCCGGGCGGGGGGCGGAGCAGACAGAGAGCAGCGGCGGGCGCCCTGCGTGCAAGAAGGGACAACGAGTGCACCCACCACCACGGTCGGCCGTTCCCGTACGGTCGGCCGTCAGCCCGCGGAGGAGTCGCCGCCAGTGACGGCAACTACCGTGGGGGACTGACGACTTGGGCTTGGTTCTCTTCGTCGGAGCGGACCGGTGCAGGCACCTCGTGAGTGCATGGGGACCAGGTCTGACGGACAGTGTCGGCGGCGGGCGTCGGGGCCAGTGAGTCCTGCCTGCAGCCGAGAGCAGTCATCGACGCCTGGTGAGCTGCGCTCCGTCCGTCTCGTGGCGAGGGGCCGAACCGGCAGGCGAGGAGACGGCTTGCCGTGCCGGCTGCCGGATTGATGCGATCTGTCGCCGAATTCTCCAAACAGTTGAGCGTTTGACTTCTGCTGTTCACGCTTTACCTGTCAAGTGCCCGGAGGCACGGCCTCGGGCCCCACCGATTCAGAAGCGAGTCGAGCATGGTGCGTGTCCGTTCATCGTTGGCCCAGTTGCCCGCCTATGTCCCGGGCCGCAAAGTGCCCGGCGCGGTAGTGCTGGCCAGCAACGAATCCCCGTACGGGCTGTTGCCCGGTGTAGCCGCAACGCTTACGGAGCTGACCGGCGGCATTTCGCGCTACCCCGACCTGAGCGCCACCGCACTGGTGCAGGCGATAGCCGGGCACCACGACGTCGAGCCGGAGCGGATCGCGGTGGGCGCCGGATCCTCGGAGGTCTGCGGACAGCTGCTGCACTCGGTAGTCGGCTTCGGCGACGAGGTCGTCTTCGGATGGCGGTCCTTCGAGGCGTACCCGATTCTCACTGCGGTCGCAGGCGGTGTCGCGGTGCGGGTCCCACTGCTCGACCATGTGCTGGACCTCGACGCCATGGCCGCGGCGATCACCGACCGGACCCGGCTGGTCTTCGTCTGCAACCCGAACAACCCCACCTCGACCGCAGTCGGAGAGCGGGCGCTGCTCGACTTCGCGGACCGTGTCCCGGAAGACGTGCTGATCGTCGTCGACGAGGCCTATCGTGAGTACGCGGATCCGGCGCTGGTCCCCGATGCCCTGGCCCTGCTCGGCGACCGTCCGAACGTGGTGGTTCTGCGGACGTTCTCCAAGGCCTACGGGCTGGCGGGACTGCGCGTCGGCTACTGCGTGGCGCCGCCGTGGATCGCCGCTCATGTGCGCAAGACGCAGGTACCGTTCAGCGTCAGCGCCCTCGCCCAGCAGGCCGCCGTCGTCGCCCTCGACGAGCGCGCGGAAGTCGCCCGGCGGGCCGCCCTCACGGTCGTCGAACGGGAGCGCGTGACCCAGACGTTGCACGCGCTGGGTTTCGGAGTCCCCCAATCCCAGGCCAACTTCGTGTGGCTACCGCTCGCGGACGCGAGCGCTGACTTCGCCGTCCACTGCCTTGGCGGGCGCGTCGTGGTCCGCCCGTTTCCCGGGGAGGGCGTCCGGGTGACGATCGGACTGCCGGAGGAGAACGAGGCTTTCCTCGATCTCGCCGCGACCTGGAGAGGCTGAAGGCCGTGCGCCCCAGTCCTTATGAGCGGCATCGCGAACTGCTTCAGCAAGCCGTGCGGGCCCTCGCCGCCGGTGAATTCCGGCGGCCCTTCACGGAGGCGACCGGACAGGATGCCGCCGACGCGGGCATGAGATCGGTCCGAACAGCTGTGAAGGTCTTCGGCTCCCTGCTGGGACGGCCCTTCGAGCTCGACCAGCCCGGCGAGCTCGGCCGGGTGTGCACCGAGTCCTCGCCCTATGGGATCGGCATGGGCATCGGTTACCCGCGATGCGACCCCGCGGCTCTGGTGGCGGCTGCCGCCCAGGCGACGGCCGGGTGGCGCGTCGCCGGCCCCCACCGACGCGCCGGGCTGGCCGTGGAGATACTGCGCCGCCTGAACACCCGCAGCCATGAGCTGGCCCTTGCGGTGCATCACACCACGGGGCAGCCGCCGCAGGCGGCGTTCCGGTCCGCGGGACCGCGCGCCCAGGACCGTGCGCTGGAGGCCGTGGCCCTTGCCTTCGCGGAGTCCGAGCGCGTTCCAGCGGACCTGAACTGGGAGAGCGGTCACGGGACCCAAGGGAGCGGCCAACCGTCGCCGATGCGGGGCACCAGCACCCTGGTGCCCCGCGGAGTGTCGCTGCTCATCGGTTGCCCCGACTATCCGCTCTGGAACGGCTACCCGGGCCTGTTCGCCAGCCTGGTGACCGGCAATCCGGTGATCGTCGCCCCGCATCCGCGTTCCGTGCTGCCGCTGGCCATCACCGTGCGCGTTGCCCGGCAGGTGCTGGCGGAGGCCGGCCACTCACCGGACATCGTGACCCTCGCGGTGGCTGAACCAGCGGAACGGCTGCACGAGAGGCTGGCCACGGACCCGGCGGTGCGAATCGTCGACTTCACCGGATCGGCGCAGTTCGCCGGCTGGCTCAGGGAACACGCCCGCCAAGCCGCCACGTTCGTCGACCGGACGGGCCTGAACACGGTGATCGTCGACTCCACCGGTGACTACCGGGATCTCGTGCGCGGCCTGGCCCACTCCTTGTGCCGGTGCAGCGGCACGGTCCGCACCACACCGCAGAACATCCTCGTGCCGACGACGGGCATCGCGACCGATGAGGGGCGCAAGAGTCTGGGGGACTTCGGGGCCGACCTGGGCGAGGCCGTGGACCGGCTGCTCGGGCATCCCGCACGTGTGGCGAGGCTGCTGGGCGCGATCGCCAGCGATACGGTGCGGGCGGGGCTGGCGGAGGCCACGCGGTACGGCACCGTGCTCCATGCCTCCGGAGCGCTGCGCCATCCGCATCATCCGGCCGCCGATGTGCGCAGTCCCCTGCTCGTCCGGCTGGCGGCGCAGGACGAACGGATCTACGCCAGGGAGTGGCCGGGGCCCGTCTCATTCCTTGTCGGTACCGACTCGACGTCGCACAGTCTGGCTCTCTTCCGCCGCACGGTCGGCCGCCACGGGGCGTCGTACGCCACGGTGCACTCGACCGACCCGCTGGTGCTGGCGGTCGCCGAGACGGCAGCACTGGACGCCGGGGTGCACCTCGTGCAGAACCTCGCAGACGACTTCCCCGCGGACCCCTCCTCGGCAGGCGCGGATTTGCCCTCCGAGGGCGCCCACTTCGTCACCGGGCGGTTCAGGGTGGTGCGGTCTCGGCAGAATGCGGCCAGGACGGCCCCGGCGCCTGCCGTGGAGGGGGCCCCGAGACCGACCCCCATCGGGGCTGCCAAGTCGCCTCGGGCTCCGGCGCCGGACTCGGGTTCCGCTGCCGCGCTGGTCGACGTCTGAGTCACCGCGCAGTCAGGCAGTCCAGTGCGTCCCGCGTCCCCGCACCTCGTCGAAGACCAGCCAGGTGCGGGTCGAGCGCACCCCCGGTACTGCCTGGATGCGCTCCAGCACGACCTGGCGCAGCACGGAGTTGTCCGGAGTGCGTACTAGCACCAGGACGTCGAAGTCACCAGCGACGAGGGTGACGTGCTCGACGTAGGGGATCTCGCGCAGTTCCCGGGAAATATCCCGCCACGCGTTCTGGTCGATCGTCAACGTCACGTACGCACTCGTGCCGAGGCCGGCCCGCTGCGGATTCAGCCGCGTGCTGAAGCCCGTGATGACCTCCTCGGCCATGAGCCTGTTGATGCGCGTGTACGCGTTGGCGCGCGAGATGTGCAGCTTGTCCGCGAGTGCCTTGATCGACACCCGGCCGTCGTCGATGAGCCCCGCCAGGATGTGCCGGTCGGTGTCGTCGAGTCGAACGGCAGTTCGTCCGGTCATCGACTCCGAGGGTGAGTTTTGCTCGGACACTTTGGCCTCCCAGAGCGCTTGGTTCGGCAGTCCGTCGCTGGTTCGCCGGAAACCTTGAACACATATTCAGCATTGGTGACGATACTCGCGTCAAGTGTCCAGAGAAAGTGAGTGCCCTCCATGTCTGTGAAGAGCCTCCGCCAGACGGTCCAGGGCCTCCTGCCGTCCCTCGTGCCGGTGCGGTTCGTGGCCGAGGACGGCACCCCGGTGGCCAAGCCCGCAACCGACTACACCGAGCCTCCGCCCGAGGTTCTCCGCGAGGCGTACCGGCGGATGGTCGTGGGGCGCCGGTTCGACACTCAGGCCACCGCGCTCACCAAGCAGGGGCGGCTCGCGGTCTACCCGTCCAGCCGGGGCCAGGAGGCCTGCCAGATCGGAGCCGTACTCGCGCTGCGGCCGGACGACTGGTTGTTTCCCACCTACCGCGACTCTGTGGCCCTGGTCGCCCGCGGCATCGACCCGCTAGAGGTGCTGACGCTGCTGCGCGGCGACTGGCACTGCGGATACGACCCGGTCGCCACCCGCGTCGCCCCCCAGTGCACCCCGCTGGCCACCCAGGTGCTGCACGCCACCGGCATGGCGGAGTCGTTGCGCCGCACGGGCGGGGACGGTGTGGCGATGGCCCTCGTCGGAGACGGCGCCACCAGTGAGGGGGACTTCCACGAGGCGCTGAACTTCGCGGCTGTGTTCCGCGCGCCGGTCGTTTTCTTCGTCCAGAACAACAAGTACGCGATCTCCGTGCCGCTGGCCCGGCAGTCCGCGGCGCCCGCCCTCGCGTACAAGGGCATCGGACACGGGGTGCGTTCCGAACAGGTCGACGGCAATGATCTGGTCGCCGTGCTGGCCGTCCTGACCGCGGCGGTCGAGCATGCCCGGACCGGGCACGGACCGGTCCTGGTCGAGGCGCACACCTACCGCATGGACGCGCACACCAATGCCGACGACGCGACCCGCTACCGGGACGCGGCGGAGGTCGAACGGTGGAGCGCCGCCGACCCGGTCAGCCGTCTGGAGACGTATCTGAGGGCCTGCGGCGCCCTCACCGACGAGGACGTGGCGGCGGTGCGGGAGGAGGCGGAGACGCTGGCCACCGAGCTGCGCGCGGGCATGAACGTGGAGTCCGAGCCCGATCTGCTGGAGCTTTTCGACCACGTCTACGCCGAGCCGACATCCCAACTGCGCGAACAGCGTGCCCTGCTCGCGGCCGAGCTGGCCGAAGACGCCGCTTCCCCCGCACTCGACACCCAGGAGAACTGACGGCCATGGCCAAGGTCACGATGGCGCAGGCGCTGAACGCCGCACTGCGCGACGCACTGCGCGAGGACGAGCGCGTGCTCGTCTTCGGCGAAGACGTCGGTCCGCTCGGCGGCGTCTTCCGGATCACCGACGGGCTGACCCGCGACTTCGGTGAGCAGCGATGCTTCGACACCCCGCTGGCCGAGGCCGGCATCGTAGGACTGGCCGTCGGCATGGCGATGGGCGGCTTCCGGCCCGTGGTGGAGATGCAGTTCGACGCCTTCGCCTATCCGGCGTTCGAACAGATCGCCTCACACGTCGCCAAGCTCCGCAACCGGACCCGGGGGCGGCTCGCGCTGCCGATGGTGATCCGAATCCCCTACGCGGGCGGCATCGGGGGAGTCGAGCACCACTGCGACTCAAGCGAGGCGTACTACGCGCACACCCCGGGCCTGAAAGTCGTCACCCCGGCGACGCCCGAGGACGCGTACTGGCTGCTGCGGGACTCCATCGCCGACCCCGACCCCGTGGTCTTCCTGGAGCCGAAGAAGCTGTACTGGTCGAAGGAGGAAACCGACCTGGAGCGCCGCGGAGCGCTGCCGTTCGGGCAGGCGGCGATCCGACGGGAGGGCCGCGACGCCACGGTCGTCGCGTACGGGCCCTCGGTTCCGGTGGCCCTGGCCGCAGCCGAAGCGGCGGCAGCCGACGGCATCGACCTGGAGGTCGTGGACCTGCGCACGCTGGTGCCCTTCGACGACGAGACGGTCACCGCATCGGTACGCCGGACCGGACGCTGCCTGGTCGTCCAGGAGGCCCAGGGCTTCGCCGGCGTCGGGGCGGAGATCGCCGCACGTGTGCAGGAGCGCTGTTTCCACTCGCTGGCCGCGCCGGTCTTGAGGGTGGCCGGCTTCGACATCCCGTATCCGCCGCCGAAGCTGGAGCACGCGCATCTGCCGGGCGTCGACCGGATCCTCGACGCCGTCGACCGTCTCCAGCTCGGCGACGAGCCGGACACCCTGCACCTGCTGAAGGGAACGGCCGTATGAGCACCGCAGCGCTTCATGAGCAGCTCTTCCGGCTGCCGGATCTCGGCGAAGGGCTGACCGAGGCCGAGATCATCGAGTGGAAGGTCGCCGTCGGCGACACGGTGACGATCGACCAGATAGTCATCGAGGTCGAGACCGCCAAGGCCGCAGTCGAGGTGCCGGTCCCCTACGCGGGCACCGTGCTGCGACTGCACGCGGAGGCGGGTACGGCGCTGGAGGTGGGGAAGCCGCTGATCACGGTGGGTACGCCGACTTCCGGCCGACCCGACGGCACGGGGGAGGGCCCGGGCGCCCAGCCTTCTGTCGATTCGACGTCGGCCGACCCTGCGGCTGAGCGATACCGGGAGGAGGAGCAGGCCGGGTCCGGCAACGTCCTGATCGGCTACGGCACCGGCCACGGCCCGGCACCGCGTCGCCGCCGCCGACGCGGGGGCGCCGCGACGGGAGGCGGCACTGCTGCCGAGGCGGCGCCGTCCGGAGAGCTGCACGCTCCCCGGGTCATATCCCCCCTCGTACGCAGGATGGCGCGGGAACACGGGATCGACCTCGCCGCGTTGGCGCCATCGGGTCCCGCAGGGGTCGTGCTCAGACGAGATGTCGAGCAGGCCGTTGGGCGGGCCGGCCAGCTGGCGACGGACCCCGATGCCGCACCGGTCACTCCGGATCGTCGGCCCCCGGCGGACCGTGCACCGCACGCCCGGCCGGCGCCGGACGGTCCCGAGCGCATCCCGCTGCGCGGGGTCCGCCGCGCGGTCGCGGACAAGCTCTCCCGCAGCCGCACCGAGATCCCCGACGCCACCACCTGGGTCGACGTGGACGCGACGGCCCTGCTCCAGGCCCGGAAGGCCATGCAGGCCGCAGAGCCCGGCCGCCCCATCGGACTGCTGGCCCTGCTCGCCCGTATCTGCGTCGCCGGACTGCACCGCTTCCCGGAGCTGAACTCCACCGTCGACACCGAACGGCGGGAGATCGTCCGCTTCAGCGAGGTACACCTCGGCTTCGCCGCCCAGACCGAACGCGGTCTGGTGGTCCCCGTCGTCCGCGACGCACAGCGCATGACGACCGCACAACTGGCCGCCGAGCTCGCCCGGTTGACCGGGCTGGCCCGCGACGGGGCCCTGCCGCCCGACCGTCTGACCGGCGGGACCTTCACCCTCAACAACTACGGCGTGTTCGGCGTCGACGGATCCACGCCCATCATCAACCACCCCGAAGCCGCTCTGCTCGGCGCGGGCCGCATCGTGGACAAACCGTGGGTGGTGGACGGCGAACTGGCCGTCCGCAAGGTCATGCAGCTCTCCCTCAGCTTCGACCACCGGGTCTGTGACGGCGGTGTGGCCGGCGGGTTCCTGCGCTTCGTGGCCGACTGCGTGGAACGCCCGGCGATCCTGCTCGCCGACGTCTGAACCACCCCCGCTTCCCCCGCGTCCGCCCAGGCGACTCACACCCATCAACCTACCGAACGTTCGGCCAGGAGCTCTCAGTGACCACCGACCAGCATCCCGACTTCTTCGTCCGCCATACGGCGCTGCTCGACCAGGCGGTGGAGTGTGCCGCCGACCGCACCTACTGGACGCCGTACCCGGAAACCCCCAGTACCTCTGCGTACGGGGCCGAGGCATCCGGGCTGGGCGAGGCCGCCTTCCAAGGCCTCCTCGGCCGCTCCTTCCGCATCGAAGGACATCCGAGCACCGGCACCGTCCCGGCCTCCGAAGTCTCGCCCTACGGCTTCCCGCTGGGCATCAGTTACCCGTACCTGCCGCCCGAGGTGGCCGTCGCGACGGCCAAGTCAGCCGCGGTGACATGGCGCGCCGCGAGCCCGGACACCCGGGCCGGCGTCGCCGCCGAGATCCTCGCCCGGCTGAACGAGGCGAGCTTCGAGATCGCGCACGCCGTCCAGCACACCACCGGCCAGCCCTTCATGATGGCGTTCCAGGCCGGTGGTCCGCACGCCCAGGACCGAGGCCTCGAAGCGGTCGCCCACGCATGGAACGAGCAGACCCGCCATCCGGTCGCGGCCCGCTGGAGCAAGCCGCAGCGCAAGGGCGGCCCACTCGTCATGGACAAGACCTTCACCACCGTGGGACGCGGTGTGGCAGTACTGATCGCCTGCAACACCTTCCCCACCTGGAACGGCTATCCGGGACTGTTCGCGAGTCTGGTCACCGGCAACCCGGTGGTCGTCAAGCCTCATCGACGGGCCGTGCTGCCGCTGGCGATCACCGTGCGGATCGCCCGTGAGGTGCTGGCGGAGGCCGGCTTCGATCCCGATGTGGTACTGCTCGCCGCCGCGAAGCCCGACGAGCGCACCGCTCCCGCCCTGGCCACCCACCCCGACGTGCGCATCGTGGACTTCACCGGCTCCAGCGAGTTCGGTGACTGGCTGGAGACCAACGCCCGCCAGGCCGTCGTCCACACCGAGAAGTCCGGACTCAACACCGTCGTCGTGGACTCCACGGACGACTACGCGGGGCTGCTGCGCAACCTTGCCTTCTCCCTGTCGCTCTACAGCGGCCAGATGTGTACCACCCCGCAGAACTTCCTCGTCCCCCGCGACGGCTTCCCGACCGACCAGGGGTGGCGTACGGCCGACGAGTTCGCCGCCGACCTGGGCGCCGCCGTGGACAGGCTGCTCGGCGACCCGGCCCGTGCGGCCGCCACCCTCGGCGCGATCGTGAACGACGGTGTGCTGAACCGCGTGGCGGAGGCGGAGGAACTCGACCGTGTCGCCCATCCCTCGAGGCGACTCGCCCACCCGGACTTCCCGGATGCGGCCGTCCGTTCCCCGCTGTTGGTCCGGCTCGAGGCCGAGGCCGACGAAGAGACCTACACCAGCGAGTGGTTCGGTCCGGTCTCCTTCGTCATCGGTACCGACTCCACCGCGCACGGCCTGCGTCTCCTGCACGACACCGTACGGCGCCACGGCGCGCTGACCGCCTCCGTGTACGCCACCGACGAGGGTGTGCTGGAGGCGGCACGGGCAACCGCGCTGGAGGCGGGCGTACACCTGTCGGAGAACCTGACCGGCGCGGTCTTCGTCAACCAGTCCGCCGCGTTCAGCGACTTCCACGGCACCGCGGCCAACCCCGCGGCCAATGCCGCCCTCACCGACCCGGCGTTCGTCACCGGACGCTTCTCGGTCGTCCAGTCCCGGCGCCACGCACCCGCAGAGGAGCACCTCGATGCGTGACGAGGTCTATCTGATCGACGGGGCCCGCACTCCCCTCGGTCGCCACCGAGGCGCCCTGGCCTCCGTACGTCCCGACGACCTGGCCGCCCTCGTGGTGGGCGAGGCGGTACGGCGCTCGGGCGTCCGGGCCGACACCGTGGACGAGGTGATCCTCGGCGCCGCGAACCAGGCGGGCGAGGACAACCGGGACGTTGCCCGGATGGCGGTCCTGCTGGCCGGACTGCCGGACACCGTGCCCGGATACACCGTCAACCGGCTGTGCGCGTCCGGGCTGACGGCCGTCGCCTCGGCCGCCCAGGCGATTCGTGCGGGGGAGGCCGACCTGGTCGTCGCGGGCGGAGTGGAGTCCATGACCCGTGCCCCCTGGGTGATGGCCAAGCCCGGCACGCCCTGGGCCCGGCCCGGCGAGTTTCACGACACCTCCCTCGGCTGGCGCTTCACCAACTCGCGCTTCCCCGCCGCGACCACCCTGTCCATGGGCGAGACCGCCGAGGAGGTCGCCGCCCTGGACGGCATCACCCGCATTGAGGCGGACACCTTCGCGCTGCGCAGCCACCGCCGGGCGGAGGCCGCCCAGAGCGCGGGCCGCTTCAAGGAGGAGATCGTCCCCGTTCCGGTGGCGGACGGCGAGGTGACCCAGGACGAGGGGCCTCGGCCGTCCACCTCGCTGGAGAAGCTCGGCGGACTGCGCACATCCTTCCGCAGCGGCGGAATCGTCACCGCGGGTAACTCCTCGCCGCTGTCCGACGGGGCCGCGGCCCTGGTGGTCGCGAGTGGCGCGGCGGTCGAACGATACGGGCTCACTCCCCGGGCCCGCGTCGTCACCGCCGCCTCGGCGGGGGTCGAGCCCCGCCTGATGGGGCTCGGGCCCGTGCCGGCCACCTTGAGGGCGCTGGACCGGGCGGGCTGGCGGGCCGACGACCTGGACGCCGTCGAGGTGAACGAGGCCTTCGCCGCCCAAGCGCTGGCGGTCGTCCGCCGCCTGCAGCTCGACGAGGACCGCGTCAACGCCGACGGCGGCGCCATCGCCCTCGGACACCCACTCGGCTGCTCCGGCGCCCGCATCCTGCTCACCCTGCTCGGACGCATGGAACGCGAGGACGCTCGACGGGGACTGGCGACCATGTGTGTGGGGGTCGGCCAGGGCGTGGCGATGCTCGTGGAGCGCGTATGAGCACGCGAGAGGACACGGCGTACGAGACCCTGCAGGTCGAGGAGCGCGCGGACCGGGTCGTCGTGACCCTGCACCGGCCCGAGGCGCGCAACGCCATCAGCAGCGACATGCTCGCCGAACTGCACCGCGTGTGCGAGGACCTGGAGCGCGAGCCGAGACTGCTGCTGCTCACCGGGCACGGCGGGGTCTTCGCCGGCGGCGCCGACATCGCCGAACTGCGGCGGCGTGGCCGGGAGGAGGCGCTGCAGGGAATCAACAGCCGTCTGTTCGAGCGGGTGCGCAGGCTGCCCATGCCCACCGTGGCCGCGGTGGACGGCTGGGCGCTGGGCGGCGGCGCCGAGCTGGCGTACGCCTGCGACATCCGGATCGCCGGACCGAACGCCGTCTTCGGCAACCCCGAACCGGGCCTGGGCATCCTCGCCGCCGCCGGGGCCTGCTGGCGGCTGCGGGAGCTGCTCGGCGAGTCGGTGGCCAAACAGGTACTGCTCGCCGGGCGGAACCTCGACGCACCTGCCGCGCTCGCCTATGGGCTGGTCATGGACGTCGTACCGGCCGAGCGGCTGATCGCCGAGGCACACACCCTGCTCGACCGTATGGCCCGCTCCTCGGCGCTCGCCCTGCGGCTCACCAAGCTCGTCACGGACGCCCCGGGTGCCCATCCGGTGGCTGACGACCTCGCCCAGGCCGTGCTGTTCGAGGGCCGCGACAAGGAGGAGCGCATGACGCGATTCCTGGAGAAGAACGAGAAGAACGAGAAGAACGGAGGCCGGGAATGACCTCGGCAGCAGCACCGCCCGCCGTCGTGGGGGTGATCGGCGGCGGCCGGATGGGGACCGGTATCGCCCAGTCCTTCGCGGCCGCAGGGTCGTCCGTGGTCGTCGTGGAACACGACGAAGCGGCCGCGACCGTCGCGCTGAACCGCATCGCCGACGGGCTGCGGCGGGCCGCCGAGCGCGGGGGGCCCGGCGGATCCGCCACCGGTCACGTACCCGACCGGGTCACCGCCGTCACCTCGATCGCCGAACTACCGGCCGACGCCGATCTCGTCGTCGAGGCGGTACCGGAGGACGCCGCGCTCAAGGCCCGGCTGCTCGCCGCCGCCGAGCAGGCCGTGGGGGAGCGGTGCGTACTCGCCACCAACACCAGTTCCCTGCCGGTCACCGAACTCGCGGCGGCCCTGAAGCGGCCGGGACGCTTCCTGGGCATGCACTTCTTCAACCCGGTGCCCGTCTCCGCGCTCGTCGAACTGGTCCTCACTCCCGACACCTCCGGGGAGACTCTCACGGCGGCGGTCGGCTGGACACGCGCCCTGGGCAAGCAGAAGGTCGTCGTCCAGGACTCGCCGGGATTCGCCAGCAGCCGTCTCGGCCTGGCCCTCGGTCTGGAGGCTGTCCGCATGGTCGAGGAGGGCGTCGCCGAGCCTGAGGCCATCGACACGGCCATGCGCCTGGGATACCGGCACCCGATGGGGCCGCTGCGCCTCACCGACGTGGTGGGTCTCGACGTACGGCTGGCCATCGCCGACCACCTGCACAGGACGCTCGGCGAGCGGTTCGCCCCGCCGGCATTGCTGCGGGAGAAGGTCGCCCGCGGCGAGCTGGGCCGCAAGACAGGTCAGGGGTTCTACTCATGGCCGTGACCGACGGTACTCCCACCGACGCCCCGGAGCCGGGCCGCCCTGCCCGTCACGGGGTCGCCTACGACGTCACCGACGCCGTGGCCGTCATCGAGCTGCGCGGTCCCGGGAGCGGGAACGCGCTCGACACACACATGCGCAGCGCGCTCCTCATGGCGGCACGCCGCCTGACCACGGACACCGCACGCGGGGTACGGGCGGCCCTGATCACCGCCCGTGGAAGCCACTTCTGCGTCGGCCAGGACCTCAAGGAGCACGCCCGGCTGCTGAACACCACGCCCGAGGCGGCCTTCGCGAACCTTCCCAACGACTACAACCCGCTGATGAAGGAGCTGCATGGGCTGCCGGTCCCGCTCGTCGTGGCCGTCGAGGGCGCGTGCGTCGGGGCCGGGCTCGGCATCGCGCTCTGCGCCGATGTACGTGTCGCCGCCGAAGGAGCCCGCTTCGCGACCGCCTTCACCGGCCTCGGCCTGGCCTCCGACTCGGGGGTCGCCCGCGGCCTCGTCCGCCAGCTCGGCCCTTCGCGGACCGCCGGACTCATGCTCCTCGGAGACCGCTTCTCCGCACAGGACGCCGAACGCTGGGGCCTGGTCCACCGCGTCGTGGCAGACGGCTCGGCCACGGCCGAAGGGCTGGCCGTCGCCCGCTCCCTCGCAGATGGCCCCACCGCCGCCCACCGAGAGATCAAAGCACTGCTGCGGTCCGCGGCCGCCCCCACCCTGCCGGCCGCGCTGGAGCGCGAAGCCGTGATCCAGCGCCGGCTCGGCGCCACCGAGGACCACCGCGAAGCCGTCACGGCCTTCCTCGAACGCCGCAGCCCCGCCTTCCGCGGCCAATGACCCACCCACCGAGTACGACGGGACACGCACACCCCATGAACACCCCCACCCTCACACCATCCGGGCCCCGGGGCCCCGAGGCCATCTTCGAGGACACCATCGCCCGCGACCAGCGCATCGAACCCCGGGACTGGATGCCCGACGGCTACCGCACCACGCTGATCCGGCAGATCGCCCAGCATGCCCACTCCGAGATCATCGGCATGCAGCCGGAGGGCGAGTGGATCACTCGGGCGCCCTCGCTGCGCCGCAAGGCCATCCTCTTCGCCAAGGTGCAGGACGAGGCCGGGCACGGACTGTACCTCTACTCCGCGGCCGAGACCCTCGGGGCGGACCGCACGGACATGACGACGCGTCTGATCGACGGCCGCCAGAAGTACTCGTCCATCTTCAACTACCCGACCCACACCTTCGCCGACGTCGGCGTGATCGGCTGGTTCGTGGACGGCGCGGCGATCTGCAACCAGGTGCCCCTGTGCCGTACGTCGTACGGCCCGTACGGGCGCGCCATGGTCCGCGTGTGCAAGGAGGAGTCCTTCCACCAGCGGCAGGGGTACGAACTCCTGCTGACGATGATGCGCGGCACCGACGAGCAGCGGGAGATGGTGCAGGACGCGGTGAACCGCTGGTGGTGGCCGTCGCTGATGATGTTCGGCCCGCCGGACACCGACTCGCCCAACTCCGCCCGGTCCATGGCCTGGAAGATCAAACGGCACTCCAACGACGAACTGCGACAGCGGTTCGTCGACATGACCGTGCCGCAGGCCCAGAAGCTCGGCGTCACCCTGCCCGACCCCGGTCTGCGGTGGAACGAGGAACGCGGGCACCACGACTTCGGCACCCCCGACTGGGACGAGCTGAAGCGCGTGGTCTCCGGCGACGGGCCCTGCAACGCCGAGCGGATCGCCCGGCGCCGGGCCGCCCACGAAGAGGGCGCCTGGGTACGGGAGGCGGCCTCGGCCCATGCCGCCAAGCAGGCGACCCGGGTGCGGGAAGGAGCGGCGGCATGAGCGGCACCGACCGGAATTCCGCCGGCGGACCCGTCCGCATACGGGACGAGTGGCCGCTGTACGAGGTGTTCGTCCGCGGCAAGCGCGGACTGAACCATGTCCACGTGGGCTCCCTGCGCGCGCCCGACGACGCGATGGCCCTTGTCCACGCCCGCGACCTCTACACCCGGCGCAACGAGGGCGTGAGCATCTGGGCCGTGCGATCCGACTCCATCGCCGCCACCACCCCCGCCGAGAAGGACCCCTTCTTCACGCCCAGCGGCGACAAGGTCTACCGGCACCCCACCTTCTACGACATCCCCCATGACGTACCCCACATCTAGGAGCAGCCGCCCATGAGTGACGAGGACCTGTACGTCGACCACGACAACGCGCAGTGGGCGTTCGGCACCGGTTTCACCGACCCCCTGCACGGCATCGACCAGAGGGTGCCGGACGGCGTCGACGCCGAAGACCTGGCCGCCTGCTGCCTGGCTCTGGGCGACGACGCCCTGGTGTCCGCCCAGCGGCTCGCCGAGTGGTGCACACGCGCCCCGGAACTGGAGGAGGAGCTCGCCCTGGCCAACATCGGCCTCGACCTGCTCGGCCAGGCCCGGCTGCTGTACGCCAGAACGGGACGAGCCGACGGTACGGGCCGCGGCGAGGACGCGTACGCCTACTTCCGTGATCCAGACGACTTCCGCAACCTACGGCTGGCCGAACTGCCCGGCGGAGACTTCGCCTTCACGATCACACGACTGCTCGTGCTGTCCGCCTGGCGGCTGGCCGTCTTCGAGGAGCTCACCAGCGCTCCTGATCCGGTGCTCGCCGCCATCGCCGCCAAGAGCGTGAAGGAGCTCTCCTACCATTGCCACTACGCCGCCGTGTGGACCGTGCGCTTCGGCGACGGGACTCCCGAGTCCCGTGACCGCCTCAGAACGGCCCTGCTCGACATCGCGCCCTGGCTGGCAGAACCACTGACCGACCGGACCGCAGCTGGTCTGGGTGCCGAGTCCGCGGTGGTCGCCGACCGGACACTGCGGCGCCTCGCGGACGTCCTGGTGCGAGCGGGCTTCGACCCCTCCGAGGTCCTGCCTCTCGGCCCGGCGTCCGCCCCCGCCCTACCCGGCTCCGGCCGCGACGGTGACCGTACGGAGCACCTGGCGCCGCTCCTCACCGAACTCCAGAGCATCGCCCGCGCACACCCGCAGGCGCAATGGTGACGCTCGCGGATGCCGGCGAGCGCCGTCAAGAGGCGGCGCACCGCGCCTGGAGCACCGTCCGCGAGATCCCCGATCCCGAACTGCCCATGCTGACCCTCGCCGACCTCGGAGTGCTCCGCGGCGTCGAGGTGGAGCAGGACGGTACGGTCGTCGTGCGGCTCACCCCGACCTACTCCGGCTGTCCCGCCGTGGCCGAGATGCGGGCTGAAGCCGCCAACCGGCTGCAGGCGGCCGGCTTTCCCGCCGTCCGGGTCGTCACCGTGCTCGACCCGCCCTGGACTACCGACTGGATCACCTCCCAGGGCCGCCACAAGCTCGCCGAACACGGCATCGCACCACCGGGGCCTCGGCGCCGCAGCGAATCCGGGCCGGTGTGGCTGTCCCTCGGGCCCGCCCCGTCAGATGTGCCCTGCCCGCGCTGCGCCTCGGCCGACACCGAGGAGATCTCACGGTTCGCCGCAACGGCCTGCCTGGCGCTCCGCCGCTGCGGCACCTGCCTGGAGCCCTTCGAGCACCTCAAGGACCTTTGATGACGACCCCTTCCCGTCCCCCCGGCACAGCGCGGACCCGTCTGCGTCCCGCCTTCCACGCCCTGCGCGTCGCAGCGGTCGAGGGGCTGTGCTCCGACGCCGCCGCGCTCACCCTCGCGGTACCGGAGCGCCTGGCCGAGGAGTTCGCGTTTCTCCCCGGCCAGTGCCTCACCGTGCGCCGGGAGATCGACGGCCGCGACGAGCGCCGCTCCTACTCCATCTGCTCCCCCGTCGGGGAGCCACTGCGCATCGGCATCCGCGTCGTACCCGGCGGCCTGTTCTCTTCCTGGCTCGTCCACGGTGTGCGCCCGGGAGACACCCTTGAGGTGATGGGGCCGGCCGGTGCTTTCACCCCCGACCTCACCGCAGCCGGACAACCCGGTGATTCCGGTCAACCCGGCGGCCTCGGCCACTACGTGCTCATCGCCGCCGGATCCGGCATCACACCGATGCTGTCGATCGCCGCCTCCGTACTCGGCGCCGACGGCTCATCCCGCATCACCCTCCTCTACGGCAACCGGCGCACCGATACGGTGATGTTCGCGGACGAACTGGCAGACCTGAAAGACAAGTACCCGGCCCGCTTTCAGCTCGTTCACGTGTTGTCCCGCGAGCCGCGCCAGGCCGAAATGCTCACCGGCCGCCTCGATGCGGCGCGGCTCACCGCCCTGCTCGATGCCCTGGTCGACACCGACGGCGTCGACCAGTGGTGGCTCTGCGGTCCGCACGGCATGGTCCGTGACTCCGGCGCCATCCTGGCCGGGCTCGGTGTCCCGGCCGACCGCATCCACCAGGAACTGTTCCACGCCGATGAAGAGCCGCCCGCCGCCCGCCACGAGGTCTCGGCGATCGGTCTCCCCACGAGCGAAGTCACCGTCGTCCTGGATGGCAGGGCCACCACGTTCCCGGCCCCACCGGACCGGACCGTCCTCGACGCTGCCCAACAGTTTCGCCCCGACCTGCCGTTCGCCTGCAGAGGCGGCGTCTGCGGAACGTGCCGCGCCCTGGTGACCCAGGGCCGGGGCGACATGCGCCGCAACTACGCCCTGGAGCCCGCGGAGGTGGCCGCCGGATACGTCTTGACCTGCCAGACCCGCCCCGCATCGGAAGAGCTCACCGTGGATTTCGACATGTGAGCGCGAACGTATCGACAACGTTCGGTTTTCTCGACGATGAACGATCGGAAACCTGCGCTGGAAAAGGTACATGCCGTTCGGCACAGTGAGCCCCGGTCGATCAATTGCTCTTCCTGAACGGACGTTCGGTAGAGCGGGGTGAAAGTCTGATTGCCGCCTTGGCCCCCCAACGCGGGAGACCGCGCGAACCCGGGCCGCCTGCAACGTTCGTTGACCGACGGCGACGGCGTGCGCCTATCGAAATCTTGAGCGGACCGGCAGTAACGGACCGCACTGCATCAACTTATGGAAAGTGAGAGCCAGGCGTGAGTGAGAAGCCGCTCGTAAAGCCCGGAGCGCCATCCAGACCGGCCCGGCCCAATATCGACGCCGGAGACGCCGGTTACAGCAAGTCGTTGAAGTCCCGGCACGTCAGCATGATCGCCATCGGCGGTGCCATCGGCACCGGCCTCTTCCTCGGTGCCGGCGGCCGCCTCGCCGAGGCCGGCCCGTCGTTGTTCGTCGCGTACGCGGTCTGCGGCGTCTTCGCCTTCCTCGTCGTCCGCGCGCTCGGCGAACTCGTCCTGTACCGGCCCTCGTCGGGCGCCTTCGTGTCGTACGCCCGGGAGTTCCTCGGCGAGAAGGGCGCCTACACCGCAGGCTGGATGTACTTCCTGAACTGGGCCACGACCGGTATCGCCGACATCACCGCGGTGGCCACCTACACCCACTACTGGGGCATGTTCTCCGACATACCCCAATGGGTGATCGCGCTGATCGCCCTGGCGGTCGTCCTCGCGGTCAACCTGATCTCGGTGCGGATCTTCGGCGAGCTGGAGTTCTGGTTCGCGATCATCAAGGTCGGCGCCCTCCTCGTCTTCATGTGTATCGGCATCTTCCTGCTGGTGACCCAACACCCCGTCGACGGTCACAACCCCGGTCTGTCCGTGATCAGCCAGAACGGAGGCGTCTTCCCCAACGGTCTGCTGCCCATGCTCCTGATCACCCAGGGCGTCATCTTCGCCTACGCCGCAGTCGAGCTGGTCGGCGTTACCGCGGGTGAGACCGAGAACCCCGAGAAGATCATGCCCAAGGCGATCAACTCGATCATGTGGCGCGTGGGGCTGTTCTACGTCGGCTCGGTCATCCTGCTCTCGATGCTGCTTCCGTGGAACAAGTACGTCGCCGGCGAGAGCCCCTTCGTGACGGTGCTGTCCAACATCGGTGTCCCCGCCGCGGGGGGCGTGATGAACCTCGTCGTCCTCACCGCGGCCATGTCCTCGCTCAACTCCGGCCTCTACTCGACCGGTCGCATCCTGCGCTCCATGGCGATGTCCGGCTCGGCGCCGAGGTTCACGAGTGCGATGAGCCGCAGCCAGGTTCCCTACGGTGGCATCCTGCTCACCACCGGTATCTGTGTGCTCGGCGTCGGCCTCAACTTCGTCGTACCGGCGGAGGCGTTCGAGATCGTCCTGAACTTCGCGGCCATCGGCATCCTGGCCACGTGGGGCATGATCATGATCTGCCACCTGCTCTTCTGGCGGAAGGCGCAGCAGGGCGAGCTGACGCGTCCGGGCTACCGGCTGCCCGGCTCGCCGTGGACCGAGATCGTGACCCTCGGCTTCCTGGCCTCCGTCCTGGTGCTGATGTATGCCGACGGCGGCGCCGCACGCACCACCGTGCTGTGTCTTCCGCTGATCGTGGGGGCCCTCGTCGCCGGGTGGTTCGG
The DNA here is from genome assembly GCF_056432025.1 of Streptomyces sp. NPDC045695. NCBI lineage: Bacteria > Bacillati > Actinomycetota > Actinomycetes > Kitasatosporales > Streptomycetaceae > Streptomyces > Streptomyces sp. NPDC045695. Next base: position 22,475 of record NZ_JBWKJU010000035.1, read on the forward strand.
CGTGCGCGGCCGGGTGGCCGACATGCGCAGGGCAGCCGAGGAGGCCCAAGCCAGGCCATGACCTCGACGGCGACACATCCGGGCGGCTCGCCCAGGCATCAGTGGCGTGACATCACCTGCCTGATCCAGGCCGTGCCGCCAACCGGCCCAGGGCGCGTCCAAGCGTGACCTCGCAGCGCTTTTCAACGGCTCGCCCGGTGGTCGCCTTACGATCCGACCGCGCACCAGGGATTCCTGGCCACCGCGCACCCCTCGATACGGCACCCAGCCCTAGAACCGGCGGCGCTGGTCCTTGTAATCCGCCGCCGTCAGCCCGAGTCAACCGCGAGGCGTAGCGTGACATCACACTCTGCGCGTCCGGAACAAGCTCTCCCACGAGAAAGCCAGCTGTTTCAGGCGCTGTCATGTTCGATCTTCACCGGCTCAGACTTCTCAGGGAGCTCAAGCACCGCGGCACGCTGGCCGCCGTTGCCGCTGCCTTGTCCTACAGTCCATCGACCATTTCTCAGCAGTTGTCGCTACTGGAATCCGAGGTCGGCGTCCGGCTACTGGAACACGTCGGTCGGCGGGTACGCCTCACCCAACAGGCGGAGATCCTCGTTGCCCACACCGAGGCTGTCCTGGAGCGGCTGGAACGCGCAGAGACCGACATCGCGACATCCTTGACCGATTTGACCGGAACACTCCGCATCGCTTCCTTTCAGAGTGCGGCGCTTGCGTTGGTCCCCACCGCGCTGAACCTGCTGCATGCCGCTCATCCGCTGCTGCGGGTCCATCTCACTCAGATGGAGCGGGAGAGTGCCATTTCTGCTCTGCTGGCGCGTGACTTCGACCTGATCATCGATGTGGAGTACCCCGGTATTCCCGGTCCTCGGCCCGCGGAGGTGGAGCAGGAGGAGTTGTGTGAGGACACCCTGCATCTGGCTCATCCGGCCATCGGAGCCGTGGCCGACCCCATGGAGGCGCTCCTCAGCCTGGCAGAACAGCCGTGGATCATGGAGCCCGAGGGAACCATCGCTCGCCGCTGGTCGATGGGACTGTGCCGCGAAGCAGGCTTCGAACCCGACATCCGCTACGAGTCCACCGATCACTTCCTGCATCTGCGGCTCGCCGAACAGGGGCATGCGGCCGCACTGCTTCCGGGTTTGGCATGGCACGGCCGTCCCCCGACCGTCCCCCTCCACCCACTGCCACGGGCTCATCACAGGCGCAGACTGCTCACAGCCGTGCGTCGCGGAGGCGGCCAGCACCCCACCATCAAAGCCGCCCGGCAGGCACTGCTCCAGGCTGCTGAGCAGCTGGTGCTGTGACCCCATGAGCCGCGGGGGCCGGCGGTGCCGGGCTCCACGCAGGCGGGCAGGGGAGCCGCAAGCCGAGGCCGGCCCGGTCGGCGGCTTTCCGGCTGGCTGTACCCGAGCGCGGCTGCGGCCCGACTGATGCTGCCGAGGCGGGCGCAGCTGACGAGCATCCGCAGCAACGACGTCTCCAGATCGCTGAAGGTAACCGCACGTTATACGGCCCCCCGTTCGTTGGGTTCCATCTGAAGGAGCGAATCATTAGCGTCAGTCCCATGCACTACTTCCACGTCGATGTGTTCAGCTCTCGGCCCTTCAGCGGCAACAGCCTCACCGTCTTCCCCGATGCCGCCCAGCTCAGCAGCGGCCAGATGGCGGCCATCACGCGGGAAATGCGCCACTTCGAATCGATCTTCCTGACAGGTGAGGACGCGGGAGACGGAGCTTGGCGGGCCCGCGTCTTCGACCTCGTCGAGGAACTCGACTTCGCCGGCCACCCTGTCATCGGGGCCGCCTGTGTCCTGCACGCGCTGCACGGCAGCGGTGACAGCGAGACGTGGAAGATGAAATTGAAATCCCGCACGGTGGAGATCACCACACAACGGCGTGGTCCTGGGCGGTACGCGAGCGTGCTGGATCAGGGCGCACCCTCTTTCCTCGGCCGGCCGGACCGCAAGGACCTGGCGTCTTGGTTTTCGCTGAATGAAGAAGACCTGGATGCGGATCTCCCGCCCGAGGTGGTCTCCACCGGTCTGCGCTACCTGGTGCTGCCGGTACGCAGCGGCGCACTTGAACGGGCCCAGATCGCTTTCGATCTCGACACGCCGCTTTCCAGTCTCGGCGCACAGTTCGCCTATCTCCTCGATGCCGACACCTTGGAGTCACGGCACTGGAACAACGACGGCATCCTCGAGGACGTGGCGACCGGAAGCGGAGCGGGATGTGCCGCCGCCTATCTTCGCCGCCACGGCCGCATCCGCGACGGGGAAAAGGTGGTCCTCAGGCAGGGCCGGTTCACTGGCCGTCCCAGCCAGATGACGATCAGCGCGCAGGGCCCAAGTGGGGACGTCCGCTCGGTACAGGTCGGCGGCGAAGTCTCGTTCGTCGCGAACGGACGTCTGGAGGAGCTGCCGGCATGAGGGGTTGCTGGAATACTTCGGGTCCGACGGCCGTCGTCTGGTCCCTGTCGGGTGAACCAATCCGGGGGAGCGGGTGAGATTCGACAAAGCGCTCTGCCTCCACCAGCACATAGGAAAGTGTGTTCAGGCAGGACAACAGGGGCCGGACTCGGATGCCGAATTCCGCGCCGGTTGGTCGGTTGCACAGACTGGATCAATACACTCATGAACGCTGAACTTCCCACGGGATATGAGATATCCACAGACCCCGCCCGCCTCGATCCTGCGCTGATCCACCAGTGGCTGTCACAGGACTCCTACTGGGCCGTTGGTCGATCCAGGGAAAAGCAGGACACGGCGATCGCCTGTTCCCTCAACTTCGGCGTCTACGACAGCGTCTCAGGCGCCCAGGTCGGTTATGCCCGTGTTGTCACGGACTCGGCCACCTTCGCCTGGCTGTGTGACGTCTACATCGCACGCGACGCACGTGGAAAGGGCCTGGGAACCGCTCTGGCCACTGCGGTCCGGAACCATCTTTCTCCTTACGGCCTGCGTCGAATTCTGCTGGCCACGGCGGACGCGCACGCGGTATACGCCAAGGTGGGCTTCGCATCACTGGAGAAACCGGAGAAGTGGATGACTCTAGGGGAGCAGTGAACCCCCAAGCGCCTCGGCGAAACGGGCCTCCAGCCGCGATACGGGGAACGCGAGACCGGACCGACGCAGGCGGTACGGGTCGCCGCAATGCGGTGCGCGGGGGGAAGCCGCCCATCTGCCGCGTCAACAGCCTTGCGGCCAATCCACCTAGCGCCTCGCCGTAGTTGCGGCTCGACGGTCCGGAACACGCTGCGCGACTCGTCCCACCATGCTGCGACGCTCTTCGGAATGCGGTCCTTTGAGACGGGCCGGGATAAGGGAGAGACATGCCGGAAGATCAGTCAGGCCTGTATCAGGCAGGCGAAACGGTGCTGCTGGTCACGGTGCCCGAAGCCGAGCCGCTCGTGGGCGGATGGCGCCAGCGGTTCGACTCCTCGGCCGGAGCCAGGCTTCCGGCGCACGTGACGGTGCTCTATCCATTTCTGGACCATGGCCGCATTGATGCCGACGTGCTCGGCACGCTCGAATGGCTCGTTGGTGCCCACTGCGCCTTCGACGTTCGGTTCGAGGACTTCGGGCGGTTCCCCGACGTGCTCTTCCTGGTGCCCACGCCGGGGGGTCCGCTGCGGGCTCTTACTCAAGCCGTCTGCGAACGATGGCCGGAGGTCCCGCCCTATGGGGGCCGGTTCGCCGAAGTCGTCCCGCACCTGACGGTGGCCCATGGTCAGGAGCGGAGAGCATTCGACGAGGCCGAGGCCGCCCTCACCGGCCGTCTGCCGGTCATCGCCCGCGTTTCGGCGGTTCGGCTTTTCGCTTGCGACGGTGAGTCCTGGCATGAACAGGCGGCCTTTCCCCTGCGCGGCCGAGGTGAATCATGTCGATGAGGTCGTCGCCCGGCGGCCATATCGACTCCGGGCAGGGCGGGGTACTGGTGGCGGCTGCGACCACCGCCAGGTCTAACCCGGACCGGTGCAACCGGGACTGTCCAGGCCGCCAGGGCATCCTCGAAGACCTGCCGGCGGAGCCGAGCGAGTTGAGGCCGTCCTGCCTCAATGAGCACGCTCCGTCGCCCCCGCCGCTGGGCGGGGGCGACACAGCACCTGCTCCCTGCCAAGGCTTGCTCCTGCCGCACACCGCCTGCGGTGCACCCCTCGGTGCACCCCACCACATCGCCGAGCCAACGTCAGCACACTTGCGACCCTGTTCGCACTCAGCCGACCAGGCCGCCCCCTCCGGCCTCAGACCGCAGCCACCCGTGCGGCGCCGTAAGCCGCCTGGGCCGCCCGTCCGTGTTGCTGGGCTAACCCATCCGGCCGCGACCGTTCACCCACCGCCCGGCACCAGCGCGGCCACCACCCGCACGAAAGGCAACCCGTCACGTGAGCACACCGCCGCCCGACACGTACCCCGGCTGCACCTGGGCCGACCAGCCCATCACCTCACCCGACACCGGGCCGCTCGACTGCATCGGCAGCGCCGCCACCACCGAACCCTCCACCGGCCTCACCACCCGCTACAGCGTCAGCGCCTACGACCCCACCACACGTACCGTCCGCCTCATCCCCGAGTTGAAAGAGGACCGCGCCGGCGTGGTGCGCGCCTTCCCTCCCGAGCTGCGCACCCATAGCCAGACCGTCTCGGTCGATGACTTGGACGATCTACGGCTCATGCACCGGCGCAGCACCCGCGACGACCTCACCGCCCCGCACAGCACCTGGTGCCGACACGTCGTCAAGGTCGCGTTCACCGCCGGGGGAGACCACAACGTGCCCCGGCACCGCCGCGTCTACCGGTTCTGGATGGAGACCACCGAAGGCAACGCCTATCGGTTCCTGGTCCGCGCCCCCTCTCAGGAAGAGGCTGACGACCTCGCCCGCCGCTGGTGGGAGGGCATCCCGACCGCCGACGGTGGGAAGGGCAGTCTCCTGCCCGACGGCGAGCGGATCCACGTCCTGTCGTGCGAGGGCGCCTGCGACATGCACTGGCCCTACACCGACCCGATCGCAGACCCCGTCTGACCCTCGCACTCGCCGCCCGGCCCGGTCCCCGCTCCCGCGGGCGCCCGGCGGGTCATCCTCGGGGTCGTGCCACCCCGCTGCCCCGGTACCGCATTCGCGGTGCCGGGGCCGTCCCCTGTGTCCCACGTCCGTGCTCCGCCTCTGTGCCCTGGCGCCAGCCGCCCGGCCAGCGTCTGCGCCCAAGGACCCGCCCCGCGCATGGGTGCCGCGCGGCTCCGTTCGAGGTCGACGCCCCGCTCCACCTGATGCGCCTGTTCGGCATCTCCTCGCAGACCGCCATGCGGTACCTCACCGCGGCTCACCCTGAACGCACCGCGAAGCTCCCCCGGTAGGCGGTGCCTACGCGAGACCTGCTGTCAGGAATCGAGACGACGGCGACTACCTCGCGCGCGCCAACTGCACGGCGCCCGCATCGCGCCCATCGCACACGCCCACCCCTACCGCTGTCCCCGTCCGGCCCGCCCCGCATTCCCCGGGGGCGGGCCGTCGTCATGCCCGCTCGACCCCCGCCGCAACACCCGCGTGGCGGCCCAGACCGCCGCCCGGCCACCACGTGTCCGGCTAGGAGTTGTCCGGCCGACATGTGACGGCTTCCCGCCCAGGTCGTTGATGTGGTCATGGGGCGGGGTGATCTGAGTGATTGCCGCGTGGGAACGGCTGCGGCCGTTCCTGCCGGTCAGCAACAGGCGTAGGGGCAGGTGATCAACGGGATTCTGCACCGGGTCCGGACCGGTGTTCACTGGCGTGACCTGCCCGAACGGTTCGGGCCGTGGAAGACCGTCTACGAACGGCACCGGCTGTGGTCGGCTGACGGGACGTGGGAGCGTCTGCTGCAGCAGGTCCAGGCCGCGGCGGATGCGGGCTGGTGAGATCGACTGGGATGTCTCAGTCGACTCCACCATCGTGCGGGCGCATCAGCACCCTGCGGGTGCCCGCACTGACTCACCGCCGGCCCTCGCCTCAAAGGGGGCCGAATCAGAAGAACACCAGCACCTGTATCGACACCCACATCGCCCCCGCACTCGCGTACACCGCCGCTGTCTACATGAACACCGCCCACCACAGCTTCGACGGTTATGTCCCGGCCCGGGGGCCGACCGCGCCCGCAGTCCTCGCACCCGCCGCCGCGCCCGGACTCCGCGCAGCGCCCAGTACGGCGGAGAATAACCGCCACAGATGTTCCTGGTCCTGGAGACGCGGGACGGTGCGGAGGAGGTGCGGCCGGCGGCGACCAGAGGCTGCACCTGGGCTTCGCGCTCGGGCGGTATCGGCGTGCGACCGCTGTGATCCGGCTCCGGGTCGTGAGGGTTCTGGGTACAGGCTCGGGGCCCGGACGGCATCCGGGCGTGGCCGTGGTCGATGCGGAGCGGACCGGCACGCACGCCAGGAGTCAGCCGTGGCGACGATAGGACTGTCCTGGATCACCGAGGACTCGGTGTACGCCGCTCACCGTCCCCGGCGCCGCACACCTCACCTTCATGGACGGCCGCAAGTCGATGTGTTCGGTTTCTCCCTGCTACTACAGCTCCTGGTCTTCCGTGAGTGCGTCGTTGTACTGCTGCTCACTGACGCGGGTGACTCTGTTGGTGGCACCCCCTGCCGTCACCTCGGGGTGGTCTCCGTTGGAGGCCTGTACCCAGGCCACCGTGTTGTTGAGGCCTTCGACTCTGAGGGTACTGACGGTCTTCACTGCCACCCCATTGACGTTCCCGCGGACCGTCAGGATGTCGGCGGACTCCACGTAGATCGAGTTATTGCTGCCGCTGACGGTGACGGTCCCGCAATCCCCTTCGATGAAGAAACTGCTGGAGTCAGCGTCGATGGTCGTGTCGCGTCCCCTGCAGTCGGCGGACTGCACATTGTTAGTGCCGGTGAGCTGAAGCGGCTTGGCTGTGCTGGACGAAGGCGAACCGGAAGCCCCGCCGGCACTGCTGTCGGCGGCGGCACCTGTGCTGGGGGCTCCGGTGGTCTGCAACGACGACGACGCCTCCTTGGCCGGCGTCGTGACGTCGGCGGCGCAACCGGTCACGACCGAGAGTGCAAGGGTCATGACAGCAGTGGGCAGCAGTTTCGAGACATGCATGGCGATGTGTTCCTTGTGGTGGTAACTGTGCGGGCCCGGAATGCCGAGCGCGCCGACGCCGAGGGCTGGGACCGCTGGTTCGACACGCAGCCCGGGGACAGCGTCACGCTCCCCCCGGTACTCATCGGCAGCATGTCCGTGCAAGGTCACCCTGGCGATGTTTCGCCCGGCACCGCCGGGCGCCTGCGGCCGATGAAGAGAACCACTGCTCCTGCGGTCAGTGCTGAAGCTGAGGCAAGGCCCAACCACAACCTGGTCGGCCGCTGGACCTCGAGCACAACCGATTTGTTGCGCACCCAGGATTCCGCAATCCACGCTTCGTCCCGAAGCTCCCATTTGCGTTGCACGTTCGCAGCCTGATCCGCCTCGCGCAACCTGCGATCCGCCAACGCGCGATTTATGTTCCCGTACTTCTCGGTCTCGTTGGCCCGTGTGTGGACCTGCATGGCCAGGGCGCCGACAAGACCGCCGACGACCAGTAGCGCCGCACCGATCAATATCGCCGAGGTTTTGCTTGGCACCACTGGGCGTCGGCGACCGAGCATGAGGATTACGGCGCCTGCGATCAGTGCCGAAGCCGCGATCGCGCCGAACCACAACCTGCTCTGCTTCTGGTCGTCCGATACAGCCAGTTCATACTCGGACCACCCAGTCAACAATCGAGCCTCCTCAAGCAAGTGATGCCGATGAGGGTCGACGGCCTCGTTCGCCTCGCGCACGTAGCGGTCCGCCAGGTAGAGATTGCGGTCCGCGCGGGCTGCGGCTTCCTGGACGTGCATGTCAACGTATTGGCCTCAGGAGAGACTGCTCACTCACGCCGGCTCTCACTTTCCATGGGTACTGTGGTGCGGTCCGTACTGCCGTCTGGCAGGTCAACGGCATTGCACGCGGACAGGGTTGGTGTCACGCGATCGCTCGCGTTGCGGACCGGGGCGCAATCAGACTCCGCAAGAAGTGATTGATCGACTCGGAGCTACTGTGCCGATCGGCCAGCACTTTTTCTAGTGCAAGTTTCCGATCATTCATCGTCGAGAGAATCGAACGTTAGCCTCAAGTCAGGTTCAGACGCTGACGATTTCCGTGAGCGGCCCGTCACGGCCGCCACGTTACTCACGTTGATCCACAGCTTCGAAGAGTTCCACGGATGCCACGGAGGTGGGCACGACTGCGGTCGTCACCCCGGCGACGCCACCGACCGTGACGAGTGGGTCCGCCACGCCTGAGCCCGCGCCGGATCAATGCACTCTGCCACAAGAGAGTCAGCTTCGGCCCTGGCCTGCGGGCAGGTGTATCCCGTTGATGCGGCTGCCGTGATACGTCGATGGTGGGCGGTCGAGAGGCAGGTCATGCGGGATCACGTGCGGACGTACTGAGGATGTCCTGGTAAAGCTCGATGAGTTTGACCGTGGCGAAGGCTGTGGCCCCGATGCGCAGAGCGTTGACCCCGAACCAGGCCCAGGCAAGTGTGTCGACGCGCGCCGGGTCGTTGATCGGAGGCCCGAAATACAGCGTACTGTTGATTTGCGTGACGGCGACGAGGGTGAGCGCGGCCATGGCGAGATGACCGCAGGTGGCGAGTCGCAGGCGAGTCTGGTTCGCGGGCGACAGCCCGGCCCGCTTCAGCCAGAGAAAGGCCAGCGAGCCCAGGGCCGGGACAGCCACGATCGCATAGTAGAAGACCGGGTTGGTGACCGAATGGTACGGGTCCCACAAAGACTGGGCTTCCACAGCATGTGCGCCCAGCATCATGTTAGGGACATCGACGATCTCCTCATAGAGGAAACCGAAGAAGAACCACGCGTGGCACAGAACCGCTGTGCCCGCAGCGGGGCCTACACGGGCATGCAAGGGGGACGCCTCCTGGATGGAAGAATAGAGCCGACCCCCATCAAATACTCAAACTCTTTACGTAACAACTTGCTTGAAGACTCGCGCGTAGGGGGCGACCTCCCTCGCCTGCAGACGGGGGAACTGACCGACCTCAGGAAGGCGATCGACTTGATAGGCAGCGCTGCGGCAAGCCGGACGGTATCAACCAGATACAACTAATTTGCTTGGAACGGCTGGAGGCGGGGGTATGCGCGTCGTGAAATGGATCCAACGACAGACGTAGGGTGCTGCTGCCCGCCGTCTCGGTGCTGGCCCGGCAGGTGTCGGAGGCCCGCACGGGGGCCGAGTGGCGTCTGTACGAGGCAGTGGCCCGCCGCGCGCCGGGCCGATGCTGCGCTCGCGCCGGCGCTGGCTGAGCTTGCTGGTGGTGCCGGAGAACAAGCGGGTCTCGGAGCTGGAGCGGCGACTGCGTATGCCGCCGACGAAGTCGCCGAGGACCGCGAGGTGCGGGCGATGGAGCGGGTGGGAGGACCCCGTGCGCCTTCGACCAGCAGCGCACCCACCAGGCCCCGGCCGGCCCCGGTGGCCCGGCGCGGTGGCGGGAAGCAGCCGTCCACGGTGGCGCACAGGGCGTAGAGGTGCGTTGTCGCCGTCACGGCGACGGGGCCTCCAGTACGGCGCGTAGCCCCTCCGGCGAGGTGAACACGTGCCCCTGCATGCCGAGTTCGCGGGCCGCCCACACATTGTCGGCCCGATCGTCGACGAACAGGACGTCCTCGGGGGGCAGCCCGAGGGCGCCGAGGCACCACTGGTAGGCGGCGGCCTCGGGTTTGGCGCTGCCGATGCGGCAGGAGAGGCCGCGGACCGCGAACCCCTCCATCCAGGGCTGGGTGGCTTCGAACAGCGCGGCCAGTTCCTCGGGGATGTTGGAGAGCAGCCCGAGCACGAGCCCCCGGTCGTCGAGCAGGCCGAGCAGCTCCACCATCCGCGGGTCGATCTCGCTCCAGCTGGCGAGGTCGGCTGCGATCAGGTCCTCGGTGAGGCGGGCGTCGAGCGGGCGGCCCGACTGCGCGCAGACCTTCTGCCAGTAGGCGGGACCGGCCAGTTCGCCGCGGTCGTAGGGCGGGCGCTGTGACCAGTACGCCTCCCAGAACCGGTCCGGGTCACCGCCGGCCGTGCGCTCCAGGACGCCCTGCGACTCGGCCGACTGGACCCGGGCGATGACGCCGAACAGGTCGAAGAGAACGGCTTTCATGCGTGCGACTTCCTCATGTTTCCTCGTGTTCCTCGTCTTCTCACAGGCAAGGGGATGCGGCGGTTCGCGGTCACAAGGCGGGGACGGCGTCGGTGCGGCCGCTCTCGCTGGGGCGGTCCACCCCGTCGGGGTCGGGGGCGTTGCGCCGCAGCCACAGGCTGAAGACGCCGCAGAGCACGGCGAGCGCGAACATCACCAGCGGCACCGTCTTCACGTCCATCGTGTCGATGACACCGCCCAGCAGTGGCGGGAAGGCCACGCCGCCGATCATCGAGGCGGCGATGACGTAGGCGCCGGCCGCGGCCACGCCGGGAACGGCGCGGTTCAGCCAGGGCAGGCACGTCGGGAAGATCGGCGCGATCATCAGGCCGACGCCGAAGTAGGCGTACGGGGCGAGGGCCGGCACCGTCGCCAGGAGCAGGAAGCCGGCCATGCCCGCGCTGCAGACCGTCAGGATCGAGGGCGCCGACCAGCGCAGGCTGAGGGGGGCGACCACGAACCGGCCGATGGTCATGGCCGCCCAGTAGGCGGAGGTCGCGGTGGCGGCGGTGGCGGCGCCGTACCCGACGGCTTCGAGGTGGGTGGGCTCCCAGCCGCCGACGCCGGTCTCGATGGCGACGTGCAGGACGTAGATGCCGATGAACACCGCGATGATCAGGAGCACCCGGGCGCCGCCCGCCGAGGTGCCCTCGGCGGAGGTCGGGTGCGGCTCACGGGCGGCCACGCCGCCCAGGGTCAGGAGGATCAGCAGGCTGATGACGCCGATGCCGAGGAAGATCTCCGGGTAGTGGTCCGCGCCGAGCCAGCCGATGAGGGCCGGGCCGGCGATGGCGCCGACGCCGAAGTGGCCGTTCAGCAGGTTGAGCATGGCGGTGCTGCGCCGGCCGAAGCCGACGGCGAAGAGCTGGTTGAGGCCGTAGTCGATGCCGCCGAAGCCGAGGCCGATGACGAACGTGCCGGCGAGGGCCAGGGCCCAGTCGGGCGAGAAGGCGAAGACGGCTGCACCGGCGGCCATCAGCACGTACGAGCCGCCGAGGAGCACCCGGTTGTTCAGTCGGCCCCGCAGCAGGTGGTAGACCAGGACCCCCGCCAGGGCCCCGACGAAGTGGGCGCTGAGGCTGAGCCCGGCGACGGCGGGGCTGAGGCCGTACTCCTCCCGCAAGGCCGGGATCGCCGGGCCGTAGAGCGCCTGTAGGGCGCCGATCACCACGAACGCCAGGCACGAGGCGATGATCGCGACGGTGGTGAGGAGGGGCCTTCGCACCTCCGGCAGGTCGGCCTCACTGGTGGCGGACATCGCACTCCTCATCGTTCGCAGTCGAATGAACGTCTCACTCGTTCACAGCAGCATGAAGTTCACACCGCCTCGTTCACGCTACTCATTAAGAATGTTCGTTTCAACAGATTCACTGAGCGAAATAAACATCGCGGCGCTCACGTGTCCCCGGTCTGTGCTAAAAGCAGACACATGAACGTGATGGAGAGGCACAAGTTCGTTGTGGGGCTGCTCATGCAGCAGAACCGCGCGACCGTGGCCGAGCTGGCTCAGGCCACCGGGACGTCGGAGATGACCATCCGGCGCGACCTTGAGGTACTGGAGTCCCGCGGGGCCCTGCGTCGGGTGCGCGGCGGGGCCGTCAGCAGCCTGCCCGGTGGCGTCGAGCCGCCTTACGCCGTACGGGCCATGTCGGGGGCGCAGGCCAAGGAGCGGCTGGCCCGCGCCGTGGTGGATCTGCTCACCGACGGTGAGACCGTTGCTCTGGACACCGGCACCACCGCGGTGGCCGTCGCCAAGGCCATGGCCGGCCGCCAGTTCACGGTCACCCCCCTCTCCCTGCACGCCGCCTTCGCCCTCTCCGCGCAATCCGGCATCCACCTGGTGATGCCCGGAGGGCAGGTGAGGCCCGAGGAGCTGTCGTTCTACGGCGAGGCCCCCGTGCACGCCTTCAAGGACCTGTGCTTCGACACGTTCGTCCTGGGCTGCTGCGGCGTCGACCCGATCCAGGGAGCCACCGCCTACAACCTCGACGACGTCCACGTGAAGCGTGCGGCGGTGGCCGCGGCACAGCGGGTGATCCTGGTGGCCACCGCGGACAAGATCGGCCGTACCGCGCTGGGCCGCATCTGCTCGATGGAGGAGATCGCCCTCGTCGTCACGGACGCCCCCGCCGACTCCCCTGCGGTCGAGGCGCTGCGTGACCGGGGGGTCGAGGTGGTCCACCCGGCGGACGGCTGAGCCGCGCGGCCGTGACGGATCGGGCCGGTCGGCGTCTTCGTGTCACGTCCCGCGTCCTTCCATGCCTGGGTCCTCCCGTCGCGGCGGGCCTCGTTCAGCAGGTCGGAACCGACCGCTTCGCGGCTGCCAATCCCACCGTGGCCCGCGGCGTCCGCGTCCGTACGCTCTACCAGCACTGGGCCCGCTTCGACCCGGCGACCGTGCGATACGAGGCGGAGGCGGCGGATCTGGGAGCCGAGGCCCGGGCCGTCTCCGGCGGCCTGATCCGCAGCCTCGTCTTCGACCGCGCCCTGCTCGTCCTCCCGCTCCAGGATGTGCCGGAGGGGGCGCTGCTCGTACGCAGCCCCGACCTGGTCGCATTCGGCGCAGGGATGATCGAACTCCTCTGGGCCGTCGGCGAAACCCTCAACAAGCCCCGCGAGAAAGCCTTCGAGCCGCCAGTGCAGGTACCGCTTGCCGGGAAAGCAAGGGCAGGCGTCGGCCGAGCTGCGCGATGCCGGAGTGTCGGCGTTCGGAGGCCCGTTCGGATCCTGCGCGGGCGGTGGTCGCGGGGCTCGCGTGGCGGAGGCGGCGGCCCCGACGGATAAGAGCGCCTGCGTCCTCGGGCGGTTCGACGGCCCGAGCGGACCGCTCGGCTTCGGCTGCGACAGGGGCACGATCGTTTCGTAGAGCGCGTTCCTTCACCACTGCGGCGGTGGCCTGGGCCCGGGCGTCGCACGGACCGGATCGGCGGCATCAGCCGCGTGCCCGTGCGGCAGCTGATGCAGTCGGCGGCTCGCCGCGTTGCGGACCGGCGGGTTCGTCCGCGAGGGGGCTGCCCTGGGACGGGAGCTCAGTCGCCCCCGCAGCTCGATGCGCAACTGGAACCGCAGCCGCCCCCGTTGTGCCGGTTGCCGGACCCGCTCCCGCGCCTTCGGGTCGACGAGCCGCGCTGTGGGTGCCTGCGGCGCTCATCCGCCCTGCGCTGGTCCTCCCGGTAGCGCTCCGCTCCCTCCCGGGCCTCGCGGAGCCGCTCGCGCTGTCGGGCAGGGCCGTCCGCCGGTTCCCACGGGCCCAGTCCGTGGCGGCGGTCCGGGCGGAGCGGGGTAGTGGTGACGGTCGCGTACACCCGCCCCATCTCCCGGTGGTGGTATTCGGCACAGGCGTATTCGAGGGCGACTTCGTCGCCCTCCGCGAGGGTGCCGTACAGGACCGCTTCGAAGGGCTCGTGCTGCGGATCGATGTCGTGGTGCCCGTTGCCCACTCCGTACACCGAGCCGCTGCCCAGGAGCCGTGTCCTGGCTCGGGTGTCGTTCTTGCCGGGAAGGTAGGCAACTAGGGGGGCTGCCGAGCGGGTGCGGGCGTCCGCGCACACCCAGTGACGCCCGTTCGCCTCGACGCGCACGCCCACGATCAGGGCCGGCTGGGGCTCCTCGTGCAACCGCAAGGCCGCCCGGTAGGCGAGCTGGCCCCGGCCGTAGAAGGTCGTACCGGCCACCAGGAGCACCAGAGCGACGCCCTGCTGCCCGACGGCGTCGTAGGCAACGCCGGACGCGGTCGGTTCCCCGAACAGGCCGTCGGCGAGGATGGCTGCGGCGACCAGGCACAGCGCCAGCCCGAGGTAGACGTGCTGGTGTCCGCGGTGGCCGTCCGATTCAGGGGTGCCTTCGGGCAGCGGGAAGCGGCGCCTTCCCGCAGCCGCGAGGGCCAGGGCCCGCTGTCGACGTCGGGCCCGCAGCCGCAGACAGCCTCCGGCGAGCGCGACGGCGCCAGCGGCGAGGATGACCAGCCATCCGGCCCTCGCCGGATGGTCCACGTGACCGGGCCGGGCCAGAGTCAGAACCGCCTCCACAGCGACGAACACAGCCGCCGGTATGGTCGCGATCGGAACGTACCGGTACCAGAACGGCAGGGCGGTCAGCGGGATCAGACCCGGATACCTCAGCCAGTCCGTCCCCTCCGCGGGCCAGGTGTGCCAGGCCGCGGACGCGGACGAGAGCCCGAACAGCAGGACGTACGCCACCGCCACCAGAGCGGCCAGGACCCAGCCGCCGACGGCCGGGGCGAGAACGGCCGGGACCGCCGCCTTCCGCCACCGCTCGGCGTCGGCCACAGCCCAGGTGGCGACGCCGCGTCCGGACACAGACCGGGAAACGACACCGTCCCCCGTCACGGACCAGGTGCCGACACCCTCTCTCCGCAGAGTCCCGGTCGGCAGAGTCCCGGGCGGCAGATACTTGATGTGATACGCCGTCACCGAACCACCGCCACGCGCCCCCGTATGCCCATCCCCAAGCCCCCCGCTCGCTCACCCGTGCATTCCCCGGCCAGTCTGCCCGTCACGCTCCTCGGCGCAGGGCGCTTTCCAGCCGAGCCTTCCGGTCAAACTCGTCCGTACTCAGAGGGCAGGGCACAAACCGTCCCGTCTCATGGAGCACGGCGATGGTGATGCCGCCTGAGCAGGAAGCTCACCGCGGCCGGTCGACCAAACGATCTCGAACTCATCGGCCGACAACGCCTGCGGGTCGTACCCTTCCCACTCGGAGACGGGTGGTTCGGCGGTCAGACCGATGACATAGCCATGGGGGTCCAGCTCGAAGGAGAACCGGACCGCTTCCTCGTCCCAGAAGCAGCGAACCCAGACCGTCACGGGTTCACCGTGTCGAAGGGTTCGTCGTGCCAGCGCCAGCCGGCGGTGCCGTCGTCGTGGATGTGCAGCATGAACTCGGCGACCGGGCTGCCGTCGGGAAACGTCAGGGTGAGCGCACTGCGGATCTGCGTGTAGCAGGCGTCGGCCCGCTCCCAGTCCTCCTTGTCGACTGCCCGCTCTTGGTCACTGAAGAGGGCACGGAACTCTTCAAAACCAGGAAGTGTCTCGACTTCGGCATGTGTCCAGGGCATGTCGGTGCCGGTCACGGCCAGCCGGGCAATCTCCTGGTCACCCTGGTGGAGCCGCCAGATACTGCCCGTGGTCAGGTTCGGGTTGGTCATGTCCCCCATGATGACGATCGACACTGACAAGCGGGGAGCGAGATTATCGTCCCTTCAGATGGGGATGGTCTCGCCAGTATGCCGAGGCCAACAGGCTGCTGGGCACGACGGCTTCGGGGTAGGTGACCAGCTCGATCCGGGCCTCGGAGGGGCGGCGGGGATCACCGAACGGGTCCTCGCCCAGCACGCCGGGGCGGCCTTCGGCGTGTCCACTTCTCCGGCCGCCAGGAGGCCCTGTGCCCCATCCCCTGATCCGACCCTCCATCGGCCGCACCAACGGTGTCGCCCACTCCGGCGCGCTATTAGCAATCCGCGAGCCCCTGACGGCGTGCGCCACGTACTCGCCCGGCCTCACCGCCGGTGCGGCCCCCCGGTCGGCCGGTCTTCCGAACCCGGCCGACCGGTGGTCCGCGTCGCGTCTCGGGGGCCGCGTCGCCTGTCGGGGTCCGCGTGCCTCGTCGGGGTCCGCCTCGTGCCTCGGGACCCGAGCCGCCTCGGGACCCGAGCCGCCTCCGACCCGAGCCGCGTCTCAGGGTTTGATCGTCAACTCCGCGCACCGGGTGGCGACCGCCGCGAGCGTCTCCCCGCTGTCGTGCAGCCGGCGCTGGACGCGGGCGCCGTTGCCCCGTTCGTGCAGGTGGGCGATGGCCTCCCGGACCCGCTCGTCGTCGCCGTGGTCCACGAGGGCCTCTCGCACGTGCTGGTACAGGGCCTCGACGGCGTGCACGGCCGACGTCTCCCGCATGGTCTCGGGATGCAGCAGCGGGCCGTCCAGGCCCGAACGGCCCGCCCGCCAGTTGGCCAGGCGCAGCAGGCTCGTGCCGATCCTGGCAGGGGGCTCGCCGTCGCGCCACGCGCGCGCCGCCGTCTCGACCAGGCCGCGTGTGAGAGCGGCGAGCAGGACCGGGGTGGAGGCGTCCAGGCAGACGTCGGCCACCCTGACCTCCACCGTCGGGTAGTTGGCCGACAGCCGGGCATCGAAGTAGATCATGCCCACGTCCCGGAGCACCCCGGTGTCGATCATCGCCTGGACCTGCTCGTGGTACCGGTCCGCGGACCCGAAGACGTCGACCGGGCCGGCGGACGGCCAGCGGTTCCACACCCGGCTGCGGTAGCTGCCGTATCCGCTGTCCTCACCCTGCCAAAAGGGTGAGTTCGCGCTGATGGCGGTCAGGACGGCCAGCCACGGTCGGATGCGGTCCAGGACCGCCACGCCTTCTTCGTCCGATTCGACCGAGACGTGCACGTGGCAGCCGCATGTCAGCTGCTCCTGCGCCGTCAGGCCGAACTGCTCTCCCAGCCACCGGTAGCGCGACCCCGCGCTCAGTGAGGGCCGTACCGGCAGCGGCGAGGTCGCGACGGCCGCCACCACGGCGCCCGCACTCGCCGCGTGGTGCGCGGCCTCCCCGCGGATGCGGACGATCTCGTCGTGCAGCTCGCCCATGTGGGTCACCGGTTTGGTGGCGAACTCCAGCTGTTCCTTGTGTAGTTCCTTCTCGAACGCGTGGTCCTCCCCGCCCGGGCGCTGCCAGGCCAGGCGGTCCGCCGCCGCCAGAACCGCTCCCGAGACGGCCAGCGGTTCACCGCTGCGCTCGTCCACCAACAGCAGTTCCTCTTCCACACCCACACTTCTCATACCGCCACCCGGGGATTGCGCTTTCAGATGGTCGTCGCCTGCCCTGTCTTCCGGCGACCATGCCACCGCCGGCCCGGCGGGCCGCCGGCCCGCTGCCAACCCGGCCTCCACCCCCGGTGCGGTGTCTGCCGGTCCGCGATGGTGGCGTCTTCGATCTCGACCTTCCTCTTGGGCTTCCCGCCACCCGCGGGGCTGTAGCCGTCGTCGCCGGTCTTCCCGACCTTCTCCAGCAGGTCGATGCCATGGGTGATGTCGCCGAACGCGGTGTAGTCGGAAGGCAGCCGGGAGTCACCGAAGAGCCGGGCGGTGAGACCAGTACGGGTCGCGACTCGCAGCGTGGTCGAGAACATGCAGGTCCGTTTCGCAGACAGACGCTGGGGGCTTGATCTTGATATCGGCCTCCGGCGAGGACGCCGAGAGACATGCCCTGACTGTGCCCATATGAGGGATGACATCCGGTGGCTGCGTCCGCCGTTCCAAGACCCATCGCCAGCCGGTCAGGCCCGGTTCCCACGCCACCAGGAGGCGGGAACCGCGAAGCACAGGTCACCGACGCGTCCCTGGCCCCGGTCGCCGCCGCAGCCACCGACACCCTGCCGCGCACCACGGAACTCAAAGAGACGCTTCGGTCGGTCGGCACCGCACTCCTCCGCCGTGCTCGCGACGCCGGAGCGGTCCGGCGTGACCTGGCCGCCGCTGACCTCTCCCGCTCATGTGCGGCATCGCCTACGCCGTTGACGTCCACGGCGGCACACCCGCCGACCGGTTCGACACCGCACACCGCTACTTGGCCACACTCCTCGAAGGACTGCACGCCACGCCACAGCACGCGTGAGCACACCGCCCGCGCACCAACCGGGGTGATCCGCACCTGCCGCCACGACCTGTATGGCGCACCGGGCCGCGATCGCCGTCCCCTTGGGGAATCTGACCACGAGGGGGGAATCCCGTGACGCGGACACGGTCGAAGGTGGGGCATCCCGTGACCGCTGACACCACGGTCTCCCCGTCGGCGGTGGTCGGTTTCACGGGGCCGCGGCGGCGGGTGAACCTTTGCTGAGCGGCTGCGCGGTGACCAGCTCCAGTTCGTCGGCCAGGTGGCGCAAGTCCACGGCAGCAGGTACGGAACCGGCCATGCACCGTGCATGACCGTAGGAAGGGTTCAGGCCCGCCCGCCCCGGGGCTGCGGCGCGGGCGGAGCTGCGGTGGATCCGCGTCCAGAACTGATCCACCCCACCGTCGCTCTGGCCTCATGAATCTCCGCATCGCAGCTCCGTGAACCGTGCGGACTTCTGGGCGAGTACGTCGGCGAGGAACCCGGGTGCCTGGGCGCCGAGCATCCGGTACAGCGTGACCATGCTGGTGATCGCGGTGTCCGCGACTTCCTCCTGGACATGCAGCCAGGAACCCTGCGCCTTTCGCGGGTTCGTCCCCCAGGCGCCGACCACGGCCTGCGCGGATTCGCCGACCTCTTCGGTGAGCTTGAGGACCTGTAGCGTCCACTGCTGCTCCGGAGTCATCCCGCGCTCGGTGTCCAGGCCGGTGAACAGTTCGCCGAGCATGCCGATCGTGTCCCACACGGCCGGGTACGGCGGTTGCGGTGTGAGGGAGCCCTGCACGGGGCCGGCCAGGGGACTGGTGTCCAGGCGGATGTACCACTCGGTGGCCAGGATCCGGTGCCGGACGTCGTCCAGCACGCCCGACAGAAGAGCGGGCAGCGCGCGCCGGCCCTCGACTTGGCTCCGGTGTGCGCGGATGGCCTCCCACTTCGTCGCCGCCACGGGCCCCACGTCGACGCTCGCGGTGACCTGGTGGTCGGGGATGCTCCGGACCGTCTTGCCGACGCGCGCGAGAAGCGGGCCGAGGTCGCCGACGCCCGACTGCGGGTGCGTCGCCAGGTACAGGGCGCCTGGCGTCCAGGGTTCGCCTGCCTCGGGGTAGAGGTGGGGGAGACCGGCGGCGTGAACGGCGAGCTGGGTGACGCGGTGGGTGTGCAGGTGGTCGGGGTGGCCGGTCAGCTGGCCGTACTGGTCGTGGGTGATCACGATGTCCGGCCGCAGCTCACGGATGTGGCCTACGAGCAGCCCGACCACCTCATCGAGGGGTGCGTCGCACAGGCGGGGCCGGCCTGGCGCGGACTCGGGAACGCGGGCGTCGGCGTAGCCGAGCATCCGGGGTTTCCCGGCCCCCAGGATCGCGAGGGCATCGGCGAGTTCGGCGGCCCGGTGCGTGTCGGCGGCCCAGGTGGCGGTGACCACGGCGGTCGCCGCGCCCGCGGCGGCGTGCTGTGCGAGGACGCCGCCAGCGAGGAGCGCTTCGTCGTCGGGGTGTGCGAAGACTGCGAGGAGGGAGGGCTTTGGTTGTGTCACGGGTGTCTCCAGACAGAGGAGTCGGTGTGCGGGGACGGGTGGTTGGCGGTCAGGCGCGTGGTACCGAGCCCTTGTCGGTGGCTGCGGCGGGCGGGGCAGCGGACCGGGCGGTGGTGCGCTGCGCGGTCAGCAAGATCGCCGCGAGGGTGCCGGCCTCGGTGATCCGGCCGTCACCGCACATCGCCACCGCTTCGTCCAAGGTGACCCAGCGCAGCTCCATGTCGGCCTCGCTCGGATCCCGGTGGTGCTCGCCGATGCTCAGGCCTCGGGCGAGGTACAGGTGCTCGCGGGTACGCGCGCCGGCAGGCATCCGCCACATCATCGTCAGCAGCTCGACCTCGCAGGCGCGGATCCCGGCTTCCTCAGCGAGTTCTCGGCGTGCGGCCGACAGGGGATCTTCGCCGGGCTGGCATCCGCCGCCGGGGCACATCAGTAGCCGTTGTCCGCAGACGTAGACGTTCTCCTCCACCAGGGCGATCCGATTGCGGTCGTCAAGGGCCACGACGCGAACGCCGTCGGCGGAGTCGGTGTACTCGTACGTCCCGATGCTCTGGTCGGTGCGCCGGACGGAGTCCCGGCGCACCACCACCCGGACTCCCGTGTATTGGACGGTCGATGAGACCGTGGTCCAGCCGTCGATCATGCCGACTCCTTCGTCTGGGACTGCTCCACCGGCTGGAGGGCCAAGGCTGCTCGGCGGGCGACCCGCCAGCCCGGCGAAGCACGGTGGATGCGTGGCGGATTGGCATGGAACGTGTACGAGGGCATGGCGCTCCCAAGGTGGTGAGGGTGGTCTTGCGGGTCCCGAAGCCCCAACGCTCATGCGGGCTCCGGAAGAGACGGCCTAGTGACCTGGTTCGGAGATCCTGTCGCAGTAGCGGCAGATCCGGTCGATGATCTGGTCGGCGGTCTTGGTCCACTTGAACGGCCGGGCTTCGTTGTTCCAGACCTTG
>NZ_JBWKJU010000036.1:0-39843 GCF_056432025.1 Streptomyces sp. NPDC045695
GAGTACGTCCAGTACTCGGGCGCCCCTCCGCCTTGCGATGCACGGCACCGGACACCGCGGGCCTGACCGGCGCCACTTTGACGACAGGACCTAGAGCGCATCGACGACCAAACGCAGGGCACCCGCGAAGGGAGTGGGACGGCCACCGTAGGCCGTCTCGTGCCCGCCACCCTGATGGCAGGGGTCTGCAGAGGAGAGAGTCCCAGGTGAAAGGCTTCCGCAGCTTCATCCTTCGCGGCAACGTCGTCGACCTCGCCGTCGGTATCGTCATCGGCGCCGCTTTCACCGCCGTGGTCAACGGCTTCGTCGGCGCGTTCCTGACCCCGCTGGTCGGGCTAGCCACGGGAGTAGCCGGGGACATGAGTAAGAAGGCGTTCACCATCGGCGCCACCCAGTTCCCGTACGGAGCCTTCATCAACGCGGCGATCAGCTTCCTCCTGCTGGCGACCGCCTTGTACTTCCTGGTGGTCCTGCCCATCAACAAGCTCCACGAGCGCCTCGCCCCCCACCAGGACGTCCAGGCACCCAAGCGCGACTGCCCCGAATGCCTCAGCCCCGTCCCCGCGCAGGCCCGGCGTTGCGCGTCCTGCACCGTCCCGCTGCCCGACGTGCCCGCCCAGGCCGGTGCCGAGACACAGCGTGTCGGCTGACGCGAAGCAAATGCGGGGCACGACGTGTCGCGGCCTCTCAGCAGGGCTCACGGCGCCGGCGCTCAGCCCCTGTGGCGCGGGTAGAGGGACCTGCGCGGGGTGCGGTTGGCCTTCGCCGTCGTCGCGGCCATCTCGGCCTTCTCGCGGACCGCGTCCGGTGTCTTCTCCGCCGCAAGGTGTCCGGCGTGTGCCGCGCTGTCACGGACCTGCGCCGTGGCA
This sequence comes from Streptomyces sp. NPDC045695, assembly GCF_056432025.1. Classification (NCBI taxonomy): domain Bacteria; kingdom Bacillati; phylum Actinomycetota; class Actinomycetes; order Kitasatosporales; family Streptomycetaceae; genus Streptomyces; species Streptomyces sp. NPDC045695. The sequence goes on from NZ_JBWKJU010000036.1 coordinate 870, forward strand.
CGAGCCGCCTTGTCCAGCACCGGGTCGGGCGTCTTGTCCTTCACCACCTGAGCGGCCCGCACTGCCTTCTGGCGGAACTGGCCGGTGACGTGAGTGGCCTTCTCGGCTGCCTGCTCCTTAATCTCCGACGCCTTCTCCTTGGCCTGCGCCTTGACGTCGGCCTTGGCCGCCAGCGCCTCCACGGTCTGGCCGAGCTCCTCACGGGTGTGCGCGACCTGCTCGCTCAGCTCCTCAGGTGTGGGCGCGGCTTCCTCGCCCTGGGGCTGATCAGTCATCGTTGTGTCTTCTCCTTGATCTCGGCCACGTCGGCCTTGACGCTGTCGATGGCCTGTTCGGGCGCGGGGGTGCCGGTCTTGGCGATCTGCTTCTTCCCGGCAGCGGCCATCACCGCGGCGACCTCCGCCAGCAGGGCGGCGATGATCAGAGCCGACGCCCACCCGGGCAAGAGCAGGGCGAGGGCTGCGATCACGGCGCCGACCGAGGCCTGCGCGGCGAGGATGCCGACGAGGCCGGCGCCGCCGAACAGGCCGCCGCCCATACCGAAGCGTTTGCCCTTCTGGGTCATCTCCGCCCGAGCGCGGCCGTCCGTGGCGGCTCGGCCTGGACGACCGAGTGCTGCTTGTGGCCATGCTCCGTGGATGGATCGCACGTCCGGGCCCTCGAAGGGGGGATCACGTCGGCCCCTCGCCCGTCGACCGCGATCGTGATCGACGCCAACAGTCGACTCGTGGTCGCGGTCAGCCTGCCGCTGCGGCAACCGCAACGACTGCCGAGCCTTCACCCGGCGGGATCCTCGTCGCCCGATCGATCGCCTGGGGCATGATCGCCGACGGCTACCACCCGACCGCTACGACATCATCGGCGCCCTGGTCTGCCTCGCCGGCATGGCCGCAATCATGTACGCACCTCGCGGGAACTGACCCCGCCCGGCCGTCCCGGATCGGCCAGCTAGCGCGCAGCTTTGGGTCCAACTAAATCAGCAAAGCCCGCTGGCCTAGGAGCTTCTCGCAGCCGCGCCAACCATCGATCAAAGTCACAGGCACCTGTCCGTACGGTGGAGGCATGACGACGTCCTCCGCCCCCGAGCCGGAGCCGGTCCCCATCCGGGTGCTAGGGGGTGTCCGCAATGTCAGTTGAGGAGCCATAGCCGCAGGCAGGCGAGGGTGACCAGGGCTTTGTAGTGGCGGGCTCGTTGGTCGTAGCGGGTGGCGAGGGCCTTGTTCTGCTTGAGCCGGTTGAAGCAGCGCTCGACGACGTTGCGCCGCCGGTAGACCTCACGGTCCAGGCGGCACAGGCTCTCGCGTCGTCGCAGGCGTCCGCTGATCTGGTCGACACGTTCCGGGATCGTGCAGGCGATGCCGCGTTTCCGCAGGTAGGCGCGGACTTTGCGGGACGAGTAGCCCTTGTCGCCGACCACTCGCACGGGTCGGGTCCGGGGCCGTCCGGGCCCGCACCGTTTGATGTGGATGCGGGCCATGACCGGCTCGAACTGCGTGCAGTCGTTCACGTTGCCGCCGGTGATCATGAACGCGAGAGGCTGGCCATGTCCGTCGCATGCGAGGTGGATTTTCGTGCTCAGTCCGCCGCGGGAGCGTCCGAGTGCCTCGCCGGTCCAGGGCCCCCTTTTCGGGCTCCGGCGGCGTGCCGGACACTGATTACGGAGCGAACGCCGGCTTCCGGCACGTTTGGAAGACCGCGGCCTGGCCTACGTCCTGCAGGTCGAAAGCTTCGCTCGCCGGTCAGACGTCGTTTGCGCGCAGGATGATGGACCGGACTCGGGTGCGCTGGAGGGCGAGCAGGTCATAGAGCTCGTCGGCGGTGGTGATCGGCCGGGTGTGGGCGGTGGCTTCGGTGCGGGTGCTGCGGGTGCTGCGGTCGGCGTAGCGGACGGACAGGACCAGTCCGCCTGCGGCTTGCCGTCCGTCGCGCAGGCGGGCGGCTACCTCTTCGGCCAGATCGAGCAGCGTTCGGCGGTGTTCGGCCGGGTCCAGGACGTCGTGCGCGAAGGCCTGGTCGGCGGCCAGGGACTTTGCGATCGGCTGCGTTTGGACAGTGCGCGGGTCTTGGCCGGGGGCGTGGGCATGCAGGGCGCGGCCTGCGGCGGCGGCGCCGAAGAGGCTACGGCGCCGTCGCGGCTCACGCTTACCGCACGTCGGAGGCTGGGGGAGGCCAGTCCTGCGTTCGTACTAGCTCCCAGTTTTGGTTCGCCTGATTCCATGCACTGAACTTGTTCACGCATCGCCACGTTTGCAGTGCAGTGCCCTTTACGGGTGGAGTGGGAGCCTTCGCGTTGGCCGCGTCCAGGCACCTGTACCTGTAAAACCTGTTGTCTAGGATGGTTCGCGATCCACCGAAACACTGGTTAGGGTTCCCGCACTCGTCCGAGGTCTTGGCTATAGATCGCGTCTTCCACTGCTGAGCCAGGTTAAGGCTCGTCCTATCCTCGCTGTCGCACGTCTTTTGGACCACAAGCCCTTCTCTTCTATCAGCGGTCGAGCCCGACAGGCACTTACCGGAGTGTTTGGCGATCAGGAAAAACCAACCACTGTTCGTGAATTGTTTCTTGAATTGTTCACTTTCGCCGCCGTAGTTCGGCCACAGGGCCACCCAAGCGTTTTCGGCCTGGCTGTGGGCGAATACCTCTGCCACCATATCGGTGCTCTGGTTGACGATGTAGAAGTACTGGTCCTCGGCTGTGGCCGTGTTCGGCGCGATTAATCCGCCCGCGAAGAGTGTGATCGCGGCGGTGGGCGTTACAAGACGCCTGGCCTGTATCTTCATCTGGCTCTCCCACCTGTCAAGATGTCCACCACGAACGACAGCCCACCCAGCCATCCAAATGCGACGACATCTTATGAGGAACGCGGTAGTTCACCGCTCACAGTGCACTTCTCGTTCGCCGCGGCACTTGTCGGCACCTTCCCCACCATGCACATAGTCGTTGCCGCTGTTGCCCTCAAGCCTGTCGTTGCCGATCTCACCGAAGAGCGTCGTCGTTGCCATCTGCCGAGCGAACGACGGCGCACGCTATCCCTGCGGCAGGGCAACGTACTTCCGCTGGGAATTCTGTACACCCGTTACCTCTGATGAGTGCGGCCCCCTCGGAAGGGCAAGCAGCCTGCCCGGGCGTCAAGAGCGACTTTGCAGCAGGCCGACCCCGATTTTTCTCACGAAGCAGACCCCCGGCTCGGGGCGCTTTGGGGCGTACGGCTTGTATCGCCAACGCAGCGGCCACCTAGGGGTGGCAAGGTAATGACAGCTGCCGGTTATGCACGCTCAACGCTCGGGAGTGCTCTCCAAGGCTCGCTGAGCCGCCAGCTTGCGACGGCGCTTTTGTTCTCTAGTTCAAGAGTGCTGGGAATCCCCTGTGGAAGCAATTCGGGAGTCGTCATGCACGGCGGCTGGCGCGCCGGGCCGCGAACTGCCCCATGACCAGCCGGGGCCGCGCCGCCACCGCGCAAAGTGTCCGCGAGCCCCTGCTTACGGCCATCACTGTCCTGGCTTGCCCGCTGTGTCGCCCCGGCAGCGAACTGGGCCTCCCTGGAGGCCTGGACAGGCGGTCCATCACCTCGTACAGCCGGTCCGAGGTCTTGTCCGCCAGGGCGAGCGCGGTACCAGCGCCCGGGGCCGGGCGGATGACGACCGAGGCCGACGGAGTCTGGGCGGCCTGACACAGATCCAGGGCCCTACGCAGATCGACAGCCTGCTTGCGAGGCTCCAAGACCACCGCCTTGACGACAGCCTCCACGAACTGCTTTGGCGGCACCTTTCCCGTGAGGTTGTCGCTGATAGTCGACCGCGCGTACGGGACCCCCGACTCCAACGCCCGCACCATAACCCCTTGTAAGTCCATCAGGTGCCGAAGGAACCGGGCTAACTCCCCGGCCTCCTCGGACTCCGCACGCAGCGGCGCCCATACCCGACCCCGCCCCTTGCCACCCGCCATTCCCGCCCCCCGGCATTGTCCGGCCGTGTCCCGGACAAAGGGCTCGTTGTCCGGAGTTCACCTGCAGGAAGGCTACGGACAAAGTGCCGGACACACAGCAGGGCGTCAGGCTCCACACCACCACGCACCGCCCCGTTCACCACCGCACGCCCCCGCCACCAGGAGCCGCCCGATGTCCAGCCCCAGCACCCACACCACGACCCGGTCCCGCCCGCGCCTCCCCCGCCTCAGCGAATACGCCATCGACACCACCGACCACGGCCGGATCATCGATCTCCGCCGCGAACCCGATGCCCCCACCCGCCTCCCCCGCGGCAAGAACAACGGCCGCTACCGCTGCTGCGCCTGCGGCAAGGCCCTCATATTCGCCGCGGCCGCCACCACCGAATCCGGCTTCACCCCCCGCTTCCGTCACGACGTCGGCGGCGCCGACCCCGACCGCTGCAAGGCCCCCGCCGCCCATGCGACCGCCATCCGGGCCGACCTCGCCCGAGCCTTCACCCTCCACGACCGCCTCAGCCTCGCCCTGCCCGCCATCACCATCCACGTCGAAATCGACCCCGCCCTCGCCGGATCCGCCTGGGCCCTCCCGCCCGCCCTCGTCCTGCGCCGCGGCCGCCACCTCGCTGTCATCGACCACCCCCACCGGCTCCTGCACCAGCCCACCGCCCAAAGCCGTCTCCAGGCCGCCCGCGCCCACTATGGCGATCACACAGCGCACTGGTGGATCTACGACCGCGACGATCCGAACGCCTTCGACTACGCCGGCACCCACACCGTCCGCATCTCCGGCGAGCCCACCGTCCACGACAAGATCCGTCCCACCCGCGAGCAACGGGTCGTCAACGCCGCGGGCAGCCAGGTCTTCTGGCTGGCCGGAGAAAGGCTCCACTTCCCCTACGGGGGCCGCCCCGTCACCCACCTCGCCCGCGCGGGGGAGGACTGGAGCGGCCCGACCGCCCGCTGGGCCCACGACTGGACCATCTCCCACCCTCACCCCGAACCCGGCGCCGCCTGGTGGGGCCTCATCCCCCTCCCCCTCACCACCCTCGCCCAGCCCGCCTTCCGCCCCCTCCCCGCACACCGGCTCATGGCCGCCCTCGCCGCATCCCAACGCCGCCGTGAAGAACACCGCCGCGCCTTCGCCCGCGCCGCCCATGACCGCAACCACCCCACCCCGAGCTCGCCCGTGCAGCTCACCCTCGACACAGCCCTCCCCGCAGCACCCGCCCGCGAAAAGACCACGCCGGTGCGGCCCGCCGCACCCGCCCCTGTCCCGACCCAGGCCTCTGAACCCACCCGCAGCACGGCGGAACCCCTTCCCCGCGTCCCGGCCCGTCAGACTTGGGCGAGGTGGAGCTGGCGCCGGCTCCTCCCCCGCCGCTGGCGCCAACCCACGATGTGACCGCGGGCTTCCTTCCGGAGCTCCGCCCAGCGCAGCCGGCGCCAACGGGGGCCGCGGGGCTCACCCGGCGTCCCCTCGAGCACGTCCGCGGGGTCGAGGCCCGGGATGATCTCGGGCCCGCCGCCATTCAGCACGGCTCGTTGATACGCGACGTAGGACATGTCGGTGGGACCGAGTTCGTGTTCGTACATGGAGTGGAGCACCCAGGCGGCGTCGGGCAGTGCCGGCGGCATGAAGCCGGTGAGCCCGTCATCGTCGGCCAGGTCCCGCAGCCAATCAGTCTCCCCAGCCGTGGTCAGCGGCCACCGAGCGGTCGCCAGAACAGCGGACGTCTCGTGCATCCGTTCAGGATCTCACCCGCCGCAGCCACGAGCGCCGGGATCACTTTCCCGGGCTCCCCCACGTTCCCGGCGGCCTTGGCAAACGTAATGGGAAATCCTTGAGCTTTTTCCAACCTCACGTTGATGCGTGGTGAAGGACGAGGACGGCCTTCACCGCATCGGTGATTCGATTGGTGCTGCGGCGGGGCTTCCGCAGGAGGTGCCATCCCTTGAGGAGCCATGGCCTGCTCACCGACACAGCGGATCTTGGCGTGGGTGGTGTTGCGGGGGCGTTTCCACCGCTTGAAGCCGCGGCCCCGAAACGGTACGCGGACGGGGCCGCCGGCGCGGTCAGCACCGTCAGCTTGGAAAATCACTGTCATGAAGGCGGAAACATCGCACCCGCAGGCGCGTAATGGCATGTTCACGGCCGGTCACAACTGGCATGGTTGAAGCTCCTGTTGCTCCCTGTTCGTCCGACGGAGAGGAAGAGTCATGCGTAAGCTTCTGATGGTGTTAGTTGCGGCCGTGATGGCGGCTATCGGTTTCGCCGCGCCAGCGCAAGCCACCGTGAACACGGTGGACATGCCCTTCGGCATGGCCTACGGCAACAGCACCACAGCCGGAACGATCCACTTCACCGACGGGTACACCGCCAGCGTGTCCGGCACCGTCCACGCGGCGAGCGGTGGCCGCCGGGCCTGCGCCGTTGGGGTGAACGGCAGCACGACGTCAGGCCTCCTCTGCAGCCCGTACGCGTACGCAGGCGGGCCGAACACGACCCTCATCGGACCGCTGACTATCTCGAAGCCGGGCGGCGTCGTGGGCGTCTACATCACGATGTACGACGAGAATGACAGGGGGCTGGCCCGGGAGTACTGCACCCGCATCGGCTGCACGCGGGTGTACTGAGCCCACTGAGCCGTTTCCAAGCTGACGGGTGGTTGGACGGACGCCCCCGGCGGTGGGCATGAAGAAAGCTCCTGGTAGACGGGTTCACGACCAAGATCACCAGTCCGCCAGGAGCTCTCGCGTGCTTGTCTACCCGTCCGGTATCGATCTGTGCAGCCGCACCCTGCAACACCTCTCCGGTCTTCTCGCAGGTCACCGTCGTCGCATCGGCTCCCGGTGGCGTCGCCTGACCTGCGGCCGGCAGGCCCTGCTCGCCCTGGCCCACCTGCGCTGCGGTGACACCTACGCCCGCCTCGCAGCGGGATTCCGCGTCGGGATCGCGACGGCCTACCGGTATATACGCGAGGCCGTTGACCTCCTGGCCGCCTTCGCGCCCACACTGGAACAGGCCATGACGACCGTGCGGAAGAAGGCGTACGTGATCCTCGACGGCACCGTGCTGCCGATCGACCGCATCGCTGCCGACCAGCCGTACTACTCCGGGAAGAAGAAGCACCACGGGGTGAACGTGCAGGTCCTCGCGGATCCAGCCGGCCGTCTGATCTGGGCCTCGGACGCACTACCCGGAGCGGTTCACGATCTGACCGCGGCCCGGACCCACGGCATTCCCGCCGCCCTGACCGCCGACGACAGCAAGTGCTGGGCGGACAAGGCATATCAGGGCGCAGGCCCTGCTGTCCGCGTCCCGTTCCGGGGCAAGAACCTGCAAGGCTGGCGCCGGCGTCACAACCGCGACCATGCCAGGATCCGCAGCCTCGGTGAACGTGCCATGGCCACCCTCAAATGCTGGCGGCTCCTACGGAAGCTCCGCTGCAGCACCACCCGGATCACAGCCGTCGTCCGTGCCGTCGTCGCACTTGAACTCGCCACCTGATCAAGATGGAAAAGGCTCCTTACCTTCCCGCACCGCGCGCTCGGGCCGGCCCACTGACCGGTCCGCGACCTCCCGGCTGCCCCGGGCCGGCCCGCCTACCCACTGGAAATCACCGAAAGCGGTATTCCCATCGGCCGGTTGTCAGCCGCGACCGCTGCCGCTACTGGGAAGTTTCTCCTGCAGCCAGTCGAAGACGACATCGCAGTGCTGCTGTGGGGCCATCGGGGAGCAGTGCAACTGCGCGCCGGTGGCCCTGGTGAGCTTCACGTAGTCCTTGGGAGCCGTCAGTTTGTCGAACATCTGGCGCGGCTGGCCGGGATAGAACTGCTCGTCGTCGTAGTCCAGAACCAGCGTGGGCATCTTGATTCGGCCGACGACGTTCGTGACGTCCAGCGACTCGACGAGTTTGGCGGGGGTCCAGAAGTCGGTGAACATCTTGCCCTTGCGGGCGTCGAGCATTGCCGGCACGGAGAAGGGCTCGACGCGCTTCTTCATCGTCGCGGCCGCGGCCGGAGGCAGCTGGGGGACGACCTCCTTGTTCCAGATGGCGTTCGTCTCCTCCTTGTCCGGGGTGACGATCTTCCGGAGTTCCGGAGGAAAGCCGAGCCACGGCGACAAACAACCGGGCATCGCCACCAGAGCGGCGATCCGGTTCTCGAAGGCCGCGGCCCGAGGCGCCAGGTTCCCGCCCATGCTCAGTCCGGTCAGGGCGATCTTGTCCGTGTCCACGTCCGGGCGGGCGACCAGCCAGTCAACGAGCGGCGTCACGACGGTCTCCCAGCGCGGTGTGAAGACCACCTGGTCGACGAAGAGCAGCTGCCCCTGGCCCGGCCCGTCGTACACCAGGGCGTTCCAGCCTCGCGCCAGAGCGGCCGAGACGCCGTAGGTCCACATGTCGACGTCTTGCCCGTCGCTGCCGTTCGTGAGGATCACGGTGGGGCGTCGCTCACCGGAGGTGTCAGGCCGGAAGAACCACACGGGCAGCGGCGTCTTCTGGTAGGGGACGTTCGCCGTCACCGGCGCCGGGTCGCACAGCCCGCAGAACTCGTCCCAGGCGCCGCGCCCGGCCTTGTACAGCTGCTCCTCGCTGCCCGGGCCGTCGGAGCCGAGGACGAAGAACAGCGCCTGGCCGTAGTACTGCGCGGCCCGCAGGGCACGGAAGCGCGTGGTCTCCTGGTCCGGCTTGCCGCCTTGGGGCGGCTCCGAGACCTGATCGCCGAGTTTCTTGAACGTCTCGGAGTACGTCTGGGCAGACACGCCGGCCTTGTTGATCGTGTTCACGGCGGTGAGTACCTCGCCCACATCGGCGGCGCCGAAACCGGAGCCGCCGAGCGCCAAGAGCCCGTTGAAGTTGAAGGCCGGGTCCTTGAACAGGGTCATCACCCCGGGTGTGGGTCCGCCCGCGGCGTCGGAGGCCGACTGCGAGGGGGCGCGTGCGGGCGCGTTTGCGGGTGAAGCGCCCGACGGCGTGCACCCGGCGGCCAGCACGGCCCCGGCTCCGCCTACGAGCCCGGCAAGCGCGGTGCGACGGGTGGGGCCGGAGGGGCGATCACTCGGTGCGTACGTCATGCCAGCCGAACGTAGGAGCTGCACATGCGTTCCCCTTGTGCGCGACACCCCTTCTTCCTCCGTATGGCAGCACCTGGACGCCTCAGCCGGCCGAGGGGCGAGACGGTTGGGTGGCCGCGCGCAGGCGCTTGCCGCGCCGGCCCAGCGCCACCTTCACCGGGACCAGCACCGCCCACCACAGCTGCGCGCCCGTCGGGGAGACGAAGGCGAGCGGCACGGCGAGAGCGAAGATGAGGACCATCCACCCCAAATCCAGCACATCGTTGCGCGCCACGGGATCGGGCATCGCCGCGCTGCTCAGCCACGGGCGCTTCCACAGCACGACCGTCAGCGACAGCTGTGCGGCCCCGATGGCCGCCGCGGCGCCGGAATAGACGGCCACCGACTGCGGCTGGTCCCCGTACTCGGCCAGCAGAGTGGTGGGAAAGGGCATCAGGGCGATGAGTCCCAGGTTCAGCAGTCCGAGTTTGATGACGGTCCCGTCTACTTCCCGCACGTACCGGAAGACCTGATGGTGGCCCCGCCAGAACGCTGCGATGACCACGAAGCTCAGGGCGTACGCCCACAGGTTGGGCATCACCTCCCCCAGGGCCTCTTCGAAACCGGCCGGATTCAGCCCGGCGGGCAGAGTGATGTCCAGTGCCAGCAGCGTCATCGCGATGGCGAAGACGCCGTCTGACAGCGCGAGGACCCGGGCCGCGCTCCCCTCGTCGTCACGTACTGGCTGATGGCCGTTCATGAGGTCACCATAGGGTTGAACATCCCGGAATGTGGTGATTTCCGCGTGCGCTAACGTGGCCCGCAGGGCAGCGGCCAGCCGTCACTCGGGGCGCCGAAGCAACGGCCTGGCGCTCCCCTGTCACTGGTTCCGCGTACGGTCTGCGCATGGTCGATCAGAGACCTCCCCGGCCCTCTTCGACATGCGAATTCGCCGTATGGGAGCCGCTACTGCGGCTCCTGCGGGTCTACGACATCTCGTCTTGGTCGAAGGCGCCCCACCCGAGCCCTGGCAACGCCTCCCAGAGCCCGGGCGACGGCGGCTTTCAGGTTGTCTTAGCGGACCGCCTTCACGGGCCCGGGGGTGGGAGATCTCACCGGATCTGGACGGTGGCGCAGCTGAACGTCGTGTCCTGGAGCAGCGCCGGAGTGATGGCGACGCCGGTCAGGTGCTCTGCCAAAGCGAACGCCGCCGGTGAAGAGAGATCCGTGTCCGGAGCCTCCTCCTCAAGATGGAAGCCGATCCACTCCATGACGTCGAGGAGTACGTCGGGCGTGGTGCCCCGGCCGTCCTCCGAGAACATGGGTGGAAGCACGGCCGCAGGACTTCGTCCTCGGCCCAGAGGAACGTGCCGACGGCGTTGACGTTGACGAAGTGGGGGACCCAGCTCGCCCCGGCGGAGGCTGGCAGGACTGGTTCTTCGGTGACCCCGAGGTAGCCGTTTGGCTCGATCAGCAGCGTCCAGACGCCGAGAGTCGTCATGCCGATCAGCTGGCGGGCGCCATCCTCCAGGTCGTACTGGGCGAAGGCAGCATCGACGACTTCGGCTATGCCCTGCAAGGGAGGCGCCGGTCGTCCTTCCCGCCGGGATATCACCTCAGCAGGGGGCAGGCCCCGCACGAGAGTGAGCAGTACGCCTCGCCGATGTCTGGAAAGTCGTTCTCGAACCACGCGTAGTCCGCTCCGGTCCTCGTCATGCCGCACGTCCTCGCCCCTGCGTCCGACAGCGGAGGACCCGGCCGCAGGCGGGGGGGAACGATCTCCGCCGATCCGGGAAGCGATCTTCGCACGCCTCACGATCGCGGCCGCCGCGCAGGGGGCCGCCGCTCGGGGGCGAGAGCGAGTCCCTGCGGCAGGCACGTCCGCGCATGCGGTGTTCCGCGTTCTTGAAGACGAGCGTCAAGCCCTCCTCGGGCTCGTCGAGGACTGCCGCACTGCCCCCGTGGTGTACGAAAACGCTCCGCAGCAGTGGCATGGTTTCACCTGCGGCCTGCCGTGTGTTGCGGGCAGCCGTGGAGTCACGGTGACCCGCTGCGGGGGGCCTCAAGGCGACGGAGCGGAGGGCGCAGAGGTGAATCCTGGCCGGCCGCGGCCGCCCTCCTTACGAGCTCTACCGGGGAGCTACGGACCCGGCGCCGTCACCCGCGACTCGGCGTCGGACCTGGTCTTCCTGGGCGAGACGCCGCAGCATCTCGAACACCGGGGCGCAGATCGCCAAGACGATGACCGCCCGCTCGGCCAGAGCCACCGGGTCGTCGAGGCCCGCCGCGCGTTCCAGGTCCAGCCGGGCCACCGATTCGGCCAGCCTCGCGTAGGCGGCGAGCTCGCCCGGGGCGTACTGCGCGTCCAGCCTCCGCAGTTCCTTCAGCGCTGCCGTCAGCCCCTTCACGTTCGGTGATGTTCCGGGCGCCTGCCAGTCCAGTGCAGTGAGCAGCTCCGCCACCTCGGCTGCGGCGGTCGCGTCGGCCTCGTTTTCCTCCTCGTGGCCTTCGGCGCGCTGGGCCGCCACCGGCACCGGCACCGGCACCGGCAGGGCGTAGCTGATCGCTCCGAGGGCTCCCTCGGAGGTGTGAGCCTGGGCGACGGCCCCGAGCACGTCACGGGTCGCGGCGATGGACAGGCCGCCGAGCGTGGTCAGCGCCTTGATCAGCCGCAGCCGCTGCGCGTGCTCATCCCCGTACTCGGCGATGGTCGCGGCGGTGGCCCGCCCCGCGGGCAACAGGCCCTGGCGGAGGAAGTACTTGATGCTGGCGACCGGCACGCCGGTCCGCCGGCTGAGCTCCGAGATCTTCATAGGGCTTCCCTGCTGGTCATGCGGTCCGGTATCCGTCGTCGGCGATTGGACACCACATCAAGATACTGCCACTATCCAGTGACTGGATACCTTAAGTATCCAGTGCCGAAATCGCAAGCAGCCGCACCGGAGAATCGATGCCTCATCCCACGCCCCCCTCCGTGCTCCGCCGACCCCGGTTGTGGGTCGGAACGGGCCTCATCGCCGCCGTGGTCTCGATGCTGTTCGCCCTGCTCTACGTCGGTGGCAACGTCAACCCCAGAGGCAACCTGCGCGACCTGCCCGTGGCCCTGGTGAACAGCGACAGCGGTGTTGACTCGGGCGGTCGCCACCTCAATCTGGGCGAGCAGGTCGTCTCGGGGATCCAGAAGGCCGCCGAGGGCGACAAGAGCATCGACTGGCAGGTCGTCAGCCGCGAGGAAGCCGACAAGCGGCTGGGCCGGGGCAAGGTCTTCGGCGCCCTCGTCATACCCAAGGACTTCTCCGCCACGGTGACCGGACTCACCGCTCCGCAGCCCGCGCCCCAGGGCCTGCCCGCCGCGCCGACCCTTACCGTGCTGACCAACCAGGCCGCCGGCAGCATCGGCTCCTCCATGTCCTCCCAGGCTGCCCAGAAGGCCGCTCACGCAGCCTCCGCCCAGCTCGGCCAGGAACTCCTCAAGCAGGCCAGCGCCCAGAAGGCCCCGCTCCCGACGGCCGCCCAGCTCAAGCTGGCCGACCCGGTGACCGTGAACGTCACCGACGGCCACCCCGTCGGCTCGCGCAGCGCCATGGGCCTGAGCGCCTTCTACTACGCACTGGTCCTGGTCGTCTGCGGCATGCTCGGCGCCAACGTGGTCAACTCCCAGGTCGACACCGCACTCGGCTACCTGCACACCGATTACGGCCCCTTCCGCAAACGCGAACCGGTCCAGCACACCAGCCGCGTCCGCACCCTGGCCATCGGCATGGCGCTCATGCTCGGCCTGTCCGTGGTCATGGGGTCCCTGGTCGAGGTCGCCACGGTCGGCATCCTCGACATGGACGCCTCCCACCTCGGCCTGCTGTGGCTCTACTCGGTCGCCACCATCGCGGTGGTCGGCATCGGCAGCCTGACCCTGTTCGCCGCTTTCGGCACACCCGGCATGCTGCTGGCCACCATCGTGTTCGTCGCGATGGCCGTCCCCTCCTCCGGCGCCACCGTGCCCGTCCAGGCACTCCCCGGTCCCTTCCGCGTCCTCGCCGAGTTCGAGCCGCTGCGCCAGATCACCGAGGGCCTGCGCTCCCTGCTCTACTACGCAGCCCAGGCCGACGCGGGTCTGACCCGGGCGTGGGTCGCGATGGGTGTCGCCCTTGTCGCCGCACTGCTCTTCGGCTTCGCCGTCACCCACCTCTACGACCGTCGGGGACTGCACCGCATCCCCCGCCCTGGTGCCGAAGCCGAGGCCGCGGCCCCCGCGGGGACCCCTGAGTCCCCGGAGTCCCCGGAGTCCCCGGACTCCCCGGACTCCCCCAGAGACGCAACCCCCGTCACGGCCTGACAGCCTCAGCCGGCCGGCCCCCAGGGCCCGCCGCCGCCGGGGTGCGGACGTTGCAGCACAGCCGAGCGGCGGGCCTCACGGATGCCGAACGGGCCCACTTTGCGGGCCTGCTGGGTGAGGGCCGCCCGAGGGTGTCATTCACCGTGCCATGGCGAGGTGGTGCATGGTGGCGACGGCTGGGACGGCGTGGTCGAGGCCGCCTCCCGGCCGCCGCGGTCGGCAGGTCCAACTCCCGCCAGGCGGGGGCGTCGGCCTCGTTCCCGCGAGCCGGCCGGGCCGAGGCGACGACCAGGCGGGGGTCGGCGTCGACGATGACCTGCACGAGTTTGCCGAAAACCGGTAGTTTCGGGATAAGGCGCCGACCGTGCGGTCGCGGACCGGGATCAGGGTTCCGTCCGCGATCCACAACCGCCCGACGTCCTCGACGGGCCAAGACGCCGGCTCTCATGCCAGCAACGGGCGAAGCCGCTGGATCACCGGCCCAGCACGTAACCGCCCCATCCGAACAGGCAAGATGCCCCGTATCAGGCCATCTGCAACACCCTTTGGATCCGCTGTTCGGATGGCTACCACTTGGATTGCTCCGGATGTCGTTCCGCGCAAAAGGCGGTCGAGAAGAAAGGCCAAGCAGGCCACGCGTAGCGCCTGGAAGCGGGCTGCGTCTCGGCCTCGTCTCATTCAGCTGTGTCCAGGCTCGTGGAGGCGCGAGCTTTTGGTAGAGGGCGGTGGGCCGAACTGCCCCGGCCTCCCGCCCGACAGCCCTTCGGCCGCGGGGCAGAGGCTCAAGGCGGGCAGGGACGGCCGGACGGCCCTCCCGATCGGGGAAGGCCCTCCGGCCCCGGCGACGACCAAGGGGCCGGCGTTCGCCCGACGACTGGACGGTGTCATGGGGCGGCGCCATGGGGCGGTGAGGATCCGCCCGCTGAGGAGTGCCCCGTCACGACCGGGCACTGGCGGACGCACTGGCCGGTGACGAATGGCGCCTCAGCCATTTACGAAGTCGCGTACCTGCCCGTAGACGGTCGGATCCGAACCGAGGGCGATGTGACTGAGGCAGGCGGTCTGGGTGTTCTTCGCGCCGCTCAGGGAGACACTGCTGTCCGGGTTGATGATCGCGTCGCAGGGCGACCACCAGGTGCCGTAGCGCGGGGTGCCCGGGGTCTCGTCGCCGGCGTTCAGCGATGTGAGGAAGGCGGACCCGATGCGCATTTCGAGACAGGAGGTGTAGGCGCATCCGTTGGCCCAGTCAGTGCCGTGGTTGGGGCCGGCCAGCGAGACCCAGGCGTCGATCTTTCCGCTGCCGGCCAGGTTCTTGGCGTAGTAGCGGCTGGACAGGCCGCCCATGGAGTGGCTGACGATGTCGACCTTGGACGCGCCGGTGGCCGCGAGCAGGCGGTCGACCTCGGCGACCAGTTGCTGGGCGGTGGTGGCGTTGGACTGTTGCCAGTCGTAGCTCCACTGGTCCAGGTACGACGACGGCCAGCCGTCCGCTCGGAAGTCGTCCGCCATGGTGTTCCAGTAGGAGCCCGACGAGCTGTATCCGTGGACGAACAGGATGGGGTTGCTGGAGGATCCGAAAGTGGATGTACCGGCCGCGTGGCCCGGAGCCGCGGACGTGAGCGTGAACAGGGCGCTCACGAGGGCGGCGAGCACGTATTTCTTCAAGGCGTACCCCTAGGTGATCGGCTCAGTGGGGGGAGGCGCGAGAGGAGGTTACTTTCGAGTAGGCCGGTTGAGTCAATGGTCTTCCAAGATTCGATACCGGCTTTTGACCTGCAGTTTCGCTCCACGTCGTAGCGTTTGTGAGGGGTCGTGGTCCTCACTGCCCCGTGTCCCTGAGCGTGCGTCGGACGGCCTGCAGGCTGCGCCGAGGGCGCCGTGGTGATCCAGCACGGCGCCGGCCTCGGGTGCGGGAGCGTGATCGCATGCGCCGCTGGTCTCTGCCCCTGCTCCTCGCCGCGTTGTTCGCGCCCCCCGGCGGCACGAGGACAGAGCGACGGCCCGGACCAGCCGGTTGGCACCAGATCTGCCTGACGGCGGCTCCGCAGTGTCGTAAGGGTCCATCTGGCCTCCCCGGAGTGGGAAGGCAATGGTGCGCACGAAGGCGGTGCCGCACCACCTGACCGAAAGTCCTCTCTGCGACGAGATGACGGGGCTGTACCGGGTGCCAGTGAAGACGACGACGGTTCAGGCGGATCCGCCCGCGCCGGGATCGAGCCGGTCGCGGTCCAGAGTGCGTTCCTGAGCCCAGTCCCGGTAGTCGGTGGGCCGTTTGTACGGCCGCTGAGACGACTGGTACTTATGCCGGACGTTGGCCAGGTGGGTGCGTACGGTGCTCACCGCGCAGTCGAATTCCGCCGCGATGTCCTTGTGGGACACGCCGTCGCCGACGAGCCGCAAGATCTCCTCCTCGCGCGGGTATAAGGACGGCGGACTGTCGTCCTGTGCGAGCCAGAACGCGTGGTCGGCTGTAGTGGGCACGTGGCCCGCCGCGATCTGGCGCACGACCTGGACGAGGGTGTCCAGGCCGTGCTCGGGCTTGAGGAGATAGGCCGTTGCGCCGGCCGCTGTGACGTCGCCGATCCACTCCTTGGGAGGTACGACGGTCATCACCACCACCTTGTGGCCAGCCGCGGTGAGCGCCCGAACGTTCTCGCCGGGCATGGATTTGTCACCGAGATGCAGATCGAGGGTGACGATGCCGGGCGCGGCCCCGGTGGCAAGGAATTCAGGCAGGGAAGGAAAGGCAGTGGCGCGGATCTCGGTCTCCGCTTCCAGCCACGAAACGATGCTGCTGCGGAACATCCTGTCGTCGTCGATCACACTGATCTCGATCACTGAAGCCATTTCAACTCCACGGTCGTTCCGCTGCCAGGTGTACTTCTGATGGTGGCGAGGCCGCCGATCGCTTCGAGCCGGGCGGTGACAGAGCGCTCCAGACCCCGGCGGTCAGCTGTCTCCGGATCGAACCCGGCGCCGCGGTCGGTGACGGCGATGCGTATCCCGCCCCGGGGATACTTGGCCGCGGTGACTCGCACCCAGTCCGTTCGCGCGTGTGCGACGACATTGTTAAGTGCCTCGCAGGTGGCGGACGTCAGTGCCTCCACCACCTCCGCTGGCAGATCCGCCGGCAGTGTCGAAATGGTGCTCTCCACCCGGTCGAGTACCACCTGCGCCGTGTGTGCGCGGATCATCGTGGCCAGAGACTCGCCGAGCTGGAGAGTGGACGCACCGGATTCCATGTAGCTCATCGTGCGCAGGAACTGGAGATCCTTCCTGGCCAGCCGTTCGACTTTATCGGCACCCATCGTGTGAGCGCCTTGGGCGATCACCTGGAGTGTCTGCAGGGCATGATCGTGCATCAGGACCTTCTGCCGCTTCTCCTCCTCCGCCCGCGCCTTCGCGTTCTCGGCGGTCACGGCGCGCGCCGTGGCGTCATCCGCGGCTACCGCCCCGGCCAGCAGCAGCTTGCCGGTGAATCCCGCGACTACGGCGAAGAGCGTCATCATCGTGCTGTTGGTCAAAAGCTCCAGCCTGCTGTCCGTACCGACCGCAGGCCAGGCCCCCACCACCCACGCCGCGATGACGGCGGCCACTGCTGCGCTCCGGTAGCGGCCGCCGTAGATCGCTGCCGTCACCGTCACCCCGCACAGGGGCGGGATGACCCAGTTGCTGATGGAGGCCGCCTCGACCGGCGGATACGAGCGGCTGACCACCAAGGAGTAGACGACGGCCAGCACCACGTCCGCGGCCACCCAGCGGCCGGGCAGCTCGTCACGGCGGATCGCCGTACGGAAGAGGGCAGCCGAGAACAGCGCGGCCAGCACGTAGCAGACCGGGATTTGGAGCGGGTAGGCGCTGAGTCCGTCACCGACGAAGGGCACCCACAGCCAGAGGGCGAACTGAACGGCCCGCAGAAAGGCCAGGGCGCGGATGAGCATTCGATTTGTCCGTTCCAGCGCCGTTTCTCGGACGGGTTCCGATGTCATGCCTCACCATGGCAGGGCCGGGGCGGGCCGCGTCATCCTTCCGACAGCTACCCCCTCGCCGTCCATGGATCGTGGGTCCATAGCGGCGGGGACGTCCTCCCCACGCCGATTACGCCCCCTGCCGTCTCTCCTTACCGTCGTGCTCCACAGGTCCCGTAGACGCGTGGCCTCAGTGAAGTGGGAGGGAAGGCGGACATGGGCAGCTCAGTCTTCAAGGGACTCCTCGTCCTCGTAGTGATCCTCGTCGGTGTCACCACAGCGCTGACCGTCAGCCTGATCGGCGTCCTGGGCGAGGCCGACAACGCCAAGCGCACCGAGGCGTTCCGGCGCGGCGGCGTCGCCTTTGTCTGTGCCGTCTCGACGACAGTGTTGCTACTGAACACGGCCGGCGTGCTCGGCGGCGGGGACTAGCAAGGCTTGGGCAGGTCGGACGGGTGTGGGGGCCAGGGCGCACCGCAGGAAGCCCTGGCCCGCGGGTGGGTAGTCCTGGCCGGGGGCGGCGACACCGAAAAGGACGACCACCAAAGTCGCCGCCAGAGTGAAACGCACCCCGTACGCTCAACGTCCGGCATGCGCAGCAGCGAACCCCGAACGGGGCAGTCTTCTGTCAGCAGTACTCGGATCCTCCCGGAGGTCCGGGGCGGCGCTTCTCGCCGGTCCTCCTGCCCGTCGATGCTTCAGCAGGCTGCCCGTTGCAGGACCACCTGACGGGCCGCACCCAGCCTGCAGCGGCCGACCGCAGCGGGCACGGCTCCGGCCGGGGGCCGGAAGCGGCCCGGTCGTACTGCCCCCGAGCGCTGGGGGCACCGGACCTAACCCGCGCACCCATGTCGGCGCGGACGGAACACGCCCCTAGCCGGACCGCCGCGACCTGCGCGACCAGTTCGTCAGGCCGGTCACCGGCCGGGCACCTCGGCGAGGATCCGAGCGGCAGCCAAATGCGGGCACCGCAACTGTGAGTTGTTGCCGCCCTACATCATCCCTCCGAAAAACGCGGAGGCTGCGGGGTCCAGCTTGTTGCCGTGACGGTCTTGCAGTCCACGAAGGCATCGGACGTGAGCCCGAGCCTGATGCCCCGTGCCCCGTGCCCCGTGCCCCGTGCCCCGGAGCCACACATACCGCACGGTTCGAATAGCGCTCCCGCCAGCTAACGAGTTCGGCTCCGATGTTGATCAGCTTCTGGTTCAAGCGACGGCCGGCTGTTCGACAGAACGTGCTCCCGTCCGAATGGTGAAGACGATGTTCGCTGGTCAGCGGCAAGTCCGCCGCACCCCGCTCAGTTCAGGGTGTGATCACCTTGCTCACTGCCCTTTGATCCCTGCGGTGCAGGCTCCAGCCTGCCTGGGCTGCGAGCGGGTACGCCTGCTGCGGCGGGCGGTGCCCGGTGGCAGGGTCTGCCTCGGCTGCGAGGGCGTCCTCACCTCCCACGACAACGTCACACCCTGCACCGAATGCGGTCCACCGGGGACGAGCTGGCTCTTAAGCAAGGTGGCTATGGGTCCCGCCGTGGGCGGAGGGGGTCATCCCCGCGGCGATGCGGGCGGCCTTTGACGCGGCAGTCCTGGTAGCAACGCGGTCATCCGGTCAGCGAGTTCCTCCCACACCGCCGGGACCGGGCGGCCGCTAACAGGCGCCTGTGTCTCGGGCAGGACGTCCTTGACGACCCCGACGATCGCGACATGCGCGAGCCTGAACAGTTCCAGCGCCTTCGCACCCGCAGTGTGGCGGCCGTGGCCGGCCGAACCGGCCGTCGTAGAAGCGGCTCACTGGTCTCCGCAGACTCGTCAGCCGCCACCCCACGAAGCCCAGCGCGACGTGTGCGACTTCCGCATCACGCGGACTGGGGCGCCGCCCCGGGCAGGCGGTCCGAAGTGTCACCTCAGGCCCGCAGGATCATGTTGACCTCGGCGGCGGTGGTGGGGCCGAAGGCGTCGGGGCAAGCCACGCCCAGGCGCTCGGCGACGTCCCGCGCGTGCAGGTCCACGGCGCTCTCGGCCAGCGTGGCCAGCGTTTCGACTGCCTCGCGTGCCCGCCGCCGGGCCATCGGTATCAGCGCCGCGGCCAGCAGTGCCGCGGGCCACCAGCCGGTGCCGGCTGCGATCGCCGCGTACCCCCAAGCCCAGGCGGCTAGCCGGGCCGCCGCCGCGTAATTGTCCCGTACCGTCTGGATGTCACCGCGCAGCTCACCGCTCGCCAGCGTCCACACGTGCGGCCAGATTTCAGCAAGGTCCAGGCCGTAGCAGCGGCGCACGCGGCCGGCGGCGTCCTCCATCCGCTGGGCCGGCCAAGTCGGGCCTCGGTCAGCGGGCTCCAGGAGCGCTTCGCGTCCACGCTGGCGGGCGGCGCCCACGGATCGACGACCTCCCGCACCGGCGCCGCAGGAGCGGGCGGGGCAGTCGGCGCGGTACCCGGCGCAGCGGCGGGTGCGGGCACACGGGCGTCAGCCGAAGCCGAGCGGTGGCGGGCGCGGGGGTCGCCGCCGGGGCGGCCGGAGCGGGGGCGGGTGCCCCGGTGGCGGCCGCGGTGGTGACGGCGGCGACGGCCTGGTCGACGCCCGCTCCGGCGGCGTGCGCGTCGAGGGGGATCCGGGCGACGTGGATGCCCTTGGCGTCGAGTGGGCCCATCGCGGCCGCGATGTCCGGCCATACCGGGGAGGCGAGGATCGGGTCGCGCACCAGGCCGCCTGGCATCGTCGCCTTGAGGAGGTCGGCCCACCGGAGAGATCATCGCAGGTAGGGCCCAAGGCGCACGCTACAGGGGCAATACGTGATCGGCCGGACAGCTCCTAGCCCCACCGCCCGGTGTGCCAGCGCCTCCACCTGGACAGTGGTCGTAGCCGGCCCGGCTCCCGCCTCGGATACCGTGTTCCTCTACGGGGTGCCATAACGGATGTGACGCCCCCCACCGGAGGTAGTCAGCGTATGAGTTCAAAGCGCAGCAAGAATCCAGCCCTGCCCGTACTTGACGACGCATTCCGACTCACGTCGGTCAAGGACGCCGAAGAGTCAACCCGTGACTTGGCCGCGCGGCTGGCCACCACCGAGCTGCGCCGCGTTTCCCACCCCGGCCGGGTCACCTGGGAGCCCACCGATCAGGCCGAGCCCGTACCGGTCCCGCCGACTGTGGTCGACGGTGACGGGGACCTGTGGCTGCGGGACCGGGGCACTGGCACCTGGACCATGCCCGAGTTCAACCCGAAGGAGTTCCCGGACCGCTGCGGCGAGGTTCTCACGTGGAACCAGCTTGCCCGCGAGTTCGGCCCGCTTACCGCACTGGCCGACGACCGCCGCATCGGCGGCGGCCGGCGCTGACCGCGCAGCCTTCTGGGATGACCGCGCCCCTGAAGCGCCCGTTACGGGTAGCTGGAAGCTCCAGCTACCCGCCGAGCTCGACGATGGCGGCGAGCAGGTGAGCGTGGTGGTCGGTCACGATGTCTCCATGTTGCAGCCGGATAGTCGTCGCTGTCCGTGGGGTCGGGGTGGAAGACGCGGGTGTAGCGGAGCCCGGTCTCCGGAGTGATGTTGAACACCGCGCATCGGTGCTGCGGGGCAGCGCCGGTGACGCGGCCTCTTCGAGGATCCGGTCCTCGCGAAGGTGCTGGGCGGTGACCGGGAGGCCGCGCAGCAGAGGCCGGGCCGGGCCGGCGACGGCTGCGGGCACGAGCAGGACGGATTCACGACGGGTTCAGACATGACAAAGCCCCCCACGAGAAGTCAGGACGAACCGCCAGAGATCGGGGCCGGCCCCGGGCGGTGACCGGACTCCGCGACAGCCGGGAGTACCAGCGGCCCGCGGCGGGTCTGCAGCACCACCCGCCCGCCCGGGGAGGCCGGGGTGAAGAGGAGCGCGCGGTGCCCGTGGAACTTCTGCTCAGAGGCGGCGCCGCCCGCCAGAGTTCCCGGACTCGGCGGCCTGAGCGCGGGGGCGGGCTGGGCGGTACGGCGCCGGATCGCCCAGGAGATGCCGCCCGGTTCGACCGGATCCTCGTCGTCGCCGGGCACCGCCAGGGCTGCAGCCGGACCCTCCGCAAGCACGGGAACAGGGAGCCCCACGCGAGCGACGAGTGCAACACCCGCAGGGAGGTCACCCCGGCCGAAGCCGTCGAGGCGCCCCAGGTAGCGGCCAGCGCCGCTCGTGGTCCACCCCCCGAGGCCCAAGGGGGCAGGTGGAGGTCAACTACCGAAGGCGCCCCCTGCCCGTCGTGCTTTCTGCCGCCCGGGCCTACGCCGCCGGTGCACCACTCCTCGAATACCTGCTTGAACGTGCGGTGCCGCAAGGCCGATGGTGGTTTGCATGGATGACGTGAAGCTTTCGGATGGCGTTGTCACTCTGTCTCCTCCGCGCCTGGACGACGCCGATGAGCACCTGGCAGGCGAGGACGAGCTGCTGGTGCGGTGGCTCAGTGGGGGGCCAGGCACCCGGGAAGGCACCGAGGTCTACTTCCGCCACTGCATCGAGCAGTGGGCCACCCGTGGACCGTTGCGTGCGTTCGGGATCCGTGTGGCTGCCGAGTCAACGCTGGCGGGTTACATAGACCTGCGGTTCGAGATGGCGGGCTTGGTGCCTGGACAGGTCAACATCTCCTACGGTCTCTACCCTGCCTGGCGGGGTCAGGGACTGGTGACCCGCGCTGTCCGCCTGATCTGCCAGTACGCCGCAGCTGAAGGGGCGACCCAAGGAGTGATCCGGGTGGACCCGGAGAACTCCCGGTCGGCAGCGGTCGCGAGACGGTCAGGTTTCACCTACGACAAGCGGGTTCCGGAAGCCGATGGCAATCAATGCGACTGGTACGTCCGCAGCCTGACTTACGGAGTCGATCTGGCGATCATATGACTACTCCGTGCCCGGCGCGTTGGATGTGGGCATGGGGCGGGGTGATAAGGCGCCGACCTGACGCCCCGCGGACGATTACGCACCCTCGCTGATCAGCGATCGGCGAGCCGCAACAGCCGAAAAGCTGCCGTGCCGATCAAGACGCTACTGACGTCCCTTCTCTCGGCGTACGCCGGTCGCGGCCACCACTCACCCGGCGGCCGCAACCGGCCCCGCCCCCGAACCCCGGCACATACCGCGCCATAAGGTCCACGCGCAGCCGCTTGAACCGCAGCGGATGCGGGAAGGCCCCGCCCGGTCCACCGACCGGTCCGCGCTGACCTCCGCCACCAGCGCCGGACGGACCGACACCATGTCCAGGACGTCACGGCTCCCCCACGCCGAAGCGAACCGCTTACCCTCCCACGGGTGCCCGGGAGCGGCCCCGGCCAGGTGCTCGCCTGCCTGGCGGGCCTGCTCCGGGCTCAGCGGGACCGTCCGGCCGGCCGCGCGCAGGCGGCCCGCAGGGTCGTGGCGGCCGAGGACGGAAGCTGCATCCGCAACGCCCGGATGACGTGCGATGCCAGGGCTGAAGGACAAGATGCCCGCAGGCCGGGCGAACGGCCCGCTGGTGACGACCGGGTCGCGATGTGTGCCGCTGAGCCGGGCCGTAGCGTGCCCCATGTGGTCGCCTTGCCCGTACGGCCAAGCGCCGCAGCGGCGACGTCGAAGTCCACTCTCTTGTCCTGCCCGTTCCGTCTCATACCTCCCCTGTACGGCCGACGAGGTGGCGTCGGCCGTCTCGGATCTGCCCACCTCCCAGACGGTGACGCGGCGGCTTAGGGAGCATCCCGCCCCGCGGGCCGGGCCCCGGGCAAGCCCTTGACGGCCCTCAGCCTCGTTTGATGCGGCCCCGGACAGCCAGGACGCTCAGGGTCGTTTCTGGCCGGCCGGCGGTGGGAAGCGCGAATTGTTCCAGCAGCGCCGCTGCCCGCCAGTACGCGTAAGGCTCGTCGGTCTCGCCAAGGGCTGTTCACCCGCGGCCGGGCAATCGCAGCGACGAGGCCCGAGAAGTCCGCGGTGCGCGCCGCGTCCCCGACGTCTTGGTCCTGGTCGGGCTCCTCGCCACCTGCTCCGGTATCTACGTCACCGTCGGCGAAGCCGGCCTCATCATGGACGCGCGTGGAGGGGCCCTGACGCCGTACGGCACCAGGGCCCCGAGGGGCTACTTCACGATCGACCCTGATTCTGCGCTGGCGCTTTGTGTCCATGCGCCCGACCGGTCTGCTGGGCCATGAGGAGTACACACCAGCAGCAGGACAAGGGCAGTCCCGGTTGGCAGGTGCTTGATCACTGAGGGAAGGAGGGAGGGGCCGAGCGCCATCAGGACCGTCCGAGCGGAATTCTGAGTGCGCGTATCGCAGGACGTCGAATGTGAGGTGGTCTCCGGCAATCCACGCCGATCCTCGCGCCTCGGACACTCAGCGCCACGTGCCGGCAGCCGGGCCCCGTCCCCGATCCTGCCTCCGGGCCCTGCAGCCGGAGCTCACGTTACGCCGGCGCCCAGTGGTCAGGCCCCCGCCCTCCGGATCCACCGGCACGCCGCAGGGATCACCGACCGACCCTGCCCGACGGCAGCCTGAAAGCCTCGCTTGACCGTTGTGGTCAGCCTATGGGGAGCCAGATGGAGTACACGCGCGGGTTGGGATAGGTGAACGTGTTGGTCTCGGCGTCGTACCGGGTGTTCTGCAGCTGGATGTACCCCTCCTCGCGCATGTCGTAGTTGCACTCGGCCCACTTGCCGGCGGTCAGCTTGTTCCGGCAGCCGCCCGTGCGCCCGTAGTTGGTCTGCCACAGCCCCACCGCCGACTTGCCATCGGCCAGCGTGTCCTTCACGTAGATCTTGTCGCCCGCCTTGTCGAAGCACGTCACGACGCCGGTGCTGGTGATACACGGAAGGGCCGCCGTGATGCCCTCGGCGTGCTCGCTGACCACGCTGTCGTCGACCTCGATCCCTTCGATGGTATCGGCGGAAGCCTGACCGCCCAGAACCGTGACCGAAAGAGCCAGGGCGGCCAGGGCGATCCCGGTGGACGACAGCGACTTCCTCAACGGGCTTTTCTTCGACGGCATCCTGCAGTCCTTCCACGGAGTGCGCCGGGCCGCTGGTGCGGGCGGCGCTCGGAGCCTTGACAGTTGTCAAACTAGGCGTGAGCGGACGACGTTGTCGTTGGCCGAGCCTCCACACTCGGTTCGCAATGCGTCCACTCAGGGGCACACGCCTGGTTCCGGTATTCCGTGGGAGGCAGGCCATAAGCCACGCGGAAGGCGCGGGTCAGGTCGGCGGCGCGGGCGAATCCGCAGCGGGCGGCTATGAGGTGGACGGGCATGCTCCGCAGCGCGGGGTCGGCGAGGTGGCGCCGGGCGCTCTCCAGGCGCTGGTGACGAATCAAGGCAGCGACGCTGGTCTGCTCGCCCTCGAAGATGCGGTGCAGATAACTGACGGATATGTGGTGCGCGGCTGCCACCGAGCGGGGTGTCAGTTCAGGCTCGTGCAGATGGTCTTGGATGTACTGCCGGATACGCAGCAGCAGAGTGTGCCGGCGCGTCTCTGGTACGAGGGCGTCGTCACTGCCCAGGGCGTGGGCCACCAGCGCGGACACCAGGTCGATCACCACCTTCCCCAGCCGAGGGCCGTCCGTCAACCGATAGCAGGAGGTGTCCGTCAGTACCCGGGTGAGTAACTGGGCAAGGAGCGTGCCCAGGCCGTCCCGGCCCGGCAGCGGCCGGTTGATCAGTTCGCCGACGCTGTTCGCCCGCAGGGGCAGTACGTCACGCGGAAGGAAGAGCCCGACTCCTTTGATCCGGCCCTGCGCCCCGGACGCGGAAGCGTCCATGACGTGGGGGTGGGAGGTGTCCAGCAGGACCGCGTCACGCGCGCCGTACTCCGCCGCACGCCGTGACCCGACGACATGCATCGCGCCCCGCAGGGGAATCGAGAGGTGGTACATCTCGGGGTCGGCCTGCCGTATCAGTCGCGAACTCCGTCGCAGAGTCATCGACGGGTGCTCAACCGTCCACAAGCGCACCGGTCCCAGCTCCACGATGCGCTGCGTCGCGACGAAATCGGCGGCATGACGGCTCAGGACCTGCGCGGGCGCATACGCCTTCAAGAGGTGCTCACGCCAGTAGTCGAAACGGTCCGGCGGGGCAACGTCCTCACTGCGGAACGACACCTCACTCAGCATGCTGTACTGCACCCCTATACGTGTCAGGCGGACAAATCGCCGGGAGGAGCCTATGGCGTCGCGCGCCCCGCGGGGCTGTGACCTGTGACGCAGGCAGTCCGATCCAGCCACAGTCCGCCTGGGTCACCAGCGGCTGTCGTGGCTGCTCGGCGGTGGCGGTCCGGCCACTGGTGGCGGAGTCGCGACCCCGCCACCTGCGCCGCGATGCACTACGCCGCCAGCGCCCCAGGTCCGCCGGCGCGCACCGCCCCCGCTGGTGCGGCACCTCGACCGGCCCCAGCGCCTGGGCTCCGCTATAGACACGGCCTCGCGCCTTCGTACTTGAGGCTCGGCAGACGGGTCGGCGGTAGGGACTCCAGCCGCCGCACCGGGTCAGCAGGTTTGCCGGCGCAGCCGGACTGAGACCGAGCGCGGAAGCGGCCCGGACTGGGGTTGGGGCGGCCCGGTACTGCTATCGCCAGAGCGCTCTGGCCACCCGGCCTCGCCCCCGCACGCCCTATCGGCGCGGACCGCCCCGACCTAGCCGCAGCCGGCCGGTTCCCCGCATCACGAGCACAGCGTTCGGCACCCTGTGCGACATCGAACGGGGTGCGTTGACACCCGAAGCTGACACCTCCACTCCCCCGCCCAGCTTCGATCGATCTATCGGCGGCGCCCCTCCACGGACAACGGTGCGTTCGCGTGGGTCATGGTGTCGTCGAGGCTGTACGGGACGCAAGGTGCCGTTCGCCGGTGACGACGAGCGAGACGTTCTGCCCACCGAAGCCGAAGGAATTGCTGAGCACGGCCTCCTGGGGGACGTCTCGTCGCTCGGCGACGACATCGAGATCGATGTCGGGATCGACGCCGGCCGCGGTGAGGTTACGGGTCGGCGGGATGACGCCGTGCTCCACACTGAGGACGGCGATGAGTGCTTCGATCGCGCCGGCGGCACCAAAGAGATGACCGAGTGCCGCTTTGGGGGCCGTCACGGTGGCGCGGCCGAAGACCTCCCTGATCGCGTGTGCCTCGGCAACGTCGCCGACCGGAGTTCCGGTGGCGTGGGCGTTGATGTGGCTGATCTCCTCGGGAGCCAACCCGGCTTGCGCGAGGGCCTTCCGCATAGCCGAGATCTGACCGGAGCCGTCGGCAGCGGGTGCCGTGATGTGGTGAGCGTCGGCGGCGATGCCAGCGCCAGCGAGCACCGCGTGGACGCGCGCCCCGGGCGCTGGCGTGCTCGGCGCTTTCGAGCACCATGACAGCGGCGCCTTCACTGAGGACGAATCCGCTGCGGTCCGCGGCGAACGGCCGGGACGCTGAGGCGGGTTCGGCGGTGTGCCGCGACAGTGCTTGTGCTTGGGCGAAGCTGGCGACGGTGATCGGGGTGATCGCTGCCTCGGTCCCGCCCGCGATGACCACGTCCGCCTCGCCGGCACGGATGAGCCGGGCGCCCAGGGCGATCGCCTCGGCACCGGAAGAGCACGCCGAGACGGGGGTGTAGACACCGGCCCGTGCACCGTATTCGATACTGATCAGCGCCGCCGCCGCATTGGGCATGAGCATCGGGACCGTGCGGGGCGAGACGCGCCGCGTCCCGGCGGCCTCCAGTACGTCGTCTTCCTTCAGCAGCGTCCGTATGCCCCCGATGCCCGTGCCGATCACTGATGCGAGCCGGTCCGGGTCCACCTCTGGGGCACCGGCATCGGCCCAGGCTTCGGCCGCTGCGGTGAGGGCTGCCTGCTGCGAGCGGTCGAGCCGCCTGGCCTGCACCGGAAGCAGTGACTCGGCGGGGTCGATCGCCATCGTCCCCGCGACGGTGTCGGGAAGGCCGGCATCTTCGTGGCCATGCAGGACGCCGCCGCGGATGCCGGACTCGCCGGCAAGCAGGGCTTTCCAGGTGGACTCCACGTCTGCCCCGAGTGGTGTGATCGCGCCGAGTCCGGTCACGACGACTTCAGTCTGCTGCATGCCCTCAAGCTTTCTTGTATGCGATACAAGTGAACGCCCTTGTTGTATCACATACAATTCGGGTGTGGAGAAGAAGCGAACCGAAGCTCGGTCAACGTCGGCTGGGACGCGTGACCGCGGTCACGCGACGAGGCACCGGCTCATTGAGGCAGCTGCACGGCTCTGCAGGGAACGACCCGGGGCTGAGGTGAGCGTCGCGGAGATCGCGCACGCGGCAGGCGCCTTCCCCAATCAGGTCACCTACTACTTCGGCTCAAAGGACTCGCTCCTCGTGCACGCCGCCTTCCTCGGCTTGCTGCACGATGCCCGCCGGATTGAGCGCATCGGCCGTCAAGCCCCTGATGCGGTGACATTTCGGCGCAATATCGCCCGCGCCGTACTGGCCATGCCCTCGCTCCCGTCCGTCACGCGAGCTCTCGCCGCCGGGATCTCCAAGCCTGAACTCGCCCCCGTGGTCGACCAGCACCTCCAGTTGCTGTTCCGGCAATCCGAGCGCTTCGTGAGCCAGCTCATCGACAGTCGCGGCTGGAAGGCCCATCGACCGCTCAACGTGGAAGCCAGGACGTTCTGGAGCACCGCGCTCGGCGCAGTGCTGCTCGTCCGCGCCGGGGCACACGGCACCGTCGCCGATCTCGACCTCGCCGGAGCATTGACCATCCACGACGAATCCGATCCCGGTTGGGCCGATTCTTTGGGATGACCTTGCTGACCAGACGAAGATGGCGGCGAGGTGGAGTCCGGCGAGGTAGATGGTGGCGGTCTTGTCGTATCTGGTGGCCAGGCCGCGCCACTGCTTGAGCTTGTCGATGCACCGCTCGACGGTGTTCCGTTGCTTGTAGCCCTCGCGGTCGAAGGCAGGTGGCCTGCCACCGCGGCTGCCGAGACGTTTGCGATGGGCGGCCTGGTCGGCGGGCTGCGGGATCACCGCCCGGATCCCGCGCCGACGCAGGTGAGCACGGATCGCGCAGGACGAGTACGCCTTGTCGGCCAGGACCGTGTCCGGGGCCGCCCGCGGCCTGCCAGCAGGCCGAGAAACCCGTAAGCGAGCCATGACCTGGGGGAACGCGGGTGCGTCACCGGCCTGGCCAGGTGTGACGACGAAGGCCAGCGGCCTGTAACGGCTGTCGGCGGCCAGGTGGATCTTCGTGGTCAGTCCGCCGCGGGACCGTCCGAGGGCATGGTCGTCCGGCTCGCCTTCCGGGGCCCCTTTTGACGGGCCCCGGCGGCGTGCTGGTGGGCACGGACGATGGTCGAGTCGACCGCCACGACCCAGTCGAGATCGCCTTCGGCATCGGCCTGCGCGAGCAGCGCGGTGAAGACCTTCTCCCAGGTCCCGTCGGCGGCCCACCTCCGCAGCCGGTTGTGGGCGCCCTTCCACGACCCGAACTGCTCGGGCAGGTCCATCCAGGAGCGGACGCTGGTCAATCTACGTGTGAGTTCCGCTTGCGCGAGGAGGACCAGGATTCGGCGTCCACGCGTCAGGAGCAGTTGTCCAGCGCTTCGGAAGGTGGCCTTTGCTGGGAAGGCCGGGTGTTCACCTGGGCATCACGCCCATTCAACCCCCTGCGATCCGGTTCACGGTCGCCACAACCGCTTGTGTGCCGTCTTCTGCCCGGATGCGTCCTGCCAGGTCGGTGGCGCGTCGGCGGTACGACGGATCCGTGGTGACCTTCACCAGGGCATCGGTCAGTGCCGCGGAACTGAGCCTGCGCAAGGGGACAGGGGCAGGCGCAACACCGAGGGCGGTCAGGCGCGTCGACCAGAAGGCCGCGTCGAACTGGATGGGTACCGGGATGGCTGGGATTCCTGCCCGCAGGCCTGCTGCGGTGGTGCCGGCACCGGCATGGTGAACCACGGCGGCCATCTTCGGGAAGAGGGTGGAGTGCGGTACCTCGTCGATGGTGAGCATGTCGTGGTCTTCGGCGTGCAGCCCGCCCCAACCGCGTTGGATCACACCGCGTAGCCCGGCCCGGCGCAGAGCGTGCACGATCGCGTTGCTCAGGCGCTCGGGGTCTGGCACCGTCGCGCTCCCCAGGCCGACGAAGACGGGCGGTGGGCCGGCTGCCAGGAAGTCGGTCAGTTGGGGCGGCCAGGGCCGAGGGGGGACGTGCGGCCACCAGTATCCGCTGATGCTGAGGCCCGTACGCCAGTCGCGCGGACGGGGCACAACCAGCGGGCTGAAGCCGTGGTGGATCGGCCAGTTCTGCCGTTCGCGGGCGTGGCGGGCCGCTCGCGACGAAGTAGGGGGAAGACCGAGCCGCGACCGCAGGTCGCGCGCCGTGTCAGCGAAAATGCGCTCCAGGGCGGCGCTCACGACTCGTCCGGCGAGCCGGTTCCCCGACGTTCCGCAGGAGCGGGTGCCGACCACCGGGGGCGGGAACTCGCGCGTGGTGGACAGGGGCTGGAGGTAGACGCCCATGCTCGCAAGCCCCAGTCCCTCGGCGATGGTGTGGCCGATGGGGCCCAGCGAGCCGGACAACAGCAGCACCTCGCTGGACTGGGCGGCCCTGAGGAGCTCGTCGGCCATCTCTGCGAGTGCCCTGCGGGCCAGAGAGACGAGTTTCAGGAGCTTGCCGGCGCCGGTTGCGCTGTCGTGCAGGGCCCGGCCTTGGGGGGAATGCAGCTCGGCGTGGGGGTCGACCGGCAGCGCATGGAATCCAAGCCCCGCCGTGGCAGCCATCGAGGCGAAGCGCGCGTGGGTCACCAGAGTGACGTCGTGGCCCGCCAGCGCGAGGCCGTGCCCAAGTCCTGTGAAGGGCGCTACGTCGCCGTGCGATCCCGCCGTCATCACCGCTACCCGCATGAAGTCAGTATGCCGTCGATTGACGGCGACGGCAGTTCGTTCACGCTGACATGGGTGTCGGTGTCTGGCAGTTACCCGTACGCGGCCGCATACGCGGCGAACCAGGCGATCGGGCCGTGGCCGTCGTTGGCGGCGTGAGGCGGATCGTCTGGCCAACGCTCCCACGGCACAGGGTGCTTGCCGACGCAGCCCTTGCCCCCTCCGCTTGCAGCAGTGCGGGACGGTGAACGGTGGCGGCCCGGGGGCCGGCTACGGGTGGGTCGTCTCGCCCTGGCTCCCTGGCGCGGCGCCTGGCCGGCGCCACTGGGGCCGTCGCTGCCCGCCGTGTTGCTCGATACTGCGCCGGGGCCCGGCCCCGAGATGCCCGGCTCGCCGAAGGCGGTGTCCGGTCTGGTCAATCCTGCGTTTCCACAGTGAGCACAGACACGCTGTTCGGAACTCGCGCGCTGTGTCCGAGGCAAGGACGCGGCGGTTGCGGCGGCGGTGGACACCCGAAGCGGACACACGCTGTGAGGCGGCAGGGGTGCTGGTGAGGGCGGCTACCTCGACCCGGACGAGGTAGAGGGCGCAGGCTCGTTTCTGCGGTGAATCCGACCGCCCGCGCGGATGAGTTGTCGCCGAGGGTCTGTCAGGGCGGGTGTCGGGTCCACTAGACCCGCCTTTGTGATCAAGAACCTGATGCTGCACGGTCTGCCCGCGCTCGCCCTCTGCGCCCTTCCCCTTCTCGCGGCTTCGGCCGCGCATTCCGCCCCCGCCGCCACGGCGGCACCAGCGGCCACCGGTGTGGCTGGCCCGGCTGGGATGCGTGCTCCCCTGCCGCTGTCGACCGGCTCCTACAAGAGGCTCAACAGGATCGCTCTGCGGTAGCCGGATCGCTCTGCGGGGGCGCCCCCCCCCGCAGCGAGAACTCACTGGCGTGATCCTTGGCCGCATCCCACCCCAACCGGTCGGGCGTCATCATGCGTTGACCAGCTTCAGAGTCTTCTTCGTCTTCTTCGCTGCCGTCTCCTTCGCTGCTGTGGTCGTCTTCTTGGCTGCTGCGGTCCTCCCAGTCGTCGCTGGTGCCTCCGCGGTTTAGGCGGCGCCTGTCTTGTCGTGGATCTGGAAGGTGATTACGTCGACTTCGTCGGTTTCCGCCAGATCTGGGTAGTGGCCCTTGAGGCCGTCCCGGAGTTCGGCTGCGGTCGTCAGCCCCTCGGCTTGGGCGTCCTGGTTGGTGAGGTCACTGACCAGGCAGTGCCTGATGCCGGTCACCTCTGCCGGCAGGACGACTTCGGGGTCGCTTTCAAACACCAGCCGTGCCGGCCCGAGCTGAGCCGGGTCCCGGAAGCGGGTGGTCTTTGTCTTGGCGCCAGAGCGGACGTCTTCAAGGTAGCGGGGGTTGAACCGGATGATCGGGGGACCGGCCGTCTCAGGGTCTTGGTAGAGCGATGGGTCGAGACCGTTCATGCCTTCCGGGGTCCATCGCTGAGTCAGCGGCATCAGGTCGGCGGCGAGAACGGACCTGGGCCCCGCGGGCGTGGGCACGATGACGCGCATGGTGGGGTAGTAGTCCACGAAGACCTGCCGATCGCGCCCGCACGGGCCGATGACCCCTCGCCCGTGGTTTCCCACGGCAACGATGCAGCGCATCTGGCGGGCGCCCTGGGCTCGTGGGGTTCCCAGAGCCACGAGTTCGGCGCAGGGTCCGCCGGTGAAGTGGTAGAGGTTCACGCCAGCGAACATCCGGTAGTCGGCGGCCATGACCGCAGCCCCCATCGTGTGGATCCCGTCTTCGTCGGGCCCAGCGTCCGTATGCGCGTCTATGGTGCGGCGTGCCAGCTCCACGAGCTCACGCTCGTCATTATCGAGAGCTCGTGCAGATGACGGTACGTACACGTTTTCAGCCTTCCCTTTCGTCAGCAGTCGCCAAGATCATTCCACTCCATGCAGCTGGGCTCCACGGGATTTCGGCTTGCCTTGACTGGGCCCCTCTGATGGGCCCTCTGGTGGTCCCGCGGGAGGGATGGAGCGCCCTGGCTGAGGCTGGTCGTGGTCACGGACGACGATCCCGGGCCGCGGTTCTGCCGTGACTGTGGTGGCCCATTGATGCCGACGGTGAAGGCGGCAGCGGTGTGCTGCACGTCGGTGGGGTGTGACCGAGGTACGCGCCAAAGGGGCAACGAGATGATCTTGAATCCTGAGCGCTCGGCCCCGTATTTCAGAGGGACACGAGGGACACGCACGCTTTTCTGCCAGCGGCAGAACCCGACCGAACCGGACTCGACGATCACTACAGTCCAGGCCGCATGGCATCGTCGGCACCCGGAAGTGAAGGTGATCCGTCGGGACCGGGCAGGCCCCTACGCGGAGGGGGCACGAACCGGTGCCCCGCAGGCGATGCAGGTCGCAGATGCCTGGCATCTGTTGCGGAACATCACCGAGGCGGTGGAGAGAACCGTCGGATCCAAGCCGTCCTCGCGAATACGGCCCGGTTGAAAGGAGCCTGGCGCGTCGCGGGCTACAGTCCGATTGTGCACCGGGCGACACGGCAGGTCTGGCTATGGGTAGCGGCAGCCGCCTCAGCGATCGTCGTCGTGTCCTGCTTCGCGCTGATGGTGCAACCGGGATCAGGGGAGCTTGACCCGTTGCTTCCGGCGGATTCGGGGGGCCAGGTTGTCTTCCAGCAGAAGGCTGCTCGCGACCGGGCCGCGCTTTTCACCGGGCTGCTGAAATACGGATCGCTGCCGTCGGTGGACGTCGGCGACTCGGTGGAATTCTCTGCCACTCTCGCCGGCCCCGAGGCCGACTCCCCCGACCTGCTACCGCCCCGCGAGGCGGCCGAGGACACTCGCGAGCTGCCTGTTGGCGGAGTCCAGGGAGCACATTTGTCCGAGCCCCGCGGGGACGTCAAAGTGGAGCCGATCGGATCGAGCCGCCAGTTGCTCTCCAGTCGACAGGACAGGGTGGAGTGGCGCTGGAACCTCACCCCGCGCAAGCCCGGCCAGTACCAGCTGAACCTGGTGGTCGAGACATACCAGGGCGATACCGAGAACATCCTCGCCCGCACGACACCACCGATCCACATCGCCATGACCGTCAACAACACCTTCTGGCACCGCGTCGGCGAGGCTAAGGAGTGGATCATTGCCGCAGGCGCAGTGCTTGCAGCCTTGGGCGTGATCTTCACCCCCTTCCGCAAGACATTGGTCGCGTTCGCTTCCGGCCGCTTCGGCAATGGTCGCCGAGCATCCAAACGGTGACACCAAACCGTGCCTCCGCTGTGACGGCCCTGTTCTCGTATAGCTGCCGCTACCCGTCATATAGCAGAACGTGATGGCCTTGGGGTGCGGTTCAGTGCTTCCCGTTCAGCGTGGGAACGCAGGTCGGACACCAGGGCCCGCGCGTCGTTGAGGTGCTGGTTGAGGACCTGCCAGCCCGTGCCGGTGAAGACTGTCCGACTGACGCCCTCCATCGGCCTCACGCCGATGAGGTGCGGACGCTCGCCGGGGGCGGTTGTGGTGCCGGTTTGCCACGGCACCACACACCCCCGGTTCCCCGCCCGGCTCCCGACGGCGCGGGCCTGCGCGGTTGTCTTCAACCGCCGTTGCACGGCGACGGCCAGGCCCCCGCCAGTGCCGTCACCGCTGGTCGTCGTCCTCGTCCTCCAAGGCGGGGGGCGCCTGCCACGTCAGGATCTCCAGGGGCGAGTGCAGGCGCCGGGCAGGGCCGGGGAGGGGCGCCATCACGGCGGATGCCTCGTCGCTGAAGTAGACGACGGGCTTGCCCGGGGTTCCGGCAGACGCGGGTGCTGCCGTGCGTGAAGTCTTCGTGGTGGTCATCTGGTCCCCCTGGTTGGTCACGGGCCCTGTCCGGTTGAAGGCCGGCACACAGGCCGGCGGCGACAGCGTATCCAGTTTCCGAACTGCGGCCGAAAGAGATTTCCTTGGGCCGCTTCCGCAGGTCAGGCCTCCTCACCTCCAGATCGGCGCTCGCCGCCCCTGGGACAGTCGCGGGTTCGGATTGCGCTGCGGCTCGCGCGGCGCTGCGGCCTCCCGCCCCAGACGTCATCGGTCGTCCGCCGCCGCGCGGGCACCGCTCGGGTGCCACCGGACCGGTCGCAGCGGCCGTCGCGGCTCGTACAGCCGACCCGCCGTACCCTGGACCGGTTCGGCCGCCTTGCCGACGACATGGGACATCTCGTGCAGGAGCAGGACGGAGGGCATCGGCGACACCAGAGCGACGTCCACGGCCGGTCCTCGCTCACGCACCGCGCGCGCCAGTTGGTGCAGCTCTTCGTGGCCGGGATGGCGGGCCCGGAGATCGTCCTCGTCCAGGAACACGGTCACGCCCCCCTCCACGGTCTCCGCGAACGGTCCGAACTGCTGCTGGGCGGCTTCCGGCCCGAGCTCGCGGCATTCGACGGTGTGCAGGGCGCGCCTCAGCATGGCCGCCACCTGGCCGGCGTCGGCGTCGGCCGGCAGCCGCGCCTTGCCGCGTGCGATGCGGCCGGTGAACAGTGCCGGGTCTGACGATTGATCGCTCATCGTGCGGTTCTCCTTCTTCCAGGGTCGGCGGGTGTCAGGACTGGTCGAGTTACATCTCGTACCAGGCGGTCAGTTGGGCGGAGTTCTGCGGGATGGACCTGACCAGACGGAGAAGTCCTTCCCGGACGGGGCGAACCTCCTGGCAGGAGAGGCGGACAGGTCCGTGGTGCGCAGGGCTGCGAAGCCGGCGACGTGACGCTCTTCGAAGGTACGCGCGCCGGTGAGGCTGTCGGCTGCGGCGAGGTAGCGGGTGACGAACGGGTCGAGCGCCGCGCGGTGGGCAGCGAGGTGGCGGAGGTAGGCGGGGCTGTCGACCGAGGCGGTGTTCGCGGCTTCGGCGTCGTGGGGGGAGGGCACCTCGAACCAGTCACTGATGAGAGCGGTGAGGGTGGCCGGGTGGTCGCCCGGGGTGTCGGCATGAGGATCGGTTCGCCAGTGGCCGTCGGCGGCCCCGTGGGCGGATGCCTCGCGGTCGTGGAGGTGACCGAGGACGCCGGCGAGGGTGAAGAACCCCAGGACGTGATCGGCTCCGGCGAGGACGGACCGGATCGTGGGCTCGTCCGCCACCACGGTGGGCAGCACGAGGCGCTGCTTGCGGTGCTCGCGCTGGAAGGGCAGGCAGACCGCCGCCTCGATCGCGGCGTGCTCGGCCAGCAGGACAGCGGCGCTCTGCGAGGGCGCGGCCTCACGTTCCCACTCCACCGTGTCGTCCTCGTCGGCCAGGCCGACAAGCCCGAGTCCGTCCAGGCTGACGCGGTAGACGCCGGTGGTGCTGGCGGTCAGGGTCAAGGTGCCCTCGCGGTCCGGCAGCGGCTGCGTGTGCTGCAGCGTGCCGTCGGCCCGGTTGAGGTTCCAGGCCCGATGGCTGGAGGGGCGGGTGGCCGCGGCGAGCGCCCAGTCGAGCAGGTGGACGAGTTCTTCCTGGCCGGCGGTGACCAGGTCGGTGCGCGAGGAGTCTGGCGACTGGCTGGAGAAGTGCTCGCCGAGGCGCTGGAGAGCTTCCTCGGGGAGGTCGATGGCGGTTTCGGCGCCGGGCGGGAGGCAGGGTCGGTGCCGTGGACGGTGCCTTCGGGGTACGTGCGGCAGCTGCCTGCCCAGCCGCCGGCCGCGTACACGCTGGCGTGGGCGGGATCGGCGAGGACGTGGGTGGCGACGTCGAGAGCGTGCTCGGCGGCCTGGACAAGGTCGGGCGCGGTGCTTCAGTCCGGCGAGGTGGCACAGGGCGCGCGCGGCGCGGTGGCCGGTGGAGCGGGAGGGGGTGTAGGCGGGTTCGATCTCGGCGAGGAGGTCGAGCAGGGCAGCGCGCAGATCCGCCGGGCCCGGCGCGGGGAGCGGGCCGACGGGCCACAGGGCCAGGGGCAGGGACCGGGAGGCCCACAGCGGCAGGACGGTGGGGGTGGCCTCGCACGCCTCGATCAGGTGGAGGTCGCCGCTGTGGCGGGAGGTGAACAGGTGGACGTGCCCGCTGCTGCGGGTGAGCGGGTCGACGAGCCGGATCCGGCGCAAGGTGGCGCTGAGATGGTCGCAGTCACCTGCGAGTTCGGCGTCCTGAGCGGCAGTGTGCTCGGCCTCGCCGGTGAGCTGGGGGATCCAGTGCGGCATCAGGCTGCTCTGGTCGGCGGAGCGGCGTCCGAGGGCAGCACGCCAAGTCGTCTCGCTGATGTCGGCGAGGAGCATCCTCGTTCCGGCCAGCGTCAGGACGATCCCGTCGCGGTGGCCAGCCCAGCGCAGGCCTGCGACGCCGGATCCGCTCTGCCGGTAGGCGAGAGCGTCGATCCACCGGTCCAGCTGGGAGGGCGCGATACTCACCACCAGTTCGTCGGTGCGGGGGGTGAGACTGCGGATGCCGAACGGGCCGCCAGTGAGGATGGGGCGGTGGCGGCCGTAGGCGGCGATGAGCGCCTGGAAGACCCGTGCCTCGCCTCGGACCTGTCCGGGCGCGGGCATCGGGATGAGGTGCCGGGAGTCGGTGAGCTCGGCTCGGGCGGTTTCCCCGGACTCACCCGGGGCCATCTGGCGAAGGGCAACCGGGGCAAGGTCGGTATCGGTCGCGCGAAGGCCCCACTGCTGCCGGGGCGTGTACGGGGTCAGGATGCGGGTCACGAGCAACTCCCGCGTGAGATCCGCTGTCACCTGCTACAGGTGTGTGGAATATGCGCGGTGTGACAGTGGGAGCCGACCAGTTTTTGTACCTGCCCGCTTGCCCCCGGACCTACGTGACCTGTGCCAGCGAAGCTGGACCGGCAGGGGCTTGAGCTGCGCGCTCCCGGAGTCCGGCTCGCCGGAGGACCGCTCTTTGCCGGCAGGTGCCCGAGCACCACTGGCGGGCGCGGGACGGCTCGAGGTGGGCCACGGAGGTTCCGCATGCCGCACATCCCCACTGGTCACAGCCTCTGGTGAACTCCTGCTCGAAGGAGTGGTCCGAGCACCAGGGGTTCGGCCTGAGGGGCTGGAAGGGGCAACGGCAGGTCAGCCAGGACGAACAGGCACACCCAGAAGATCTGCACCCGACTAGGTTCACGTCGAGAGCGTCAGCACTTCTCCTTCCGCGCCTCCTGGATCAGCGGCTCGGCCTCGTCCAGCGTGAAGGTGACCTGCCAGGTCTCGGCCGCCCGGTGCAGGGTATCGGCGAACTCCTGATAGCCGTGGTCCTGTTGAGCCGCGTCGGCGGCGCGGTTGGTCGCCGTGTTCAGGTACTGCTCGGCGGTCTGGTAGTAGGGGTCGGTCAGATTTGACGGCCGGGGGCGGGCGAGGTGGTCGGTCAGCTGCTGCAGGGAGGCGCAGGCGGACTTGGCAAACTCGCGCGCCGCCACCGTGGCCTTGGAGGGCGTCGAGCTGCAGGCCGCCAGGGAGAGCGTGGACGCCAACAGCAGGGGCAGGGGCAGTGACAGGCGAAGTATCAGCTGACGTCGACTAGTCATGGGCCAATCCTAGTTAGCTGACGGCCCGACCGCCCGGAAATCCGGTGGGCCCGCAGCCACCGTCCCGCCCGGCCCACATCTGGGCCTTGTCCGCTCTGGCCTGCAACGCGGCCATCAACGACGGCGCCGCTTCCGCCCACTATCGCCTCAACGCCCCCGCACCTCGGCGGGCTCGTCACCCGCGACGGTAGAAGCCAGCCACACGATCACATACCAAAACCCCGCGAAGCACCCCAGCGAGGCAACCGCACCGAGCATGCACCCACCCCAATCGGTCCAACTTTCCTGGCGGGCGCCCCTGGTGCTCAGGCAGTGATCAGCAAGACCAGGAGAACGGACAGGGTGCCCGCTGTGAGCGCCGCTCCGACGGCGGTGAATACCAGGTAGATCGACGGATTGTCCCAGCCTCGGATCTCGAAGCGGCGGGGGTTCTTCTCGTCGTAGAGGACCGTGACGGAGTTGCCCATGCCGTAGCCGTGGAGAACGGTGCCGCGGCCGAAGCTGGAGGGGTACGTGCAGTCGCGGCCGTCCCGGGTCGTCCAGGCGACGACAGGGTGGTGGTACTTGGCTCCGTCGTCGTCTCGCCGGGTGTCGTGACGCACAACTCGGCCTACCGCAGTGATTCCGGTGCGTCGGAGCGCGCGGGCGCGGCGGAGTCCATACCCACCAGCGCAGAGGAAGCTCACGCCGATCAGCAGCGGTATGAGCGAGAAGAGCCATTCGCGTTCCATGTGGTGTCCGACGCGCAAGTGGGGACATTGGTTGCCGGGTACAGACGTGCCCTCGGCATGTCATCGACCTGGACGCTGAACATGCCGAAGGCAGCCGACTCACCCAAGCCCTCGGCGCGCGCTCAGGGTCGAGAATGGTCAGGAGCTGCCAGACCGACCGAGGAGCACCTTGTCTCACACCAGCCGCTGGCACCTGCAGGGTTCTGCTGACCATTCCTACTCCGGCGAGGAGGCTCGGCAGCTCCTTCGACACCGGTGGGACTGGGCCACGCAGGAGACGCGATTCGAGAATGAGGCGGGGCACATCCTGACTGTGGTCACCAACGGCCAGCGCGCCAGGGTCGTCTTGCTGAACGAGAACGGCGACCTCGGCGAACACCTCATCGATCCGCGCGGCACAGGCTCTTCCGGCGGCTACCCCTTGTCCAATGGGCAGAGCGGCACCCACGCCGACCGCGAGACCGTCACCTTCGAGGCGGCCGGCCATGCCGTGGCGCACCTCATCGCTCATGGCTTTTGGCCGCCCGAGGTCCCCGTCGAACGCGGCCGCCCACGGGGGCACTCTTAGACGTCGTTTCTTATGGCGTGATCGTTCGTTGGACCGTGCATGAAGGACTTGGTTGAGCGGCTGGTCCCGGATGAGCTGTGGGTGTTGTTCC
>NZ_JBWKJU010000037.1:0-27616 GCF_056432025.1 Streptomyces sp. NPDC045695
CTGCCGACCCTCGACGACGCCAACTACCGCTGGGTCTGACCCG
Source organism: Streptomyces sp. NPDC045695 (assembly GCF_056432025.1). Classification (NCBI taxonomy): domain Bacteria; kingdom Bacillati; phylum Actinomycetota; class Actinomycetes; order Kitasatosporales; family Streptomycetaceae; genus Streptomyces; species Streptomyces sp. NPDC045695. Next base: position 44 of record NZ_JBWKJU010000037.1, read on the forward strand.
CCGTGGACCACGTCGGAGTCCGTCCCGACGATGTCTTTGTGAAACCATCAATTAAAGGTGTTCTGGCGGGAGAGGAGGGGGGTCCGCTGAATGCCGGTCGTCTGGCAGACGCCCGTCTGCCTCATTCGGGTGGAATCTTTCCCCCTGTCGGGGATCGGTGCTGGTCGCATGGGGTGAATGGGCCGCGTGGCTCGTTTCCCCGCACGGGGCGGGAGGCGTTGATGGGGACGTGAGTACCTCAAGCACCGCCCCGATACTGTCCGCCGCTCTCCGAACTCAGGCCCCGCCCAGCGTGCACGACTCCGGCGCGGAGACCGAGGCCGGCGTCATAGTCGTCCACTCCTGCACCACCCTCGGCTCCACCCTGATCGTCCGCCTCACCGGCGAGATCGACCACTTCAGTGCCGCCCCGCTGCGGGCGCTCCTGGCATCGGCGGTGGACGACGGCTACACCCGCCTCGTGCTGGACACCCGCCGCGTCACCTTCGCCGACTCCGGCTTTCTGGCCGTCCTGGAGTGGTGGCCCCGGCACGGGCACCGCCTCCGACTCGCGAACCGCTCCCGGGCCGTGAAGCGCCTCCTGCACGCGGCTGCCGCGACGACACAGCGGCCGGCCCAAGCCGGCTCGCTGACGGCGGCGGCAACGTCATGACGTTCATACTCCTGACCTGCACTCCGATGCTCGCGGCGGTCCTGCTGCTGCACTGGGAACCCCGCGAGCCGGGGCGCCGCCGGCCTAGGACCAGCCAGCCGCGTCGGCGTACACCCCGCAGGAACCTGATCCACTGTCCACTGGCACCCCCAGCCCTGACCCTGCCCGCCATGGCCTGACCCGGACAAGGGGTGGGCCGGTGACGGTCAGCGGGCCCACCCCCTTGTCCTGCCTCGTCCTTGACCCCGCCTGCCCGGACCGCACTGGTCGTCACCGGCGACCGGCGACCGGCAATCAGCGAGCGGCGCGGGCCGGGCGCAGGGCCAACGGTCAGCCGATGCTTCGCCCGCGGTCTCCGGTCCGCTGCGGTGGGATGTGGCGCAGCCGACGGCAAGGACGCCTGCTCGGGCCAGTCCCGTGTGCTTCGTCGTCGCAGCACCGGGGTGCGGCCTGCTCGGATTCCGCAGGCGCCACCGCCGGGGCGAGCGCGATCGCAGCGATGACCGCGATCACTGCGACGAGGATGATTCCGATACTCACGGACATGAGTCCCGCCTTTCGCCTTGACCTTTACCGGTTATGGCTACTCAGCGTTTCCAATATGGAGCACTGTAAACACAGTGAGTGATATTGGGAAGCGGGTCCGCGAGGCGGGGTCGCCGGCGCGGGGTCTCGGCTGCGAGAGTCCAGCGTGTCGAACGCACTCGCCTTGTCCGTGACGAGCAGCCGCTGACGCCGGGCAGCACGGGACCATGAGTCGTCGGCCTCACGACTCGGCGGACTCCGGCAGCAGTAGACCCGTCGGTGGGTGTGCCACCACGCCATCATCGAAGACCGGTGGCGCCGTCCATGACCCGGCCCCTTGCAGGTTCACCGTGCCGCCGGTGAATCTGGTGCCGCGGAAGCTCACTGTGCCGCCGGTGAACTCCACGTCGCGGAAGGTCACGTACCCGCCGACGAACGTCGCATAGTCGAAGGGCGGCCCCCTGGTGGGCGGTCCCGGCGGCTGGTGGCCAGTCCAGATTCCCCACGGACGGCCCGTTGAGGCGTCACGCTGCATCACTCATACCTTCGCCTCAGAGGTCGCTCACCCGGCTGGGGGAGGCAGATCGTTCAGGCGGCCGACGCCACGTCGCCGAGGTCGATGCGACGTTCAGGACATGACCAGTGCTGAACGGACGATGAAGGTGCTCTGGAGCGCCTGGTGGCAGCGATGGCCGGACTGGGTGGTCCGGGCAACGATGCTGTGGGCGGTGCTCTATGCCGGCTTCGGCCTGGCGTGCGCGCTGAGCGAGACCTCCTTGCTTCACCACGGCGGTGACTCAGGTGCCTCCGGGCTGGGGTGGGCGGTCGTGGGGGTGGGCGTGCTGGGGACGTTGGCCAGCGGGGCGGTTTTGCTGTTCGGGCTGTTGCCACCGCTGCGGGTACTGCTCTGGGTGGTTTGCGGGCTGGCCGGGATCACGGCGTTCAGCCTGTTGATGGACGTGATCACGCTGATGCTCGGTCAGGGACTGGACAGCCAGGCCTCCGCCGCGAACAAGGCCCTGGCGGCAGTCGGGGCGGTCTTGCTCGCGGCCACGGCCCGGTCCGACCACCGGCCCGCAACCGGTACTGCCGTACGCGCGCCGTCCACCACACCGCATCTCGTCCAACTCGCCGCATGGGCAGGCACGCTGGCCTTTGTCCCGTACGCGGCGATGAAGCTGGTCTGGGCGTCGGGCGGCACGTTCGCGGGGATCACCGGTGAGGAGATGCTCGCGGTCTCGGAGCGGAACGGCGCCTCGGGAATCTTCCTCACCCTGGAGTCCTGGGGCCTGGACCCCACCGCGCTGCTGGCCGCGCTCGGCGTTCTCCTGCTGTGGGGCCTGGTCCGCCCGTGGGGGCAGGTCTTCCCGCGCTGGACGCTGTTCCTGCGCGGCCGACGGGTGCCGCGCTGGCTCCCGCTCGCCCCGGCTCTGCTCGGCGCTGCGACGCTCGCCCCGTACGGCGTTGTGGGGGTCGGATACCTGGCCCTGGCCACGTCTGGCGTGGTGCCGATGCGGCGCGGCGACTTCCACTCCCCGGGCGACGCGCTGCTGGTCGGCTGGATCGGGATGGTCGCCTTCGCCGTTTACGGCATCGCCCTGACCATCGCGGCCCGCTCGTACTGGCTTCGGACACGTCCCGCCTGCCGATGAGTATGAACGCCGAGTAAGCGTCTGCGGCCAGTCAGGTCCCCTGCTCACTGGCCGCTCGTGGGGGATTCCAACTGGCCACCCGCATCAATGAGTCCGAAACCTTCCGGGAGTTCTTTCAGGAACGCGCGGCGATTCGGGTTGGTCTCGGTGGCCGCCATCTCTCCGGCCAGCTCGATGCTCCTGCCGCTGATCATTCGGCAGAGTGCTGACCACGTGGGCAACACCTTGCAGGACCTTGACCGCGTCGTCCGGATCCACCTGCTCGTCCTCGCTGCCGTCGATGAACCACAGGAATTCGACCAAAGCCTCGGCCAGGGCGGGGCAGGACGTCCTCGATGCGGCAGACACCTATCATGGGGACATGTGTTCGAATGTGGGTGCGGAGACGCGACCAGAGCTGACGGCGGCGTTGAGCGGGGACGAGCTGTCCCGCTGGTACTGGACGCTGGCCGAGCTGACCGTGTTCGCCCGCGAGCTCGGGGTGCCGCGGGGCGGTGGGAAGGCTGCACTGTCGGAGCGGCTGCGGGCCGCATTGGACGGCGTCGCACCGTCGGCCGCGCCACCCCGGAGGCGCAGCGCCGGCCGCCAGCTCGCCGCGCCAGTGCACGGGTTCACCGTGATTCCCGAGGGCCAGCGGTGCAGTCAGGTGCTGCGCGAGTACTTGCGCCGCGAGATCGGCCCGGGCTTCCATTTCGACGCCTCCATGCGGGCGTTCGTAGCCGAAGGTGCAGGACGCACCCTGGCCGATGCCGTTGCCCACTGGCACGCCACCCGCGAGGCCGCTGCCCAGCTTCAGGAGATCGGCCCGCAGTTCGAGCTCAACCGCTTTCTGCGGGGCTGGTATGCCGAGCATCCGGCTGGCAGCCGTGCCGAAGCGCTCGCCGCCTGGCGCGCTCACCGCGACCGGCCTCGGGGCCCGGCAGCGGGGTGACCGGTCCTCAGCTAGCTTCGGCGGCGAATGCTGGGAACCGTCATGTGACAGGACAGCGGCTTTCAGGTCGTGCCCGTTCCGCGGTGGGTGGAGCGCGGCTGGCCGCGGCGTGCCGGCCGGTGCACGGTTGAATCGCCTGCACGAAGCACCGGGTGCTGAGATGACCCTTGACGCGCCACCACGGATGCGGGCGGGCGAGCCCGTTCGCGGCAACGGCTCATGTGTGTTCCAGGTCGGGGCACATGGGTTCAAATCGGGGGAGCGCTGTGGCTCTGGCAGAGCGGCCTTCGCTGGCGTGGGGTATCGCTGACCTGGTGGCTCGGCAGTTGCTATCTGATGAACCACATCGGTATGCCGCGGCCCGGGGGAGGCCGCCCACGACCCGGCCCGTTCATGTGCTTGTCGCCGCGGCGTACTCCTTCCGGCAGGTTCGCCAGTACCTGCGCCGACGGCAGATCCGGCGCCGGCTTCCGATCCGGCGCCTCGTACGGGTAGTACCTGCCGTCAGTGGCTTTTTCAGGTGCCGCTCTGGCAGGCAGGGTGACGGGCATGGACATCTCGCCGTTCCTGCAGCGCAAGCTCGCCCGCCGCTTCGACACCTTCGACACCTTCGACACCAACCGTGACGGCTATATCGACCGCGCCCCGACTTCGAGTCGGCCTGCGACCGCCTCGCCACCGCTTTCCATCTCGCGCCTGAAGCCCCCGCGCTCAAGCACATGCGGGAGCTGAGCGACGGCCTGTGGCAGCACTTGTCACGGGCCGCGGACACCGACGTTGACGGACGCATCAGCCTCTCCGAGTACCAGACGGCGTTCGCCGCCGGGTTGCTGGTCACGCCCGCTTCCTTCGAAGCCGGGTACATGCCGTCCTCGATGCGCTGATGGACATCGCGGACGAGGACGGCGACGGGAAACTGACCCGGGATGAGCAGGTTCGCTGGTCCGGCGCCCTGATGGGGCTGCCTGAAGCGGACGCTCGCGAGGTCTTCGGCCGCCTCGACCGGGACGCCGACGGACTGATCACCCGGGACGACATGCTCCAGGCGATCCGTGAGTTCTACTTCAACGAGGAGCCGACCTCCACCGGTGTGTGGCTGCTCGGACCACTGGACCCCGCATAGCAGGCAAACCTGCCGCCCGGACGGACCGGTTTGAATTCAGCCGGCTGTTCATGTCCGCTCGAACCGGCCGTTCGGGTCACGACCGCCAGCCCGGTCGGCCGGCTGCCCCTGCAGGCCCGGCGCGGCTCCCGGGTCCCAAACCGACTCCCGGACTGGTCGCAGCCGCCGCGCCGTTACCGGGGGATGATCTGATCCACGGCCGCGGTCTGGGCGCGTCACACCCCGTCCGCTGTGGGAGGTAGAGGCAGCCGAGGGCGTCCTCGCAGGTGTGTCTGCCGCTACCGGCACCCTACGGCGGCAGCCCTGGCTTCCCGGCCCCCGTACCGCCCCCGAATCTCTGACGGCTTCGACCGTGCGAATCGTTCCTGCGGTGAACATCCGCGGCTGTGTGGGTGAGCCCAGCCCGCAATCGCTTCGGCGGAGGTGAGAAGGCCGGTAGAAGACGGGGGTCGTTCCGTCGTCCTGAGGGGTGTGAGTGATGAGCCGAGGCCTGATCGTCGTGGATGTGCAGAAGGACTTCTGCGAAGGAGGCAGTGTTCCGGTCGCGGGAGGCGCGAAGATCGCCACCGCGATCGCCGAGCTGGTGGAGCAGAGCGCGGACGGTGACTACCAGTACGTCGTGGCCACCCGCGACCACCACATCGACCCGGGCAGCCACTTCTCCTCGAACCCGGACTTCAAGGACAGCTTCCCCGTCCACTGCGTCGCCGGAGACGAAGGCGGGGAATTCCACCCGAACTTCGCCCCCGTCGCCGCCGACGGCAAGGTCCACGCCGTCTTCTTCAAGGGCGCCCACAGCGCGTCGAAGAGCGGCTTCGAAGGCGCGGACGCCGAAGGAACCTCCCTCGCGGACTGGCTGCGCGCACGCGGGGTGCGGAACGTCGACGTGGTCGGCATCGCAACCGACCACTGCGTGCGCGCCACCGCCCTGGACGCTGCCGCGGCCGGATTCAAAACCCGGGTGCGCCTGGACTACACGGTCGGTGTCGCCCCCGACACCATCGCCTCCACGCTGGACGACTTCCGCCAGGCGGGCGTCAAGGTGTCCGGCAAGGCACCGGCGCCGAAGTAGCCCAGCAGCAGGACACTCCTGCACCATGTGGCGGTCCACCCTCGCGGAATCAGGTCTGCGATCGTCCGCCTTCGGGCCGATGCTCGCCCTGGCCGCCGAGTACGCCCCCGGCTCCGGCGTCCTGGGCCCGCGGCGCGTCAGCCGAACGGGCCCGCGGGGGAGCGTGCCGGATCTTGGGCCTCAGGAGGCGCTGGGTGTCCAGTTGCCCAGCCAGTCGGCGATCTCCTGGCCGTCGGCCTGGGCGTCGGTCAGCTGCGGGCGGTCGCTGCTTGCGCTGCCGGCGCCGGGCCCGGTGTTCTCGTACTCGGCGAACCGGTCCTCCTTCCAGGAGAAGCCGCCCATGTCGCTCCATGGGGTGGTCTTGACGGCGCTGGGCAGGTAGGTGTTGCGCACGGTGGCCTGCGGGCGGAGGCTCGCGTCTCCACCCCCGTGCCAGTTGCGGCCGAGGTAGAAACTCCCGTCGGACACGTCACCGTTCACGATCGAGTTGATGACCAGGAAGCCCTTGCGGTCAGGCGGGGTGCCAGGCGCGAGGATGTAACCGCCCGAGGCGCCGTTCCAGCGCTTCTTCAAGGTGATCACGGACCTGTCCACCACAGCGGTCGCGCGGCCGTAGATGAAGTCGACGCTGCCCACGATGTAGGAGTTGGTGACGTAGACCCGGCTGGTCTTGTCCTTGCCGGCGAAGTCCATCAGCAACGTGTCCTGGTCGCCGTTGAGGATGAGACTGTCAAGAACGACCTTGTCGGCGGCGGTGCGCAGGGCCAACGCCTGCTGTCCGCCCTTGCCCTGATTCGCGTCCTCGTCGAAGTCGTTGGAGATGGTGAGGTTGCGGGCCTGGAACTCGTCGGCCAGCGCTACGACTGCGGCGCAGTCGGTGCCGTAGTCGCCCGAACCGTCGGGCTTGGGGGTGCCGGTCGACGTGTTGGAGATGATGACGGTGTCGTGGCGGCTGGCGCCCGAACCCTGGATGGTGACAAACGGCTTGTCCGCCGGGACCTTGACATGCTCGCGGTAGGTGCCGGGGCGGACCAAGATGACCACCCGGGAGGTGTTACCGGCCGGGACGGCGTTCACCGCGGCCTGAACGGTGGTGTACTGGCCGGAGCCGTCCTGGGCCACCGTGAGGGTGGCTGCGGGTCCTGCCCCTGCGGAGGCGCCGGCCGGCGTACCGATCATGGTCTGGGGACCGGAACCGGCCTTCACGCGTGCGGGCACGTCGGCAGCCGCGTCGAGAGTGTACTTGTAGTACTTCTTCGGATCGAATGCCTCGCCTCCCTGTTCGTTGCGGCCGGTCGTACCGACGAAGACGTTGCCGCGCTGGACGAGGGCGGCGGTGTCGTCCTTGATGACGGGGTTCTTGAAACCTTCGAAGTAGCTGTTTTCCAGCACCATCTTGGTCTTACCCCGGGCGTAGTTGCCGTAGGACGAGGTGATGGCCGTGCCCGGATCGTCCTGGAGGTAGTTGTTGTAGAGGTGCGCGTGAGCGACGTTGTCGGCGGACGGATTGCGCTGCTCGGTCTCGTGGAACCAGTTGTGGTGGATCGTGATGTCGGCAGTGGTGTTGGGCGTCCAGCCGATGCCGAACGCCTTGTTGTGGGTCCGCAACCGGTTCCAGGACACCGTCAGGTACGTGGTGTCCTTACGGCTGTCGATCAGGCCGTCGGCCATGTGGCTCAGATCGTTGTGGTCGATCCACACATGGTGGGCACCATCCATCTGGATGGCGTCGAAGTCGTCTACCTTGTCGCTCCAGCGGTCCTGATAGGAGTCACGGATCGTCAGATTGCGGATGATGACGTTGTGCACGCCCTGGCCGAGGAAGAACCCGCCGCCGACGATGTGGCCCGAGGTCCCCGAGCCGACGATCGTCTTGTCCGAGGCGACCTTGATCTCCTTGCCCTTGGGATTCATGGTGATCTCCGCCGCCACGACGATGACGTACGGCTTCCTCGCAGTGGCGTACTTCTCCAGGTCGGCGAGGGTCTTCACGGTGACGGTCTCGCCGTCCCGTCCGCCGTACGTGCCCTTCTGCCCCATCGCGTTGACGGAGGCGAACCCGTCGGCGACGTCGCTCGCCCAAGTCGTCGCCTTGGCCGCCGACGCGTTAGCCGCCGACGCCTTGGCCGCCGACGCCTTTGGCTGGGCGTCCTTGCCGAACAACCCTGCCGCTCCGCCGTACGCCATACCGGCCGCGAGGACCACCGCCGTGGGGACCCCCACCGCCATGCGGAGCCTGCGCCTGCGGTGCCGCGCCTTGTGCTGGATCGTTTCCATCGTCTTGCCTGCCTCGGTGACCGAACTCGAACATTGCCCCAACGGGTTGCCACCGGGGGCGGAAAGGTTGCCGTCGATCGCGCATCGGTCGGGTGAAAGCACTGCGGGGCGCTGGTGGCGGTGAGGGCCTGTGCGGAAGAGTCGGCGAGGGCGGGATGATGCGGACCATGTCGACCGGGCGGATCAATCTCTGGATTGGCTGGAGGCTACGAAAAGTGTCCGCACAGAGGTGTGATGAGTGCTCGGGGATGGACTCGGTCCGGGTGCAGGGGTGGGTATCAGCTGGGTTTCCGGCCAGGAGTGAGGCGCTCGCAGCCCAGCCGCAGGTCGGCAGCATCCAGGTGCGGGTGGCATCCGTTTGGCCGGGCATGAGGATCCTTCTTGCCGCACCGCTGGCCGCCGCGGCCCTCCTCCCGGCCGCCGTCCCCGCATCAGCGGACGACTGCGGCGGCGGAGGCCGTCCATAAGGCTGGCGGCGCCGATGACGACGGCGAGGGGGCCGGCGAGTTCCCGGTAGATGGCCGACGGCTGCGACGTCCCCGATGGTGAGGGCGGGTCGGGCGTCGCAGACGGATGCGCGGTCGGTTGCGCAGTTGTGTGAGCCGGGTGTGGGGCTTTTGAAGTCCTGCCGGGTCTCTTCGTAAGCCTGGTGCAGCACGAAGGAACGCAGTCGAATGCCGTAGCCGTCCTCACTCTGGAGCGCCAGGGTTGGCGGAGCTCACCGGTTCGGCCCATCGCCCGTAACGGGCGGGCGCCTCCGGCCGTTGTGGGGGACGTCCATGCCGTACTCCCCGCGGCAGAGTGAGTTCAAGGAGATCTTGATGTTCCGTATTGCCAAGGCTGTAGCCGTTTCCGCCGCCGCTGGTGCCGTCCTGGCAGGCGGGGCCGGCATGGCCGCCGCCGACGCCGTGGCCGAGGGCGCTGCCATCGGCTCCCCGGGTGTCCTGTCCGGCAACGTCGTCCAGGTGCCCATCCACATCCCGATCAACCTCTGCGGCAACACCGTCAACATCGTCGGCGTCCTCAACCCCGCCTTCGGCAACACCTGCATCAACAACGGCGGTCTCGAGGGCCACCACAAGGCCGACCACCACGGCGAGCACTGACAGCACCAGGTCCTGGACCCGGCGCGCTCGTCGCGCCATCACATCCAGCGCCGCCATGTGAACCAGCCGCAGCGTAAGCCCTGCGGGGATCGGCCTCCCCTCATCCTCCAAGGGGAGGCCGATCTCATGACGGCGCCAGTGCGTGCAGCCAGCCAGCCAGGGGGTTCCGCTCCGCCCGGTGCGCGCGCCGGACCTCTTGGCGCAATGGGTCGTGGGGCGGCCCGGTGCTGCTGCCAGAGCGCTCTGGTCACCGGGCCTCGCCCGCGCACGCCCTATCGGCGCGGACTGGGCCCGACCATAGCCGCGGCTGGCCAGCGCCGCGCAGCACCAGCACAGCGTTCGGCATCCTGTGTGAACGCGGGGGGCCGGCGTTGACGCCCGGTGCTGACACCGCCCCTCCCACGAGAGTCCGGCCCGGGGACCCCTCTCCCGCATCGGCATCTGGCACCGCGTTCGGCTGCGGACCCCGCTGACCGCCCTGCACCTGGCGTCCGAGCGGATGGCGGGCTCGCCGGAGTCGGTGAGGGTCGAGGCGGCGGTGGGCGTACTGGAGACGGAACTCCAGACCATCATCACCGCGGCGCGCAGCCCGTTGGCGGTGGGGCCGATGGGCAGGGCATGTTCGGTACGGAAGCGGGCGTGGCTCACCACGCCACCGGTGCGGACGACCCCGACCCCGTCCGGCACCCCGTTCGGGGCCCGGTCGTGCGCACCGCCCAGGCCGTGGAACCGGTCGTGCGCGACGCCGGTCCCGGCAGCCCGGCACAGGAACGGGCCCTCTCGCTCGGAAGCAGCACCGGTTCCTCGGGCTCTGCCACGACATCGCCCGCACGGCCCGCCGCCGTAACCGGCGGCTCGATGCGCATCGCGCGCGGCCGGCGCGGAGGCGCGCACCCCACCGTGGTCTTCTCGCTCGCTCCACCGTGCTGTCCGGGCGCAGGCCGCATTTCCCAACGGGTGACGCGCCAGGATGGCCGGGCGGCCGGTGAACGACGCCTCCCGGGCACGCGCCGGGGCCCGCCCGCGCCGCGCCGGGGCCCGCCCGCGCCCCTGCGAGGGCTGAGCGGCGCTATCCAGCAGGCGGCGCTATCCGGCAGGCGGCGCTCCGGTCGTCGTGCGGAGAACGCCGATCTTGTCGATGCGGTGCTCGGGATTCCCCTGCGCATCGCTCCAGAAGTTGCCTTCGGCATGGTCTTCCGGGGTGGCGCAGGTCGAGATCGTGATCATGGCCTGGGTCGGGGCCACACCCGGCATTCCGGGGACCGCGGCGCGCTGCTCGCTCAGGGAGCGTTCCGACCGGAAGGACGTCTTGCGGCTCGCGGTGATCTCGTACGTGTACACCACATCGCCCACGGTCACGAGCACCGAGTCGCCCTCCGCCACGCCGGGCAGGTCACGCAGCGGGCCGCCCGCCGACAGGCGGTGCGCGGTGACCAGGAAATTGCCCACCTGGCCGGGCCCCACTCCGCCACGCTTCCCGTACGGGCTGGCCGCCACACCCTTGTCCTGCATACGGGTGCCGGGCGCATCGTCGGTGGTGCCCTCGTACGGCATCACGCGCAGCCCGGTTATGCCCGCCGAGGGGATGGACAGGACGGAGGCCTCGGTCGGCACGGAGGCAACCAGTGGCTCGGACGGCCGCGCGGCGGTGGCGGCCGGGGCTGAAGCGGGTGCCGCTGCCGCTGCCGTCGTCGTCGGCGGTGCGGGAGCCGCCGGGCCGGCGGCAGTCTGGGTGGTGGTGCAAGCCGCCATCAGGACGACCATGGCGCCGGCCGCCGCGGCGGATGCGGCTCGGGACGGGAAATGCAGGGGCATGGGCGGTTCCGTACTGGCCGGCGGGGTCGTCGGGGCAGGTGCTCGACCCGGTTTGCCCGCCAGAGTGACATACGCAGCAAGAGGTTCATAAGGGCTGGACCTGTGACCTTCGCCCTCCCGGGACGGGACGGGGCGCGGCTATGGCGGGGTCAGGACGCGGTGACGGTCAGGACGTGGTGGCTGTGAGGACGCCCATCTTGTCGAAGCGGTGTTGGGGTTGTTCTGCACGTCCCGCCAGTGATTGCCTGCCGCATCGTCCTCGGGCGTGAGGCAGGTGGTCACGGTGATCATCGCGCGGGTAGGGGCGGGGCCGGGGAAGCCGGGGACAGCGGCGCGCTGCGCGGCCATGGAGGAAAGGCTGCCGTCAGGTCCTCCGAGTTGACCGGTGCGCGTAGCTCCGACCGAGGCAAGATCGTTCATCGCCCCCAGCTATCCACCGGGCCGACGCGATGCAGGGTGGCGCGCTGTGGCCTTTGGAATCTGTTCGGAGGCGGCGGTCCGCAGGGCAGGGTCGGGCCCCGCTCAGTTTCCCTTTCGTCCGCTTCTGGGTGGATGGCCGAAAGGTGGGCAGGCGCCGACGGGGGAAACGGAAATCTCGATCCTTCGATATTCCAGGAGGAGCCTTGAGTGACTTCCAGGACTCGAGCCGCCGGCAGGAAAGCAACACGACGGCGGTAGCGCAGACGGCTCAGGAAAAGGCCGGCGAGGGTGTTTCCCTGCTGGGCGGCAAGGCCGCCGAGGTGGGGAGCACGGTGAAGGAGCAGGCGGCGGACGTTGCAGGCGAGGCCACTACCCAGGCCCGCAACCTCGTCGGCGGCCTGCGTGATCAACTTCAGGGGCAGGCGCGGAACCAGACGCAGAGCCTGGCGGAGAACGTGCGCCGGCTTGCCCACGAGCTACGGGAGATGAGTGAGAACGGCAATCCGGATTCAACCGTGGCGGGAGTGGCCCGCCAGATAGCTGACGGCGGCAACCAGGTCGCCGCACGCTTGGAGCAGCGCGGGCCCGACGGGCTGGTCAGCGACCTTCAGAACTTCGCCCGCCGCCGCCCGGGCGCCTTCCTGGCCGGCGCGGCTGCGGCCGGGTTCCTGGTCGGCCGGGCGGGCAAGGGAATGAGCGCGGCAGCCTCTCCGGACAGCGGCACCGGCCCCGGCGACGGCGGCGAGTTCGCCGCCGGCCGGACCGTCGGACGCACCCAAATGCCTGAGGGATACGAGGACCTGACCGACACCTACGGCCAGTCACAGCCCCCGCATGTGGTGCCGACCCCGCCGTCCTACCCGCCGTCGGACGGCGCGCAGCCGTACGGCGGCTCGCCCCGGTCAGCAGAAGGGATGTGACCCGTGGTAACCGCATACCAGGAACGGCCGACACGCCCTGTCCGGCCTCACACGGATTCCACCGAGCAGTCGGTCGGCGATCTGGTCGGTGAGATCAGCCAGGATCTGTCCGGGCTGATCCGCACCGAGATCGAACTGGCGAAGGTCGAGCTCAAGCAGGAATCCGCGAAGGCCGGCAAGGCGTTCGGGATGCTGGGCGGCGCAGGCTACGCCGGTCACATGGCCTTGCTGTTCGGCAGCCTGACAGCCGCCTTCGCGATGGCCCACGTGATCGACATTGCCTGGGCCGCACTGATCGTCACCGCCCTGTGGGCCGCCGTAGGCGCGGCGCTGTACGTGAGCGGACGGGCAGGTTGGCGCAACGTCCATCTCAAGCCCGAGCAGGCCGTGGAGTCGCTGAAGGAGGATGCGCGATGGGCGCGACACCCGACGAGCTGAGGACCGACGCGGAGTACCGGCGTGCGCACCTGGCGCGCACCGTCGACGCTCTGGCGGAGAGGATGACCCCGCGCAGGGTGGCACGGCGCAAGGCCGATTCGGTGCGCCACCGGGTCAGCGGAGTGAAGGAGCGTGTGATGGGCACAGCGCACGACACGGCGCACGACGCGTCCGAGAGTCTGAGCCAGGCCTCGGACAGCATCACGAGAACTGCCAAAGAGGTCGGTGGAACAGTGAGCGAGACTCTTCAGCAGGCGCCCTCGCAGGTGAAGCAGCAGACACAAGGCAGCCCCTTGGCAGCCGGAGTCATGGCCTTCGGCGCCGGCATGCTGGCTGCCGCTCTCCTACCGACCACGGAGGTGGAGGAACGCGCTGGCCGGCAACTGCGCGAGCACTCCGGAGAAGTGCTGGAACCCGTCAAGCAGACGGTCGTCGAAGCAGCTCAAGAGGTCAGGGAGGAGATGCGGGGGCCCGCGGCCGAGGCCGTGGCAGCGGTGAAGAGCACCGCCCAGGAGGCAGCGGAAACGACCAAGGAACACGCCCAAAGCGCTGGCCAGGAGACGGCGGACGGGCTGCGGCAAGTGGGCCAGGACGCCGCCGCGGAAGTGCGCCGCCCCACCGCCGGTCCCGGGTCTACTTCTGACTGATCCCGCCATCAAGCCGTGGGCGGGACAAGCGGGTCGCCCCGCTGGTCCCGCCCCCTCCCGCTCCGCCCCGGTGGTCAGGCGAAAGCGTTCCGCGGGCGGACTGACGTTGCTTCGGTTTGGCGGACATCCCAGATCTGGGGATGCGACGAACGGACGGAGCTGCGGCGGGACAACCGCCGTCTGCCGGAGGACACCGAGATCCTCAAGCGAGCCACGTGCTCAGCCGGTGCGCCGCGCATTCATTGCCGATCCAACGCCGCACGGCAGGGCGAGCGCCGGCCGGTGTGGGCATCACCGCAGCGTGATCTCTTCGCCGATTGACTGCTCGCGGGCGGACGCGATGACCAGGGCGGTGGCCGCGGCGTCCTGTACTGCGACGCCGACAGACTTGTAGAGGGTGATCTGGTCCGGCGCGGTGCGTCCCGATTTGCCTCCGGCGATGAGTTCGCCCAGCTCGGCGTGCACGTGATCGGCTGTGATGAGGCCGTCGCGGATCGGCATGAGCAGGTCGTTGCTGCCCGCGGGTAGCGGGGCAAGCACGGCCTGGCGCGATTCGACGCACACCAGCGCGTCGACGACTGTGGCATCGTCGATCTCGCGGCCGGCCGGGTTGTACCCCACGGACGTGATGTGCACCCCGGGTGTCAGCCAGGAGCGGCGGATCACGGGTTCGACGGCGTGCGTCGTCGCGGCGGCGATGTCCGCGCCGTGGAGCGCCTCGGCGTAGCTGGACACCGCCTGCACGTCGGCCTCCAGTACGGATGAGAGTTCCTCGGCCAGGGCAGCGGCTTTCACCGGGTCCCGGCCGGCCACGCGGATCTGCCGGATGGGGCGGACCCGGCAGATCGCGCGGGCGTGGGACCGGGCCTGCACGCCGGTGCCCAGCACTGCGAGCACCGTCGCGTCCTCGCGGGCCAGCAGTCGCGCCGACAGCGCGGAGCAGGCGCCGGTTCGCGCTGCGGTGATGGCTGTACCGTCCAGCAGCGCAGCGGGCTCGCCGGTGTCCGGATCAAACGCCACGATCAGCGCCTGATGGGTAGGCAGCCGTGCCCCGTCGTTGTGCGGGAAGAGCGACACCAGCTTGGTCATGAGCACCCCGGCCGACGGCAGGAAGCCCGGCATGGCCGCCAGGAATCCCTCGCGTTCGGGCACCAGGGCGGCAACGCGGTGGGGTACCGAGGCGCGGCCGGCACTGAGGTCTGCCATCGCCGGGGCCAGGGCGTCGATCAGCGAGTCCACGTCGAGTAGGGCCTCGACCTGCGAGCGGCCCAGAACAAGCATGCGCCTCAACCTCCCACACCGGTCACCCGGCCAGCGACCGCACAGGCAAAGCGTCAACCGCAGGCCCCTTTTGCCCCTGCTACGACACACCGTTCTTCCTGAGTACGTTCATCCGTACGCGCCTGAGCACATCAGCGTGTACGCCGACAACAGCTACCTGGCGCTCCGTGCGCCTGGTCGAACCAGCCGCTGTCCCGCGTCACACCGCCTCCCCGCAGCGAATCCCTCTGCCAGGAGTGCCGTGATCGGCTTGACGAGTCGCAGCAGGAGCCGCTCACGGCAGGGGCGGCGAGGGTGATGTGGCGGCGCCGGCCGGCGGGCGCCGCCCGAGTGAGGCACAGGGCGGGGCCGAGACCTCGCAGTTCATCGGAGGGCGCAGTGGAGGTCTCGAGTGAGCCGCTGAACCAGCGCTGGTGCTTCGTCCTGCGGGTACGTGTGCCGCCCCGGGAAGAGGCAGGCAGTCGCCGGGGTGCTGAACAGGTCGTTCCAATGGTCCAGTTGGTCGGGTGACACCAAGGGGTCCGCGTCGCCTCCGTACAGGGCCAGAGCCGTGTCGAGGGGTGGTTCGTCGTGGTGTCGATGGTGCAGGGCGAGAACCAGGTCCGCGACGAACGGAGTGCACAGGCGCGCCACCGCCACCGGATCCGCCAGCAGCTCGGCGGGGAGGGGTCCGGCCATGTCGGAGAAGGCGTCGAGACCCGAGGTGAGGACGGAGGCCATCAGGCGTTCCAGGTCCCCCCGGTGGGGTGCGGGAAGCGCGGAGAGCGCCACGAGTACGGGTCCCCGTCGGCCCATGCGGCGCAGGCGGCGCGCACTCTCGTACGCGAGGAGGGCGCCGAGACTGTGTCCGAACAGGGCGAAGGGGCGCGGGTCGCGGCACGCGTCGTCGAGGTGGGCGGCGAGCGCGGCGGTGACCGACCGCGGATCGGTCGCTGACGCCTCGTCGCGGCGGCTGCCGCGGCCGGGCAGCGCGACGGCGTACGGCTCGACGCTGGCCGGCAGCAGCGCCGCCCAGGCCGCTCCCGACAACATGCCGGATACGCCTGCGGTTACGGCCCCGCGTCGCAATCCTTCCGGCGGAACGTGATCGGCCGTACCGGCACGACCCGATGGCCCTGTCCGGACCGGAAGGGGAGCTGGTGGGAAAAGGGGAGCTGGCGAAGGACGCGGGTTCCGGGCCGGTTCCCTGAGGGTCCATCGGCCTGGCGATCGAGGAGGAGCGGCCTCTCATCGCGTTCCAGGGTCGGGAACCGGACATTGCGTAGGAGATTTCCTGAAACATCGGACTCGATCCCCTTACGTGCCGGAGCATGCTGACTACGGCCTCGCTCCACGGGGGCGACGGCGTCCGACCGCAGGGAGACACGGATGAAGCGTTCGACGAGGCGGTTACGCAAGCCACAGCTGCTGGGCGTGGGAGTGATGACGCTCCTCCTCGGCCTGGTCGCCGCCCCCACCGCGCAGGCGGCCCCGGCCCCGGCTGCAGCTGCCGAGCAGTGCACCGGCAGCTGGGACGGCAAGACGTACTGGGCCAAGGACCCGGCCCGCCGCAACGGCGGCGGCTACGCGCGGACCTACTGGAACAGCTCCACCAAGCGCAACTGTGCGAAGTTCTGGTCCAGCCCTTACGACGGGCTCGCCTCCCACATCACCCTGGCGATCTTCGACGAGGGCGGCGACTACTCCATCGATCCGCCGAAGGAGCACCCGGCCAACTACCGCTACCACGCCGGCCCCCTCTACACCTGGTTCGACGCGAAGGGGCAGTGCATCAGCCTGAGCGGCTCCCTGGTCCGAGGCGGAGTGACCTACCGGCTGGAGACCGGGCCGATCCGGTGCGGCTGACCCGTCACCGTCCGACCCGACGGTACGGCCGGCCGCCCCTGAAATGCCTTCAGCGTGGCCACGTGGTCCGCGTCGTCGACTCCCTCGTGGAGGGCGGCGCGGATCGCCGGGGGAGGGCCGGGGGAGGGGGGCACTGCGTGCGAGGTCGACGCGGGCCTGTTCACCCTCCTCGGTGAGCCACAGCCGGTCTTCGGCGTCGCGGGTCAGCCAGCCGCGTTCCGCGAGCCCCTCGGCCTCCGCCGCCACGCCAGATCGTCCTCGGGGCTGATGTAAGAGGCCTCCCCGAGCCCGCTGCCAGGCTTACTGAAGCGGGCCTATCCGATGAGGCCGAGCCAGGAGCGGTACGCCGAGGCGAAGGGTTCGACGCCCTCACCCTCGTCTTGGCGCCGGACCTTCTCCATCAACCACTCGCACGTCTGTTGCGCCGCGTCGACGACGCTGTCGGGGTAGCCGTAGCGCATACGGCGTTCGGCGAACTGGTCCTCGTCCTCGACATGGGCCTCGCCGCCCCGAGGCCGCACGACATCGAGATCAAGGTCCACCATGCTCACGACGGTCCCTTCCGCATTCCACTCGGGCACCGTGCACACGTCGCAATACACTTCGGGACCCGGGTCCGCACAAAACGTGGCCGTCCACCACTCACCGCGCGGGACCAACAGCACGTACGCGAACCGGCTCGGATCCTCCCCCGTGGACGAACTGACCGGCACCCCCTGCGCCGTGCCCAACCACACGCCGTGCTGGTCCTCTCCCAGCCGGACAGCAGTCCACCGCGCGCTCAGACTGCCGTCGTACTTGCGGACGTCCACCACCACGGAAGCGCTCTCTTCGACCATGCCAACACGCTAACCCGACGGCGTCAGCCAAGCCGCCGCGCGCGCCCGGCAGCCTAACCGGGCGGGGAAGTGACCCTGCGGGGGAGTGTCCCGTCGACCGCATCGGGTGCCGCAAGACGCCGCCCCGGTCGACGGCTCGGTCTGCGCTGACCTCGGCTACCAGGTCCGGGCGGACCATGGTCACGTCCAGGACGTCATGGCTCCCCCAGGGGGATGCGAACCGCACACCTTCCCAGGGGTGCCCGTGGGTGGCCCCCAGGTAGAGGCCGCCGCTCGTGGACCATTTCCGCCGGCTTCCGGCCACGAGAACAAGGTCGTGCGGCCTGTGTGAACCGGCCTGTGGGCTGTTGCCCGGCGGACGCCGTGAGGGGCCCGGGGACGCATCGGTGGGCCCCTCACAGTCCGTGGCGGTGGAGCGCGCGGCCCCAGTACGCGAGGGCCGGGGGCTCGTGGTCGCCCGGCCCTCGCGCGCCTCGGGTGCTACTTGAGCACGCCCGCCCCCGTCGTCGTCGCCAGCGACGCCGGAAGGTTGCTCGCCGAGGCCTCCAGGCCCGTCGTGAGGGCCGGGGTCCAGTTGACCGTCGTCTTCAGGTCCTTGGACGAGGCGGCGTTGTAGGCGGCGACGAGGTCGGTCACCGTGCCGTTGACGAGGTTGCCGGAGCCCTTGACCGAGCCGGTGCCGTCACCGCTGAGGAGCTTGGCGGCCTTCGCGCCGGACGGCAGCTTCCAGTAGTTGTTCTCCGCGACGATCTGAGCCTTGGCGCGGGAGTTGATGCTGTACTGCGGCGCGTACCCGTTAAGGGGTGTGACGTCGTAGTAGTTGTTGTAGATGTGGATCTGGCCGATGCGGGCCAGCGGGGCGCGCTGCATGATGCCCTTCCACACGTTGTGGTGGATGGAGACGCGCAGCTTGCCGACGCTGTCGGTGTCGCTGCTGCCGATCAGCATCGTCTTGTCGTGGTTGGTGAACTGGTTGCGCGAGACGGTCACCAGGTCGGATCCCTTGGTGATGTCGAGGGCTCCGTCGTGGATCTGGTACTCGCGGCCGAAGTACTTCGGGTTGGCGCTGTCGAAGTGCGGCGCGTCGGTGAACGTGTTGTGGTCCGCCCACACGTGGGTCGCGCCGCGCAGGGACACCGAGTCGTAGTTGGAGTTCCAGTTGCCGTCGTCGCCGTCGGTCGGGTCCCACTGCGGGAAGCAGTCCTCAGTGGCGGCGAAGGTCAGGTTGCGGACGATGACGTTGTCCACGTTCTGAATCTGGAGCATGGACCCGGTGAGGCCCGCGTTCGTGCCAGGGACGCCCACGATCGTCGTGTTGGCGGGGACCTTGAAGACGATGTTCTGGCCCTGCTTGGCCTGGGCGGCGGCGCGCGCCGTCTCCTGGGTGCCGGAGGGCAGTTTGGAGCGGCCGTAGGTGGCCGGGTCGTAGGCCTTGAGGTAGGCCGACAGCGAGTAGCCGGTACCGAGGGCGTAGTCGGCGCAGGTCAGCTTCTTTCCGCTGTCATCGGTGTTGGCGTCGATCATGCCGTTGATCTTGATGATGCGGGGCTTGGTGTCGGAGACCGAGCTCAGCGCCTTCACGAGCTGCGCACGGGTGGAGACGGTGAAGGTGTGGGCGGCGTCGGCCTTCGTGCCACCGGTGGTGCCGGTACCGGAGGACGCCCAGCCGTCCTTCGCGGTGAGCGTCTGGTGGTACAGGTCGACGGTCCCGGCGTTGGCGTTCATCACGACAACACCAGAGCCGACGCATGCGGCCACGACGGCCGCGCAGAGGACGGCGGCACGACGGGAGCGGAGGGACCGGCGGTGGGGGCGAGCAGCCACGGGGCTTCCTTACGGGGGAGAAACGGGGTTACGCCCTGTCAGTGGCCGCCGACCTGTGAAAGGTTGCCGCGTGCGGGGAGCTTTTTTGCAGGCCAGGTCAGCAACCGGACCTCATTGCGGACGAAGAGGTCGTGTGTACACATCCCGCCACCCCGAGGCCTAACGAAGCAGGCGGAGGTCAGCCGCCGAAGGTGGCTACCTCTGTCTTTGTGTGCGCGTCCGAGACGCCGTCCACGGCCCCGGTCCGATCGCGCATCGATTCAACCGTCGTCTTGACGGCTGCGGGCGCCCCTGCCCGTCCGCCGACGTGCCTGACCAAGCGCTTGCTCACTGCTACTCTTGCGGATCTCGTCCGGACATTCATATGTCGCACACAGGACACGCACAGGCACAGGCGCCCGGTTCCGGGGCCCCGAGGTCGCTGCGAGGAGACACCGCCCGTGGCCACAGTCGTCGATGACGCCGCCTCCGTGGAGTTCCATGCCTTCTTCGAGCGGCACCACGCCGAATTGGCCCGGCTCGCACACCTGTTGACCGGCGAGGCGGATGCCGCCGACGACCTGGCCGCGGATGCGCTGCTCGCGCTGTGGCACCGCTGGGACCGGGTACGGGCGAGCGGGCAGCCGGTGGCGTACGCGCGGGGCGTGGTCACCGATCTGGCCCGGACGCGGATACGCAGCGCGGTGCGCGAGCGGCGGCGTGTCGCGCTGTTCTGGGCGCAGCGCAAGGAGAAGACAGAGAATCCGGACGTGGCCGGGGTGGTCGACGTACAAGGGGCGCTGCGCAGGCTGCCGTTCCGGAAGCGGGCGTGTGTCGTGCTGCGCCATGCGTTCGACCTGTCCGAGAAGGACACCGCGCTGGCCCTGGGCATGTCGGTCGGTACGGTGAAGAGCCAGACGTCGAAGGGGATGGCCGAGCTGCAGCGGCTGCTCGGCACGCAGGACGCTGCGCGTAAGGTGCACGCGGCGATGGCGCGTACCGGGAATGCCGGAGGACGGGACCGATGACCATGCGGCGGGACGTGCACGACGAGCTGCGCCCGGGCTGCATGAGGCGGCCGGGGCGCACCGGCCCGACCGCGCGCGGATCCTGGCACGGCTCGAACGCGGGCATGACGCAGGAGGACCTGCCCCGCTCCCGAGCGGCCCGTCCGCCCCGGTTCGGCTGGGTGCGCGTGGTTGGCGTCACCGCGGCGGTCGCGGGGATCCTCGCCGTCGGCTGCTACGGCGTGGCCTCCGTGGTGAACGACGAGCCCTTGCAGCAGACGGTCGCGGTCCGGCCGACGCCCGCCCCCACCTCCACGCCCACGCCGTCGACGGGCGCGACGCGTCGGGTGCCCTCGCCGGTGGACCCTACGCCGAGCACCTCCCGCGAGTCCCGCGAGCCGAGCGTCTCACCGTCACCCTCAAGACGCGCGGGGAGCTGACCCCGCTGACCGTCGAGTTGCGGATCGCCCCGACCGGCGGGGTCACCTCGCCCGGTGCATGGCGGTCGCTGCCCGAGGACGACTTCACGCTGACGACCGCCGAGAAGGACGGTTACCTCGTCCACACCTGGGTGCTCAAGCAGGGTCGTACGGCCCCGGCCGGCCAGTGGATGTTGGCCGGGCAGTACAACGCGCCCGCGGCGGCCGGGACGCCCGGGACGACCGCTACGCGGCACCGCCCGCACGCGGAGCGAACAGCTCGCCGTGGCGGGCGACTTCGCCCGGCACGACGACTGATGACGAAACCGCGGCACCCCTTCCGGTCTTCCTCATCGTCCGCGCCCGCCTGCCCATGCGGCTCAGTTCGCGCTGGGCGTGACTTTTATGCCCAACGGTGAAGGCCACCTCGCCTGCCGATCCCTGGGGAAAGGTCGTGGGGTCGGTTCTTTTGATGTGTGGAGGTGGCCGTGGGCCCGGACCTGAAGCGTTTGATGCGCTCTTCGCCGTACTGGCCGGTGATCAGTCACACGACGCTTCGGCGGGTTCTCCCGGGGTTCGCCGTCTCGTCGCTGGGTGACGGCATGGCCGTGGTGGCGGTGAGCTGGCTGGCGATCGAGCTGGCGCCGGCCGCGCAGCGCGGGGGCTGGGTGGCGGTGGCGGCGGCCGCCTACACCCTGTCGGGGGCGGTGGGCGCGCTGCTGCTCGGCCGCTTCCTGCGCCACCGCCCGCCCGCCCGACTGGTCGCCTGGGACGCGGCGTTGCGGGCGGGAGCGCTGGGGGCCGTCCCGGTATTGCACGCCTTCGGCGCACTCGGCATCGAGGGGTACGTCGCGCTGCTGGCGGTGTCCTCCGTGCTGCATTCCTGGGGTCAGGCGGGCGTCTACACGCTGATCGCCAGGGCGCTGCCGGAGCGCGACCACCTGGCGGGCAACGCCGTGCTGTCGGGTGTCGGGTCGATCGCCACGGTGGTGGGACCGCCGCTGGCCACGCTGCTGATCGTGTTCGGGGGCCCGGCGACGGTGCTGGCCGTGGACGCGGCGACGTTCCTCGTGCTGGCGGTGACCTTCCTGGTCGCCGTCCCCAAAGACGCGGTCCCGGAGCCCGAGGACTACACGGACGCGCGGTCGGCCGGTTTCGCGGTGATCCGGCGCAGCCCGGCGCTCTCCGGCCTCCTCGCCCTGAGCTTCGCGTTCTTCTTCCTCTTCGGCCCCGTGTACGTGGCGCTCCCGCTGCACGTGTCGGACGACTTGGGCGCCTCGGCCGGTGTACTGGCGGCGTTCTACACGGCCTTCGGCATCGGCGCGGTGCTGGGTTCGGTGCTCACCGGCTTCCTCAGCCGGTGGAGGTTGTGGCCCACGATGGTCGGCATCGTCATCGGCTTCGGTGCGCTGATGCTCCCCCTGGGCCTGAACGCCCCGACGGCCGTGTCGGTCGTCTGCTTCGGGGTGGCCGGGCTTCTCTGGCCGCCGTACTCATCGCTGTCGACCACCCTGTTCCAGCGCTCGACGCCCAGTGCGCTCCTACCGCAGACCCTCGCCGCGAGTTCCGCCGTCAGGGTGCTGTCGGTGCCCCTGGGCACCGCGCTCGGAGGACCGCTCGTAGCCGGCCTCGGCGCGGCCGGCGCGCTGCGTCTGTCCGGTGCGGGCATCACGGTGCTGGGCCTGGTCGCCGCCTCCGCGCTGACCCTGCGGGCCGCGCGGACGTGCCGCGAGCCGGCGGCGGGGACCGCGAAGCCGGCCCGCGCGGAGTCGGAGGCGGGGACGGACGCAGAACATGAAGCAGGGGCGCGGCGGCCGTAGCCCCAGCGGGTGGGTGCCCTGAGCCGGGTCTGGACGGACGCGAACCCGGTGGCAAGCGGGGGGCTCGTCCAGCGGCGCGGTGGCCCGGCAGGCCGGACCGTCCGCCCAGCCAGGCTCCGCCGCTGAGGCGTTGTGGTACGTGACTCGCTGAGTGCTCCGACCCGCCTGGCCTCGCACATGGGTGATTTCGCATTCCATTGATTCCCTGAGCGGCCGAGCCTGCGGCGTGCCCACCCCTGCACAAGCTCCGGGGCGACTGAAGATGCATGAGGAGGCGTCCGCGAGGTGCGTCAGGGGCGAGTCAGGAGGATGACGTGAACCAGTGGGTGACATTGCCGCCGGAACCAGGTGAAGAAGTGCTCTGTGTGAAGAGAGGGTCGACCACCATTCCAGGTACGGAACTCGCCTTGCAGGGTGGTCTGGTCATTCTCACCAACCAGCGCATCTATGTCGGACCGTGGGACACACGTCTCGTAGGTGATCTGCTCGCGAAGACGGCCGGCAAGCTGGGTCCAGAAGGGTCGGCCAAGGCGATCAATCTGGTGGTCGGGTGGGCGAATAAGGCCCGGGCCGTGTCCTTGCGGGAGATCGTGTCCGTGGCACCGTTCCGGAAGAGCTCGTTGCGAATCACGACCCAAGACGGCCAGCACCGTGACTTCGTGATCGCGGCGACGATGTGGTCACCCATCTGGTCGGGGAAAAACGCCCTACACCGCGACGAGATGCTGGCGTCGATTCATCAGGCGCTTGCCAACGTCTAGATGACGGGCCCATCATCCGCCGCTCGATGAGGCGTCACCGCCGAGACGCGTGTTCCCTCTCCCTGGATCTTGAGCGGCAGCTCGCAGATCGTGTGAGCCGGTGGGTAGACGGCCAGACTCGTGGGCGTGAGGCAGCCTTCGATCAGGTGTGGTCTGAGCTGGATTCTTCGTAACTCGCGGCGGAGTCGGCTCGGCCAGACCGAACACACCTCCGGCCGTGGCCGGCACCAGCACCGGATGATCTCGGGATGGCCGTGCTCGTTCGTCGCCGCCGTCGAGTCCGGGCGGACATCGTGGTGCAGATCCACGGGGTGGGGGACGGGCCGGCACATCACACGGTCCGATCGCAGCCGGGTTCATCACGCCCCTACCACCATGCAACGCCTTGGTCAGGACCATTAAGCGCTGCCCGGCGCCGATCAGTATGTGTGAGACTCCCTCTGAATGATCACTCGGGGGGAGTTTCGCGTTGAACGCGCTGTTGAAGAGGGTGTGGATCGGGCTGGCCGCGACCTTGATCGTGAGCCTGGCCGCTGTGGTCCTGCCGGACCAGATCCAGGTAGGCGACGACGGGCGCATCCACCTGGGCGCGCCCGCGCCCACGCCGTACCCATCCATGGCGGCGCCCACACCGGAGTCCACGTCACCGCCCCTCACACGGGACGCCGTGGACGAGGTGATCCGGACCGCGGTCAGCGCGGCGGGCCTCGACCCGGCGCAGGGCCGCCCGACCGTCGCGGCCGGCGCCAGCTCGAACAGGACGGGCTGGATGGCCGTCCGCGAGAAGACCGCCGCACAGTCGGAGATCAGCGCCATCTGCGCCGACCTGGAGCGCCAGGGCTGGACGCTGAACCCCAACGGCGACCGCCCCGACGCCTCCCGCAGCTACAAGCGCGGGGGCTGGTACCTGCTGGTGAGCACGCGTGGGAAGACGCAGGCGCCGTCCACCACCTCCACCTTGACCGACTCGCAGACCTACCTGACCCTGACCGGGCTCCAGCTGAACCTTTCCGACATACCCCTCCCCGAGATCACCGTCCGCATCGGCTGACCCCTCACAGAGAAGCCCACACCGTCTTCCCGGGACAGCCCAGCGCCCTGGGCCCGGCCAAGTTGGCCGGGCCTGCGCGGGAGCACTTGTCCCACCTATGGCAGCGCCCGACATTGCGACGTCGCTGCTTTCCTCGCCGCGGCTGCCTGAGGCCGGCCTCTCTAGTGCTGTGACCAGTAAGGTTCGCCGGTTCGCCCGGTGCTGGTTGGAAACGACTTTTCTAACCAGCGTGGGGAGGCGGAATTGCGCAACCGGTACGGGTTCGCAGGCTGACCGAGCAGGAGGGGCAGAAATGCTGCCCCAGCAGGTCCAGGCCGCTGGACGGGCCTCCCCTCGACACGGCCGGTCCGCGTACGCGGCGCCTCACCCCGGTCCGCTGCGAACGGAGCAGGGCCACGGGTCCACGTCGGGCCCGACGTCTGGGTCCGCCACCGGCTGGGGTATCTTGAACGCGTTCAAGGCATCGAATTCTGAGGGCGGCCATGCGGGTCACCGCGCGCGAGAGTGTTCATCCGTGGCAGATCGGCCTGGCCGCGTGCGCCGTGGTCACCCCGCTCACGCCGGTCATCGCCTCCGGCGACCCTTTCTTCGTACTCCCCTTCGTGGTCGCGACCACGATGCTGACCGCCGTACCGCTGTTCCTGTACGCCCGGCCCTCCGCCTTCCAGTGGGCCACCGGGACCATCGCGGCGGTGCTGCTGCCGTGGTCGCTGATCGGCTCCTGGGTCGGGATGCTCGTCTTCTCCCCGTCGGTCCCCCTCCTGCTCCTCTCGGCGTTCTCGGACCCGCGTCGGCGCCCGAGGGCCGCCGGGTTCCTGGCCGGGGCCGGTCTTCTGCTGGCAGCGGCGGTGACGCTGTTCTGGTGGGGCCGCGGGTACTGAAGCTTTTCCTGCGGATCATCTGATCGTTGGTCGATGGGTGTCCTTGACTCAGCAGACGTGGCGGCAGGCCGCCGGCCTTCGACCGCGAGACCTACAGGAACGGAGCACCGTCGAGCGCTGAGTCAACGCACTCAGGTAATGGCGTGGCCGGGCCACTGGATACGACAGTCCGAAAGAAGCCGCCTAGCTGTGACCGCGTAGGCTCGCCGGGTCGTTCAGGCAGCGGCGGCGAGGGCGCGTCCGCCCCAGCGGATGCCCTTCTCGCTGCGGATGCGGGCGCGTTCCTTGCGTTCGGCGGTCAGGACGTCGCGGTGGCGTGCGTTGGCGTTGCGCCAGCGCAGGTAGGCGTGCAGGGCCCGGGTCTGCACGGTGTGGTGGGGGTGGTGGGAATCGGCGATGGTGAACTGCCGCAGCGGTCCGAAGTGGGCTTCGATGAGGTTCGCGATCGGCAACCTCTGACCGGGCCAGTCAGGCACTCAGCCGTCCCGGGTGTGGCCCTCCGAAGGGTGCTCCACCTCCACGCCGAGCGCGCCCAGTCGGCCCACGATGTGTGCGGCGAGCGCTTCCCGAGCGACATCGAGGTGGGGCAGCGCGCTCAGCGGCACCCCTGGCGGTGTGCCATGCCTCGGAGAATGCCTCGTGGTCCACTGATCGGGCGCTCCTCAACTCGTCGAAGGTGTCGAGAAGCAGCAGATGCCAGGCGCGCGTGGTCGAGCGCATGTGCTTCAGGCGTTCCGTCGCGGCTAACTGGCGAGCGCGCATCTCGACAGCGTGCTCTCGCTCCGCCGCTGCCTGTCTATCCAGTTCGGCCACTCGCAATTCGAACTGCTGTTGACGCCGCAGGAGATCCTCCTCAGGGCGCTGCTGTGCACGTTCCCGCTCCTCCTGTCGCAGCAGCGTCGCCCGCCGCTCTGCCGTCGATGCAGCAGTAACGGGCCAAGCACTGCGCCCCCTGCACCAACGACGGCTCCCGCGACTGCCCCTATCAGCGCGTACAGCGCTGCTGCGTCCGCCATGGTGCAGATCTTGCACGGCGGTGGCGCCCGTCGCCGTACATGCCGGAGGAGCCTCTGGACGTCCGGAGATTTCGTCCCTTGGACGCGGAGAAACCCTGCGGACAAGGAGTCCTACCTGACCTCCTTGCCAGCGCCCCAGTCGACGCTGGTTCCGCCCGCTGACCCCCTTGGCCAGGTCGATCGTACGGACGCGTACGCCGCATCCTGACCTGCTCCGTGATGGGCGATTGTGAGACGGCGGTCAGGGGTGCCTCTGCACGCTCTCCCTCCTCGGCCCCGGTGTGGGGCCGTGAATGACGAGCAGGAGATGCGACGATGGCGACGTTCTGCTGCCGTCCGGGAGCCGGCCCAAGGCCGTCGGCCCTGCCGCGTGCCGAGCTGGACGTGGGCAAGCCCCGCGTCGAATGGGGCAGCCGAAGTGGGCGCCTCAGCGATCACGTGGTGCGACGACCCCTTGGTGACGGGGCCCGAGCATCATCCCCACGCACCCAGACCGCAGGATCATCCGGACTGCCCCTCATTACCCGGGCCATTTCCGGAGTCGTTCCCGGAGTTCTGGGCCGGGTCGTTCCCGGAGTCCTGGCCGGGGTTGTTGCCCGAGTTGTTGCCGGGGTCCTTGCCCGGGCCGCTCCCGGGGTTGTGGCCCGGGTCCTTGCCGGGCCCGTTTCCGGAGTTCTGGCCCGGCTCGTTCCCGGGATCCTTACCGGGCTGGTTCCCCGGGTTCTGGCCCGGCACCTTGCCGGGGTCCTTCCCGGGGTTGTGGCCCGGGTTCTGGCCTGGGTCCTTCCCGGGGTGGTTGTCCGAATTCTGGCCCGGGTGCTTGCCCGGGTCGTTACCTGAGTCCTTCCCGGGGTCGTTCCCAGGGTTGTGGCCTGGGTCGTTACCGGGGTCCTTGCCGGGGTTCGGGCCGGGTTCGTTCCCGGGGTTGTGGCCCGGGTTGCGGCCGGGGTCGTCACCGCGGTGCTCGCCCGGGTCCTTGCCGGTGCCCTTGCCAGGGTCGTTACCTGGGGCCTTCCCGGGGTCGTTCCCAGGGTTGTGGCCGGGTTCGTTCCCGGGGTTGCGGCCGGGGTCGTCACCGGGGTCCTTGCCCGGGTTCTGGCCGGGGCCCTTACCGGGGTCCTTGTCGGGGTTGTGGCCGGAGTCGTTACGGGGGTTCTTGCCCGGGTTCTGGCCGGGGTGCTCGCCCGGGTCCTTGCCGGTGCCCTTGCCAGGGTCGTTACCTGGGGCCTTCCCGGGGTCGTTCGCAGGGTCGTGGCCGGGGTCGTTCCCGGG
>NZ_JBWKJU010000037.1:27710-38467 GCF_056432025.1 Streptomyces sp. NPDC045695
TTACGGGGGTTCTTGCCCGGGTTCTGGCCGGGGTGCTCGCCCGGGTCCTTGCCGGTGCCCTTGCCAGGGTCGTTACCTGGGGCCTTCCCGGGGTCGTTCGCAGGGTCGTGGCCGGGGTCGTTCCCGGGTTCCTTGCCTGGGTCATGGCCCGGTCCCTTGTCCTTGTCGTGCTCCTTGACCTCGTCCTTGTGGAGGGGCTTGTCGACTGATCCGGGATGGGGCGGGGGCAGGACCGGGTACGGCGAGTCGGGTGTCTGGCCCTTGGGGGAAGGGACCTCGTGGTCATGCTTGCCCTGCACGTCGCCGCTCGGGCGCTCGTACCATCCCTTGCGGTCCTGGTCGTACATCGTGACGGTCTTGACCGGCTTCTCGGCGGGTTTGACCGCAACGAGGTCGGAGGACCGGAACGACGACCACTCCTTGCCGCTGTACGTCTGCATGCCCTTGACCGCGACGGGTGGGCCCAGGGGGTTGCCGCAAGCGCAGCGGACGCGGGGCACGCCGCGGTCGTCCACCAGGACGGGCGTGCCGGCCTGCAGCACCGCCTGGTAGCTGGTGGGCGCCTCATTCTTGTACCCGTGGTTGGTGACCCGGGTGTCCCAGCTCAGCCGAACGGGAGTCAAGGACCGCAGATAGGAGGGGATATCGGGCTGCTGGATGTTCAAGGGGGCGGCGAAGGCCTTCCCCTTGGCCGGGTGCTGGGTGAGGTACTTGATCTGCTTCTCGACGTCGCAGCTCCCGACGTTGCGCGTGCCCCCGTACAGCCCCGGATGCCCGCCGTTGACCTCCAGGGCGCGCGTGGCGTCACTGCCCCTCCTGCCGTTCTTCGACTGGCCAGAGGTGGCGGGTGTGACCGCGGCGTCCTGGGACTCCGTGGCCGTCGAGGGGGTGAACGGATCGGGGCCGGCCGCCGAGGCGGGCTGGAGGAAGACCTCTCCGCCGGCTGCCTGGTTCCCGCCCATGACGGTGAAGGCCAAGACCACCGCCGTCGCCATCACCACCACGGCGCTGGCACTCAGCACGGTTCTGCGCGACCGCCACCCGTGAGCCGGCCCAGCCAGGCGCGGGCCCGGCCCACCTGGCCCACCCGGCCCGCCGGTCGGCGGGCCAAGAGGCCCCGGCGGTGGCGGCGACCCGGGCGGCGGCGAAGGCTCCGAGGGCGGAGGCTGCTGATTCGTCGGCCGACCGGACAGCGGACCGGACGGGGGGCCGGTGGGCCGCTCGGACGAAGGAGGCAGGGAACTCACGACACTCTCCCCCCGACGTAGGCCATCGGGAAAACGTTAGAAATCCGCATTGCTCGCTCCTTATCGTCATTAAGGCCTCCACGTCTTCGAGGCGTGGATCATGGAAATTCCGCTCCGGGGGAAAAGGGTGAAGAGGCGGCCGGACGGGCCCGTCTCCTCACGAGCCGACACGGGTGGACCAGCTGTTGCCTGAGCCCACACCTTGAGTAAGCCCCCACCCCTCGGGTCGCGTCATGCCGCGAGCTTTCGGGACTTGACAGGCGACACACAGGCCACACCCGGCAGACATGCCCACCCTTCTCCCCAGTCCTGGGAAATGACCACGCGGGCAGGGCGGATCGTCCAGGCGGACGACATTGGGGTCCAGGCCGGCCCGCCGAAGGCCCCTTCGACCGTAGTCGTCACGGAAGCGCCGTCATACCCCGACAGTTGGCCCTTTGGAGCTTCAGTTGCCCTTGCGTCCGAGCGCTGGCCTCGCGGCGGGTTCTGCCCGCGACACAGCGTCGCCCTGGGGGGCAGACTGCGCACATGCAGCTCCCCGCCGAAGCCGCTGCCGCCACTGTGCTGATCGAGGTGGTGAGGATCTCCGCTATCCCGGCCGGGCGAGGCGTGCCGTACCCCGGCAGAGTCGTCGCCGACTGGGCCGGTGACGAGGCCACCGAAGCGCTGACCTTGATCGAGAACCTGCCTGGCGGCGAACAGCATCGCTGCGGCTTCTCGCCAGGCTGGAGCATCCGGGCGTACGAGGACTCTCTGGGCCTGGCGCTGTTCGAGGCAGCGTTCTGTTTCAGGTGTCACGAGGTCCGCCTGCACGGAACGGCCGTGCCACCCGCGCTGACCACCCAGTTCTTCGGCGCGGACGCCACCGCGGCCCAGGCCCTCCTGGCTCGCCTTCGCCAGGCCGCCGTGTAGACGACAAGCTTCAGGATGTGACGCTCTGGCTGGCCGGCCGGGCCGACTGTCGAGGGTCTGTCCGACGGTTCAGGCTCCTGGTGCCTGTCCAAAGGGCTTGGGCTTGCGCTTTCCGTTGCGGCAACTTCTACGGTCATGCGTGTGGCCGGAGAGACCGGCCCGGCGAGGGAGGCACCGGCCATGGCCTGGTCGATCGCGGAGGTGGCGCGGATGTCCAAGGTGACATCGCGGACGCTGCGGCATTACGACGACATCGGCCTGCTGCCGCCCGCATGGATCGGGAGCAACGGGCACCGCTATTACGAGGAGGCCGATCTGCTGCGGTTGCAGCAGATCCTGCTGATGCGGGAGCTGGACCTGGGGCTGCGCGAGATCCAGGCGGTTCTGGACAGCCAGCTCGACCAGGTGGCCGTGCTCCGTGAGCATCAACAACGGCTGCTCGCGGAACGGGACCGGCTGGAGACGCTGGCCCGTACGGTCGGCCGCACCATCGCCGAACTGGAAGAAGGTAAGGACAAGAGCCACATGACGAAGATCAACAAGCCGGAGAACCTGTTCGAAGGGTTCCAGGCCCCCTCCGAGGCCGAGGCCGAGGTACGGGAGCGGTGCCCGCAGGCGTGGGAGCAGTCCCGGCAGGCCGTCGAGGCGATGACCTCCGAGGACACGGAGCACTGGCAGCGTGAGGTGACGGCGCAGATGATCCGTATGGCGGAGTTCATGGTGGCCGGCACGCCGGTATCCGACCCTGCGGTACAGGCCGAGGTGGACGCCAACTACCAGGACATCTGCCGGTTCTGGACCCCGACCGCGGCCGCGTACAAGGGAGTGGGCCAGAGCTATGTCGACGACCCGCAGATGCGGGCCAACTTCGACAAGATCGCCGACGGTCTCGCCGTCTACCAGCGCGATGCGATGGCCGTGTACGCCGATGCCCGGCTGAGCTGAGCGCATGCGCCTGAGGACTGTTCGGCAGTCATGAGCGCAGCCAGAGGCGAATGGCTGTCCAAGGAGTTGTGCTTCGCCGCCACGCCCAATGAGGAAAAGACGACCCAGCCGCCCACCAACCCGGCCACGCCGCCGGTCATGCCGTCGGACAGGCTGACGCCGGGGGCCGGGCAGCTGGCCGGTCCACCCCCCGGGGCCCCCGGGCCCTCGGTCCTCGGCCCGCCCCCGTCCAGCATGGCTTCCCCGCTTCAGCGGGGTCCTGGCACGAACCGGCGCGGACGCCACCGGATGGCTGCTGGCGGACGGAGGAGTACTCCTGACGGCGGGCGGCGGCGCTGTGTTCGCCGTCCGCCGACGCCGCAGTGCCACCGATGACAAGGCGGCCACCAGTTGACCGGCCCGCCACTTGAACTGAACGCCCCAGGCCGCAGGCCCCGGGAACCCCAGACAAGGGTGGTGTCCTTTGACATCGAAGTTAGTCGTGTGCAGCCCTGTGACCTGGGCCGACTAGGTTGGATGTCAACTTGCCGGTAGGGGGGTGGGGCTCGCGGCTACTGCTTGGTGCCGACCGTGCGCAGTGTGGCGAGCACCAGTGCCTGGGTGACGGTGACGATGTCGCTCACGCGGACCTGTTCCTGTGGACCGTGTGCGAGGCGTACGTCGCCGGGGCCGTACTGCAGTGTGGGGATGCCCGCCCCGGAGTACAGTCGCAGGTCGCTGCCGTAAGGGGCGCCTCGCTCAGAAGGTCGAGGGCCGCTGGTGACGTCGGCGTGCGCGTCGCCGACCTGGGCCGCAAGCGGATGCCCGGCTGGCAGCCGTCCGCTGGCGAACTGCCCGCCGGGCCACGTCACCGTGGCGGGGTGGGAGCGCAGCCAGGAGTCGGCCGCGCAGGCTTCGGCCACGCACGCCTCCAGTTCGGTCCGTGCCCGGGCCGGATCCTCGCCCAGCCGGACGCCCAGTCTTCCCTCGGCCACCAGCAGGTCGGGCACGCTGCTGGCCCAGTCGCCGGAATGGACGGTGCCGACGGACAGCGGGTAGGGGATGGGGTATTCGGACATGAGCGGGTCGGCGCCGGCGTTGCGGCGGGCTTCCAGATCGGCGAGCGCTCGGTGGATGGGCAGGTATGCGTCGATGGCGCTCACTCCCACGTATCTGGTGCTGCCGTGGGTGGCCCGGCCGGGTACTTGGATGCGAAAGGTCAGGGCGCCGGCGTTCGCAGTCATGAGCGCGCCGCCGGTCGGTTCGGTGATGATGCAGGCGTCACCGGTGTGGCCGCGTTGGAGGGTGCCGAACGCTCCGAGTCCTCCGTCCTCTTCGCTGACTACGAAGTGCGCGGACACCTGGCCGCGCAGCCTTGCGCCCGCCCCCCGTATCGCGGCCAGGGCGGCGAGTATCGCCACCACCCCCGCCTTCATGTCGCACGCTCCTCGTGCGTGCACCACGTCCCCGGTAACCCGGGGGCGGAAGGGGCCACCCTCCCATTGCGCCAGGTCCCCGGGAGGGACGACGTCGACGTGCCCCTGGAGGACCAGGGTCGGCCCGTCGCCCTGGGGCCGCGTGCCGCCCACCAGGCCCCACGCCTCCGTGCGCGGGGCCTCGCTGCCGGGAAAACGGGGATGGGCACGAAGCTCGGGCAGGTTCATGGACCACAGGTCGACATCGAGGTCCATCCGCTCCAGATGCCGGGCCAGGACGTGCTGAAGCTCGGACTCCGCGGCGCTCCCCGTCACGCTCGGAACAACGAGAAGTTCCAGCAGCAACCGGGCGATGGCCGCCTCGTCCACCGCGGCCAGTGCCGAGGCTTCCACACCGCTCAGGCTTGCTGTCATCTCAACACTGCTCCCGGCACGTGACATCAGGACAAGCCGGAGACTATGTTCAGCGGATCAACGCAAGCAATCGCCATTTGCTGCTGCCTGCTGTCGCTTTCTTGCAATGTCAGCCGGTTCCTGGCTGATTCTTGCGCTGCGCCGCAGGCTCTGACGTGTGGAGTGGGATCATGGACGCCATCGATGAAGCGATCATCCGCTGCGTGCTGCACAACGCACGGGCCACGTACGCCCAGATCGGCAAGGCGGCCGGGCTGTCCGCGCCCGCTGCCAAGCGGCGTCTCGACCGTCTGGTGGCCACCGGCGCGATCCGCGGTTTCACCGCTCTCGTCGATCCTCAGGCGCTGGCCTGGCATACCGAGGCTTTCGTCGAGGTCTACTGCACCGGCAATCCCACCCCCGCCGAACTGCGCCAGGCCCTGGAGGACATCCCCGAGGTCGTCGAAGCCTGTACCGTCTCCGGCGCCGCCGACGCGGTGGTCCACATGCTCGCCAGAGACATCCCCCACCTGGAACAGGCCATCCAACGCGTGCGCGCCACCGCTCCTGTCGAACGGACCGAGAGCGCCATCGTGCTCTCCCGGCTGTTGAACCGGCCTCGCGTGTGATCGACACCATGGGATCACCGCGAGTGCCGAGGCTCGCGTCGTCCGCCGGCCAACTGTGACCGCTCAAAGGGACCAACTCAAACGCTCAGTCACATCAACGATTCTGCTCGTGCTGACGCTGTTCGGGGTCGTGTGTATCGGATGTAGTGGCGGATGCTGTCGTACGTGACCAAGTAGTCGTGGTGGTCCATGAGTTCTGTCCAGATCTGCCTTCCGTTGAGCCTTCTGTTGATCAGGCTCTCTACCAGGTCGGCGAGTTCGCCTGTGATGGGCTGGGTCAGCAGACCCGTCTCTGCGGTGGTCAGGCGTGGGAGCTCCAGGGCGAAGCGGACGTCCCAGGACCGGAGGTTGTAGCGCTTTGCGAGCGTGCGGATTTGTATGCCTTCAAGGGCGTCTTGGGCGATGCGGTGGGCCAATCCCTGGCGCCGGGTGAAGGGGTTCTTCCTGGGGAGGCGTCGGCGTGTTCTGTTCGTGCCGCCCAGGGCGTTGGCGTCAGCGAGGGCACGTTCGAGTGCTTCGGGCGAGTGGCCTGCGGTCGTGGCGAGGTTTTCGAGGAGTGGTTTGCCGAACCACTGCGGTGGGCCGCAGAGATAGCAGTGCAGGAAGCTGGGCTTGAGATGGTTGGCACGAGCCAGGCGCCGGATGTACGAGTTGGCGGATTCTCCGAGACAGAGGCGGAGTCGGATCGGCAGGGGCGCAAACCGGGGCGGTAGCTCGCTGTTCATCGGGAAGTAGCGGTCTTTGTGGCCATCGACGCCGCGGTGTGGGCGGTGTGGTCGAGGGGGATGGCCTGGAGACTCTTCTTGGTGATCTTCTCGCTGCCGGTGAGGATGGCATCGAGGGCGGCTCCGCGGATGGCGTGGGAGAGGGATCCGATCATGCCGCCGGTGTGGTTGTGCAGGAAGCGGTCCAGGCCGGTGAGGGTGCCGGGGCGGTGGTCGTGCAGCCGCAGGGTGTCCTCCATGGTGGCGACCAGGCCCTTCCATTCGTTGTTGTAAGGGAAGGGGCGGGAACCGGGCCGACTGGAAGGACGCCGGTGCGGTTGGCGCTGGAGTGGCGATCACGGCTGCTGCCGCGGTGGCGGCGGGTGTGCTCGGCTGGCTGGCAGGCCGCCGCACAGCGCTCCCCGCTGCGACGGGGCAGCCCGCTGGGGGCGACGTCATGGAGATCCCGGCGGGGGAGCACCTTGTCTGGCTCTCCCGGACTTCCAATCCCTGGCTCTACCTCACCGCCGCGCTCACGGGCCTGGTGGCTGCGGCCGCGGTCGTGGCGGCCGCGGGTGGCCTGATCGGATTGCAGTGGGTACTGATCGCCCCGTTCGCCATCGCCTCGATCCTGGTGCTCGCCTGCTCCTCGGTGCAGGCCCGCGTGACGGGGGCCGGGCTGGAGGTGTCCTTCGGACCCTTCGGCTGGCCGGTACGCCGCTGGGCTCCCCAAGACATCGTCTCGGCGCGCGCGGAGAGGCGTACGCCGGCACAGGTGGGCGGCTGGGGCTACCGGCTCAGCGGGCTGGGCACCACCGTCATGCTCCGGGCCGGTGAGTGCTTGGTCATTCACCCCCGCAACGGCACCGAGTTCGCCGTGAGTGTCGACGACGCGGAACGCGGCGCCGCCCTCTTCAACGCCCTTTCCGCCGAACGCTCAGGCTGATCGACAAGTTGACCTGTACGGTTCAGGTATTCGACGGCGCATGAACGGCCCCGACCTCCCCCAGACCCAGGTGAGCCCCACCAGCCCAGCCCAGCCCAGCTCGCCGAAGTCGAATGGAGGGCTGGCTCCGTAGCAGGTCGCTTGACCGGCTCCAGGCAGCTCAACCACCAGGGCGTTGGCGTCGTGATCCAGGCCGAGCACGCCTGGCTTACTCTGAGCGGCGTCCACGCCATCGGAGCCACCACCATGACCTCACCCCTCTGGCGCTTGCTGAGCACTGACCCCCGGTCGCGGTGGTGAGTTTCGCCGAAGTCCTCGGCGCAGTGTTCTCAGTGCCGCAGGGGGCGGGGGTGGGGAAGGCGGATGCGAAGCTCCGATCACCGGTGCGCGGCGTTGTGCTCGGCGTTCCCCCAGGGTGGCTATGACAGCCTGGACGATGTCCTCGTCCCCGCCGGTGATGGCCAGCGCTACCAGGCCGGGCTCGCGATGTGCTGCTCGTCGATTGTCTTCATGGCCGCTGCGACGGCGGTGGAAGCGCAGCGGTTCGCCGACGGCCGCGGCTCCACCCGCACGAGGGAGTGATAGCTGCAGGCACCCGCCGGGCCGGGCACTCTCGCAGTGTCGGGGTGCGACCCCCGTCGCGGCCTCGGTGGCCAGAGCCGCACCCCGTACCTCCGAACCTACCCCGCCGCCGAAGCCTCCGGTGCGGCTGTCCGTGAGAGGCCGCAATCCGCTTCCCGGGGCGTGCGTCACCCGTTCGCGCGCAAAAGGTGCCACTGGGGAGGGCGGGGAAGAGGCTGGGCGCATGTCCGCCAAGCTGATCGTCTACCCGCCCGACGAGCAGGGATGGCGCCGGGTGCGCTACGACGGCGTCGCCATCGGGGTCGCGCACGGGCCGTCCGACATTCGTGTCTTCCTCACGGCCGCCGGGCTGGAGAACACCGAGGACGTGGACCTCACCGATCCCGACTTCGTGGAGTGGCGAGGCGCTGGCCCCGAGGGGTGGGACCCGTCCCCTTGAAGCACCCTCCGCACCGGCGGAAATGCTGCTCCGTGCCGGGCCGCAGCGACGCCAGGGCGTGGCGCTCGCCGGCGCCCGCTCTGGGCCCGGGGATGCCGGCCACGGTGGCCATGCACTGCTGGGGCTGGGGCTGGGGCTGCCAGCCGGTGACCAGCACCCGTAGACGCATGCGCTCGGCGCGACGGTGCAGGTTCAAGATGTGGAGCACCTGTCGACGTCCGGTGCCGCGCTCCGTCGGGTCGGATGCACTCCACGGGATCAGCATTCTCGGTAGCGTGATCACCTACCGCATGGAGTGACCATGCACCCGGCTGGTCCGTACGAGGGCTTCCGGCGGAGGGTGAATGAGGCTGCAATGAGTGAACTGACGAAGCCCGAGATCGACCTTCCGGAGGGTGTTGCTCCCACCGAGCTGACCATCCGGGACCTCGTCGTCGGGGACGGGCCCGAGGCGAAGCCGGGCAGGGTCGTCCGGGTTCACTACGTGGGGGTCACCTTCGAGTCCGGTATGGAGTTCGACGCCTCCTGGGACCGGGGTGAGCCGTTCAAGTTCGCCGTGGGAGGCGGCCGGGTCATCAAGGGCTGGGACCGGGGCATCAGGGGGATGAAGGTCGGCGGCCGACGCGAGATCATCGTTCCCCCGCGCCTCGGCTACGGCAAGCAGTCGCCCTCGCCGTTGATCCCGGCGGGCTCGACGCTCGTCTTCGTGGTGGACCTGCTCTCGGTCGCAGTCTGAGGCCTGCTGCTGCCCGGCCTCCCCGTCCGGAACCCAGGCCGGGTAGCACCTGCTCGGCTGAAACCGCGACACCACACCCGTGCGCCCTTCAGGCGTCGCCACACAGAAGAGCGCTCGCTCGCCAGTGACAGCACGCGTCAGCGTTCGGGGTCCACAAGCGGCAGGTGCCACGGCAGTGGGCGTCCACGTCGGCTGGACCGCCGGGTCGGGCGACGGCGGGCCGGCGGCCGTGCACTCCGCGGAGCCGGTCATCTGCGCGGTGACCTCGCGCTCAGCAGGATCTGCTGAAGCCGCAGCAACCCGCCCTTCTTCTTCGCCGGCGGTGGTGGTTCCGGCCCCGCACGAAGCCGTAGCCGTTGACGCGGCGTACACACCGCACGTCAGACGCGCGCCGATCGCTCTGGGCTCGTGACGCAATCGGTCACCCGATCGTTCCGGGCACGGATCATCGGGTCCTGGGAGGGGCGTGATTCGTACGGTGAAGACATCAGAGGGAAGGACACGCACCCGTGCTGGAGCAGCTCAACGAGGCGCTCGACCACATCGAGCGCTGCCTCGAAGCGGAGGCCGGCCGGGAGGTCGACATCGTCGAAGTCGCGCGGATCGCGATGACGTCGGAGTACCACTTCCGGCGCCTGTTCTCGGCGCTCGCCGGGATGCCGCTCTCCGTGTACGTACGGCGCCGGCGCATGACGCTGGCCGGGGCCGAGGTGCTGGGCGGGGAGCGGACGCTGCTCGACGTGGCCGTGCGGTACGGGTACGGCTCGGGCGAGGCGTTCGCCCGGGCGTTCCGGTCGGTGCACGGCATCGGGCCGGGCGAGGCCCGGCGCACGGGTGCGACGCTCACGGCGCAGTCGCGCATGTCCTTCCGTGTCGTCGTCGAAGGGAGCACGACCATGCGGTATCGGATCGTCGAGAGGGAAGCGTTTCGGGTCGTCGGCAGGAAGGCGCGGGTCCCCCTCGTGCACGAGGGGGTCAACGCGGCGGCCGCGGCACACGTGGAGAGCCTGGACGAGCAGGCGATCGTAACGATGAAGAAGCTGGCCGACGGGGAGCCGAAGGGCGTCCTGTCGGCGGTGGTCCACCTGACCGACAGCCGGGAGGAGGGCGCTGAGGTGGACTACTGGATCGGTGTGGTCGCCGGCTCCGAGGCGGCCGCCGAGGAGCTCGACGCCCTCGACGTACCGGCAGGGGCCTGGGCGGTCTTCGACAACCACGGGCCGTATCCGAGCGCCCTCCAGGAGCTGTGGCGGGACGTGTTCACGCAGTGGTTCCCCTCGAACCCGTACGCGAGCCGGCCGGGTCCGGAGCTGCTGCGGACACAGCCGGTGGAGATCGGCGCGGAGACGGACTCCCAGCTGTGGATCCCGGTCGAACGGGTCAGCGGGAGCAACGGGGAGTGAAGACCGGGACGTGGACGTCGTCTTTCGGGCGGGCAGGCGACGTCCAGGTCCGGGTCCAGGATGCCGGGTCCCCCCCCCCCGCGAACGAGGAGCCGGCCGGGAGGCGCGCTGGGGAGGGCTGATCACCGCAGCCCGTCAAGCGGCCGCCGCGTCGCCGATGAGGCCGCCTTTTCGGGATCGTCTCCGGAAGCTCCAGCGAACCAAGAACGGCCCTGGGCACGCACATGGGCGGACTCGTTCCAATGGCGCGGCCGGCGGCCTCGGAGGCTGGGGTGGGGGGGGGGGGGGGGGGGGCCCCCCCCCCCCCCCCCCCCCCCCCCCCCCCAAAACCACCCCCCCCCCCCCCCCAACGCCAAGTGGGGGGGCCTTCCCCCGCCTTTCCCTCCCCCCCCTACTCAACACCCCT
>NZ_JBWKJU010000038.1:0-21044 GCF_056432025.1 Streptomyces sp. NPDC045695
CCCCCCCCCCCCCCCCCCCCCCCCCCCCCCCCCCCCCCCCCCCCCCCCCCCCCCCCCCCCCCCCCCCCCCCCCCCCCCCCCCCCCCCCCCCCCCCCGCCGCCGTACGCATGGGCTCGATCGGATGTTCAGCGGCCGATCGGAACTTCCCGAGTCGAAAACCGTGACAGATGCCTGCAAACTGGCCAGGCCGGGATCTTCCCGGCTCCTGCGGGGAGGAGGTACGGGAGTGCGCACGAGGCCGAGCGGAGCAGTATCGCTGCTGGTCACCTCGGTGATCCTGACCGGACTCCTGATGCCCGGGGCGGCCGCGCAGCCGGCCGCCGACGATCCCGCATACGGCCCCGAGGCGGTGCCCCCGGCCGTGGTGGAGCTCGCCGAGATCCCCGCAGAGCCCCCCGCACCACCCGCGCGGCCCGCCGGCCGGGACCTGTTCGGAGCGGACTGCGACACCGAGATCCTGGGCTCACAGGTGACGGCGTCCTGCCACAACGCCTATCCCGAGACCGACCTGGTCCGGCTGCACGTCGAATGCGACCGCTGGTGGGACCTGGACGGCGACGGCGCCGCCGTGGCCGTCGGCCCGGCCGGCCGGGTCGAGCTCGTCGGCCGCTGCTGGAAGGAAGTCCGCGCGGCGTGGGTCAGCCACCAGCGCCCGTGAGGTCCCCCTCCGCGTTCCGGCCGCGACACGCGAAGGGATAGCCCGCCGCCTCCGAGGCGGCCGTGTCCCCGTCCCCGCGTCTGATCGCCTCGATCAGCCGGGCGTGGTCCAGATGGCCGGCGGGACGCAGGTCGGTGCCCACGTCCGTCCGCAGCCAGTCGGCCAGCAGGTCGCCGAGGTCCGCGTACAGCTCGATCAGCACCTCGTTGTGCGAGGCCGTCACCACGGCCATGTGCAGGCTCATGTCCGCCGCCACGAACAGGTCCGCGTCCCCACTTGCCCAGGCGTCCTCGCGCCGCGCCAGCAGGGCGTCCAGCTGGACGAGGTCCCGCTCGGTGCGCCGCTCCGCCGCCAGCCGCGCCGCCGAGGACTCCAGCGTCGAGCGCAGCTCGGCGATGTGCCGCGGGTCGGCGCCGGCGAACCGGCGGTGCATCACCCCGGCCAGCTCGCTGGTGGCGAGGACGTACGTACCCGAGCCCTGCCGGATGTCGAGCAGTCCGTTGTGCGCCAGCGCCCGCACGGCCTCGCGCACGGTGTTGCGGGCCACGCCGAGCAGCTCGACGAGCTCCGGCTCGGTGGGGATGCGGGCGCCGACCGGCCACTCGCCGGAGGTGATCTGGTTGCGCAACTGGGCGATCACCTGGTCGACGAGCGCGGAGCGCCGTGGCGAGGTCAGCGGCATGGGTTCCCCTCTGGAGCGATTGGACAACCAATCATCCCATGATTCTATGATGGTGGGATGCGTGACGACGACATACAGACGCTCGACCGGCCCGCCGGGGGCCACCGGCCCTCCCGGCAGGCCACCGCCCCCACCCCGCAGCCCCCGGTGCACCCCACCTGGCTCGGGCCGGTGCTCCTCGTCGGAATCGTGCTCGCCGCCCTCAACCTGCGGCCCGCCATCACCAGCCTCGGCGCCCTCTTCGAGGAGACCCGCACCGGTCTGGGCATGAGCGGCACCGTCGCCGGACTGATCACCTCCGTCCCCGCCCTGTGCTTCGCCGTCTTCGGCGTCACCGCACCCCGTCTCTCCCGCCGCTTCGGCCCCGCCGCCGTGGTCTGCGCCGGCATGGCCGCCATCGCCATCGGACTGCTGGTCCGGCCCTTCGCGACGGGCGCCGCCGGCTTCCTCGCCGCCAGCGCCCTGTCCCTGGCCGGCATCGCCCTCACCAACGTCCTGCTCCCGGTGATCGTCAAGCGCTACTTCCCGGACCGGGTCGGCACCATGACCGGCCTGTACTCCATGGCCCTCGCCGCCGGCACCTCGCTCGCCGCCGCCACGACCGTCCCGCTCACCACCGCCCTCGGCGGCAGCTGGCGCACCGGCCTGCTCCTGTGGGCCGGGCTCGCGGTGATCGCCGTGATCCCCTGGCTGCCCATCGCCCGCGCCTCCCGCAGGCAGGAACGGGCGGCGGCGTCCGCCTCCGGCCCGGCCGGGTCGGTACGCGCCGACGCGGGCCCGCGGGTCGTCCGCAGCCGCACCGCCTGGGCCCTGGCCTGCTACTTCGGCCTCCAGGCCACGGGTGCGTACATCACCATGGGCTGGCTCCCGCAGATCTTCCGGGACGCCGGGGTCTCCGCCTCCACCGCCGGAGTGCTCCTCGCCGTCACCATGGTCATGGGAGTCCCGCTCGCCTTCGTCATCCCCGGCCTCGCCGGCCGGATGAAGAACCAGGGCGCCATCGCCGTCACCCTCGGCGCCTTCGGCCTCACCGGCTACCTCGGGCTCTACCTCGCCCCCGCCGCCGGCGCCTGGGCCTGGGCGCTCCTGCTCGGCATCTCCAACTGTGCCTTCCCGCTCGTCATCACCCTGATCGGACTGCGCGCCAAGTCCCCCGCCGGCGTGATCAAGCTCTCCGCCTTCGCCCAGAGCACCGGCTACCTCATCTCCATCCCCGGCCCCCTGGTGATCGGCACCCTCTACCAGCACAGCGGCGGCTGGGACCTGCCGCTCGCCCTGATGGCCGGACTGCTCGTGCCGCAGATCGCGCTCGGCGTCCTGGCCGGGCGGGACCGCACGATCGAGGACGAATGCGGCATGCGAGACTGACCGGCATGTCGCCCGTACTTGAACCGAACCCGCAGAACGGCCACAAGAAGCTCGGCCTCGTCCTCGGCGCGATGCTCGCCGTGAGCCTGATCATCGGCGTCATCGCGACGATCGCCTCCCCCTGACCCCGGGCACCCGGGGGCGGAGGTGGGGATAACCCCCCTTCCCCTAGGGGGTCAGGCTCAGGGACAAGTGGGGTGTGCCCCGGATGGGAACCGCCCCTTCGGATCCATAGATTCGAAGGCAGCGAGCCAGTCCCGTCCACACCCTCGGAGGCGGCCATGTCGGCCCCCACGCACACCCGGTCCCTCCCGCCCGGCCCCCGGGCACACGCCGCAGCCGGCGCGGGTGCCCGGCTGCACTGGTGGGCGCTGGCCCTGCCCGTCCTCGCCTTCGGCTGCCTGCTGCTGCTCCTCGCCGGCTCCGGCGAGGCCCACGCCGCCACCGGCGAGGTCTCCTCCCTGATGCAGGTCGTGACGCAGATCCTGCGCGCCGTCGGCTGAGCTCGCGCGCGTCCCACCTGCCGGGTGCGCCCTCCAACACCCTGCGCCCCGTGGCTCGTTTCATGCGAAGCTGGGAGCCATGAGCGCCGACACATCCCGCAGGATCGCCCTCCTCCGGCACGCCAAGGCCGACTGGCCCGAGGTGGCCGACCACGACCGTCCGCTGGCGGAACGGGGCCGCAAGGACGCGCCGGCCGTCGGTCTGAAGCTCGCCGACACCGGCATCGCCTTCGACCTGGCCCTCTGCTCCACGTCCGCCCGCACCCGCGAGACCTGGAAGCTCGCCGTCCAGGAGATGCCGCACCGGCCGAAGACCCACTACGAGGAACGGCTCTACGACGCCTCGCTGGGCGAGCTCATCGCCCTGCTGAACGAGACCTCCGACGAGGTCCGCGACCTCCTCGTCATCGGCCACAACCCCGGCATGCACGCCCTCGCCGACGCCCTCTCGGGCCGCGCGGAGGGCGACACCCTGGCGCGCATGGCCCGTACGGGATTCCCGACCGCCGCGCTCGCCGTGGTCTCGTTCACCGGCTCGTGGAAGTCCCTGGAGCACGGGGTGGGCACCCTGGTCGACTTCTGGACCCCCAAGGGGCACTGACCCACCGGACACCCCCCTACGCATGAGCGGGCCCCGGCAGCCGCACCGGCGGCCGGGGCCCGTACGCGTCCTGCGGATCAGGCCAGGTCGGCGGCCTCGACCTCCTCGCGGGTGATGCCGAGCAGGTAGAGCACCGCATCCAGGAAGGGCACGTTCACCGCCGTGTGGGCGGCCTCGCGGACCACGGGCTTGGCGTTGAAGGCCACCCCCAGCCCGGCCGCGTTGAGCATGTCCAGGTCGTTGGCCCCGTCACCGACGGCCACCGTCTGGGCCAGCGGTACGCCGGCCTCCGCGGCGAAACGGCGCAGCAGCCGGGCCTTGCCCGCCCGGTCCACGATCTCGCCGGTGACCCGGCCCGTCAGCTTCCCGTCGACGATCTCCAGCGTGTTGGCGGCGGCGAAGTCCAGCCCCAGCCGCTCCCGCAGGTCGTCCGTCACCTGGGTGAAGCCGCCGGAGACCACGCCCACCTGGTAGCCGAGCCGCTTGAGCGTACGGATCAGGGTCCGGGCGCCCGGGGTCAGCTGCACCTCGGCGCGCACCTTGTCCACGACGGAGGCGTCGAGTCCGGCGAGCAGTGCGACACGGGCGTGCAGCGACTGCTCGAAGTCC
Organism: Streptomyces sp. NPDC045695; assembly: GCF_056432025.1. NCBI lineage: Bacteria > Bacillati > Actinomycetota > Actinomycetes > Kitasatosporales > Streptomycetaceae > Streptomyces > Streptomyces sp. NPDC045695. The sequence goes on from NZ_JBWKJU010000038.1 coordinate 4,423, forward strand.
AGCTCGCCGCGCATGGCCCGCTCGGTGACCTCGGCGACCTCGGCCTCGCATCCGGCGTGCGCGGCGAAGAGCTCGATGACCTCGTCCTGGATCAGGGTCGAGTCCACGTCCATGACGACCAGGCGCTGGGCCCGGCGGTGCAGTCCGGCCGAGACCACGGCAACGTCCACGCCGATCTGCGCGGCGGCGGTGGCCAGCTCCGTGCGCAGCGGCTCGGTCTCGACGCCGGAGACGGCGAACTCCACGGCCGTGACCGGATATTTCGCGAGCCGGAAAATACGGTCGATGTTGCCGCCGGTCGCGGTGATCCGGGAGGCGATGGCGGCGGTGGACTCGGCGGTGAGCGGGTGTCCGAGGACGGTGACGTGGGAGCGGCCGCTGCCGCGGGGCCGGTTGTCACCGGTACCGGAGAGGATCTCCGCCTGCATCTTGAGGGACTCGGCCCAGCTGTGGACGGTGGCCCGCAGGTCGCCCTCCAGCCCGCCGGCGGGCTCGGTGACGAGGGCGCACAGGACGATGCGGCCACGGGTGACGACCTGCTCGATGTCGACGACGTCGACGGAGTAGGCGGCGAGGGTGTCGAACAGCCCGGCGGTGATCCCGGGACGGTCCTTGCCGAAGATCTTGACGAGGAGGGTGGGGACGTCGGAGGTCTGCGATGCGCTCATGGTGCTCTCACCGTATCTTCCCGGCTCCCCTCACAGGACCCCCGTCCCATTTCGTGAACGCGGTGTGCCGCCGGCCGCCTCCCCCTGCCGCCGCCCTTCCCGACGCCCCGGACCTGAGCACCGGACCTGCGGCTCCACCGCGCCGGGGGCGGCCCGGACGGTTTCGGCGGTGGCGGTGCGCCCGGCGGGGGAGGCGGGGCGACGGTCGGCCGCCGGGGCGCGGCCCCGGGGAGGCCCCCCGCCGCGAGGACGAGGACGGCGAGAAGTCCCGTATCTGACTCTCCGGGTGACTTTCGACCCCGTCAACGGGCAGTCCTGGGCGCCCCGGCAAGGCCCGGATTCCACATACGGCTGTGGGCCTGAAATAGTTCCCCCGGATGTTCGCCATCCCTAGACTCCCTGACGTCATGGGGGATTCTCGGGGGACTTAAGTGGGGCTGGAGTGCCGGAACTCGTACTGGAATTGAATGGAAGGACCTGGACGCTCGATCCGTCCAGGTCGTACTCGCTGGGGCGTGATCCCCAGGGAGACGTGGTGATCGACGATGCGCGGGTGTCGTGGAGGCACGCCACCATCGCCTGGAACGGCCAGGGTTGGGGTATCGAGGACCACGGCAGCACCAACGGCACCTACGTGCACGGGGCGCGGGTCCAGCAGACCGCACTCGTGCCCGGCACGCCGGTGCACCTGGGCAACGCGACCGACGGACCGCGGCTGAATCTGAGCGCAGCCGCTGCCGCGGCGCCGCAGCCGCAGCACGCGCAGCAGCCGGCCGCGGCCCAGGCGTACGCCCAGCCGCAGGCCCCGGCCTACCAGGCCCCGCAGCAGCAGGCCTGGGAACAGCAGCAGCACGCACAGCCGCAGCACGCACAGCCGCAGCAGGTGCACCTCCCGCACCAGCAGGCCGCCGCCGCACCCCGTCCCGCGCAGGGCGGGGCACCCGCGTACGGCGACCGCAGCCCGACGACGTTCCACCAGCTCTCGCTGGGCCACGTCATGCGGATCGGCCGTGCGCTGGAGAACGAGCTGGTGGTCTCCGACCTCCAGGTCTCCCGCCACCACGCCGAGTTCCGCTCGATGCCGGGCGGCCGCTTCGAGATCCACGACCTCGGCAGCCACAACGGCACCTACGTCAACGGTCAGCCGCTGGCCAAGTCCGGCACCGTGCTGCTCGGCCCGAACGACATCGTCGGCGTCGGCCACTCGACGTTCCGGATCGTCGGCGACCGCCTTGAGGAGTTCGTCGACACCGGCGAGGTCTCCTTCTCGGCCCGCCACCTCACGGTCACGGTCGAGGGCGGCAAGCAGATCCTCAAGGACGTCACCTTCGGCGTCCCGGAGAAGTCGCTGATCGGCGTCATCGGCCCCTCCGGCTCCGGCAAGTCGACGCTGCTCAAGGCGTTGACCGGCTACCGGCCCGCCGACCAGGGCGACGTCCTGTACGACAACCGCAACCTGTACAAGCAGTTCGCGGAGCTCCGCCAGCGCATCGGCCTGGTCCCGCAGGACGACATCCTGCACAAGGAGCTGACCGTACGGACGGCGCTGAAGTACGCGGCCAAGCTCCGCTTCCCGGGTGACACCGCCGAGTCCGAGCGCGCCGCACGCATCGACGAGGTGCTGCGCGAGCTCAAGCTCGACATCCACAAGGACAAGAAGATCACCGCACTCTCGGGTGGTCAGCGCAAGCGCGTGTCCGTGGCCCTGGAGCTGCTCACCAAGCCCTCGCTGATCTTCCTGGACGAGCCGACCTCCGGCCTCGACCCGGGCATGGACCGCGACGTCATGCAGCTGCTGCGCGGCCTGGCCGACGACGGCCGCACGGTCCTCGTCGTCACCCACTCCGTCGCCGAGCTGGCCATCTGCGACAAGCTGCTGGTCATGGCCCCGGGCGGTTCCGTCGCGTACTTCGGTCCGCCGGACGAGGCGCTGAACTTCTTCGGCTACACCACGTGGGCGGACGTGTTCTCGGCCTTCGAGAACTACCGCGACTACGACTGGGCCGGCCGCTGGAAGGGCTCCCAGCACTACCAGCTGTACGCCGCCGACATCGACGCGGTCGCGCCCCAGTCGGTCGCCATGCCGCCGGTCCAGCAGATGCGCCCGACCAAGCCGCAGGGCTGGGGCTCGCAGCTGTGGACGCTGATCCGCCGCTACGTCTCGGTGATCGCCTCGGACAAGGGCTTCCTGGCCCTGATGGTGCTGCTGCCCGCGGTCCTGGGCGTGGTCTCCACGGTGATCCCCGCGAAGTTCGGCCTCGCGCCGCCGGTCGCGCCGTCCCGCTTCAACGGGGACGCCGGCACGATCATGCTGATCCTCGCGGTCGGCATGTGCTTCTCGGGCGCCGCCAACTCGGTCCGCGAGCTGATCAAGGAACGCGTCATCTACGAGCGTGAGCGGGCGACCGGCCTCTACCGGTCCGCGTACCTCATGTCGAAGGTGATCGTCCTCGGGATCATCACGGCCATCCAGGGCGTGATCATCTGCGCGATCGGCTTCTTCCCGCGCGACCTGCCCACCGAGGGCCTGATCATGCCGCCGGCCGTCGAGATCTGCCTGTCGGTCATCGCGCTCGGCTTCACCTCGATGATGTTCGGCCTGGTGATCTCCTCGCTGGTGAAGACCGCCGAGAAGACCATGCCGCTGTTGGTCATGTTCGCGATCGTCCAGGTCGTGTTCACCGGCATCCTCTTCCAGGTCTACGACTCGCCGGGCCTGGAGCAGTTCGCCTGGCTGATGCCGTCCCGCTGGGCCATCGCCGCCGCCGGCACCACGCTCAACCTCGGCCAGCTCATGCCGCCGTGGGACGCCGACAACCCGACCAACACGGACCCGCTCTGGGACGCGACGGTCGGCCAGTGGAGCCTGAACATCACCATCCTGCTGCTCATCGGCATCGCCTGCGGTTTCGCGGTCCAGCGCCTGCTGCGCCGCCACGAGCCCGAGGTCATGCGGGCCGGCAAGTAACCCGGCCGGCACCACGCGCACGAAAACGCCTCAGGGCGGCACCCGGAACTCCGGGGGCCGCCCTGAGGCGCATGGGGGGCTTGGACGGGCTCGGGTGGTCCCGAGCGCGGCCCAGTGGGCAGCGTGGCCTAGTAGGCGCTGTTGACGTTGTCCATGGAGCCGTAGCGGTCGGCCGCGTAGTTGCAGGCGGCGACGATGTTCGCGACCGGGTCGTACTGGTCGAACTTGGTGCCCTTGACGTGGTACGTCTTGAAGGTCGGAAGGATGACCTGGAGCAGACCCTTGCTGGGGATGCCGTTCTGGGCGTTGATGTCCCAGTTGTTGATGGCCATCGGGTTGCCGCTGGACTCACGCATGATGTTGCGGTGAATACCGGCGTAGGTGCCCGGAATGCCTTCCTTCTTCATGATGAAGAGGGCTTCCTTGATCCAGCCGTCGAGGTTGTTCGCGAAGACCGGGGTGCGGGCGGCGGAACGGCTCGCGGCCGCCTTCTGCTCGCGGTCCTTCTTCGCGGCGGCCTCGGCCTTGGCCTTCGCCGCGTCCTTCGCCTTCTTGTCCGCGACGACCTGCTGCACGGAGAGGTGCTGCGCCACCGTCTTGGCCTGCGTGCCGTCGACGACGCGCGCCCAGGCGACGGGTGCGGCGACCGTCTGGGGCTCAGCGGCATCGGCCGGGACGAGGGAGAAGGCGAGCGCGGCGGCGCTGAACGTGGCGACGCCGGCAATGGACAGCTTGTGTGCCTTCGTCAGACGACTGTGACCGGAAGTGCTGGAAGCAGACATGGCGGGGCAACCTCTTCGAATAGCGGGGGCCGCAGGAAAGCGCCGCGAGGATCTGGGATCCGCGGCGCTGTGCGACGAGAGCAATTCTTAGCGGTGGCAAAAACTTGTGGCAAAGGTGTGACGTACGATCCTGCTTAGTGGATCAGACGCGGGCGCCGGGGCCCGATATCAGGCCCCGGCGCTACGCAGGCCCGTGCTGACAGGGCCTTTACTCGTCCACTAGGCAGCTTCGTAAGTGATGTGCGTCCTATGCCCGGGCTCACATCGAGCACGTAGCAGTCTCACCATGAGTTGCGGTAGCAATGCACTCAGTGACCGGTCTCGTCCTTGAAGAGCAGATGGACGTCCCCGAACTCGTGCCACAGGCACTGCCGGGCCCTCGCCTCCGCGTACCCGCGCCGCACGGCGGCACGCCCCGCGACCGCCTCCAGCATCAGCAGATGGGACGCTGCGGGCTCGTGCAGCCCGCTCAGCAGCCCGTCCACCACCCGCACCCCCCGCTGCGGCGTCACCACCAGGCCGGTCCAGCCCCCGGCCGCACGGACCAGCCCGTCCGGCCCCGCCGCCGACTCCAGGGCCCGCACCGCCGTCGTCCCCACGGCGATCACCCTCCCGCCGGCGGCCCGCGCGGCGTTCACCAGCCCCGCCGTCGTCCCGGGCACCTCGTACCGCTCCGGGTACGGCGGCTCGTGCGCCTCCTGCGAGGACACCCCCGTGTGCAGGGTCAGCGGCGCGAACTGCACCCCCCGGCTCACCAGCCGCGCCACCAGCTCCGCGGTGAAGGGCCGCCCGGCGCTCGGCATCTCCGCCGAACCCGATCCGTCGGCCGCCGGCACCGCGAACACCGTCTGGTACGCCGACAGCGGCTGGTCCCGCTCCGTGTACGCGTACCGGACGGGCCGCCCGTACGCCCGCAGCAGCGCCGGGACGGCTCCCGGGGCGGGGTCGGGCCGCGCCCACCACAGCCGGTCCGCTCCCGGGTCGAGGCGCTCCTCCAGGACGAGGCGGTGCCCGTCCGGCAGCTCCACCACCGCCCCCGCCGGCCCCCCGGGCCGCGGCCGGGTCGTCCCGCCACCCGCCGGATCCCGCAGCTCCACCGCCCAGCGGCCCCCGTCGCCCCGGGTGGAGAAGTGCACCACCACCTGCGCGCCGCCCAGCCGCGCGTCCACCGCGGCCGCCAGCGTGGCCGAGGTGTTCACGACCAGGACGTCCCCGGCCCGCAGCAGGTCCGGCAGCTCCCGGAAGGCGTGCAGGGACACCTCCGCGCCGCCCCGCGACACCAGGAGCCGCACGGAGTCCCGCCCCCGGCCCGGCCCGCGCTGCTCGGCGGGCACCCGCGCCACCAGTTCCGGCGGAACGTCCGCTAGGCGCAGTCCCTCTCCCTGTACATGGAGCCCGTCTTCCCGAAGGGCCTGCCGCCCGCTCACCGCGCGGTCCCCGCCCCGAGGCCCGCCCGCGCCCCGAGGGCCGCCTCCGCCGCCAGCGCCTCCGCGGTGTACCGCCCGCTCGCCCGCGCCTCCCGCACCAGCCGCAGCAGTACGGGCGCCACCTCCTTCGGCGTCGCCAGCCCCGACAGGTCCTCACCGGGCTCGGCCGCCGCCATCATCCGCGTCCGCATCGAACCGGGGTCCGCCCACCACACCCGCAGCCCCGGCTCCTCCACCGCCAGTACGCCCCACATCAGGTCCCCGGCCGCCTTGGTGGCCCCGTACGCACCCCACGTGGCGTACGGAACCACCGCGGCGTCCGAGCTGATGTTCAGCACCGCCCCCGCCGCCGAGGCCCGCAGCAATGCCAGCCCCTCCTGCACCAGCCCCAGCGGCCCCACCACATTGACCTCGAACGCCTCCCGGAGCCCGTCCAGCGGATGCGCCGCCAGCGGCACCAAGGGCTCCGCCCCCAGCACCCCCGCGTTGTTCACCAGCAGGTCCAGCCCGCCCAGCTCCCGCGCCGCCGCCACCAGCGCCGCCCGGTGCGCCGCCGAGGACACGTCCCCGGGCACCGCCACGACCCGTACGCCCCGCTCCTCCACCTCGGCCGCGGCCTCCTCCAGAGCCGCCGCACCCCGCGCACTGAGCACCAGGTCCCAGCCGTCCGCCGCCAGCTCCCCGGCCAGCGCCCGGCCCAGCCCCCGCGAAGCCCCCGTCACCATCGCCACCGACATGACCGCACCCCTGCCTTCCGTCTCCGATCACCCGACGCCCCCAACCTAGGAAGGCGCAGCCCGCCGCCGCCTCGGCCGCGAGCCCCACCCGTACAGGTCCGATGGACCTACGCCCACAGGCCGATCCCGCTGGTCAGCGCCCCGGGTACGGTGACCCCATGCGCGACCCCATGCGTGACCCCGTGCACAAGGGACCGGAACGCACCGGCCTGGCCGCCGTGAGCACCGCGCTGCTCGCCATGAGCCGCCGCCTGGAGGTCCGCGACGTCCTGCGCACGATCGTCGTGTCGGCCCGCGAGCTCCTGGACGCCGAGTACGCGGCCCTGGGCGTCCCGGACGACCACGGCGGCTTCGCCCAGTTCGTCGTGGACGGCATCAGCGCCGAGCAGTGGCGCAGCATCGGACCGCTGCCCCGCCAGCACGGCATCCTGGCCGCGATGCTCCACCACGGCGGCCCCGAGCGGCTGGCCGACGTACGCGAGGACCCGCGCTTCGAGGGCTGGCCGGCCGCCCACCCCGAGATGTCCGACTTCCTCGGCATGCCGATCCGGGACGGCGAGGAGACCCTCGGCGCCCTCTTCCTCGCCAACAAGTACCGGGGCCCCGGCGGCGGGCCCGGTTTCACCGACGAGGACCAGGAACTCCTCTCCCTCCTCGCCCAGCACGCGGCGATCGCCCTCACCAACGCCCGGCTCTACGAGCGCAGCCGCGAGCTCACCATCGCCGAGGAGCGCTCGCGCCTGGCCCACGAGCTGCACGACGCCGTCAGCCAGAAGCTCTTCTCGCTGCGCCTCACCGCCCAGGCCGCCGCCGCCCTCGTCGACCGCGACCCCGCCCGGGCCAAGGACGAGCTCCAGCAGGTGGCCGCCCTGGCGGCGGAAGCCGCCGACGAACTGCGCGCGGCCGTCACCGAGCTCCGCCCGGCCGCCCTGGACGACGACGGCCTGGTCGCGACCCTGCGGACGCACGTCCACGTACTGGACCGCGCCCACGCCGCGCACGTCACCTTCACCTGTGACGGCGTACGGGCCCTGCCCGCGTCCCAGGAGGAGGCGGTCCTGCGCGTGGCCCAGGAAGCCCTCCACAACGCCCTGCGCCACTCGGGCGCCGACCGGGTGGAGGTCACCTTGGCCCGGACGCCCGCAGGGGGCGCCGTCCTCACGGTCGTCGACTCCGGCAAGGGCTTCGACCCCAAGGCCGTCCGCCGGGCGGGCCGCCACCTCGGCCTCGTCTCCATGCGCGACCGCGCGGGCGGGGTCGGCGGCCGGCTCACCGTGCACTCGGAGCCCGGGCGGGGCACCACGATCGAGATGGAGGTCCCCGGTGGCTGACGGCACCGTACGCGGCGGCAGGATCGGCGTCCTGCTGGTCGACGACCACCAGGTGGTCCGGCGGGGCCTGCGCACCTTCCTGGAGGTCCAGGAGGACATCGAGGTGGTCGGCGAGGCCTCCGACGGCGAGGAGGGCATCGCCCGCGCCGAGGAGCTGCGCCCCGACGTGATCCTCATGGACATCAAGATGCCGGGCACCGACGGCATCGAGGCCCTGCGCAGGCTGCGCGAGCTGGCGAACCCGGCGCGGGTGCTGATCGTCACCAGCTTCACGGAGCAGCGGACCGTGGTCCCGGCCCTGCGGGCGGGAGCGGCGGGATACGTCTACAAGGACATCGACCCCGAGGCCCTGGCCGGAGCCATCCGGTCCGTCCACGCCGGCCACGTCCTCCTCCAGCCGGAGGTGGCGGTGGCCCTGCTCTCCCAGGACGACCAGAGCCCCTCCGCGGGCCGGCCGGGCTCCCTGACCGACCGCGAACGCGAGGTCCTGGGCCTGATCGCGGACGGCCGCTCCAACCGCGAGATCGCCCGGGCCCTGGTGCTGTCCGAGAAGACGGTGAAGACGCACGTGTCGAACATCCTGATGAAGCTGGACCTCTCAGATCGGACTCAGGCCGCATTGTGGGCGGTCAGGCACGGTTTGGCGGAGTAATCGGACCGAGTCCGTCCGGTCTGAGATTCATACGGTCGGGTGTATGTAGCCCACATGGCGTATCCCGAGCGCGGGGCGGGCGTTCTCCATGACGTGCCGCGGCGGCTGGTCGCGGCAGACGTACTGGAGGACGAGAACGTGAAGAACTTCAAGAAGGCCGCAGCCGTCACCATGATCGCGGGCGGCCTCCTCGCCGCCGGCGCGGGTGTCTCCTCGGCGCACGGCGGTGCGTCGGCGGAGGGCGAGGCCCTGAACTCGCCCGGCGTGGCCTCCGGGAACCAGCTCCAGGTCCCCGTCCACATCCCCGTCAACGTGGTGGGCAACACGGTCAACGTGATCGGCCTGCTCAACCCCGCCTTCGGCAACACGGGCGTCAACGCCTGACCGCCTTCTGCCGCGCACCCCCGGCCCCGCTTCCCCACCTCTCCCCGGGAAGCGGGGCCACCCTGCTCTCCCCCCTTTTTTTCAGCCCCGCCATCCCTGAGACACGGGCCCTCTCCGGCCGCTCAAGTACCCGGCCCGGGCGCAGCCCCTCTTTCAGCCCCGCCGGCGTTTGAGGCGCGGGGTCTGGGGCGGAGCCCCAGGAGCCCCGGCGCAGCCCCGGCCTCGTCCGGCGCAGCCCCGGCCTCGTCCGGCGCAGCCCCGGCCTCGTCCGGCGCAGCCCCGCCCCGGCGCAGCCGAGGGGCTAACGCCCGACCCCGCCCGCCTCAACGGCCGAGTTGTACGCCGCGACGAGCGCCCGCCGAGCCACCCGCTCCACCGGCCGCAACGCCTCCGCCCGCGCCGCCATCTCGGACGAGGACACCGCACCCCCGTGCCCGTTCTCGTACGCCAGCGACACCATCAGATCCACCCGCTGCGCCAGCGCCAGCACCCGCACCGCCCGCGCCGGATACCCCGGAGCCAAGGCATCCCGCCCCGCCGTCGCCCGCGCCCGGTACGCCGACAGCGCCGCCTCCGCCACCGGCCCCGACCCGGCCACGTCCAGCCGCGTCAGCGCGGCCGTCGCGTCGCGCAGCGCCTCCGCCAGCTCCCGCTCCGCCTCGCCCAGCGACGGCACGTCCGCCGGCGGAGCCTCCCGTACCGGCAGGCAGTGCCAGGTCACCGACACGTGCACGTCCCCCGCGGGCCCCACCTCGGTCACCTCCGGTACGAGCCCCAGCGCGGCCCCCGCGCACACCACGGCCTCCTCGGCCTCCAGCGCCCGCGCGTTGAAATCCGCCGGACCGCTCAGCCCCAGCGGATGCCCCGGCGCCGGCAGAGCCACCCGCAGCCCGGACACCCCCAGCGCCCGCAGCCGCCCCAGCGCCAGCGTGAGCCCCACCGGCCCCGCCTCACCCGGCAGCCCCTCCACCCGGTGCAGGGCGTCCTCGCCCACGATCGACGACACGGCCTCGTCGGGCGAGACCAGACCGGCCAGCAGCGCGTTCCCCCAGGCGGCCAGGCGCCCTGAACGTGGTTCGAAAAGCATCCCCCCACTTTACGGATCGGCCCCCGCACCGGGCCCCGGCCCCGGACCCCTTGCCGAGTGGCGTAGGTTTTCCCCCTGGGGCTGGGTCTACCGGCGCAACAGAGAACCGTGACTGCAAGGGGTGACAACACGCTCATGAGCGATGTTCTGGAGCTGGTGGACGTATCCGTGGTCCGCGAGGGCCGGGCTCTGGTGGACCAGGTCTCCTGGTCGGTGAAGGAGGGGGAGCGCTGGGTGATCCTCGGCCCCAACGGCGCCGGCAAGACCACACTGCTGAACCTCGCCTCCAGCTACCTCTTCCCCACCAAGGGCAGCGCCACCATCCTCGGCGGCACCCTCGGCAAGCCCGGCACCGACGTGTTCGAGCTGCGCCCCCGCATCGGCGTCGCCGGCATCGCGATGGCCGACAAGCTGCCCAAGCGGCAGACCGTCCTGCAGACCGTCCTCACCGCCGCCTACGGCATGACGGCGACCTGGCAGGAGGAGTACGAGGAGATCGACGAGCAGCGGGCCCGCGCCTTCCTCGACCGCCTCGGCATGACCGAGTACCTCGACCGGAAGTTCGGCACCCTCTCCGAGGGCGAGCGCAAGCGCACGCTGATCGCCCGCGCCCTCATGACCGACCCCGAGCTCCTGCTCCTCGACGAGCCGGCCGCCGGTCTGGACCTCGGAGGCCGCGAGGACCTCGTACGCCGCCTCGGCCGCCTGGCCCGCGACCCGCTGGCCCCCTCCATGGTCATGGTCACGCACCACGTCGAGGAGATCGCCCCCGGCTTCACCCACGTCCTGATGATCCGTCAGGGCAAGGTCGTCACCGCCGGCCCGATCGACCTCGAACTGACCTCCCGCAACCTCTCGCTCTGCTTCGGCCTCCCGCTGGTCGTCGAGCGCAACGGAAACGACCGCTGGAGCGCCCAGGGCCTCCCGCTCGGTTAGGGGTGTCCGGCCGGATCAGGCCGGGATCGCACCCTGTCCCGACCGCGCCACCCGACCTACCATGACCGGGTGGACATCGACGCATGGGTGTGGTGGCTCATCGGCGCGGTCGGACTGGGCATCCCCCTGGTCCTCACCGCCATGCCGGAGTTCGGCATGTTCGCCGTGGGCGCGGTGGCGGCCGCGGTCACGGCGGCCGTCGGCGGGGGAGTGGTGGCCCAAATCCTGGTCTTCGTGGTCGTGTCGGTAGCGCTGATCGCCGTCGTACGGCCGATCGCCAACCGGCACCGCAACCAGCGCCCCCAACACCGCAGCGGCATCGACGCGTTGAAGGGCAGAAGCGCCGTCGTCCTCGAACGCGTCGACGGCCGCGGCGGCCGCATCAAGCTCGCCGGCGAGGTCTGGTCCGCACGCACCCTCGACGCGGACACCAGCTTCGAACCCGGTCAGTCCGTCGACGTCGTGGAGATCGACGGGGCGACCGCCGTCGTCATGTGACAAGCAGCCTGCTCGCGGCCCCCGGGTCTGCGAGACTCCCTTCAACGGGGCAGCACAGACAGCCGGAAGGGCACGGGGAACCGCATGCAACCGATCATCATCGTCCTGATCATTCTGGTGGTTCTGGTCTTCATCGCACTGGTCAAGACGATCCAGGTGATCCCGCAGGCCAGCGCCGCCATCGTCGAGCGGTTCGGCCGCTACACCCGCACCCTCAACGCGGGCCTCAACATCGTCGTCCCGTTCATCGACTCGATCCGCAACCGGATCGACCTGCGCGAACAGGTCGTCCCCTTCCCGCCGCAGCCCGTCATCACCCAGGACAACCTGGTCGTCAACATCGACACGGTCATCTACTACCAGGTGACCGACGCGCGCGCCGCGACCTACGAAGTGGCCAGCTACATCCAGGCCATCGAGCAGCTCACCGTCACCACCCTGCGCAACATCATCGGCGGCATGGACCTGGAGCGCACCCTGACCTCCCGCGAGGAGATCAACGCGGCGCTCCGCGGAGTCCTCGACGAGGCCACCGGCAAGTGGGGCATCCGCGTCAACCGCGTCGAGCTCAAGGCCATCGAGCCGCCGACCTCCATCCAGGACTCGATGGAGAAGCAGATGCGCGCCGACCGCGACAAGCGCGCCGCCATCCTCCAGGCCGAGGGCGTCCGGCAGTCCGAGATCCTGCGCGCCGAGGGTGAGAAGCAGTCCTCCATCCTGCGCGCCGAAGGTGACGCCAAGGCCGCCGCCCTGCGCGCCGAGGGCGAAGCCCAGGCCATCCGCACGGTGTTCGAGTCCATCCACGCCGGTGACGCCGACCAGAAGCTCCTCGCCTACCAGTACCTCCAGATGCTCCCGAAGATCGCCGAGGGCGATGCCAACAAGCTCTGGATCGTGCCCAGCGAGATCGGCGACGCGCTCAAGGGACTCTCCGGCGCCATGGGCAACTTCGGCCCGATGGGCGGCGGTTCGGGCTTCAACCCGCAGAACTCCGGCAAGGACGCCACGAACAACGGCAACGCGGCCGCCGACAAGGCCGCCGCCGAGCGCCGCGAGCAGCCCCCCATCGACTAACCGCCGCCCCCTCCTGCATGATCGGTACGGCCCCACGACCTTCATAGCGGGGAGGCGACCCACTCATGCAAAGGGGATGGCACGGTCCATGTCCATCTGGGAATCACTCGCGGTCCTCGTCGCAGGCATAGGCGCGGGCACGATCAACACCATCGTCGGCTCCGGCACCCTCATCACCTTCCCGGTGCTGCTGGCCACCGGCCTGCCGCCGGTCACCGCCAACGTGTCCAACACCCTCGGCCTGGTGCCCGGTTCCATCAGCGGAGCCATCGGCTACCGCAAGGAACTCCAGGGCCAGCGCCCGCGCGTCCTGCGGCTCGGCGCGGTATCCGTCGTCGGCGGACTCGCGGGCGCGGTCCTGCTCCTCACCCTGCCGTCGGATTCCTTCGACACGATCGTGCCCGTCCTCATCGGGCTCGCCCTCGTGCTGGTCATCCTCCAGCCCCGCCTCGCCGCCGCCCTGCGCCGGCGCCAGGAAGCCGCCGGAGGAGACACGAGCCACCCCGACGGCGGCCCCGCCCTGCTCGGCGGCGTGCTGTTCTCCAGCGCCTACGGAGGCTACTTCGGCGCCGCCCAGGGCGTGCTCTACCTCGGCCTGATGGGCCTGCTGCTCCGCGAGGACATCCAGCGGATCAATGCCGTCAAGAACGTCATCGCCGCCCTGGTGAACGGCGTCGCGGCCGTCCTCTTCCTCTTCGTCGCCGAATTCGACTGGACGGCCGTCCTGCTCATCGCCGTCGGCTCCACCATCGGCGGCCAGATCGGCGCCAAGGTGGGCCGCAAGCTCCCGCCGACGGCACTGCGCGCGGTCATCGTGACGGTCGGCGTCCTCGCGATCGTCCAACTGCTGCTCCGCTGAGCGGCGTAGCAGAACTACGCCGCCCACCGCGGCCGACTAGGCGGAACGCTCCAGCCACTGCGGCAGGGCCTCCCGCCCCGCCACCCCCAGAGCCAGCAGCATGGCGTCCGCGGGAGACGGCACGAAGGGCTTCCTGAGGAGCGGCATCCCGGCCTCCTCAGGAGTCCGCGCCGCCTTGCGGTGGTTGTCCTCGGCGCAGGAGGCCACCGTGTTCAGCCACGTGTCCCCGCCCCCCTGCGCCCGGGGCAGCACGTGGTCCACGGTCGTCGCGCGCTTCCCGCAGTACGCGCACCGGTGCTGGTCCCGGACCAGCACCCCCCTCCGTGACCAGGGAGCATGTCTTCGGAAGGGCACCCGCACGTACCTGCACAGCCGGATCACCCGCGGCATCGGAAGCTCCATCGTGGCCGCGCGCACACGCAGCTCGGGATGCGACTGTTCGACGACGGCCTTGTCCTGGAGCACCAGGACCACCGCCCGGTTCAAGGTCACCGTCGACAGCGGCTCGAAGCTCGCATTCAGCACCAGCGTGTCCCGCATCTCGCCCACCTCCCGTGTGCAGGCCCGCGACCACTCCGGCGGCAGGGCCCGCGACCACTCTGGCCGCGCGCGCCACGCGGGACAACGCAATAAAAATGCCCGGTCCCGGCCTTCTTTAGACCAGGACCGGGCAAACGCTCGGAGAACGATCAGCCCGCGGGCGACGCGTACTCACCGATGAGCTGAGCGCGCGCGAGCGTGTGGAACCGCAGATGGAAACCGACGACGGCCGGGGACGCGTCCGAGTCCGGTCCGAGCCTCTCCTGGTCCACCGCGTACACGGTGAACACGTACCGGTGCCGTTCCCCGGCCGGCGGAGCCGCCCCGCCGAAGTCCTTGGTCCCGTAGTCGTTGCGCGCGTGCACCGCCCCGGCGGGCAGGCCCTCGAACTTCCCGCTGCCCGCACCGGGCGGCAGCTCGGTGACCGAGACCGGCAGATCGAAGAGCACCCAGTGCCAGAACCCGCTGCCCGTCGGCGCGTCCGGGTCGAAGCACGTCACGGCGAAGCTCTTCGTCCCCTCCGGGAACCCCTCCCACCGCAGCTGCGGCGAGACGTTCCCACCCGAGAGCACCTGGGCGTCACCCAGATCGGCACCCGGCGAGAGGTCCTCACTGGTCACGCTGAAGGAGGGCACCTCGGGGTGGAAGTCGTGCGGAAGAGGCGCCCTGTTCTGCTCGGTCACTTCTGGCCCTCCTGATCGCTGGCGAATACCGGTCCGAGCCTAGGACCGGCTAGAACCAGTTGCGCTGCGAACCGACGGAGGCGATCCACTGGTTCAGGTACGCCACCCAGTCGGTGCCCTGGTAGGACTGCAGCCCCACCTGGAAGCAGCGGTAGGTGTCACTGCCCTCGGAGAACAGCCCCGGCTTCTTGTCCATCTCCAGGACGACGTCCATCTCCCGGCCGTCCGAGACGAAGGTCAGCTCGACCTGGTTCAGCCCCCGGTACTGCGACGGCGGCAGGAACTCGATCTCCTGGTAGAAGGGCAGCGTCTGCCGCGTCCCACGGATGTGCCCGCGCTCCATGTCCGCACTGCGGAAGGTGAAGCCGAGCTGCCGGAAGGCGTCGAGGATCGCCTGCTGCGCCGGCACCGGGTGCACGTTGATCGCGTCGAGGTCGCCCGCGTCCACGGCACGCGCGATCTCCAGCTCGGTGCTGACCCCGATGTTCATGCCGTGCAGGTGCTGGCCACCGAAGTGGGTGATCGGCGTCTCCCACGGGATCTCCAGCCCGAAGGGCACCACGTGCAGCGCGCCGGCCTGCACCTGGAAGGCACCGCCGAGGCGCTGCTTGGTGAAGACCACGTCCTGCTTGTACTCCTGGTCACCACCCTCGACCTCGACGCGCGCCTGCAGACCGACGGACAGCCCCTCGATCTGCTGCTCGACGGATCCGCCCTGGATCCGGACCTCGCCCTGGACGATCCCGCCCGGCACCACGTTCGGCTCGGTGATCACCGTGTCCACCGACGCACCACCGGCACCCAGGCTCGCGAACAGCTTCTTGAAGCCCATGCTCAAAACTCCCCTTGAACGATCTGGCGACTACCGCTTGCAAAAAAGCGCTGTCAAACGCGGAACCTTAGGCCCCGGTCGCCGGTCCACGCGTTCCACTACGCTCGACCGGATGAGCGCGCGCCCCGACCGTACGCCCCTGCCCCGGTCCTTCTTCGACCGCCCGGTCCTCACCGTTGCCCCCGACCTCCTCGGCCGCACCCTGGTCCGCCGCACCGCGGAGGGCCCCCTCGAACTGCGCATCACGGAGGTCGAGGCCTACGAGGGCGAGGCCGACCCTGGCTCGCACGCCTACCGAGGGCGCACGGCCCGCAACGCATCGATGTTCGGGCCACCCGGACACGCGTACGTCTACTTCATCTACGGCATGTGGTTCAGCCTGAATCTGGTGTGCGGCCCGCCGGGCCACGCGAGCGGCGTTCTGGTCCGCGCCGGCGAGATCACCGTGGGCGCGGACCTCGCCGCCAAACGTCGACTTTCCGCCAGAAACCCGAGGGAACTGGCCAAGGGCCCGGCCCGGCTGGCCACAGCCCTGGACGTGGACCGCTCCCTGGACGGCGCCGACCTGTGCGCGGGCCCCGAGTCCCCCCTGTCCCTCCTCGCGGGCACCCCCACCACACCGGACCTGGTCAGCAGTGGCCCGCGCACGGGAGTGAGCGGGCTCGGCGCCGCCCACCCGTACCGCTTCTGGATCACGGGCGACCCGACGGTGAGCCCGTACCGCGCCCACGCGCCGCGCCGCCGGTCAACTTGACTCGGCCCAGTGAGACGCCTAACGTAGTCCGAGCCGCTGGAACGGGAGCACTGCTACAGCAGACCCCCCGGAGCGGCCAACCCAACACAGACGACGCACCCCTGGCGGGGTCTTATTCGGCATGTCCGAATTCCCGGCCGAACGGCTCGATTATGAGCCGCACGGGATAAGCGCTAATGTGGTGGAGCGCCGAAAGGCAAAGACCCCCAACGGTCACCGAATTCAAATCCAAGTCTGGAAACAGCGCGGAAATGATCTGGTAGAGTTGGAAACGCAAGAACAGAACGAAAGCCCGGAGGAAAGCCCCAGTCGATGCGCTGCGGGTGAGTACAAAGGAAGCGTCCGTTCCTTGAGAACTCAACAGCGTGCCAAAAATCAACGCCAGAAGTTGATACCCCGTCCACTTCGGT
>NZ_JBWKJU010000039.1:0-18463 GCF_056432025.1 Streptomyces sp. NPDC045695
GCTACGAGCGCAAGGCTGAACACTTCCTCGCCTTCGTCGGCATAGCCGCAGCCCTCATCTGCCATCGCCGACTCGCCAAATGAAACGGCGTCTAATCCTGTTCCGTCCGTATTTCATACGTTCAGGCGTCGTATGAACGTGACTGCTTACGTTATGTAGCCGCTGGCGCTACCAATGGTGACTGTCAGTTCGTTCTGATTCCTGGAGGCACCGTGAAGTTCCCCCGCCTGGCAGCGACCGCGACCACCTTCGTGGCTGCGGGTCTGCTCGCCTTCGTGCAGGCTCCCATCGCGTTCGGTGCCACGTTCACCGCCCAGCTGGTGGCACGCAACAGCCAGAAGTGCGTCTCGGTAGCGGGTGCCGGCACCGCCAATGGCGCGGCCGCGGTCCAGTGGGACTGCCTGGAGGCCCCGAACCAGCAGTGGAAGCTGGTGGCTACCAGTGCCGGCTACTACACGGTGGCCGCCGTGAACAGCGGCAAGTGCCTGTCGGTCAGCGGCGCGAGCGTCCAGAACAACGCCACGGTGGTTCAGTGGGATTGCGTGAACGCCACGAATCCGGAGTGGCGACTGGTCCAGAAGGACAGCGGCTACTTCTCCATCGAGGCCCGGCACAGCGGCAAGTGCCTGTCCGTGGCCGGCGTGAGCACACAGAACGACGCCGCGCTCGTCCAGTGGGATTGCGTGGAAGGAGCCAACCAGCACTTCCGCCTCGGCTGACGCACCCCCGGGGAGCCCAGGGCATTCCCCTGGCTCCCCGGCCCCGCCTGCCACTCACAGGGCCAGTGAGAAGGCTCGATCACCGGCCCTCGCCCACCCCCCAACTCCTCATCCTCGGCCGCCACAACCCGACCGGACACCTCCGCCCCGTCTGCCGCACGGTCCCGCTGCGCCCCGGTGCCGCCCTCCAGCTCGCCGAGCACCTGACCCCCGCCGGCTCCGGCCACCCGTGGACCGGCGCGAAGTTCTCGTCGGCGTGGGGCACCCGCGACGTCCTCGCCCTCGTTAAGCCCGGCCTCGGCGCAGAGATCATGTTGGATACCTCCGTCGGCCGGGGCGGCGTTTACCGGCACCCGATCCGGTACGTGCGCCTGCGCCTGGACGCGACCGTCGATGATGTTCCCCGGTTCGGCGGGGGCCCGGCCGCAGCCGCGGGATGACCTGCTGCACGTGCCCAAGCGGTCCCCGGTTCTATGCGAACGTCACGGAGTCCGTGGGAGGAGCCCCGCGGCCACCCCCTCATGAGACACGCTGAGTTGTCTGCTCTGCGCATCCCGCGAGGAACATTGCATAACCCGGGTCCCGCCGGACATCGCTGATTACCTGGCGTCTTCGGGCGTCGCCCTGGGAGAGGACCCCGGACGGGATGGGCCATCGACCGTGCTGTGGTAAACCCCGCTTCGCGCGGCATCCCTGCAGCGAGCCGCCGCTGGCCCGTACCACCCTGGCTGTGACTCTGGTGGCCTGTGCTGTGTTGGAGGGGCATGAGTTTCGAGCGGAGTGGACGTGGCCTTTCCAGTGACGGGCCCCGGGCGGCGGTCCGGGTTGGAGCCGGGAGTTGCGCGCCTGGGGTGAGCGCGGGCGGCCGCCCGGAGGGTTTTATGTTCCGGGTGTTGAATCGGATCGTGCCCTCACGTTGGGCGGGGCCGGTACTGCGGCTGGTGATGATGCCTTTGGATACCGCGCTGCAGGCCAGGAGCCGGGGGGCGGTTCAGTGTCGGCCGGCCTGTCGGGGTCCCGTCCCTGCTGCTGACGACGACGGGGCACCGGTCGGGTCGCCTGCGCTCTGTGCCGCTGTTCTATGTGGACCACCTTGGCGGGTAGCGGTCGTGGGTTCCAACTGGGGCCTTGCGGATCATCCGGCCTGGAGTACCAACCTTCTCAAGATGCCGTCAGCCACACTTGTACCGCGGGCCGGGACATCGCCGTGACCGGCCGCCTTGTCACGGGCACAGAACGCGAGGAGATCTGGGCCAAGTTCGTGCATTTGTCCGCCGGATACCAGACCTATGACGACCGCTGCGGCCGCGCCTTGCGCGTGTTCCATCTTCAGTCCACGGGCCGGCCTGCTGCCACGGCCGGCTGTTGAGCCGCCGCGATCAGCTCCTGGCGTCATTTCGGTCGCGGGGCGGTCTGGCCGGTGGCCGCAGTGCGAGCTGGCCGCCCCCTCCACGGTGACTTCGCCGACGCCGATCGCGTTGGGGTGGCGTGAACCGTGAAGAACCCGACAGCGATGAGACCGACGCGGCACTCGCAGCCGCAGCTGGGGAGCGTCGAGTTCCTTTGGCTCCTGGCGGCCGCTGGCCTCTCGGTCATCTGCCCACGCTGAGCCGCGGACTGCTGCCCGCGCTCGCGCAGCTGGGTGCGGCCGGCCCAGTGGTGGAACTGCGCCTGGGGCCGGGACGCACTTTCGCGGTGAGCGACGCAGCCCTGGCCCGGGAGGTCTTGGCCGACACGGGCGGTGCGTTTGGCAGGCAGCGTGTGATCCGAGGCTTCCGCCCCGTCACGGGGGACGGACTGTTCGCACTGGAGGGGACTGTCCACCGCGAGCACCGCCGAATCGTGACACCCGGGCTCGGCCGTGCCTCCCTCGCCGTGGCCGGCGCCCTGCTCCCCAGGGCCGTCTCGGATTTCGTCGAGCGGTTGCCTGTCGACACAGCCTTCGACGTGGACCGCGAGATGCTCAAACTCGGTGCCGACATCACCGTCCGCTGCCTTTTCCATTCCCGCGCAGCCCCCGACACCATCGGCTGGCTGGCCGCCAAGGCACCGAGGCTCTCCCAGGGCGTGCTGCTACGGATGATGGCGCCCGCCTGGTGCGCCGCCCTATCCACGCTTTTGGGTGTCGGCCGCAGGCGAGCGACCCGCAGACTCCGCGCCCTGACGCAGGACATGCTGCGCCAGCACCTCCCCGAGGCGGCAGCCGGCGATGTGGTGAGCCTGTTGAACGCGGCCGCCTGCCCCGCGCGCGGGCAGGCGGCCATCACACCCGCGGCCGTTATCGATGAGCTGGTCACCCTCCTGGTGGCCGGCAGCGAGACAACGGCGATGACGCTGACCTGGGCATGGCACGAACTGGCCCGCCACCCCGAGGTGGAACACGCCGTGCAGTGCGAGGCGGATGCCCTGTTCAACAGCGGCCGCCCCCTGCCGGACAAGATCATCGACCACCTTCCCGTCACCAGTCGCGTCGTCAAGGAAGTCCAGCGCCTCTATCCTGTCCCGGTCATCACGCGCAATACCCTGCGGGAGGTGAGCGTCGGCGGGTTCCGTCTCCCGGCCCGAGCCGAGATCGTCCTCAACCTGTACGGGATCCACCGTGATGCCGCCCACTACCCGCAGCCGGACCTCTTCGATCCCCACCGCTGGTCACCCGACAGCCCCCAACCTGTCCCCGCCCACGCCTACCTGCCGTTCAGCAGCGGCGAGCACCGCTGCGTCGGGGCTGCGTTCGCCGCCCTCAGCGGCCCCATCACCCTGGCGGCCCTGGCCGCCCGCTTCCAGCTGCGCCCCGTCGACCCCCACCGCCCGGTACGGGCCATGCCCGGGGTTGTCACCCGGCCCGACCGGATCGTCATGGTGGCCACCCCGCGAAACGCCGGCACGCCGGGGCGGACCAGGGCCACGGCTGCGAGCCGGCCGTGAATCCGGCCCCAGAGCATCCGACCCGCCCTCGCCTGCGGCGCCTGCCCCGTGCTGGGCCAGCCGGCTTTCCACCATGGCTGCGGCGTCTTCGGACCAGGCACAGAGCCTACGCGGGCAGCTGGAGAGGATGCGTGCGCCGTCGCATGGCCAGCCGGTACACGGTCAGGTCTCCTTGCTTGAAGAGGACCTCGCAGGCTTTGAGGTAGAGGCGGTAGCGCTGGTAGGTGTCCGCCCCGGCCGCATCCTGCGCTTCCTCACGCCGGCGCAGGAGCCGGGCCGACCAGGCGCGCAGAGTGTGGATGTAGTCCTGCGGCCGGCTCTCCAGCGCGGTCAGGGAGAAGTAGCGGTCGCACGCAGCAACGATTTCTGACAGCCGCGGCAGCGCGGAAGCCGGAAAGACATCACTGGCGAAGACCCGAACGGGCCGCCGCGATCGTGCACCGGGCCTTGACCGCCCGTCGGCCTCGAGCCCGCTACACCGTGGGGACGGACGCCCGCGTGGCCGCGCCACTGGTCGCCTCTCTTCCGTACGCGATCAGTGACCCGCTCAAGCGCCTGGTACTGGGTCTCTCGGGATCCCAGGCCGCTGCCCGCTTGGTGAGCACGCTGGGTGGAATGCCCCAATGCCCGAAGGAAGAATCCCGTCCATAGGGGTGGGGGCGTTCGCCCAACCCAGTCGCCGCAGGAGAGGGACCTATGAGGGCCACACCACCCTGTTCCTCAAACGCGGCGATATGGGGCAGATCGCATCGACGGAGGCTGCGGGGCTGGTGGTGTAGCGCGTATGCGAGATCTTTTCGATAGCGGACGCCACTGACGCTTGGATGGTCTCAGGCGATCCGGTCGTCGTGTTGCGGATCCGATGCGGGCCCGCAGGATGGGTCTTGGAATCGCGTTGGCGGCTCGTCGGGTCCCCAACTCCTGGATTCTGAGGCCAGCACGCCCGGCCAAGCCCCGTGAGAGCGGAAGGGAACCACGACATGCCGGACGCCACATCGGCGCTGCAGTACGAGACCTTGTGCATGCGCCGGTCGGGTCTGACCCGCGATCTGCCGCCCGGCACTCCGGAAGAGCTCCAATGGGTGGTCAACACCGCCACATTGATCTTCGGAGAGCGGGACGCCGCGCTGGTCGACACGTTCCTCACGATCGAGCAGAACCAACAGCTCGTCGACTGGGTGAAGGCGCACGACCACAATCTCGCCTACGTCTACATCACCCACGGCCATGGCGACCACGGCTTCGGCGTGAAGCAGCTCCTTGAGGCATTTCCCGGCGCCAAGGCGGTCTCGACCGCCGCAGCCGTGGCCAAGGCGAGGTTCGAGGGCACACCGCCCTACGTCGACACCTTCTGGACCTCGCGCTTTCCGGGGCAGGTCCCGCTGCCGCAAGTCTTCCCCGAGACCCTGGACGGCGACACCTTCACCCTCGAAGGACACGAGCTGCGGGCGATCGAGACCGGCTTCACCGACTGCGAGGGCAGCACCGCACTGTGGGTGGAAGACCTGCGGCTCGTAGTGGCCGGCGACGTCGCCTACAACGGCATCCACCAGTACCTGGGCGAGACCACCACCGCCTCGCGCGAGGAGTGGATGCGCGCCACCGACACGCTCGCCGCACTCGCCCCCGCCTTCGTCGTCGCCGGCCACAAGAACCCCGACCTGCCCGACGACCCCAAGATCCTGGCCGAGACCAAGAAGTACCTGGCGGACTTCAACCGGCTCGACGCCGAGACGCAAACCGCGGCCGAACTCTATGAGGCGATGCTCGCGCTATACCCGAACCGAGCCAACCCGGGCTCCCTGTGGGGCGGGGCGAAGCGGGCCAAGGCGCCCTCGCAGTAGCGTCACGCCCGGCCAACCGCAACGACCGCTACAAGAACCGGGCATCGCGTACCGCACCCGCACCGGGTCGACGGGCGAGGCCGGGTTCCTACTGGCTGCTCAGGTCCTGGTCGGGGTTGAACTCGTACTCGAACACGTAGCGGAGATTTTCGTAGGAGGCGCTCCGGCCCTGCGGTGCGAGCGCCTCAGCCGGTCCGGCCGGCGAGGGGGCACCGATGGCGGGCGCGGCCACCAGGGCGTAGGCGCGGGCGAGCTGTTCCAGGGCTGCGGAGGCGTTGCCCGCCTGGGTTTCCGTGACCTGCTGGGCTTCCTTGGCGATGGCCGGCAGCAGCTGCTCGCGGGCGCCGGTGACGCCGGGGGCTTCGCGGAGTCTGATGACCGCCGGGATCTGCTGGACCCCCGGCCCTGAGGTGATCTCGGTGGGCACTGCCTGTTCCTCAACTGACATGACCTGTCCAAACGATGGGGGCTGGAACGGCTTTGAAGCCTAGGGGTCTTTGATCACTGGTGTGGCCGTAACGGCGGAGGTTGGCCATGTATTGGCTGATGGGCACCATTTCGTCGTCCTCGCCCCACATCGCGTCCTGTCGGGGTGCCAGGTGTCCGGTAGCCTTCCGGTAGGAGCGGATTGCGGCGAGTTTGGCTTCCCAGGCTTCTTCGCCGGGCTTCCACACCATCCCGGCCTCCGGCGCGTTCAGCAGCTCCTTGCGCCGGTCCTCGAGTTCCCCGGCGCCCCGCCGCGTCGATGCCGTTGGCGAACTGCCGCAGGACCTCACGGCGCTCGGTGACGAGGTGGTCCCCGCTCCTCGCCGCCGTCGACCCGTACATCGACCGCGACGTCCTCGCGCAGCAGACCGTCCGCGAGGAGCAGCAGTGCTGCCCTGTCATCGGCGGTCACCCCGCGGCTGCGGCCGGGCCGCCGTCGAACCGTGCACGTCATCGACGGTCGCGTCCGGGCGTAGGCGCACGTATCGGAGCGGGTGCCGGTAGATGCCGCGCCGGCCGTACTGCGTCCCGTAGGGAAATGGGGGACTCCGGCACGGGCCGGGACGGAGCCAGGTGTGTTGTCCCGGCCGGGTACTCGGTCAGGTGGTGATGACGAGTTTCCCGCGAACGTGTCCGCTGGTAGAGGCGGTGTATGCCTGGTCCATGGCGGCCAGCGGGAAGGTGTCGTCTCGGCCACCCGCAGTTCGCCGGAGGTGACGTACCCGGCCAGCTCGGCCATGTCCTGGGAGACGGGCTGGTAGTTGAAGTTGACGGCGCGTACGTCTCGCCCGGCGAGGGTTTCGGGGTCGGCTGCGAAGACGGTGCTGGCCAGTCGGCCGCCATCGCGCAGCAGCGGGGCGATCCGCTGCTGGAGGGTGTCGCGGTCGTCGACCAGGTCGAGTACGGCGTCGATGCCGTCGGGGTGAGCGGCGCGGACGGTCTCGGCGATGTCGCTGGTGCGGTAGTCGATCACCTCGGCCGCTCCGAGGCTGCGGGCGTAGTCGTGATCCGCGCCGGCGGCGACCGCGATCGCGTGCGCACCGCGGGCGGCCGCCATCTGCAGCACGTAGGAGCCGACCCCGCCGGTGGCGCCGACCACCAGCAGCGTCTGGTCCTGCTGGAGGTCGAGCCAGTGGGTCAGTGCCAGAGCGGTGCCTCCGGTCATCGGCAGAGCCGCGGCCGTGATGGGGTCGAGGCTGTCTGGCCGGGTGGCCAGGACGACGGTGTCAGGAGAGGCAAGCATGTACTCGGCGTAGGAGCCGTGCGGGTGCTGCGCTGTGGCTCCCGGCAGCCGCATACCGAAGACCTCCTGACCGACCTCGAAGTCCGCGCCGTCGCCGACCGCCGTCACCTGGCCGGCGACATCGAAACCGAGCGTGAAGGGGAAGGCAAAGTCGGCCCCGGGGCGGGCCAGCGCACCAGCAGCCACCTTCCAGTCGATCGGGTTGACCGCGGCGGCGCGAACCTTGAGCTGTACCTCACCCGAGCCGGGTTGCGGCACGGGCAGGTCCTTCAGAGTGGGGTCTGACCGAAGGCATCGATCGCGAAGGCATGCATGACGGTTCTCCCTCTTTGCGGGGACGGTCGACCGCGGAGGCGTTGCCAACCTAATTCCATAGACATCTATGCTCTTCCCAGAGCATAGATGTCTATGGAAAGATGTCAAGCACGGCTCGATCGTCACGGGAGAAGGAGAGGTGGCCAATGGCGGCACGCGCGAAGAGGGATCCGGCTCCCCCAGCTGGCCCACCCTCCGGTTCCGAGACGGAGTCGATGGTCTGCTACACCGTGAACTACGCGGCACGCCTGCTCAGCCAGGCCATCACCCACCGCCTCGCCACGCTCGGCATCACCACCGGGCAGCTCCCCACCCTGCTCGCCCTGTACGCCGAGGACGGCCAGACCCAGACCGAACTTGCCCGCCGCACCGGCGTCGAACAGCCCACCATGGCCGTCAACCTCAAACGCATGGAGCGCGACGGCCTGATCACCCGCGCCCCCGATCCCGACGACGCCCGCCGCGCCCTGGTGACCCTCACCGACAAAGCCCGCGCGGCCCGCCACGACGTGCAGGCGCTGCGCTCCGGCATCGACGCCGAAGCCCTCGCCGGATTCACCCCCCACGAACACACCCAACTGCGCGAACTACTCGACCGCCTCGTCGGCAACCTGCTTCCGCTCACCACCGCCACCCGCCCCGGGAAGCCGACCTCGTAGGTACGAAGAACGAGCCAACGAAGCATGAGCCTTCCCGTTGCCCCGGACCCGGGGCCGCGCCACCCGTCTACGCTCCGAACGGCGGCCGGGCCAGCGATGGGGAAACATCCGGTCCAGCAGGTCGGGACCAGATGTAGCCTCGGATTCTCAGCCCGCGCCGCAGTCTCGGCGCCGAGGAGCACACCATGACCACTCCAGCAGCCAGAGCCTTGTACACGATCGAGCGGGTGGAGTTCGCCAGCCACGGTGAGACCGTGGTGGGCCGCCTCTACCGCCCCACCACGCCGGTGTCGGGCGACAAGCCGCCGGTGGCGGTCGTGGTCGGCCCGGTCGCCTCCGTCAAGGAGCAGTCGCCCAAGCAGTACGCGACGCGCCTGGCCTCGCGCGGGGTCGCGGCACTGGTCTTCGATCCCCGGTACTTCGGCGAGAGCGGCGGGCAGCCCCGCCAGTTCGAGAACCCCACGGCCAAGGCCCAGGATGTGCGGGCCGCCGTCGGCTATGTGTCCGCCCGGCCAGATCTCGATACCGGCCGGCTTTCCGTCCTGGGAATCTGCCAGGGCGCGAACTGGGCCATCGACGCCGCCGTGGCCGATCCCCGCATCCGACGCCTTTCGCTGGTGTCGGGTCACTTCCTCTACCCGCCGGCGGTCGATGCCTTCTTCGAGGTCCTGTTCCAGGGCCGGACCACCGCCGCCGAACGCATCGAAAGCGGGCGCGCCGCTCGAGAGAGGTACGAGGCGACCGGCGAGGTCGACTACACCCCCATCGTCGGCACGGCCGAGGAGCCGGACCGGCTCCTGCCCGCGCAGCCCACCTACCAGTTCTACATCCGCTGGGCCGACCGCGGACCGGCCTGGCGCTTCCACGGCCTATGGGAGAACCGCATCGCCAAGATGAGCGAGGAAGCCCTCTGGGCGCACCGCGCGGACCAGGCCGTCAAACAGCTCCACACCCCCGCCCTGGTGGTGGTGGGCGACAAGTCGGCTACCCCGCCGCCTCAGGTCCAAGCCCTCCTGGATGGCATGCCCGGCTCCCACGAGCTCCGCCACCTGGGCGCGATCGACGCGCACATCCAGTTCTACGACGACCCCGAACTCATCGACCGGGCCGCAGCGGAGATCATCGATTGGCACCTCATGACCGAAGCCTGACTTCTACGGCCTCCCGCCCACCCGGCCCACCGCCACACCGCGACGCCGCCAGTCCAATCATCCAGGCCGTGGAGCCAGGAGTCGGGGTCCCGCGAGCGAGCGGCGCGCCGACGGCGCGAGTTCTCGCCGCAGCGGGGCCGCAGGAGTGTCACCGGGGCGGTCCGACGATGACCTGGCCGTGGAGGTCGGCGGCCTCGGCCAGCTTCTCCGGGGAGATCGCGAAGCCGTCCGGGCGCGGAGTGGTGATGTCGCGTCCGGCGTGACGGAACATGCCCTCGATACCGGCCGGAGTGGTGATCATGAGGAGGTCAGCCGTATCGGAGGTGATGCGATAGCCGTGGGGCAGATTGCGGGGGAGGTAGACGATTCCTCCTTCCCCCAGTTCCATCTCCTCCTCCCCTGCCCACAGCAGGGCGGTGCCGGCGATGAGCATGAAAACCTCGTCCTCCCGGGTGTGCAGGTGGAAGGGTGGCGCCTCCCCCTTGCCGACACGGAAACGGCCCACCGTGAGCTGCCCGTCCGTCGCCTGCCCGTCCAGCAGCACGGAGAACGTACCGCCGTGCAGCCACTCCAGAGTCTGCTGCTGATCTTGCTGCGCGAGGTAGGGCATGCTCATCGTCGTCACCTCAGCTCCCAGCCGGCAGGCCGCTCGCTGAAACCCCACGGCCAGCGTCCTGTCTGCCACTGGTTCCATCCTGCCCCCCGGGGGCCTGCCCCGCGACGAGACCAAGCCCGCGCATGGTAGAACCACCCGGGTCCGTACCCGGCAAAGCCAGGCGTGCAGCGGAACTGATGGACGCGCGTCGTAGTGGGGACCCCGGTGCGGGACATGCAGGCGGTCAGCCAGCACGGGGGGCGGGCGGCTGATCCGCCGGGGCGTCGTGGACGGCACCCTGGTCCTCACCCGGGACCACACTGTGGCCGAGCGGTCGAAAGGTGACGCCGCGGCGGGCGAGGAGGCGGCGAGCAAGACGAAGGGCCCCGGGGGTCACGCCGTCCCGGGGCCTCCACTTCGCTGGCCTCCCAGCTCAACGACGAGCGAGGTGGCGTGTCACGCCCAGTCCACGCCCAGCTTCCGCAGGGCGTCTGCCTGCTCCTAGGTGAGCTTGTCGCGGCGGGTCCTGGCGTTCGAGACCCCCACGCCGAGCCTCACGGTCACCGGCTTCGTCTCGCCGTCGACCGCGATTTCCTCGACGTGGGCACGCGGCACCGGCCGGTGGGCGCCTTCCCGTTCCACCCACTGTGTGAGGGCCGTCAAGCCCTGCTGGAACGCCTGCCGCGCCTTGCTCGGAGTCGTTCGTCGCCTGAGTGGCTGCCGGAGCGGGAGATGGAGCCTCGGCGCCCTTGATGCCCAGCGCGGCCAGCTGATTGCCGGGCCCGGGGTCCTCGGGGCGAGCGACAGGGTGGTTGTCTCGGGCAAGACGGCTCCTCATGTACGGGCCGCCTTGCTGATGGCGGCGGCGTCGGAACCGATGCTCGGGTCGCGGCCCTGTGGACAGAGTCCGGCGTCGACGGTGCCGGCTTCACCCGCACTGGCACTGTGACGACGTAGTTTGGTTGGCAAATCAGCCCGCTTGTCGGCAAACATCACTGATGTTGCTCTGTGGCTACTCTGGGGAGCGATGATGGCGGTCGTTGGCAGCCTTGGCGCCCCCCATGGAGATGCCCCACCCGTACATAGCTCTACGTCGAGGCGGGCGGCGACTGGTCCCAGATGGCGTGCGCCAGCAGGTGGATCCAGCAGGTGGATGAGGTAGCGGGGGCTCAGCAGAAGGCCCCTGGTGTTGAAACGCAGGCCGGGCGGGTCGGGCCAGTAGTAGCTCCCCTCCGTGCAGGATCACTGGGACGGAGAAGAGCCTGGGCCAGGGCCGTGCTAGACGTTGTCCCAGGCCGCGCAGTCTCTCTAACGGCGAGGCAACGCGAGGGCGAAGGCCATGACGCCCAGCACCAATGTTGCGCCGCCCGTGGCCACGCCCAAGGGCTCCACCAATGCGGGATTTCGCCAGGTCACCCAGGCGAACCCTACGAAGATCATTGCCAGGACGAGGACCAGGAGAAGCCGCAGCAGCGCCAAAACTTGGTTGTCGGAACCGTTCGGGATCATGGCGTCCTTCCGTTGCTGAACGTGCTGAGCCGGCACGTGGAACGACTGAGAATGCGGCGACGCCCTGGTGGGCGCCTCCCGATCCGGGCCCGTATCGGTAACCAGACTTTACCGCGCCCCGCCAAGGCTCTAGAGAAGCCGCAGCAGGCGCCCCAGACGCGGGCGCGCGACTGTATGGCGCGTGACCAACAAGCCCTCTCCCGTGGCATTCTGCGGATCCAGACGATGACGTGGAGCCGGAGGTACCCCGCCCGTGGCGGCGAACATCAATCCCACCCTCAGGAGACGTCGCCTGGGGGCTGAACTGCGCCGGCGCCGCCAGGCCAGTGGGCTGAAGAGCGCAGAAGTGGCTTAGCGGCTGATGGTCTCCCAGCCCAAGGTCAGCCACCTGGAGAACGCCCGCCGCGCGATCAGTCCCCGCGATGTGCGCGACCTGTGCGCGCTCTACAGGGTGTCGGACAATCAGGTCGTCGACGCGCTGATGGAGATGGCGAGGGAATCCGGCGAGCGGGGCTGGTGGCATGCCTACGGCGACATCCCCCAGAGCGTCTACATCGGCCTGGAGACGGACGCCGCCTCGGTCCACGCCTACGAGCCCTTGGTGATCCCTCCCTTTTGCAGACCCCGGCCTACGCGCATGAGGTCATCGGAGAAACGATCCCCCTGCTCACCGCCGAAGAGGCCGGCACGCGTCTCAAGGTGCGGCTGCGCCGACAGCACCGGATCTACGATCCGGCGGGCCGGTTGCGGCTGTGGGTTGTCCTGGACGAGTCGGTCCTGCGTCGTGTCGTCGGCAGCCCGGACGTGATGCGGGAGCAGCTGGAGCACCTGAACGCGCTCGGCGCGGAGCCCAACGTCACCGTGCAGGTCCTCCCCCTCGCCGTCGGGGCTCATCCGGGGCTGTCGGGGCAGTTCTCCATCGTGGGGTTCGCCGACAGCCCCGAGGCGGGGGTGGTGTACCTGGAACAGTTCGCCAGCGACCTCTGTCTGGAGAAGCCGTCCGACGTGCGGCACTACAGCGTGATGTACGGCCATCTCCAGGCCCAGGCCCTCGACCCTGGCAGCACCCGCCGGCTTATCACCGACGCCATCAAGTCGTACATCGAAGCGGCGAACCGCCCCTGATCGCCGTGCCAGTCGGGCGCGGGCGGCGCCCTTCGATTCCGCGCCCTGGCGTCAGGGCCGCGTCAGCTTTCCCCGCGGTCCTGTCCGCGGGCCGTGAAACAAGGTCCTGGCCTGCCCCGAGCGGCCAGGGCCTTGTGGGGGCCGGTCACATCCGGCTGCCGGCCGGGTCCCCTCCGGGGTCGTCGGCCAGGACGACGGCGGCCTTGATGCGCTTTCCCACCGGTTCGCGGCGCATCTCGAAGCTGCGGCACACGCCGATCACGATTTCCAGGCCGTGCTGCCCGACCCGGCCGAGGCCGCCTGCCGCATCGTGATCCTGGAAGACCAGCTCGAAGAGGCCCAGCGCCTCAACGCCGAATACCGCCGCGCCGCCGAATCAGCGAATCCACCGGCCGCGGCTTGAGCGGGGGTCGCGCATGCCGGTCCTCGGCGGCCCGCGCGCACCCGGCCACGGCATGACGCGTACTCGTTTCCCGTGGTGACAGCGTGTATGGGCGTGTAGCGTCTGCGTCAGCTGTCGTGGTTCGGAAGTTTCCCCTTTGCCCACGCCTCGGCGTGGGCGTTTTGCTGTGCTGTGCCGCAGGAACCAGGGCGATCACCTCCGCCTTCCGCACGTTGCGCGAGGCGTTCATCGACTGGAAGGCATGAGACATGGCTACGGGAACTGTGAAGTGGTTCAACGCGGAGAAGGGCTTCGGCTTCATCGCCCAGGACGGCGGCGGCCCGGACGTCTTCGCCCACTACTCCGCGATCAACTCCTCGGGCTTCCGTGAGCTCCAGGAAGGCCAGAGCGTGACGTTCGACGTCACCCAGGGCCAGAAGGGCCCCCAGGCGGAGAACATCAACCCGGCCTAACCCCAACCTCCGCACGTGTTGCGGCCGTGTCCACGGAACGGACCACGACGACCCGAAGCCGGGCCCCCGGCCCGGCCGCACCTACGCCGAGCTCGTCGGCGGCCCGCGCACTGACCGCCCCGTGGACCCTGTGCCCGATGGCCGCCGACCCCGACAAGGCCAGGGAGTGGCTGGAGGACTGGACGGACGTCTCCGGCGTCGAGGACCTGTCGCAGCCAGGGTCAAAGAGGCCGAGCGCCTCGCAGGCGCCCTCGCGGACCATCGGATCGGGATGCTCCAGCAGGGCGGTGATCAGCGGAACGGCCTGGCGGAAGCCGAGTTCGGCACAGGCGAGCGCCGACCACCGCACCCCGCTGTGCCCGGTGTCGAGGAGGCCCTGGCAGACGTCGACCGTGTGTTGGAAACCGCTCCAGACCACCACTTGGCAATCAGCGCACGCGCCGGCATCTGGCATGCGCTCGCCCGTTACGAGGAAGCCTTCGAGGACTTCGGGCGCGCCATCGAGCTCGACCCCAGGCTCGCCTGGACCTTCACAAGCCGTGGTTTCACTTACCGCAAGCTGGAACGACACGAGGAAGCCTTGGCCGACTTCACGCGGGCGGCTGAGCTGAATCCCGACAGTGCCTGGCCCGTCGCGAACAGAGCCGAGACCTACCGCGCGGCCGGGCGGTACGAGGATGCCCTGGCGGACTACACCCGTGCCATCGAGCTCGACCCCGAGTCTGCCTTTGCCTTCACCGGCCGCGGCAGCACCCTCCAGGCGATGGGGCGGCACGCCGAGGCCCTGGCCGACTTCGATCACGCCATCGCGCACGAGCCGAACTTCCCATGGAACTTCCACCTGCGAGGGATGGCACGGGCCCATGTCGGCCGGTTCGAAGAGGCTCTTGCCGACTTCGTCCGACTCCACGAGATCATTCCCGACAACAGCTGGGCCGTCAGGAGGAGGGGCGATTGCCATCGCATGTTGGGCGCGTACGAGGAGGCCTTGACCGACTACCGTCTCGCAGTCGAACTCCGCCCCGATAGTGCCTCTACGCTCACCGCCCGCGGTGTAGCGCACCGCCTGCTCGGCCACTACGCCGAAGCGCTCGCCGACCTCACCCGATCCATCGCGCTCGACGCCGATGACGCATGGACTCACTACGAGACGGCCGTCGCCATGTCCGCGCTCGGTCACCCGGACGGCGACCACCACCTCGCACGTGCAGTGGACCTTCTGGGTTCTCCCGCCGCCGGGAAGCGCGATGCTTTCGAAGCGGACAACCTCGTCCTGGCCTACTGCCTTTGGGGGCGCTGGGAGCAGGCCGAGCAGCACCTCGCGGAATTTCTGGACGCCGCCCAGCCTCCGGGGCAGGTGCGCGTGCTGATCATTGCCCTCCGCAGCCTCGTCCCCGTGATCCCGTCGACCGAGCCTCGCATCGCGGCGTTCTGCCGTACGCTCGAGGAGAGGCTCACTGTGCCTGCCCCGTAGCGAGCCACCGGCGGACCGGTTCTGGCTGGCGTTGACGTAGCGGCCCAGTCCTCGCCTTCTCGCTCAGGGCCGCCGGTTCCGGCTTGAGCGACTGGGGCTGGCCGCCGACCGTGGCGCGCGCTCTCACCGTGGTGCGGCTACCGGTGCGCACCGACCGCGGACGCGGAGTGCACCGCGTGGCGGCCCTGGCCCGCCGCCGCGACCTGCCGGCGCTGCTCGACCGCCACGTCCCCCTGGGGCCCGACCAGGCCGCGGTCCGGCTTGGCGTGCGCAGGGTCGACACCCCGCATCGCGCACAGGGCGAACCGCACCGCGCGCATGGGCCGGTCTGCGAGGGCGGCCAGGTGGCGACCTGGGGTCTGGATGCGGGGGCTGGGGCGGGGGAGGTCATGGCGCTGCTCCTCGGTGGGTGGGTCCCTCTATTCAATCGCTTGTTCGATTACCTGTGCGAGAGGTACGCCGCAGGTCAGCGGTAGATCATGAGACTTAGCGCTCTAGTTGGCGGATGAGCGTCCTTGTTGGCGGGGCTGTGCGTCGAAGGTGGCGACAGGGTCCCGTCGCGCTCCTGAGAGGAGAAAACCGGTTGGGGGCGCTGGGCCGGCCTGGCAGGCTTGCGCGGTGATCGTTGAATTGGCTCCTGGCTTCCTGACCTGGGACGACGTGGACCCCACCCGTCATCCCTTCGACGGCGTGTCCGTGGCGCAGGCGGTGCGCTCGCTCGGTTCGGCCCTGTGTGTGCCCATCCGCCCGGACGTCCCTTTCGGGGACCCCGTGATGAGCACCTGGAGCCGTGGAGAGGCCAAGTCCTGGGCCGACGCGATGTCATACTCCCTCGCGCAGCATTACGGCAGCTGGACCGTCGGATGGCGCTGGGCGCACGACGAAGGGGATTTCGACGGTGGACCGGTAGGAAGCTGGTGCTGCCCGCAGCACTCGATCACGACGCCGGAAGAGACCTTGGCCCGAGTCGAGGCGGCCCTGCGTGAGTGGCGTGAGTGGCTGGAGTACCTCGCCGGGTGGTTTGAGGCGTACCCCCTGGCCCTGACCGATATCGACGATCAGCGGATCTTGTGGGAGCGCACGGCGAGGAGCCTGATCCTGCAGGTCGTCGACCGTACCGGGTGCGGCAGCGGCTGGCACGGCCACTGCCGCCAAGTGCTCACCTGGTTCCTCGATCGCTGGGGAGTCGCGCCTGACGTGGCCCGGGGCCTGGTCGACGAGGCGATCGGCGGACGGTTCCACAGCTGGACCAGCCCTGACACGGTGGTGGTTGACGACATCGCGGAGCGGCTCGCGCTCTCTCTGCAGCCGGCCGACGGCCGTACCCGCGCAGATGCGCCGACTCGGGACCACTTGCAGCGCTGGCTCGCGGTACGCGAGTCGGTGCCGTGGCACGAGATCCCGGACGGCGGTACGGACGGACCGGTGGTGCCCCTTCGAGACGGCACGGCGGGGGACATCCGGGCCTTCGACGGCGCCCTCGACCCCGCCCGAGCCCAAGGCCTGCTCAGCGCCTTGGAACTAGTCCGAGCCGACGCGGCACGCGGAGCGCGGCTCGACCTCGCGCTGCTCAGCAGCTGGCAGCAGCACCTCCTGGGCGCCCCGCAGCCGCCACGGTTCCGCACCTCGCCCGCCTTCGCCAAGAGAGGCCGGGAGCGCTACGGCATCGGACCGGACACACCTGCCCGCTTCGACACGTGCCTGGCCGAGAGCGCATCCGACATGGGCCGACCTCTCGGACTGAGCGCCCGCGCCGCGCGTACCTATCTCGACGTCTGCTTCTTCCATCCCTTCGACGACGGCAACGCCCGCTCCGCCTTCCTCGCCCTCGTCTTCGTCCTCGCCCGCGAGGGCATCGCACTCGACGGAGTCAGCCTCCTCCGCCGCGTCACCTTCGAGGCAGACAACCCCCAGGACCCGCTGATCCTCGTCCGCTACATCAACGTCCATCTAGCGGAAACCCGCCGCCGCAGCGCCGACTAGACCGGCTCGACATCGAGGTGAGCGCCTCAATTGGCGACCCTCGCCAACTACAGCGCTAAGAACTCCTAACAGAAGCCCTTCGTCGTGTGACTGTCGGTTCGGATGCTCGTTGGTCTGATCGTGGGGAAGAGGGAGTCTCGTCCGTGGCTCGTCTCGGACGAACTGTGGTCACTGATCGAGCCGTTGTTGCCGGTTCCGGGACCGAAGCTGAAGCCGGGGCGGCCGCGGGTGCCGGACCGGCAGGCCTTATGCGGAGTGTTGTTCGTGCTGCATACCGGCATCCAGTGGGAGTACCTGCCCCAGGAGTTGGGCTTCGGGTCCGGTATGACCTGCTGGCGCCGCCTCGAGGCCTGGAATCAGGCCGGTGTCTGGGACCGGCTCCACGCCGTTCTGCTCACAAAACTGCGGGCCGCGAAGCAGATCGACTGGTCACGGGCGGTGATCGACTCCTCCCACGTCCGGGCCGCTCGACGGGGCCCAAAAGCGGGCCCAGCCCGGTCGACCGCGCACGTCCGGGCAGCAAGCACCACCTCGTCGTCGACGGCCAGGGCATCCCGCTCGCCGTCTCGCTGACCGGCGACAACCGCAACGACGTCACTCAGCTGATACCCCTGCTGAAGAAGATTCCGCCGGTCTCCGGCCTGGTGGGACGGCCACGGAAGCGGCCCGACACCTTGCTGGCAGACCGCGGCTACGACCACGACAAGTACCGCCGGCTGGTCTGGGCGATGGGCATCAAGCCCGTGATCGCCCGCCGCTGCGTCCCACACGGATCCGGACTCGGCATCCACCGCTGGGTCGTCGAGCGGACCATCGCCTGGCTTCACGGCTTCCGACGCCTGCGAACCCGCTGGGAACGACGCGACGACATCCACGAAGCCTTCCTCGGCCTCGCTACCTGCCTCATCACCCACCGACACGTCCAACGCCTTTGTTAGGACTTCTAAGTCACAGTCCGGGGCGTGAGGTCCGCACGGCTTCCAGACCTAGAATAGAACACATGTCCGAGCTCCCGCCTGATGCCATGCGCCTACGGACGATCGTGGCCTACCTCCGATACGAACTGCGCCGGGCCGAGCGGGCACTAGCCGCTGCCGAGGAGCAGGAGGCCGCGGCCGCCCGCCTACGGCCGCTTCCCGATCCGCCGGCGTGGGTGGTCGAGCAGGGCATCGGAGCCGGGCGGCCGCCGGTCAGCATCCACGCGGGGCACCGGGGGCGCGTCGTTCCACGGCCGCGGAAGCCGTCGTCGCTGCACACAGATGCCGCCCGCGGTTCTTCAGCGCCTGCTCGGCATCAACCGCACCAGCTCGCGCGCCAAGCGCTGACGCCGTCCGGGCCCCCTGAAACGGGCGTCCCGGGGCTCCAGCGTCTTACGGACTCCCCAACCGGAACCGAAACGGGCAACTTCCCCTTCCCGTTGGGGAGTTCTCATGCGTCAGGCGGCTGACTTCGCCCCGATGGCACTAAGACGTCGTTTCTTATGGTGTGATCGTTCGTTGGACCGTGCATGAAGGACTTGGTTGAGCGGCTGGTCCCGGATGAGCTGTGGGTGTTGTTCCGGCGAGTGGTGCCGCCGACGG
>NZ_JBWKJU010000040.1:0-9297 GCF_056432025.1 Streptomyces sp. NPDC045695
TGTCTCGGAAAGCGAAAGAAAAAAAAGAACGACCCGGGGCACGAACGTGGGCGAATTCTTCCCAGTGGCGCGGGGGGGGGGGGGGGGGGGGGGGGGGAGGGGGGAAGGCCGCCCCCCCCCCCCCCCCACGTCGGTGCCCTCCAACACGGGCCGTGGAACGTGGTCGGACGCAATCGGGTGGTGAGGCCTTGACCGGTCTTGACCTGTACGCGTCGATGACGCGTCGGGCGGATACGTTGTTCGAGCTGACGGACGCGTTGCCGTGGGCGACGGGCCGGTGACGGCGCGGGCCGGTGACGGCGCGGGTGGACTTGACGTTGGTGGCCGGACATCGGCGCCGGCAGCAGACTCACCTTCACGGCCTTCGTCGTGGTCACGTGCGTCCTTGATCGGACCACATGTCCAGACGACGACAACTCCCTCCTTCCGTGTGATCGGGAGCGGGTGCCACCTCGGCGAGGCTCCCGCAGGCTCCCGGAAAGATGGACAGACCGAGGTCCATGACAAGCTAGGGCCGCGTTTCGAAATCCTGTTGCTGGTGGTAGTGCCAGCACACGATCCTTCTGGAATGGACCTTCCACAGCAGGTGATCGAGTGGGACGAACTAACGCTGCGCTGCTTCAACGGCGAGGCCGACCTTGCGGAGTTCTTCCGGGTCATTGAGGAGTCGGTGGAGCACCTGCGCCCGTGGATGCCCTGGGTCGCTGAGCACAGCCGGGCCAAGACCGCCGATTTCCTGGACCGCCGCATGGATCTCTGGGCCAGCGGCGAGGCGTTCACATACGCGATCGTGGTTGACGGGGCGATCGTCGGCTCATGCGGGCTGTTCCGGCGCGGGGAGACCCCGGACAACGGCCGTGAGATCGGCTACTGGTTGCACCCTGCCGCCACCGGCCGGGGTCTGGCCACTCGGACCGTCCGCGCCCTGATTGAACAGGCTTTCCGTCTCCCCAACGTCGATTACGTCGAGGTCGTCCACGACCCGGCCAACCGCGCCAGCGGTGCCGTCCCAGCCCGCCTCGGGTTCACCGAACACCTGCGCCGTCCTGCCGAGCGCCTCGCCCCGGCCGGGACCGGCGAGGATCAGATCTGGCGGCTGACCCGCAGCCAGGGAAACATCCTCGCCGCCGGGGAGGGTCGGCCCACCCGGGGGTGAGGCCACCGAAGCGGTAGACACGGCGGTGCTCGTCCGGTTGGCTCCTCTCTGGCCGGTGGGGGCCCAAAGCACCTAAGGGGCGGTGCTAACGCGACGAACAGGCCATGTGCTGACGAGTACATGACCGAAGTCGAGATCAACTACTGGCGGCTTCTGGACTCACCTCGGCGTCACCTCTACGACGCCGCCCGCGACGTCACGCCCGGCAACGTCAACGATGCCACGCCTTCGGCCCGGTCCTCGACAGCATCCGCATCCCGCGCGCCGTTGCGGGCCGGCCTCGCCCGACACCGGCGCGGGTGCTGGGAAACAGGTGTATTCCAGCCGGGCGACTCGCCACCTGCTGCGGCGCCGGGGCATCGTTGCCACGATCCCCGAACGCTGCGACCAGGTGGCCAACCGTCGGCGACGTGGAGCCCCCGGCGGCCGTCTACCGCGTTCGACAGGGACATCTACCGCGACCGCAACGTGGTCGAACGATGCTTCGCCCGCCTGAAGCGGTTCCGTGTGATCGCGACCAGGTTCGACAAGCTCGCCGATCGCTACCGGGCTAGCTTCGGGGAAAGCCTGGCTCCGCCCGGCAGCCCGCTGCGGGCTGCCGTCCATCGACCGGGCGGCAAAGGAAACGTTCCAGCTCCTGCTACAAGCGGCCCGCGCGGCCGGTGCAGAACGGCGGCGGCCGGCCCCTTCCAGGCCCGGCGGGGAAGCTTCCATGTCCAGCCATCCCACCCCCTATGCCACCCCCAGCCGCATTCTGCAGGCCCCGCCCCGCCCGCGCACCGCCTGGGACGGGTGCTCCCCGCCACGTGTCTCCGCGGGGGGAAAGGCGATGCCCCGATGAAGTCGCCCGGACGGCCCACGGTCTCCTCTCGGGGTCGATGGCTGTTTTGACATGGGGAGGCATGTCCATCCATGCTTTCACTACTCAATTAGTGAAAGCATGGATGGTGACGTGGTCGACTACCGGATCGACCGAGGAAGCGGAGTCGCGGCCTACGCGCAGATCGTGCAACAGACCGAACTGGCGCTGCGGATGGGTACGTTGCGGGTGGGGGACAAGTTGCCGACGGCCAAAGAGGTTGTGGAGGCCACCGCCATCAACCCCAACACCGTGTTCAAGGCGTATCGCGAACTGGAGCGGGCGGGGCTTGTCGAGGCCCGCCGTGGCCTCGGGACCTTCGTACGGCGGTCGCTGGCGCGGCCCGGTGCGCAGGACGCCTCCCCGCTGCGCGCGGAAGTGACCGCGTGGACGGCACGGGCACGGGCGGCGGGGCTGGAGAGGGCAGACATTCTGGCCCTGGTCACCGCAGCTCTGGACGAGCACGAACAACACCCGGACGACCGGGAGCACCTTGAGGAGGACGTATGACCGGGCCCACCGCGCCGGCCGCGCTGCGCGCCACGGGACTGGGATACCGGTTCCGCGCGCGGGGCGGCTGGGCCCTGCGGGACTGTGAGATCACCGTCCCGAAGGGACGCATCGCCGCGCTCGTCGGCCACAACGGCGCCGGCAAGAGCACGCTGCTGCACTTGGCGGGCGGCCTGCTGCGCCCGGTAGCGGGGGAGGTGCGGGTCCTCGGCGCGACGCCGGGCACCCCCGAGGCGCGTGGCAAGGTCGCACTCCTGACCCAGGACAAACCGCTGTACCCGCGTTTCACCGTGGCGGACACCCTGCGCATGGGCCGCAAGCTCAACGCGAGATGGGACCAGGGAGCCGCCGAAGGCGTCGTTCGGGAGGGGAACATCCCGCTCACCACCCGTGTGGGCGAGCTGTCGCCGGGGCTCCGCACCCGTGTGGCGCTTGCCCTCGCCCTGGGGAAACGACCCGAACTACTGCTCCTCGACGAGCCGTTGGCCGACCTCGACCCGCTGGTACGGGAGCAGATCATGGCGACGCTGATGGCCGAGGCGGCCGAGCACGAGCTGAGCATCGTCCTGTCCTCGCATGTCCTGCCCGAGCTGGAGCAGACCTGCGACTGGGTGGTGTTGCTCCGGGACGGCCGCGTCGAACTGAGCGAGGACACCGACGAGCTTCGTGCCGCCCACAGCATCGTGACCGGACACCGTGACGGGGCAGCGGCCCTGAAGGAGCACACCGTGGTGCACAGCCGTACGAGCGGCAGACAGCTCACCGCTCTGATCCGCCAGCAAGGCCGGCTCGGCGGCGACTGGCACGTCCGGCAGGCCAGCTTCGAGGACGTCATGCTCGGCTATCTGCGGGCCGGCGACGAGACGCGTCCCGCTGCCTCCCAGAATGCCGAGGAGACAGCGTGACGGGCTCCTTGTGGCTGGCCTGGCGCCAGCAGCGTGCGCTCATCGCGTGTGCCGGACTCGTGCTGGCCACCGCCGCGGTCATCGCGGTGATCTCCCGCTCGGGCATGGTGTCCAGCCTGGACAGCGGTCTGTTCGACCACTGCGAAACCGGCCCGCTGTCCTGCACGGGGGCTGACGGCATGCCCCTGAGACTGAACGTCGGGCCGCTCCAGGCGCTCGGCACGCTCAACATCGCCCTGCCCGTCCTGCTCGGAATGTTCTGGGGCGCGCCCCTGCTGGGCCGCGACCGCGAACTGGGCACATCCCGCATGGTCCTCGCCCAGGGCATCAGCCGCGCCCAGTGGTTCACCGGACGGTTCGCCCTGGCCGCCCTGGGCACGGTGGCGGTCTCGGGGCTCCTCGCCCTGCTGTTCGGCTGGTGGCGGCAGCCGGCCGCCGACCGGAGCTACGGCGTCTTCTGGTACGAGACCGTGGCGCTGAGCGGATCCGGGCCCCGCACCGTCGCCGCCGCCCTCTTCGGCCTGTCCGTCGGCACCCTCTTCGGCCTCCTGGTGCGCCGGGTGATGTCCTCCATGGCCCTGACGCTCCTGGTGACCACCGCGATGACGGCTCTCGTCGAGTGGTCGCACAAGGCGCGCCTGTTGGTGCCCGCGCACAGCTACATCAGTGCCGGATCGCAGCCCAGGCCCGAAATGGGAGACAAGTGGTCGACGGGGCACTACGGCCTGATCACCGCCTCTGGCCGCCGGGACGACGTCATGAACTGTCCCTTCCCGTCCGGCCGTGAACTGCGCGAGTGCATGGCCCAGCACGGCTATGTCGCCCGCTTCTACGAGGCCAGTCCGGCGAGTGACTACTGGACGTTCCAGTGGCTCGACATCGCCGTCCTCGGCGGCCTCGCGGTGGTACTGATCGCGGTCACCGTCCTGCTGCTGCGCCGCAAGATCTGACCCCGCACTCCTCACTTCCCCACTCTCCTCTCATCTCGCTTCTTCATCCCTGTGCAAGGAGGTCGCCTCGCCATGCCCGAAAACTCCACGTCCCCGGTCAAGCTCAAGAGCAGCACAGCGCCGACAGCGGCCGGGCCCGCCAGCCTCGTACTCGCCCTGGGCCTGTGAGGCATCGCCCGCGAGGGTCCGCCTGCCTGGTCCAGAACCGGCACCCCGCTCAGCCCCCTGTCGCCCAGCGGCGAGGCGCCATGCCTCTCCCCTCCCCTCTCCCTCTCTTCCCGGCGGCCTTCTTCGAACTGCCGCTTCGCCACAGGAGTTTCCATGCCCGCGTCCACATTCACCGAAGCCACCGGCAGCCCGCCCCGGCCGGTCCAGACCGTCAGGCAACGAATGCACCGTGCTTCAGCCGGCGGCGGACGCCTGGCCGCGGTCGACGGGCTGCGGCTGCTCGCAGCGGCGGCCGTGGCGGCGTACCACTACCTGGGCACCCCGACCCCGCGCTTTTGGGGCGAGGCCTACGACCTGCCGCAGGCAGCACCGCTGCTCCACGCGGTCAGCGGCTACGGCTGGCTCGGCGTCGAGGCGTTCTTCCTGATCAGCGGCTTCGTCATCTGCATGAGCTGCTGGGGCCGCACCCCGGCACAGTTCGCCGTCTCCCGCATCGCCCGGCTCTTCCCGCTGTACTGGGCCGTCGTCCTGATCATCGTCGCTGCGGGTACCGTCACCGTGCTCGCCGGACAGCGCTCAGGAGCACCCACGGACCTGCGCACCACCCTCGGCAACCTCACGATGATGCCCAGCCCGCTCGGCCTGAAGTTCACTGCCGGCGTCGCCTGGACACTCTGGGTGGAAGCCCGCTTCTACCTGCTCATGGGCGCGCTGCTGTTGATCGGCCTGACCTACCGGCGCGTCATAGCCTTCGGTTTCCTCTGGCTTGTCCTGGCGTCCATCGGCCGCGAACTGCACTCCACCGTCCTGGACGAGTTCCTGCTCACCCAGTACGCCGGGCTCTTCGTGGCCGGTATCGCGCTCTACCTGATGCACCGCTTCGGATCCAACCTGCTCCTGTGGCTCCTGGCCGGCTTCGCCTGGTGCTACACCCTGACCGTCCTGGGCGACCGCGTCGCCGCACACGCCAACTCCAGCTGGGCGGTCAGCGCGGCCGTCCTCACCGGCTTCCTCGCACTGCTCGCCCTGGCCGCCACCGGCCCGCTGTGTCACCTCCAAGCGCGAACCCTCGTCTACGCGGGAGCCCTGACCTATCCCTTCTACCTGGTCCACCAAAGCCTGGGCATACCCATCACACGCGGCATCCTCAAGACCGCCCACGGCCTCGGCCTCCTCCCCTCGGTCGCCCTCGGCCTCTTCTGCTCCCTGCTCCTGGCCGCCGTGCTCAACCG
Organism: Streptomyces sp. NPDC045695; assembly: GCF_056432025.1. Lineage (NCBI taxonomy): Bacteria > Bacillati > Actinomycetota > Actinomycetes > Kitasatosporales > Streptomycetaceae > Streptomyces > Streptomyces sp. NPDC045695. Next base: position 5,781 of record NZ_JBWKJU010000040.1, read on the forward strand.
CCTGGTCGACCGCAAACTCGCCCATCTGCTCCGCCGCCGCCTCACTGCCGCCCTCAACCCCACCCGCACCGAGCCGGACCAGCCCACACCACCTGCTGCCGACAGCCCTCACGCACCAGCACCCGATGACGATGTCCCGTCGGCGCCCGCCCTCTCCGGACGACCTTCGACGCGGTGCCAGCAGTGACGGCAAGAGCCTCCCTCGGCCTTGGCAGGGATGCCGTATGACGGCAGCCGAGAACCGAGAACGGTGCAGCGACGGCGCCTCACACGCGAGGAGGGATGCCCGTGTCCGATGCGCCGACAGAAGCGAGGAACAGCGTGGCCATCTCGTCCACAAGCGGGCGTCGACCGACCGCCAGAACCTCGTCCTCGCCGATGCCGGAATCGAGGACCCGGTTGTCTTCGAAGTGGAGTCCGGCCCCTCCAGCCGCCTTACAGTTGGCGGGCCGAGCGGCAGACCGGCTGGGCACGGCACCGAACGGGGCCGACGACGGGGCGACATGTCAGGGGCGCGCGTCACCTTGCTCGGCTTGAGCCCTGTGAACGTCGTCGCGGTGCCTTGCTTGCCGCCTCGCAAGCAACTCGTCGATGCGTTTGAGAACTCGATCCCATGCGCGCTCAGCCCTCCGTAATTGGTTGGGAGTGCGTCGGCCAGAACGCTTATCTCGGGGCAGGCGCCGGCAGCCAACTGTCCGCGCACGGCGTCCTGCTTCTCGTCGAGGCGGTCGGGGCCTCTCCCAGGAAGTAGAGGCCGGCCCGTTCCGTCGGCCCTAGGGAGCAGGTGGCCCGGTGAACCAGGCCGCCAGTCACAGCGTGGTAACGACGTCTCATGAGACATGGAGATCGAACGAACCGCCTGATCGGGACGGCTCGTTCGAGGAGATGGTTCTCAGTCGGCACGCGGCACGTTTCTCACGTCACGGGTCTTCCTCAACGTATCGGAACTCCGGTCCGTACGTTTTTCCGCTCCCGTCGGGCAGCGGCGTTGCCATCAGCGCCTGGGCGGGTACCTGCAGGCTGACCATCTGCACGACTGCCCGGTTCAGCATCTGCGTCGCCGTGCCGGGCTGTTCCGCCTGCCAGGCACGTTCCAGGAACCGGAGCAGTGAGCTGTAAGCAGCCCCTGGCAGCAGGACGAGCTGATCGCCGGGCCGGTGCGCACCTTCGGGGAGTTCGTCACCGCCGCCGGGTTGGCCGACACCTGGTACTTCGTCCGCTACACCGACCCCGAGTGCCACCTGCGGATCCGCTTCCACGGCGAACGGTCCGTCCTGCTCGGCCCGCTGATGGACCAGGCTTGCCGCTGGGCCGGCGACGTGTTGGCGACCGGGATCGGCACCAGGTTCGCCTTCGACACCTACGAGCGGGAGGTCGAGCGCTACGGCGGCGCCGAGGGAATGCACGCGGCGGAGGCGGTCTTCGGAGCCGACAGCTCCTCGGTCGCGCGGCTTCTCCAGGCCAGCGAAGACGGCGAACTCACGCTGGAACGCATGGACTTGGCGGTCAGCAGCGTCGACGACCTGCTTGAGTCGCTGGGCCTGGCGCCGGACGAGCGGCTGCAGTTCTACCGCGGCGCGAGCGAGGTGTCCCGCGAGGGCGGCGACGAGTACCGGCAGCGCGGGCACCGGCTGCGGGAGACGCTCGGCCGGCCGGACTGCACCGACACCGCTGTCCTGCGCCTGTTGCTGGCGGAACGCCGGACGGCCCTCGCACCCGCGGCCGACCTCCTCACCGCGTTGCGACGGGAGGGCAGGCTCGAGCGGAGCCACACCGAGCTGTGCCGTTCATTCGTCCACATGCACCTCAACCGGCTGGTGGGCCTCGACGGCGCCGCGGAGCGGCAGGTGCTCGAACTGCTGCGCCGCACCAGCGAGGGCCTGGCCCGGGCTCCGGTCGGCTGACTCGACACGGCCATCCCCGGTGTTGCCGATCTCGAAAATGGGTTCTGACCCGCTTTCGTGATGGCGTCGCCCCGCCGACTGGGCCGGGCCCGCGCCGACCAGCACGTGCGGCCCCGGGCTGCCGGCGACCCGGCTCTCCTCTCCGATGGCGGCCCGGCCGGGCCGCCATCGGAGAAGGCGTGTGCGTCAGAGCCGGAGCAGGTCGCAGATGAAGTCCTCCTGGACGTGGCGTAGTTGTGCCACGAGCTGCGGTGTCGTGCTCTCACCGAGCTGGGTGTTGACGGAGAAGGTTACGGATCGTTTCCCCGTCGGGCGTGGCGGCAGCGAACTGGGCCTGAAAATGATCAGGGCCGATCTTGGTGCGGTCGACAGTGCAGCGTCGTCGAAGAGACGTCGCCCCGCCTGGAGTGCCTGCTGTTTCCATCCATCGCGGACGTGTCGGTGCTGTCGCTGGCCGTGAGTCACGAGGCGATACGCATCGACCTCTGCAGTACGGCGGCCGGGGCGGCATGCCCCGCCTGTGGGAGCGAGTCGACCCGGGTGCACAGCTCTTACCTGCGGTTTCCTGCGGACGTGCCGAGTGGCGGACGTCTGGTCATCCTCCGATTGCGAGTCCGGCGGTTCTTCCCCACCAGCGGTACCGTCACCTGGGACGCCACCGACCTCACCACCGTCGACCCCGACGAACTGTTCTCCCGCCTCGCGATGCTGCCCCAGGACATCGCCCGCTGGCAGGCCACCATCCGCGAGAACATCACCCTCGGCCAAGGCGACCAGAGCGACGACGCCGTACTTGCTGCCGCCCGGGCCGGCGGCGCCACCGCAGTCATCGACTCACTGCCCGACGGCCTCTACACCCACATCCGCCCCGCCCAGTCCGGCGGCCGAGACCTCTCCAGCGGCCAATGGCAGCGGATCGCCGCAGCCCGCGCCTAAGCCCGCAAGAACGCACCCCTGCTCATCTGCGACGAACCCACCAGCGCACTGGACCCCCGAGCCGAGCAGGCCGCCTACGACCGCATCCGCGAATTCGCCGCCGACCGCACCGTCATCCTCATCACCCACCGACGGGGATCGACCCAGCACGCGGACCGCATCATCGTCCTCGACCACGGCCGCATTCTCGAAGAGGGAACCCACACCTCCCTCTTGGCCGCGGACGGAGAGTACGCGGCCATGTGGACCACCCAGGCTCGCGCCTACACCCCGGTCTCCGTCCCATAACCAGCCGGGCCCCAGCACCTCGCCAAGGGGGATGCCGGGGCCCGCATGGTTGTGCAGTTGCAGTGCAGTGGCAAGCACGGCGGCCGGCCACCGGTGGAGCCGTTCGCGGAGGTTGATCGCCGTGATCGTGGGCTCTGCGCGGATCCGGCAGCTCCAGACTGTTCACGGTCGGCCGGCGGGAAGGCTGCGGCCGCCCTGGCCCGAGAGCTAGCCGACTATGTTCCTGGTCTTCCTGGTCCTCCTGGACTCCACGGCGACAGAAGTGGTGGCCTGTTTCGGCGGACGCCGGCCCTTATTGATGGTTTCACAAAGACATCGTCGGGACGGACTCCGACGTGGTCCACGGCGGGTCAGACCCAGCGGTAGTTGGCGTCGTCGAGGGTCGGCAG
>NZ_JBWKJU010000041.1:1938-5142 GCF_056432025.1 Streptomyces sp. NPDC045695
TGGGTGGCTGGTCGTTGTTTGAGAACTACACAGTGGACGCGAGCATCTGTGGCCAAGTTTTTAAGGGCGCACGGTGGATGCCTTGGCACCAGGAACCGATGAAGGACGTGAGAGGCCGCGATAGGCCCCGGGGAGCTGCCAACTGAGCTTTGATCCGGGGGTGTCCGAATGGGGAAACCCGGCAGTCGTCATGGGCTGTCACCCACTGCTGAACACATAGGCAGTGTGGAGGGAACGAGGGGAAGTGAAACATCTCAGTACCCTCAGGAAGAGAAAACAACCGTGATTCCGGGAGTAGTGGCGAGCGAAACCGGATGAGGCCAAACCGTATGCGTGTGATACCCGGCAGGGGTTGCGCATGCGGGGTTGTGGGAATGAGCTTGATCGGTCTGCCGGCCGGTCGGCGAGTCAGAAACCGTTGATGTAGTCGAAGGACATGCGAAAGGTCCGGCGTAGAGGGTAAGACCCCCGTAGACGAAACATCAGCGGCTTGCTTGCTCATCTCCCAAGTAGCACGGGGCCCGAGAAATCCCGTGTGAATCTGGCGGGACCACCCGCTAAGCCTAAATATTCCCTGGTGACCGATAGCGGATAGTACCGTGAGGGAATGGTGAAAAGTACCGCGGGAGCGGAGTGAAATAGTACCTGAAACCGTGTGCCTACAAGCCGTGGGAGCGTCGCCGTTGTTCTTCGGAACAACGGTCGTGACTGCGTGCCTTTTGAAGAATGAGCCTGCGAGTTAGCGGTGTGTAGCGAGGTTAACCCGTGTGGGGAAGCCGTAGCGAAAGCGAGTCCGAATAGGGCGATTGAGTTGCACGCTCTAGACCCGAAGCGGAGTGATCTAGCCATGGGCAGGTTGAAGCGGAGGTAAGACTTCGTGGAGGACCGAACCCACCAGGGTTGAAAACCTGGGGGATGACCTGTGGTTAGGGGTGAAAGGCCAATCAAACTCCGTGATAGCTGGTTCTCCCCGAAATGCATTTAGGTGCAGCGTCGTGTGTTTCTTGCCGGAGGTAGAGCACTGGATAGGCGATGGGCCCTACCGGGTTACTGACCTTAGCCAAACTCCGAATGCCGGTAAGTGAGAGCACGGCAGTGAGACTGTGGGGGATAAGCTCCATGGTCGAGAGGGAAACAGCCCAGAGCATCGACTAAGGCCCCTAAGCGTACGCTAAGTGGGAAAGGATGTGGAGTCGCAGAGACAACCAGGAGGTTGGCTTAGAAGCAGCCACCCTTGAAAGAGTGCGTAATAGCTCACTGGTCAAGTGATTCCGCGCCGACAATGTAGCGGGGCTCAAGCGTACCGCCGAAGTCGTGTCATTGCAGCAATAGGGCCAACGCCCGCTGTGATGGGTAGGGGAGCGTCGTGTGCCGGGTGAAGCAGCAGCGGAAGCTAGTTGTGGACGGTTCACGAGTGAGAATGCAGGCATGAGTAGCGATACACACGTGAGAAACGTGTGCGCCGATTGACTAAGGGTTCCTGGGTCAAGCTGATCTGCCCAGGGTAAGTCGGGACCTAAGGCGAGGCCGACAGGCGTAGTCGATGGACAACCGGTTGATATTCCGGTACCCGCTTTGAAACGCCCAATATCGAATCAGGCGATGCTAAGTCCGTGAAGCCGTTCCGGACCCTTCGGGGAAAGGAAAGTGGTGGAGCCGACGAACCAGACTTGTAGTAGGTAAGCGATGGGGTGACGCAGGAAGGTAGTCCAGCCCGGGCGGTGGTAGTCCCGGGGTAAGGGTGTAGGCCGAGGGGTAGGCAAATCCGTCCCTCATTAAGGCTGAGACCTGATGCCGAGCCGATTGTGGTGAAGTGGATGATCCTATGCTGTCGAGAAAAGCCTCTAGCGAGTTTCATGGCGGCCCGTACCCTAAACCGACTCAGGTGGTCAGGTAGAGAATACCGAGGCGTTCGGGTGAACTATGGTTAAGGAACTCGGCAAAATGCCCCCGTAACTTCGGGAGAAGGGGGGCCATCACTGGTGATCGGATTTACTCCGTGAGCTGGGGGTGGCCGCAGAGACCAGCGAGAAGCGACTGTTTACTAAAAACACAGGTCCGTGCGAAGCCGTAAGGCGATGTATACGGACTGACGCCTGCCCGGTGCTGGAACGTTAAGGGGACCGGTTAGTGACCTTTCGGGGTTGCGAAGCTGAGAACTTAAGCGCCAGTAAACGGCGGTGGTAACTATAACCATCCTAAGGTAGCGAAATTCCTTGTCGGGTAAGTTCCGACCTGCACGAATGGCGTAACGACTTCTCGACTGTCTCAACCATAGGCCCGGTGAAATTGCACTACGAGTAAAGATGCTCGTTTCGCGCAGCAGGACGGAAAGACCCCGGGACCTTTACTACAGTTTGATATTGGTGTTCGGTTCGGCTTGTGTAGGATAGGTGGGAGACTTTGAAGCCGTGACGCCAGTCATGGTGGAGTCGCCGTTGAAATACCACTCTGGTCGTGCTGGATGTCTAACCTCGGTCCGTGATCCGGATCAGGGACAGTGTCTGATGGGTAGTTTAACTGGGGCGGTTGCCTCCCAAAGGGTAACGGAGGCGCCCAAAGGTTCCCTCAGCCTGGTTGGCAATCAGGTGTTGAGTGTAAGTGCACAAGGGAGCTTGACTGTGAGACCGACGGGTCGAGCAGGGACGAAAGTCGGGACTAGTGATCCGGCGGTGGCTTGTGGAAGCGCCGTCGCTCAACGGATAAAAGGTACCCCGGGGATAACAGGCTGATCTTCCCCAAGAGTCCATATCGACGGGATGGTTTGGCACCTCGATGTCGGCTCGTCGCATCCTGGGGCTGGAGTCGGTCCCAAGGGTTGGGCTGTTCGCCCATTAAAGCGGTACGCGAGCTGGGTTTAGAACGTCGTGAGACAGTTCGGTCCCTATCCGCTGTGCGCGTAGGAATATTGAGAAGGGCTGTCCCTAGTACGAGAGGACCGGGACGGACGAACCTCTGGTGTGCCAGTTGTCCTGCCAAGGGCATGGCTGGTTGGCTACGTTCGGGAGGGATAACCGCTGAAAGCATCTAAGCGGGAAGCCTGCTTCAAGATGAGTATTCCCACCTCCTTGAGAGGGTAAGGCTCCCAGTAGACGACTGGGTTGATAGGCCAGATGTGGAAGCCCGGTAACGGGTGAAGCTGACTGGTACTAATAGGCCGAGGGCTTGTCCTCAGTTGCTCGCGTCCACTGTGTTAGTTCTGAA
>NZ_JBWKJU010000042.1:0-4645 GCF_056432025.1 Streptomyces sp. NPDC045695
TCTGTTCTTGCGTTTCCGACTCTATCAGACTCTTTCGTGTCCGATTTCCTCGGTGCTTTCCAGGTTCCCGCTTTCGCGTTTCCCTTTCCGGCGGTTCCGACTCTATCAGAAGTTTTCCACCGGATTTCCCCGGCTTCCGCTTCCTGGATGAAGAGTCGACTCCCCGTGCGGAATTCACCTCACAGGGGATGCTGCCGAACTGTTCAGCTCCAGGCAACCGTTCAAATCTACCTCACGGCACGCGGCCCAGTCAAAACGGCCAGCAGGCCCCCCTCGCACCCACCCTCGCCGGCCTCGCGCTCAGAGGTTGACGCGCTTCAGGTAGACGCGGCGACGGTGCGGGATGGTCTGGTACCAGACCATCAGGTGCTCGTCCTCGTACGTGCGCAGCCGCATGGGCTGGGGATCCTCGTAGAGGCTGCCGTCCTTGGGGTCGATCGCCATCGAGGCCAGGTCGACCAGGCCTTCCATGACGACGGCGACCAGCTCCTGGTGCTCCGCGGACATGTCTCCGAGCACCCACAGCCGGCTGGGATCGCACTCCCACGCCCAGCCGCTGTCGCTCTCCACTCCTTCGCCCCGCGGAGTCACTGACCGATCTCGCGCTGCGCCTCGGCGAGGATGCGGCTGCTCGTCTCCATGGCGGCCCGGAACTCTTCCTCGGTCGCGTCCGGATCGCCGGCCACCCGCTCCGCTTCGTACAGCGCGGCCGAGCGTGCGGGCCAGCGGTGGATCGCCACGTGCGTGGCCCACTTGATCAGGAAGAACCGCAACGGGTTGATCGCACCGGTCTCCGCGGCACGGTCGAACGCCTCGTTGCATTCCCTGTCGAGCACAGCGAGGCTGGCCATGTCGATCCGACGCACGGCGTCCCGCAGAGCCTCCCGCGTCATCGCCGGCTGAGGGATGAGCGGCCCGCCGTCTTCCAGCTGCTGTGCAGTCATCGCGTCCTCCAGGGGAACGCTGGCCAGGATACCCAGCCGCCCCCGATGACTCACCTGTAAGAGGGGCAACCCGAAGGTGCCCACTGGATACAGGCGATGGAGCGGTGATGGCAGTTGCTGGTCAGGTGAGCGAGAGGACTTGGCGGGGGTCCGACGGCGTGCTGACGTCCGCGAGGCCCTGGCCTCAATCATCTTCGTGGCCACCTCGGGCTGCACCTGACGCCAGCTCCCGCCGTGTTCGGTCCGCACTGGCAGACGGTCATCGGAGGGTCGCCCAGTGGGGTCGGACCGGGTCTGGACGAGGCTGCCCCCGCGTCGCCCTTGACGAACTCGGCGCCCGGCGGGCGGCAAAAGGGGCCATTGACCGGACCGAATCCGACCGACCGCGGCACGTTGAGGTGGAAGATTCGCCTGATCACCGACCGGAACGGACTGCCCCTCTCCCTGGGTATCTCCGGCGCCAAGCTGCACGACGGTCAGGGGCTGGAGCCGCTCGTGCGCGGTATCCCGCCCATCCGATCACGCCGCGGGCCACGACGCGGACGGCCGGCGAAATGCACGTATACAAGGGATACGCCCCCAACTACCTGCGCCGATGGCTCCGAGGGCGTGGAATCCGCCATCGCGTCTCGCAAGGGCTTCGAGTCGTCACAACCGCTGGGACGCCGATCGCTAAGACCGTGTCCTGTGGTGCAACGGTAGGCGCGCCCCCGTGCACACCGGCGCGCGCTCCTCGATTCGTGTGCGATCAGCGCGGTTGCTTGTGTTTGGGGCGGCTGTGCCCGGACCGGGCCGACACGGTGGGTTCGGGGCAAGAGCCGGTATTCCTCTCCGTCCCCCGCGTGCAGGCGACGAACAGGAGCGAGACCGTGGACGAAGTGCAGCCCCCGTACTTCAAGGCAGTCGGCACACCGATCAAATTCGAAGCCAGAAACATCGAAGTGCGGCGACTTTCACCCCTCGCCCTGGAAGTGCCGACCTTTTCACTGAGGGCGGCGAGCGGAGATGTGACCGGACGCTACCTGAGCCCGCACGGGCGGATCTTCACCGAGAGTGGACTCGTCCCTCAGGACTCCCCCGTGCGGGACCTCTCCTACACCTCCGAGCCCGGCGAATACGTGTGGACACACTCCGCGGACGGATCGACCCACCGACTGACAGCACTGCAGAATTGGCGTTCAACGAACGGCCAGGAGTTCCTGTTGCCTGTCGGCCGGCTCTCTTCTTGAAGGCGCACTGGGACCCAAGTCACCTGCGTGGAGGATGCCGGCGATCACTCGACGTGGGAGATGCATGACTTCGCCGGCGGTGGCTGGAAGTAGCAGACCGCCGACAGGCCCGGCCGTACGTGTCCCGGGCTGACCAGGGACATTCCCACGCGTGGGCCTGAGCGCCTACGCGGCCGGCAGGGCTTAGACCGTGTCATATGTGGTGAGGCGGAGAAGCCGCGGCCGCGATGGGGGCCGTGTCTCGTTTGGTGACCGAGCACCATCCACTTCAGAGCATGGCTGTCATGGGTGTTGGCGGCCGAGACGCCGACGACGAGGGGCAGGCCGTTCGCGTCCGACAGGACGTGCATCTTGGAACCCGCCTCGCCCCGGTCCACGGGGCTCGGGCCGGTGAGGCCGCCCCCTTTTTTGCCCTCAGGTGGGCGGAGTCGAGGACCGCTCGAGACAGGTCGAGCAGGCCGGCGTCGTACCGGCGGTGGGTCGTCGACTTCGATATCCCGAAGCAGGGCGGAAGAGCCCGCCAGGCGCAGTCGGAGACCAGCAGGTAGATGATCGCGGCGAACAGCGTCTCATCAGGCGTGTCCTGCGTCCCGCCGCCCTGCAGCCGCACCCGAGGGGGCGGGATCGTCGGCTTCGCGATCTTCTCCTGGCTGGCACGGTGCCGTCGTCTTCACCGTCGCTACGAACGCAAGGCCGAGCACTTCCTCGCCCTCGTCGGCAGAGCGTCATCCCTCATCGTCTGCCGCCGATTAGCCCCCCTGATCACGGTCTGAGCCGGTCCTCCTGAACGTCGAAGCAGACCAGGCCCATCGAGTCCGCCACGGATACCGCGTACGCCGAGGCCTCCCCGGCCATGCTCCACCGCATTCCGAAGTAGATGAGCGGCCCGCTTGCGTCGCGGAGCAGCGGCCCGGTGGACCAGGGCGAGGTGTCCTCCTCGTCCTCAGGGAGATCGCACCACCGCTCAAGAAGAGCGGCGACGTAGGCCGCGATACGGTCGGTCGCAGGCTCCTCGACATCGCTGTCGATATAGCGGTCGTACAGGTCACTGAAGACCCGGCCGGCGGTCTTGTCATCCACCGGCCGGTCACCTTCCCACACAGCCAGGTCGTAGCTCATGCCCGGAGGGTCTCACACGGCACTGACACACATCTGAGCCGGTCAACAGCGCGCGAGACAGCCATGAGAAACGACGTCTGAGCTCGCTCTTTATGGTCTGGCCTGGTCACGTTCGATGATGGCCTTCGGGGCGTCGGACGGCTTTGCCCACGTCGTAGCGGGTGGCGGGCCGCTAGTTCTTCGAGCCGAGCGGATCTTGCCGTGGCTGGCGTGATCACGGCGTCGGAACCGCCTTGGATAGCCCCGTTCACTGGGCTGAGCCCGTAGCAGTTCGGCAAGCTGGTGACCCTGCTGACGTGAGGGTGCGGATCCGGTCCGCAAGGGCCGGCCGTGGAGCCTTCCGCTGGAGGACCGGGTCCTGCTGGCGGCCCCGTATTGACGCACGAAACTCACGATGCGGCAGCTCGCCCCTCAAGACCACCACGATCGCCGACGGCGGCTACCCCGGCACCGGGCTCCTCATCCCACACCGCTCGCAAGCGCGCCAGATCGAACTGCCGACCTGGAAAGAGGCACACAACAAGTCCAACGGCAGGGCCGGCAACGACGACTTCAGTATTTGTCCGGCCCCGGTCAGGACCGGGTCACCAGCACGACCGCGGGTCTTGTACGTGCTCTGGTGAGTGCCGGTCCTCTCCCCTACCCAGGCCGGTCGGGACCAGAAAGCCGGGGTCCGCGTCCCACGGCGGGGCAGCGACATGCACCCGCTGGGTACCTGGGATGCCCACCTCGACGAGGATCCCGCCGCGGAACATCCACAGACCGAACAGGTCGTCGTCCTCGTCGTGCAGCATGACCTGCACGCAGGCGGGCTCGTTCCACGGCAGGGACTCTAGGTCCTTGAGCACGCCGCGACGCCGGTTCCACCGCTCGAACTCGATGTGCCAGCCCCCTACGAACCAGGGGATCTGCACGAAGCAGCCGTGCCAGGTGCGGGCCTCGTCCGGCCGCGTCAGCGGCTCCATCACCTCGTCCTCGTACCGCGCCAACACGATGACCTGCGCCATTCTGCTCATGCCCACATGTCACACCGCGCCGGGTACCGAGGGCAATCGATGGGCTGCGGCGGTCGCGGTGCCCAGGTAGACACCGGCGTTCGTCGTAGCGGGTGGCGACGGCTCGGTGCTGTTTGAGCCGGTTGATGGCCCGTTCGATGGTGTTGCGTTCGTGTACCGGTCCTCGTCGAAGCCGGGTGGTCGTCCGCCGGCCTGAGCCTTTGCCGGCCCAGTCCCTCCCCCCTTCCCGATGACCGGCCCGGAAACGCAGAAAAGCCCCGCACCGAACCCGTAAGGGCTGGTGCGGGGCTTCCGCAATGATTGTTCGGCGGCGTCCTACTCTCCCACAGGGTCCCCC
>NZ_JBWKJU010000043.1:0-2798 GCF_056432025.1 Streptomyces sp. NPDC045695
GCCGAAAACGCCTGGCGCACAGCACTCACCGGCCTCGACGAACCCACCCGCCTCACCCCCCACGCCGACAGCCACGCGTCCGTCACGCCGCACCACCACTCCGTTCGGGTGCCGCGTGAGCTGACCGAAGCCGTCACCCGTCAGGCTCGCCGACACGGCATCACGCTCAACACCGTCGTGCAGGCGACCTGGGGCCTCCTGCTGGCGCGCCTGACGGGCCGTGAGGACGTGGTCTTCGGGACCACCGTGTCGGGGCGTTCGCCGGAGGTGCCCGGCATCGAGACCATGGTCGGGCTGTTCATCAACACCCTGCCGGTACGCGTGAGGCTCCAGCCGGCCGAGACGCTGCTGGACCTAGCGGCACGCCTCCAGCAGGAACAGGCCGAACTGTCCGCGCACCAGCACCTGGGCATGGCCGACATCCAGCGCCTGACGGACATCAGCGGCGAACTCTTCGACACCCTGACCGTGTTCGAGAACTACCCGCTGGATCCGGACACCCTGTCCGGAGCACACGGACTGCGCGTGGCCGGCCTGCGCACCCACAACGACGTCCACTACCCGCTGGCCCTGCTCGCGCTGCCCGGTGACGAGCTGACGCTGGACTTCGGCTACCGCCCGGACCTGTTCACCGAGGCCGAGGTCGCGCTCCTCGCCGAGCGCTGCACACGGCTGCTGCGGACCTTCGCCCATGCCGACCCCGACCTCCTCGCCGACGACGTGGACGTCTTCACCGAAGGTGAGCGGCACCAGGTGCTCGAGGGTTGGAACGGCGCTGCCCACACCGGGCCCGTGCGCGGTGTGGTCGAGCGATTCGAAGCCGCGGTCGCGGCCACCCCGGACGCGGTGGCGGTGGTGTGCGGGCCGGTGCGGCTGACGTTCGCGGAACTGGACGCGCGGGCGAACCGGCTGGCGCGCGTCCTGCGGGCGCGGGGCGCCGGCCGGGGCGATCTGGTGGCGGTGGCCCTGCCGCGCTCGGCCGACATGGTCGTGGCGGTGTTCGCCGTGCTCAAGGCGGGTGCGGGGTACGTTCCGCTGGACGTGGCCTACCCGGCGGACCGGATCGCGTTCATGCTGGACGACGCCGCTCCGCGGCTGGTGATCACCGACCGGTCGGTGTCCGGCGCGCTGCCGGACACCCGGGTCGAGGCGCTGGTACTGGACGACCCGTCGTGCCTGCGTGAGCTGGCGGCGGTGCCCGACGGACCGCTGCCGGACGAGGAGCTGGGCGGCGCGGTCCCGGAGGGGGCCACGGCGTACGTCATCTACACCTCGGGATCGACAGGCCGGCCCAAGGGCGTGATCGTCCCGCGCCGGGCGATGGCGGTGTTCCTGTCGTGGGCGGTGGAGGAGTTCGGGCCCGAGGGGCTGGAATCGGTCCTGGCGTCGACGTCGTTGTCGTTCGACGTGTCGGTCTTCGAGATCTTCGCGCCGCTGCTGGCGGGGGGCCGGATCGAGGTCGTACCGGACCTGCTGGCGCTGGCCGAGCGCCCGTGGTCGGGCTCGCTGATCAGTGGCGTACCGTCGGTGGTGGCGGCGCTGCTGGAGGCCGGGGCGCAGCTGGGCTGCGACCGGCTGGTGCTGGCCGGGGAAGCCCTGCCGGAGCATGTGGTGCGCCGGCTGCGGACCGACGCACCGCACGTGCGGGTGGCGAACCTGTACGGCCCGACCGAGTCCACCGTGTACGCCACCGGCTGGCACGAGAGCGACCCGGACGAGGTGCTGGCGCCGCCGATCGGGCGGCCGCTGTCCGGCACGCGGACGTACCTGCTCGACGGGCGGCTGCGTCCGGTGCCGGCGGGGGTGACCGGTGACCTGTACCTGGCGGGGCCGAAGGTGGCCGACGGCTATCTGGGCCGCCCGGGCCTGACGGCGTGCCACTTCCTTCCCGACCCGTACGGCCCGGCCGGTGCGCGGATGTACCGCACCGGTGACCTGGCGCGGTGGGACGAGCACGGGATGCTGCACTACCTCGGGCGCGCCGACCACCAGGTCAAGGTCCGCGGGTTCCGCATCGAGCTGGGCGAGATCGAGTCGGTGCTGGCACGCCATCCGGAGGTCACCCGGGCGGCCGTCACCACCCACGCCGCCGGGACGGGCGAGCACCGGCTCGTCGCCCACGTCCTGACGGCTCCGGGCACCCGTCCCTCCCAGGAGGAGCTGGCCCGGCACCTCGCCGCCGCACTGCCGGCCCACATGGTGCCGTCGGCCTTCGTCCACCTCGACTCGCTGCCGGTGAACGCCAATGGCAAGCTCGACCGGAGCGCCCTGCCCGCACCCGATTTCCGGGCCGAGGTGTCCGGCCGGGCGGCGCGCAACACGCGCGAGGAGGTGCTGTGCGCACTGTTCGGGGAGGTCCTGAACCTGGACGCGGTCGGTGCCGACGACAGCTTCTTCGACCTCGGCGGTGACAGCATCAGCTCCATCCAGCTGGTGAGCCGGGCCCGCAAGGCGGGTCTGGTGATCACGCCGAAGGACGTCTTCCACTTCAAGACGGTGGCCGGGCTCGCCGAAGCCGCCCGGACCACGGGTGCGGCGGTCGTCGAACGCCCGGAGGACGGCGTGGGCGAGGTGGTCCTCACGCCGATCGTGCACCACCTGCGCGAGCTGGGCGGTCCGGTGCGGCGGTTCCACCAGTCGATGGTGGTCAGGGTCCCGGCCGGTCTGGACGAACCGGCGCTCGTCCGTGCCGTCCGGACTCTGCTGGACCACCATGGCGCGCTGCGTCTGCGGATGGCGGGCGAGGACCGTGCGTGGACGTTCGAGGTCACCGAACCGGGCACCGTCACCGCAGGGCC
>NZ_JBWKJU010000044.1:0-1615 GCF_056432025.1 Streptomyces sp. NPDC045695
CTAGCTTGATCTTTAACCCTTGCGGCGTGGGCGAGGAGTCGTGGACTTCTTCGCTTTCGGTTTCGCGGTGTCTTGTTTGCGGACTGTGTGCACGTCGTGGTGGGGTGCGGGCCGGGTGTTCTTCCGGCCGGGTGGTCGTCCGGGACCGGGGCGGGAGGGTTTTGGTGCACCGGCCGGGCAGGCGGCGCTCGGGCGGATGTGCCGGAAGTCGCGGCGGACGCGGGCGGGCGTGAGGCGGTCGGCCGGTGCGGGTTTCTCCCAGGGCCGGCGCAGGTCGGCCGCCAGCGGCCGGGCGAGACGGAGCTGGGTGTAGGCGGCCAGGATCAGCCAGGTCCACCGGTCTGCCGCCTCGGGTGTGCGGATCTTCGGGCAGGTCCAGCCGAGCGTCTGCTTGAACAGGCGAAAAGTGTGCTCGATGTCGAAGCGCCGCAGGTATGCCTGCCAGAGTCGGTCGACATTTGCCGGAGTGGCGTCGGTGCCCGACCACCACAGCCAGACCGGCTTGGGGGTTGCTCCGCTGGGCAGGCGGTCGATGTCCAGGCGGATGACGGTCCCCTCGATGACCGGAAGGATGCCTTCGGCCGCAGCCCAGGAGGAGCGGTGGGTGAGTTTGGGGTGGAGCCGGTCCCAGGAGCGTGCTCGGGCGGTGCCGTAGAGGCGGGTTTCGGTGACGGTCTCGGCGTCCGGAGTGCCCCAGGTCTCTTCCTGGCCGAAGACGAACTCGCCGCCGTGCCGGGGCGGGCGGCCCATCGTGTGAGGCTGCCGGGGCGGGGCGGGCCTGCGCAGGACGCGGTCCGAGCGCATCCGGGCCAGGACCTGAACCGGCAGATCCCGCAGGAGGTGGGCCAGGCGGGGTGCGTCGTATCCGGCGTCCGCGATGACGAGGATGTCCGGGTCGCCACCGGTCCACTGGCCCGCCGCGATCAGCCGTTCGACCAGCTCACGTAGCTGGCAGGCGGTGACGGTGGCGGTGTCGTCACCCGGCCCGAGACGGAGGGCGTCCAAGGGTGCGGTCCACGAACTGCGACCGCTCTCCAGAGCGCAGACGATGGAATACGGCCAGCCCGGGACGGGGATGTGCTGGTCCTTGCCCCGTCCATAGGTGTGGCACAGGATCCGCTGCGGCGATGTGTGGGCGTCGGGCCGCAGCCAGCAGGTGACATCCACAGCCAGGACCAGACGGCCGTCCGCGGCTTTCGGTAGCGGCACCGCCACCAGCGCACGCCTCAGCCGGACAACATCCAAACCGCCCCGGGCCACAGCGGCATAAAGTCCGCCATGCCCACGACGGTGTTCGCCCACCAGCGACAGCTCCGGCAGCGACCTCACCGGCCCGTCGCCGCACAGGACCGCGTCGGCCAGCTCGAACAGGGCATCCGAACGGGCGGTCAGACACTCGTAGAACTCGCCACGGAAGCGTGACAGTTCAGCCAATGCCTCTTGCCGGGCACCGTGATGCAGCAGACTCATCCCACGGCCTTCGTGCTGGATGTGAGTGTTTCCTTGGTCGGAGCACATGATCCAGACGAAGGCCGCTTCCGCGTACTGCGGTTACCGAACCGAGCGATCAAGTTCGATGCACCGTTCGACGCCGAAGGTTAAAGATCAAGCTAGG
>NZ_JBWKJU010000045.1:0-1177 GCF_056432025.1 Streptomyces sp. NPDC045695
CGGAGATCCTGTCGCAGTAGCGGCAGATCCGGTCGATGATCTGGTCGGCGGTCTTGGTCCACTTGAACGGCCGGGCTTCGTTGTTCCAGACCTTGACCCAATTCTCGAGCGCGGCCTTGAGGTCATCGAGTGAGCAGAACACGCCACGCTCGAGGCAGCGGCGTTCCAGCTCGCCGAACCACCGCTCGACCTGGTTGATCCACGACGAGTACGTGGGTGTGAAGTGCAGCCGGAAGCGAGGGTGGGCCAGCAGCCACTTGTGCACCACAGGCGCTTTGTGGGCGGAGAGGTTGTCGCAGATCACGTGGACCGCCAGGCCGGGATCGGTCTGGCGGTCGATCTCGTCAAGGAAGTCCCGGAAATCGACGGCCCGGTGCTGGGCGGACAGCTTGCTGATCACCTTTCCCGTGGCGGTGTCCAGCGCCGCGAACAGGTCGACAGTGCCGTGCCGGACGTAGTCGAAACTCCGCCGCTCTGGGGTGCCGGGCAGCATCGGCAGCACCGGCGCGGTCCGCTCCAGGGCCTGGATCTGCGGTTTCTCATCCACCGCGAACACCACCGCGTTCGCCGGCGGCGCGAGATAGAGACCGACCACGTCGCGGATCTTGTCGATCAGCATCGGGTCCGGGGAGATCTTGAACGTCTCGGTCCGCCAGGGCTGCAGCCCGAAGGCCCGCCAGATCCGCAGCACGCTGGACGGCGAGATACCTGTCTGCCTGGCCAGTTCCCGCTTCGACCAGTGCGTGGCCCCTTGCGGTGTCTCCTCGAGGGTGCGGACCACCACCGCTTCCACCTGGGCATCGGTGATGGTCCGCGGAACTCCGGGTCGCGGCTCGTCCGCCAGGCCGTCCAGCCGTTCACGCAGAAACCGGGTCCGCCATCTCGCCACCGTCTTGCGTTCGGTGCTCAGCCGAGCGGCCACCACTGTGTTGTTCCACCCTCGCGCGCATGCCAGCACGATCTGTGCCCGCTTGGCCAAGCCCTGCGCGGTCGAACGCCGAGCGGCCCAGTTCTGCAACGTCAGCCGTTCAGCGTCCGACAGCACGATCGGTGGCAGCCTGTTGTCGCCCATGCCAGCAGCACAGCGCACCGACACCAGACCCGTCAGGCAAAGCCCAAAATCTGAAACAGAACACGACTCATGAGGCGAGCCGGGAACTCAAGACCAGGTCACTAG
>NZ_JBWKJU010000046.1:0-1144 GCF_056432025.1 Streptomyces sp. NPDC045695
CAGCGCACCGACACCAGACCCGTCAGGCAAAGCCCAAAATCTGAAACAGAACACGACTCATGAGGCGAGCCGGGAACTCAAGACCAGGTCACTAGGTGTATTGACCCGCAGGGTTGTTTACGCGGCTGATGGGCGGGTGTCCGCCCAGTGCGGTGTGGCAGCGGTGGTGGTTGTAGGTGTGGAGGAAGTCTGCCAGGGCCGCTGTCCGTTCGTCGTTCGAGGTGTAGGGCCGTAGGTAGGCCCATTCCTCGAGCAGGGTGCGGTTGAAGCGTTCGACCTTGCCATTGGTCTGGGGCCGGTAGGGCCGGGTGAGCTTGCCGGCGGCGCCGATGTCGCTCAGGACGGCCTTCCAGGCCAGGCCCTTGCGGTAGGCCCACGCGTTGTCGGTGAGGACGCGTTCGATGCGGGTGATGCCCTGAGTGTGAAAGAACGCGGCGGCGCGGGCGAGGAAGTCTGCGCAGGTGGCGACCTTCTCGTCGGGGTGGATCTCGCTGTAGGCCAGGCGGCTGTGGTCGTCAACTGCGGAGTGGACGTAGTCGAATCCCCCGCCGGACTTCGTGCTGCGGCCGGCTTCGCGGCCCAGGGCCTTGTGGCCGCCGCCGGTGGGTATCCGGCCGAGTTTCTTCACGTCCACGTGGATGAGCTCGCCTGGCCGGTCGCGTTCGTAGCGGCGGATCACGGTGCCGGTCGGGCGGTCCATCCAGGCGAGACGGCGCAGGCGGTGCCGGGTCAGGATGCGGTGGACGGTCGAGGCGGGCAGGCCCACGATGGGGCCGATCCGGGCGGGGCCGAGCTTGCGGTCCCGCCGCAGGTCACACACTCGGGCCTCGATCGCGGCGGCAGTTCGGTGCGGGGTTGTCCGCGGCCGGGAGGACCGATCGGCCAGGCCGGCTTCGCCCTCGGTCCGCCACCGCCGGACCCATTTGTGGGCGGTGGCCCGCGATATACCCATCTCGGCGGCGACATGGGCGATCGGACGGCCCGATGCGACACGTTCAACCAGCAGTCGCCTACCGAAGACGGTCAGCCGGGCATTACGGTGGGACACGAAGGCCTCCGTGCGGTGAGTTCCTAGACAGCTCCCACCACACCGGAGGTCTTCGCCATGTTCAAGACCTGCCGAGTGTCAACAACGCTCGTGATC